>CAUSDE010000050.1:0-44275 GCA_963530045.1 uncultured Achromobacter sp.
GGGCCCGGCAGCGGCTCGGCCGTCAGCGCGACGGGCGTGGCGGCCACCGGCGCCATCACCGGCATCGAGCCCGTGGCCGACGCGGGTTCCGGCGCGGCCGGCGCGCCTTGCGAGGCCAGGCGCCGGATCTCTTCCTGGGGAATGCTCTCTACCACCACCTGACCGCTGCCCGGCCCGATGATGCCCAGCTTGTACGCGGCGACATACGACAGATCCATGATCCGGTCGCTATGGAACGGCCCGCGGTCGTTCACGCGCACGACGATCGTCTTGCCGTTGACCAGGCTCGTGACGCGCGCATAGCTGGGGATCGGCAGCGTCGTGTGGGCGGCCGTCATGGCGTACATGTCGTAGGACTCGCCGATGGACGTGGAATTGCCGTGGAACTTCTTGCCGTACCAGGACGCGATGCCGCGCTGCTTGTACGGCTGGCCGCTGGTGTCGGGCACATAACGCTGGCCGAACACCACGTATGGCCGGTTGGCGCCGCTGGCGTAGGGTTCGATGCGCGGCACCGCGTCGGGCACCTGGTCCAGGTTGGACGGGGGATTGGCGTCCGGGCCGTCGTCCTTGTAATACCCGCCGCCCTTTTTGCGCCCACCGGTAGAAGAGCATCCGGCCACGGCAATGGCCAGCAACAGCATCAGGATCAGGTGGAGCGGGCGGGACAGGGTCATGCGGATTCGACGGGCAATTGGTTGCGGTGGCGCACCAGCAGGGGATCGTGGTCGGCAAAGCGCAGCGCCAGCTGCTCGACCACGTAGACCGAGCGGTGCTGGCCGCCGGTGCAGCCGATCGCCACGGTGAGGTAGTTGCGGGTGTCTTGGGTGTATTGCGGCAGCCAGCGGTTCAGGAAGCCGGCGATGTCGTCGATCATCTGCCCGACCTGCTCGTACCCGGCCAGCCAGGTGGCCACGGGCTCGTCGCGGCCGGTCAGCGGACGCAGGTTGCGGTCGTAGTGCGGGTTGGGCAGGCAGCGCACGTCAAACACCAGATCGGCGTCGCCGGGCACACCGCGCTTGTAGGCGAAGGATTCGAACGTCAGCACCAGCGGTGCGCGGTCAGCCTGGATCAGGTCGCGGACCCAGGCGCGCAATTGGCCGGGCGTCAGGTCCGAGGTGTCGATCACATGCTCTTGCTCGCGCAGCGGCGCCAGCAGTTCGCGCTCCAGCGCGATGCAATCGGTCAGCGACGGCGGGGTGCCGCCGCGCTGGAGGCGGTCGGTCAGCGGATGGCGGCGGCGGGATTCGGAGTAGCGCTGCACCAGCGTGGCAGTGTTGGCGTCCAGGAAGACCACGCGCAGGCTGGTGCCCATGGCGCGCAGGGCCGTGACCACGTCGGGCAGTTCCGCCAATTCACCCGGGGACCGGACGTCGATGGCGACGGCGACGCGCTCCAGGCCGTCGTCGCGCGCGTTGGCGATGAACTCGGTCAGGAAGCGGACCGGCAGGTTGTCGACGCAGGTGTAGCTCGCATCCTCGAGCATGCGCAGCGCAACGGATTTGCCTGAGCCTGAGATGCCGGTGACAAGGACGACTTTCAACATGGACATGATTGTGGCACGCTTTTTCCAGGACGATGCCGGCGGGATGGCATCTGATATGGCCGTAAACTGGGAATCTGCGCCTGTACCGTTTCGACTGCCCTGGCGTAAGCTTGGGGCCGGATACTTTGATCGATTCACTTACGCGCCCCGCCGTCATGCGCTTCGGGGGATTGGAATTCGACCTAGATGTTAGCCCTCATTTCCTTTCGTAGTGTTTCACTGCCGCGGTTTGGGGCGATTTTCCGCGTGATGGCCACGGCCGTTGTTGCCTTTATGACAACGTCCGCGCTGGCGCAGCCGGCGTCCCAAGACACGTTGCGCCCCGACTCCATGGCAGCCCGGGTGGCGGCCTGTACGGCCTGTCATGGGGCGCAGGGCCGGGCCGGCACCGACGGCTACTACCCGCGCCTGGCCGGCAAGCCGCAGGAATACCTGTATCACCAACTCCTGAATTTCCGCGACGACCGGCGCCAGTACCGCCCCATGGCGCATCTGCTGGCGGGCCTGCCCGACGACTACCTGCGCGAGATGGCCGCGTATTTCTCCGAACAGCACGTGCCGTATCCGGCGCCCACGCGCGCGCCCGTTTCCAGCGCCACGATGGAAGCCGGCCGCACGCTGGCCTTGCACGGCGACGCGGCCCGCGGCCTGCCTGCCTGTGCGTCCTGTCATGGCGCAGCCCTCAGCGGCCTGATGCCGGCCATCCCGGGCTTGCTCGGCTTGCCCCGCGACTACATCGGCTCGCAGATCGGCAGCTGGAAGAACGGCCTGCGCCGCGCTGCCGCGCCCGACTGCATGGCGGACATCGCCGACAAACTCACCCCCACCGACATCGGCGCCCTGGCGGCGTGGCTGTCGTCGCAACCGGTCGTCGAGCCCTATGCGCCCGAGGCCGCCGGATCGCTACGCCTGCCCGCCGAATGCGGCAGCCAGGCGCAACGCTGATAGGGGGCCCCAATGAAACTGCTGAAGAAAATCCTGGGTGTGGTGTTGCTGGCGGCGGCCGTCACCGCGGGCGGCCTGTATTGGCTGGGCACGCGCGATGACACCAGCACCGGGCCAGCCGCGGCCTCGGCCGACGCCTCCACGCTGATCGAGCGCGGGCGCTACCTGGCGCTGGCGGGCAACTGCATGGCCTGCCACACCAGCCGGGGCGGCAAGGCGCTGGCCGGCGGCACGCCCATCCCGACGCCGTTCGGCACGGTGTACGGGCCGAACATCACGCCCGACGACAAGACGGGCATCGGCACCTGGACCGCCGACGACTTCTGGCAGGCGCTGCATAACGGCAAGTCCAAAGACGGCACGTTGCTGTATCCGGCCTTCCCGTACACCGAATACACGCGCGTCACGCGCGCCGATGCCGACGCGCTCTATGCCTACCTGCGCAGCGTGGCGCCCGTCAGCCAGCCCAACCGCCCGCCCGAACTTGACTTCCCCTACGACCAGCGCGCCTTGCTGGCCGCGTGGCGCGCGCTGTATTTCAAGCCGGGCGTGCAAGAGCCCGATGCGGGCCAGTCGGTGCAATGGAACCGCGGGCGCTACCTGGTGGAAGGCCTGGGGCATTGCGCCGCCTGCCACACCCCGCGCAACAGCCTGGGCGCGACGCGCTCGTCGGAGTCGCTGACGGGTGGCGTCATTCCGGTACTGGACTGGTATGCGCCGCCGCTTACCAACGACATGCAGACGGGCATGGGCCGCTGGACGGCGGCCGATATCGCGGCCTTGCTCAAGACCGGCATTTCGGCGCACTCCAGCGCCAGCGGCCCGATGGCCGAAGTGGTGCTGGGCAGCACGCAGCACCTGACCGACGACGACGCGCTGGCGATCGGCGTCTACATCAAGTCGTTGCCGGCCACGCCGGCTTCCACGCAGCGGCAGAAGGTGGCGGCGGCGCCAGCCGCGATGGAGCTGGGCAGCAAGATCTACGAACAGCAATGCGCGCAATGTCATCAGGCCAAGGGCGAGGGCAGCGGCACCGCCTGGCCCGCGCTGGCGGGCAACCCCACGGTCACGGCGCCGTCGCCGGTCAACGTGATACGCATGGTGCTCGACGGCGGCTATGCGCCGGCAACCGCCGCCAATCCGCGGCCGCACGGCATGCCGCCGTTCGGGCAGGTCCTGAACGACAACGATATCGCCATGCTGGTGTCCTACTTGCGCAATAGCTGGGGCAACGAGGCCGGTGGCGTCACCGCGTTGGAGGTCAAGCGGGCGCGGGCGGCATCGACGTTGAACTGACGCCGGGCTAGCCCGACCGGGCGGCGCGCGCGCAGGCTTGCCGCGCCAGTTCGCCCAGCACCTGGATAGCAGTGTCGTGGGCGGCGTCCCAGGGATGGCCGTAGTTCAGGCGCAAGGCGCTGGCGAACTGGCCGCTTGCGGAAAATATCGGGCCCGGCGCCACGCTGATGCCGCGCGCCAGCGCGTCGCGGTGCAGGGCCAGCGCGTCCACCGCGGCGGGCAGTTCCAACCACAGGAAGAATCCCCCTTGCGGACGCGTGACGCGCGTGCCGGCCGGAAACTCGCGCGCAATCGCGTCGGCCATGCGTTCCTGCTGCGTTTGCAGCGTTTCGCGCAGGCGACGCAGGTGGCGGTCGTAGCCGCCTTGTTCCAGGTACTCGGCGATCGCGCCTTGCGCGGGGCCGGACGCGGACAGGGTGGATGTCAGCTTCAGGCGTTGGACGCGTTGCGCGTAGCGGCCGGCACTGGCCCAGCCGATGCGGTAGCCGGGCGCCAGGCACTTCGAGAACGACGAGCAGTGCAGCACCAGCCCCTGCTTGTCGTAGGCCTTGGCGGGCACGGGTCGCGCGGCGCCGAAATACAGTTCGCCGTAGACGTCGTCTTCGATCAGCGGGATGTCGTGGCGCGCCAGCAATTCGACCAGTTGCCGTTTCTTGTCGTCGGGCATCAGGCTGCCCAGCGGGTTCTGGAATTGCGTCATCAGCCAGCATGCTTTAGGCGCATGCCGCTGGATGGCGGCGTCCATCGCGTCCAGGTCGATGCCGGTGCGGGGGTGGGTCGGCACTTCCAGCGCCTTGAGCCCCAGCCGTTCCAGCGCCTGCAAGGCGCCGTAGAACGTGGGCGCCTCGACGATCACGGTGTCGCCCGGCTGCGTGACCGCCTGCAGGCACAGGTTCAAGGCCTCCAGCGCGCCGTTGGTCACGACGATGTCGCTGGCGGGCACATTGATGCCCCCGATCAGGTAGCGCAACGCGATCTGGCGCCGCAGGCCGGGATTGCCGGGGCTCAGGTCTTCGACGGTATCCAGCGGGTTGTGGCGTTTCAGGTGCACGGCCATCGCTTGCGCCAGCCGCGGCAGCGGAAACAGCAGGGGCGAGGGGAAGGCGGAGCCCAGTGGCGTCACGTCGCGGTTGCGCACGGAACCCAGGATGTCGAAGATGCGTTCACTGATCGCAAGCTCAGTGGAGTCGCCGCCAGGGCTCGACGCGCCGGGCTCAGGGGGCAAGGATTCGGCGGGGGCGTGGACGTAGTAGCCCGATCGCGGCTGGGCGCGGATCAGGCCGCGCGCCTCCAGCAGGTAGTACGCCTGGAATACGGTGGAGGGGCTGACGCCGCGCGCGGCGCAGGCGTCGCGCACGGACGGCAGCTTGTCGCCGACGCGCATCACGCCGTCGCGGATCGATTTGGCGATCTCGGCGGCCAGGGTTTCGTACAGGCTCACGGTGCCGCGTGGCGACGCGCGTTCATTTGCTGCTTTGCAGGATCGCCATGGCCTGGCGTTCCATGAACTCGCCCAGCGTATCGATGCCGCGCAGCTTGAGTATCGTGTTGCGCACGGCGGCTTCGACCAGCACCGCCAGGTTGCGGCCGGCGGCCACTTGCAGCATCACCTTGCGCACGGGCAGGCCGAGCATGTCTTGCGTGATGTCCTGCAGGGGAAGGCGTTCGAACTTGTCTTGCGCGGTGGCGCGCACCAGATGCACGATCAGCTTCAGCCGCATCTTCCGGCGCACCGAGGTCTCGCCGAAGATGGTGCGGATGTCCAGCAGGCCCAGGCCGCGCACTTCCAGCAGGTTCTGCAGCAGCTGCGGGCAGTGGCCTTCAATCATGTTGGGCGCGGTGCGCGAGAACTCCACGGCATCGTCGGCTACCAAGCCGTGCCCGCGCGAAATCAGTTCCAGCGCCAATTCGCTTTTGCCCAGGCCGGATTCGCCGGTGATCAGCACGCCCAGGCCCAGCACGTCCAGGAAGACGCCGTGCACGGTGGTCGTGGGCGCAAGCTTCTTGCCCAGGTAGATGCGCAGCAGGTCGATCAGTTGGGCCGCGGCCACCGGGGTGGACAGGAGCGGCACCTGGTGCTGGTCGCATTGGTCGACGAGGTCTTGCGGCGGCGTCAGGCCGTCGGCCAGCAGGATGGCGGGCACCCCGCCGATCAGCAGCTCGTCCATGTGGTGCATGCGGCGGCGCAGGTCGAACCGCGTGTAGTACGCCAGTTCTTCCTGCCCGAACACCTGGATGCGCGACGGGTGGATCAGGTTCAAGTGGCCGACGAGATCGGCCGCCGCCATGCCGTCATCGGGAATCGCGCGGTCAGCGGCGCCTTGGCCCGAGATCCAGTTGAAGGGGATTTTGTCGGCGTTGTCGTCGACGAGTTCCTGCACCGTGAGCATGGCAGCGTTTCCGCGGAGGGGTCAGAGTTGGCCGGTCGTGAGCATCTTGTGGACGATGGCCGGGTCGGCCTCCGTGGCCAGGGCCTCGCGCAATGCCTTGTTGGACATGAGTTGAGCGAGTTCAGCCAGGATGTCCAGGTGCTGCTGGGTGGCCGTTTCCGGCACCAGCAGGCAGAGCAGCATCGACACCGGTTGCCCGTCGGGCGCGTCGAAGGTGATGGGCTGCGCCAGGCGGATGAATGCCGCCAGCGCCTGCTCCAAGCCCTTCACGCGGCCGTGGGGAACGGCTACGCCCTGCCCAAGGGCAGTGGAGCCAAGACGTTCCCGGGCAAACAGGCTGTCGAACACGAGCGCGCGTGCCAAGCCATGGTTGTTTTCAAAAAGAAGGCCAGCTTGTTCGAACGCCCGTTTCTTGCTCGTTGCGAGCATATCGAGCACGACGTTGCCGGCGGGTAGGATGCGCGACAAATGATTCATCGGATCATTATATGGTTATATGACGCAGTGCAATAAATTGGCCTCGCGCCCCGCCCATCAGGAGGGCGGAGGACGGCACGGCAAGAGCGACAGCATAGACTGATCACGCCGGATTGTGGGCATTCCAGCGCAAAAGCGGCCCTCAAATGCCCGTTTTGGCGCGAAAAGCCAGAAAACGACAACGCGCAGGCGATTCGCCGGAAGCTCCGCGAATTCAGGGACAAAACTTGGTGGGGAGTGACGCAGGAGGGGGTAGCGCGGGGAGTTTGCCGATGCCCCGGCTGGACGGACGTCTAGCGGGACACCGGGACTTAGGCAGGATTTTTACAATCGCTGTTTAGCTTGATCGCCCAGGGCGAGTGGTCATGAAGCGCATTACTGCTGGGGTGGCGAGAGGCTCGCCGCTTGCCGCTTCACGGACTCCGCTGAGTGACTTCGTACCTTGTCCTTGTGCTTGATGACCTGACGGTCGACTTTGTCAGCAAGAAGGTCTATGGCTGCATAGAGGTTTTCATCGGTTGCTTCACAATGAATGTCCTTACCGCTTAGACGCATGGTGATTTCGGCTCTATGCCGCAGGGGCTCTACTGAGAGCATGACCTGGGTATCGATGACGTGATCGAAATGCCGCAGCACTCGCGCCAATTTGTTCATGACATATTCCCGGATTGCCGGGGTGACGTCGAGGTGACGACCGCAGATGCTCAGGTTCATAGTGTGCTCTCCTTCTAAAAGAGAAAAATGGGTGCGCAAAATGCGCGGTGAGGTCGTTAGGCGTTCTCCTTGATTGGGTGGCTTCGTTAAGTACTAGTGTATAGACTCGGGCCGATAAAACAAGCTGACCTAGCGCAAGAACATGGCATTTTTATGGCGGAGTGCCTGGGGCGTATCGCCCCTTGCCCGAGAGGGGGCTAGGGGTCTTCCCCAGGTGCCTGTTACATGCGGAAGTGCTCGCCCAGATAGACGCGGCGCACGGCCGGATCGCCCACGATTTCATCGGGGTGGCCGTCGGTCAGCACTTTGCCCTCGCTGATGATGTAGGCGCGGTCGCAGATGCCCAGCGTTTCGCGCACGTTGTGGTCGGTGATCAGCACGCCGATGCCGCGGCCCTTCAGGAACCGGACGATGCGCTGGATTTCGATGACGGCGATGGGGTCCACGCCGGCAAACGGCTCGTCCAGCAGGATGAAGCGCGGGCTGGTGGCCAGCGCGCGCGCGATTTCCACGCGGCGGCGTTCGCCGCCCGACAGCGAGATCGCGGCATTGCTGCGGATGTGGCCGATCTGGAGTTCTTCCAGCAACGACTCCATCTGCTCGTTGATCTTGGGTGTGGACAGCGGGCGGCCATCCTCGCCGACCTGCAATTCCAGCACGGCGCGGATGTTCTGTTCCACCGTCAGGCGGCGGAACACGGAGGCGTCCTGGGGCAGGTACGACAGGCCCATGCGCGCGCGCTTGTGGATCGGCATCGCCGTGATGACCGAGCCGTCGATTTCGATGCGGCCGGCGTCCGCGGGCACCAGGCCCACGATCATGTAGAAGCTGGTCGTCTTGCCCGCGCCGTTGGGGCCCAGCAGGCCGACGACTTCGCCGCTGACCACGGACAGGGAGACGTCCTGCACCACGGTCCGGCCGTTATAGGTCTTGCGCAAACCGGTTGCGCGCAGGCTGCCCTGCTTGACCCCCGAGGGGGAGGAGGTCACGGGGGTCGGCACAGAAGGTTGGTTCATCGTGGCTGCGAGTGGTGTTGCATGGGGGGCGGCTCAGCGCCCTTTCTTGGCGGCTTGCTGCTTGCGGCATTCGGCGACTGCCGCGTCCGATTTGGCGCGCGGTTCGGCAACCGAGCGGACCCGGCCGCCGGCTGCGGCCGAATTGGGGCCGCCCTGGGCTTCGTAGGTGCCGGTTTTCTCGTTGTAGCGTACCCGTTCGCCGCGAATCGTGTCGAACGGTTTTCCACAGACGTAGCGGATGACGACGGCCTGGCCGATCAGGTCGAAGGTGCTCTTGGTGCCGTCGTATTCGGCGCGCAGGCCTTTGCCTTCGATCAGTTCGAACGTCTCGGGGCGCTCTTGGCGGATGGTCACGACCTTGCCCTTGTTGGCGGTGGCCGTGCCGTATTGGCCGCCCTGGGCGTCCTCGTGCATTTCCAGCGTGTCGGAGGTCAGGGTCATCAGGCCGCGCGTCATGTTGACGTTGCCCGTGAAGACGCTTTGCTTCTTCACGTCGTCGTAGTGCAGGGTGTCCGACAGGATCAGCGTGCTGGGCTCTTCGGCGGGGGTCGCCGCCTTGCTGGCGCCGGCCGCTGGCTTGGCGGCCGCGTCCTGCGCGTGCACCGGCGCAAGCACCGACGCCGTCAGCAGGAC
Organism: uncultured Achromobacter sp.; assembly: GCA_963530045.1. Lineage (GTDB taxonomy): Bacteria > Pseudomonadota > Gammaproteobacteria > Burkholderiales > Burkholderiaceae_B > Achromobacter. The sequence goes on from CAUSDE010000050.1 coordinate 9,018, forward strand.
GGCGCCAATCAGGCGGGTCGTCGGGGCAAGGAGAATCCGGAGGTCGGTCATGGTTTCTTCTGGTCAGGGTTGTTGGCGGGTATCTCGGTCCGGCGCTGTTGCTTGCCTTCGGAACCGGCAATTTCAACGTCCGTCGACGCGGATACCTGCAATTGGCGTGTTTTGTTGTTGTAGTGCATGCCCTTGCCGTTCATGCGCGAGCGGCCCTTGATCACTTCGGCGGGCAGGTCGGTAAAGACCACGTCATCATCGGGCAGGATAATCAACTGCTGGCTGCGCACGTCCAGCATGTCGTTGTTGGCGTCGGGCTGGCGATGCACGTGGGCGTCGCCGTTCATGACGATGCGCTTGCCGCCTTGCTCCATCACCGCGGTCTTGGAGACGCCCACGGTGATCGGGTTGGCTTCGCGCTGGCCCACCGCGCGGGGCGCGGTGATGTGGTACGAGTCATCGTCGGGGAAGTGCTCGGCGTATTCGCCTTCCAGCCGGTTGATGGGACGCCCCGACGGATCGGTGCGCAGCATCACGAAATTGCGCGACCACGCGTCCATCTCGTGCGTGAGACGCCGCGGCGGGTCCACCTGGATCGCGCGCTGCGCGTAATCGGCCGCCCACCACGAACTGGTGACCAGCACCAGCAGGAGGAACAGCGCGATCAGTGAGGGGAAACGTTCTTTCATCAGGTTCGCCGCAAAGGCGTATGCGTGTTCAAGAGGGTCATTGGATGGCGCCCGGGCCAAGCAGGCCCGGCGCTGCCAGGAACGCGCCCAGGCGCCCCTGGGAAGCCAGCAGCAGGTCGCAGCATTCGCGCACCGCGCCGCTGCCGCCGGATTGCGTCGAGACCCAATGCGCCGCCTGGCTGACATAGCCGGGGGCGTTGGGCACGCTGGCGGCGAAGCCGGCGCGCTGCATGGCCGGCAGGTCGATGATGTCATCGCCCATATAGCCGGTCTGGTTCAGTTGGACACCCAGGCGCTGCGCAAGTTCTGTCAGCGCGGCACCTTTGTCGCGCACGCCTTGCGTGACTTCCGCAATGCCCAGTTCGGCGGCGCGGCGCGCCACGATGGGGCCCGAGCGGCCGGTCATCAGCGCCACCGTCAGCCCGCCTTCCATCAGCAGGCGCAAGCCGTGGCCGTCCAGGGCGTTGAAGCGCTTCTGCAGTTCGCCGCTTTCGCCATAGTAAAGGCTGCCGTCGGTCAGCACGCCGTCGACGTCGAACACCATCAGGCGGACGGCCGCGGCGCGGTCGCGCACGGTGGCGGGAATACGGGCAAGGACCAGCGCTTCGGCCGGGTGAGTCACGGAAGCAGGAAGATTCATAGTCATACCACTTTAGCGGCCATCAGATCGTGCATGTGCAAGGCGCCGAGCAGCGCGCCGTCATTGTCCAGCACCAGCATATGGTTGAGCCGTTGTTCGTCCATCTGCTGGGCGGCCTCGACGGCGAGCGCGTCGGGGTTGATGCTGCGTGGCGAGCGGGTCATGCCCGCCTCCACGGTCAGACTGCGGATATCGCCGTGCCGGGCGATCAGGCGGCGCAAGTCGCCGTCGGTGAAGATGCCCAGAGGACGGTGCTGCGCGTCGGTCACGACGGTCATGCCCATGCCCTTGGCGGACATGACTTCCAGCGCCTGGGATACCGGGGTGCCGGCCAGCACGATCGGCAGGGCATCGCCGTGCCGCATCACGTCACGCACGTGGGTGAGCAGGCGGCGGCCCAGGGCGCCGCCCGGATGCGACCTTGCGAAATCCTGCGGGCCGAAGCCGCGGGCTTCCAGGCAGGCGACCGCCAGGGCGTCGCCCAGGGCCAGCGCTGCCGTGGTGCTGGCGGTGGGCGCCAGGTTCAGCGGGCAGGCCTCCTGGGCCACGCTGCCGTCCAGGTGCACGTCGGCCAGCCGGGCCAGTTCCGATTGGGGGTTGCCGGTGATCGCCACCAGCTTGGCGCCCATGCGGCGCGCCACGGGCAGGATGGTCAGGAGTTCCTGCCCGGCGCCCGAATACGAGATGGCGATGACGACGTCATCCCGCGTGATCATCCCCAGGTCGCCATGGACGGCCTCGGCGGCATGCACGAAGAAGGCGGGCGTGCCGGTCGAGGCGAACGTCGCCGCGATCTTGCGGGCGATATGGCCGGTCTTGCCGATGCCGGTGACGACCACGCGGCCGCGGCACGCCAGCAGCAGGGCGACGACCTGCGTAAAGGTGTCGTCCAGCCGCGCGGACAGGTCCAGCAGACCCTGACTTTCGATTTGCAGCGTTCTGCGCGCAGATGCCAGCGCGGTATCGGACGATGTGGTGGGATGATCAGTCATGCGGGGATTTTAATATCAGTATGCGGGTTTGCCCCCGGCAGGGGCGTATGGCATCCTGGCGGCTGTTTTCAACGGCTTTCAATCCTTCTATCCAGGCCCGCTCCATGTCCAGCATTTCCAGCCCCGTCCTTGGCACGCCCCTGTCCCCCCTGGCCACCCGAGTCATGCTGCTCGGATCCGGCGAATTGGGCAAAGAGGTCATCATTGCCCTGCAGAGGCTGGGCGTGGAAGTCATTGCGGTGGACCGGTACGCCGACGCGCCCGGCCATCAGGTGGCGCATCGGGCGCACGTGGTCTCGATGACCGACGCGGACGCCCTGAAGAAGATCATCGAACAGGAACGGCCGCACGTTATTGTCCCCGAAATCGAGGCCATTGCCACCAGTTTGCTGGTGGAGCTGGAAGCGGCCGGCGTGGCGCGCGTCACCCCGACCGCGCGCGCCGCCCAGCTGACCATGAACCGCGAGGGCATCCGCCGCCTGGCGGCCGAGACCCTCGGCCTGCCGACCTCGCCCTACAAGTTTGTCGATACCGAAGCGGAACTGCGCGCCGCCATCGACGGCGGCATTGGCTACCCGTGCGTCATCAAGCCGGTCATGTCTTCGTCGGGCAAGGGCCAATCCGTGATCAAAAGCGCCGATGACGTGGCGCAATCCTGGCGCTACGCCCAGGAAGGCGGCCGGGTTGGAGGGGGCCGCGCCATCGTCGAAGGCTTCATCCGCTTCGACTACGAAATCACGCTTCTGACCGTGCGCGCCCGTGGCGCCGACGGCAAGATCGAGACCCGCTACTGCGAGCCCATCGGCCACAAGCAGGTCGACGGCGACTACGTCGAAAGCTGGCAGCCGCACCCCATGTCGCCCGCCGCGCTGGCCCGCGCCCGGGAAATCGCCCTGGCGGTCACGTCCGACCTGGGCGGCTTGGGCATCTTCGGGGTCGAGCTCTTCGTGGCCGGCGACCAGGTCTGGTTCTCGGAGGTCAGCCCCCGTCCGCACGACACCGGCATGGTCACCATGATCACCCAGGCCCAGAACGAATTCGAACTGCACGCCCGCGCGCTGCTGGGCCTGCCGGTGGACACCACCCTGCGCCAGCCGGGCGCCAGCAGCGTCATCTACGGCGGGGTGGATGCCGCCGCCGTCACGTTCCACAACGTGGCCGAAGCGCTGGCCGAGTCCGGCACCGACATCCGCCTGTTCGGCAAGCCGGAATCCTTCGTCAAGCGCCGCATGGGCGTGGGCTTGGCCGTTGCCGAGGACGTGGCGACCGCTCGCGCCAAGGCCAAGCGCGTATCCGCCCCCGTGTCGGTCAAGGCCGGCTGACGCCGGCGGGCAAAGCCCGTCCCTTTTAATTCCTGCGGGGCGCCGTCCCCATTGCAGCCACCCGCCTCGCGGCCGGTGGCTGTTTGTATTGGGCTGCCCGCAGCGCTCACATCCGGCCCGTCAGTGCCCCCGCGCCCAACCACACGGATTTGCGCCATTACCCCTTCCAGGAGTGTGGTTTGCGCTTTCTCACAGTTTGTTCGATAATTTCAGGAATTACTGAAAGCGGTGTAACTGTGTATATCAGCGAAGCCGCCATCCTGACCTGCTGGCGCCGATACTCATGGTTCTCACCCCTCAAAACGAACGTTTCGTGCTGCACTTTGGCGAAATGGGCAGCCGTTGGGGCGTGAACCGCACCGTCGGCCAGATCTACGCCTTGCTGTTCCTGCACCCCGAACCGTTGAACGCGGACGACATCGCCGAAACCCTCGGTTTTTCGCGGTCGAACGTCAGCCTCGGGTTGAAAGAACTGCAGTCCTGGCGGCTGGTCAAGCTGATCCATCAAGTGGGCGACCGCCGCGACTACTTCGAGACGCCCAAGGACGTCTGGGAGATCTTCCGCATCCTGATGGAAGAAAAGCGCAAACGCGAAATCAATCCCACCCTCACCCTGCTGCGTGACACCCTGCTCGAGACGCCCTCGGGCCCCAACGACGCCTACGCGCAGCAGCGCATGACCGAAATGCTGGAGCTCATCGAACTGTCTTCCGGATGGTTCGATGAGGTTCAACGCCTGCCCCCGGAGACCGTGCAAAAGCTCATGCGACTGGGGTCGCAAGTGCAGAAAGTGCTGGGCTTCGCCGGCAAATTGCGGGGCAAGGGCTAAATCCCCCCCATGCGCCCCGATTTTTCAGGAAACCTCTATGAAGTTGTATCCAACGCCCGTAACATGGCGCGAGAGACGGCCTGGGAACCATGCCGGTTGCCGCGGCACCTCAACTGCTTGGGAGCGCCCCAATGATTGATCTCGACGTCGTAAATCTGTCGCGATTCCAGTTTGCCGCGACCGCGCTTTACCACTTCCTGTTCGTCCCTCTCACGCTGGGCCTGTCGTTCATGCTGGCCATCATGGAAAGCGTGTACGTCATGACCGGCCGCCCCATCTGGAAGCGGATGACCATGTTCTGGGGCACGCTTTTCGGCATCAACTTCGCGCTTGGCGTCGCCACCGGCGTGGTGATGGAATTCCAGTTCGGCATGAACTGGTCTTACTACAGCCACTATGTGGGCGACATCTTCGGCGCGCCGCTGGCGCTTGAAGGGTTGATGGCCTTCTTCCTGGAAGCGACCTTCGTCGGCCTGTTCTTCTTCGGCTGGAACCGCATGTCCAAGGTCAGCCATCTGGTGGTGACCTGGCTGGTGGCGTTCGGCACGAACTTCTCGGCGCTGTGGATCCTGATCGCCAACGGCTGGATGCAGAACCCGGTGGGCGCGATCTTCAACCCCGACACCATGCGCATGGAGATGACCGACTTCGCGGCGGTGATCTTCAACCCGGTGGCGCAAGCCAAGTTCGTGCACACGGTCAGCGCCGGCTACGTCGCCGGCGCCATGTTCGTGATGTCGATCAGCGCCTGGTACCTGCTGAAGGGTCGCCATACCGACCTGGCCAAGCGTTCGATGGCGGTGGCAGCCAGCTTCGGCCTGGCCGGCGCGCTGTCGGTCGTGGTGCTGGGCGACGAAAGCGGCTACCTCACGACTGAACACCAGAAGATGAAGATCGCGGCGATGGAGTCCATGTGGCACACCGAACCCGCGCCCGCGTCCTTCAACCTGATCGCGATCCCCAACCAGGCCGAGCGCAAGAACGACTTCGCCATCGAGATCCCCTACGTCATGGGCATCATCGGCACGCGGTCCCTGACCACGCCGCTGCTGGGCATCGACGACCTGATCCTGCGCGCCGAAAACCGCATCCGCGACGGCATGGTCGCGTACGAGGCCTTGCAGAAGATCCGCGCCAATCCGAAGGACACGGATGCGCGCATGACCTTCGACAAGACCTGGCCGGACCTGGGCTACGCCTTGCTCGTCAAGCGCTACCAGGAGGACATGAGCAAGGTCACCGAAGCCGACATCAAGAAGGCCGCGATCGACACCGTGCCCAACGTGGCGCCGCTGTTCTGGGCGTTCCGCATCATGGTGGCGGTGGGCATGTACCTGATCCTGTTCTTTGGCGTCGCCTTCTGGCTGGCGTCCCGCGGCCGGCTGGACGGCCGCCGCGGCCTGCTCAAGGTGGCGCTGTGGAGCCTGCCGCTGCCCTGGGTCGCCATCGAAAGCGGCTGGTTCGTGGCCGAATACGGCCGCCAGCCCTGGGTGATCGAAGGCGTGCTGCCGACGTATTACGCCGCATCCGGGCTGACGATTGCAGACCTGGCGATCAGCCTGGCTATCTTCCTGGTGCTGTACACGGTCCTCTTGATCATCGGCGTGAAGGTGATGCTGCACGCCATCAAGGCGGGTCCGAAATCCGATGGGCCGGTGGCGGGCAACGCCGCCGCCGATCCTGTGCGCGCCGCCGTGCGCGCCTGAGGGGGAGAAGCAGATGGATACCCTTATTCCTTTTGACTATGGCACCTTGCGCGTGATCTGGTGGGCGCTGCTGGGCGCCTTGCTGATCGGCTTCGCCGTCATGGATGGCTTCGACCTGGGCGTGGCCGCCTTGCTGCCCGTGGTGGCCAAGACCGACGCCGAGCGCCGCGTGGTGATCAACGTGGTGGGCCCGGTGTGGGAAGGCAACCAGGTCTGGCTGATCACGGCGGGCGGCGCGATCTTCGCCGCGTGGCCGCTGCTGTACGCCGCGTCCTTCTCCGGGTTCTACCTGGCGATGATGCTGGCGCTGATCGCGCTGATCCTGCGGCCCGTGGGCTTCAAGTACCGCAGCAAGATGGAAGGCACCCGCTGGCGCAACAGCTGGGACGGCGTGCTGTGCTTTTCGGGCGTCGTGGCCTCGCTGGTGTTCGGCGTGGCGGTCGGCAACATCATTCTCGGCGTGCCCTTCACGTTCCAGGGCTCGGCGCTGCGCATGGTGTACGAGGGGCATTTCTACCAGCTCTTCACGCCGTTCGCCCTGTTGTGCGGGGTGCTGAGCGTGGTGATGCTGGCCATGCACGGCGCGGTGCTGCTGGCCTGGCGCACGGAAGACCCCATTTCGTCCCGGGCCCGCAATTGGGGGCGCCTGCTGGCGTTGCTGACGGTGGCGCTGTTTGTCGCAGGCGGCTTCTGGGTGGCGGGCGGCTTGAACGGCCACGTCATCACCAGCGCGGTCGACATGAAGGGCCCGTCCGACCCCATGCTCAAGACGGTGGCCGTGCAGGCCGGCGCCTGGATGGCCAACTACGCGAAATGGCCGCTGATGTGGATCGCGCCTGCGCTGGGCGTGGCCGGCGCGGTGCTGGTGCTGCTGCTGTTGAGCGTCCGTGCGCACGTCCTGTCGTTCCTGGCGTCCGCGCTGTCGATCACCGGGGTCATCCTGACGGTGGGCTTTTCGCTGTTCCCGTTCCTGATGCCCTCGTCGACCAATCCCCAAGCCGGCCTGACCGTCTGGGACGCGTCGTCCAGCCACCTGACGCTGTGGATCATGGTGATCGCGGTGGTCATCTTCCTGCCGATCGTGACGCTCTACACCGCCTGGGTGTATCGCGTGATGCGCGGCAAGGTCACCCATGATTCCGTGGGCGACACGCCCAACTCTTACTGATAAAGGAGCCTCCACCATGTGGTATTTCTCGTGGATACTCGGCTTGGGCCTGGCGTGTGCGTTCGCTATCCTCAATGCAATGTGGTTCGAGCTGCGTGAAGGGCATTCGCATGACCCGCGCGCCAGCCGCAGCGACGAGTGAGCGGCGGCGCTAGCACCCTCGAGCACGACCCCTCGGCCAGCCTGCAGAAACCGCCGCGCGAACAGTCGCGGTGGCTGATGGCGCTTGCCAAGGCGGCGAGGCTGCCGCTGATGTTGGCGGGCGCCGCGCCCCTGGCGAGCGGCGCCTTGCTGGTCGTGCAGGCCTGGCTGCTGGCCAGCGTGCTGGATGCGGCCATCGTCCATCAGGCGCCGCGCCAGGAATTGCTGGCCAGTATTCTGGGCATCGCCGGTCTGATGCTGCTGCGCGCATGCATCACCTGGGCGGGTGAGCGGGCCGGCGCGGACGCAGCCGAACGCATCAAGCGCCATGTGCGCCAGGCGCTGTTTTCACGGCTGGTCGCAAAGGGCCCGTACTGGAGCCGGGGCAAGGCGTCCGGCGAATTGGCCAGCGCGGTCGTGGACCAGGTCGAGGCGCTGGACGGCTTCTTCGCCAAGTACCTGCCTGCGATGGCCGCCGCTGCCACGCTGCCCGTGGCCTTCTCCGTGTTGCTGCTGCCGGTGGACGTGATCGCAGGGCTGGTGCTGCTGATCACCGCGCCGCTGATTCCGCTGTTCATGGCGCTGGTGGGGTGGGGGGCGCAGGGCGCCAGCCGCCGCCATCTGCGTGCGTTCGCCCGCTTGTCCGGCTTCTTCGCCGACCGCTTGCGCGGGCTGTCCACCCTGAAGCTGTATGGCCGCGCCGAAGCCGAGGCGGCTTCCGTGGTGGCCGCCAGTGACGCGCTGCGCCAGCGCACGATGTCGGTGTTGCGCATCGCTTTCCTGTCATCTGCCGTGCTGGAGTTTTTCGCCGCGCTGGGCGTTGCGGGCGTGGCCGTGTATATCGGGCTGACCTATCTGGGGTTCCTGGATGTGCGGTGGTCGCCCCTGACCTTGCAGGCGGGCCTGTTCTGCCTGCTGATGGCGCCCGAAGTCTATGCGCCGCTGCGCCAGTTCGCCGCACACTATCACGACCGCGCCACCGCGCTGGCTGCTGTGACGCAGATCGCCGTGCTGTTTGATGGCCTGCCGCAAGACGACGCTGCCGAAACGACGCCGGCCGGGCGCGGAGCCGCCGCGCCGGGGGCGTCGGGCGCAGGCGCGCCAGTCCAGGTGACGGGCTTGCGCGTGACGGCGCCGGGCCGGGGGCAGCTGGTGTTGGCCGACGCGGCGTTGCGGCTGGCGCCGGGCGAGCAGGTGGCGTTGATGGGGCCCAGCGGCATCGGCAAGTCCACGCTGATCGAGGCCATTGCGCGGTTGCGGCCATTCGACGGCGATCTCCGCATCGACGGCGTGCCGCTGGAAGATTGGGACGAAGCCGCCTTGCGCCAGCGCGTGGCGCTGATCGGGCAGAAGCCGCAATTGCTGGCCGGGTCGATCGCCGACAACATCCGGCTGGGTCGGCCGGCCGCGTCCGACGCTGACTTGCGGGAAGCCGCGCGGCGCGCCTGTGTGCTGGAGTTTTCGGACGCGCTGCCGCAAGGCCTGGACACGCTGCTGGGCAGCCGGGGCCATGGCCTGTCTGGCGGACAGGCGCAACGCGTGGCGTTGGCGCGCCTGTTCCTGCGCGATCCCGGGCTGATCCTGCTGGACGAGCCCACGGCGCATCTGGACGAGGCGACCCAGGCCCGGGTGCTGGATGAAATCCTGAAATTCTCCGCGGGCCGCACCTTGCTGCTTGCGACGCATGCGCCAGCGGTGGCGGCCCGGTTCGGCCGCGTGCTGCGGGTGGCAAGCGGGAAAGTGGAAGACGCATGAAGAATCTGTTGTTGCTGCTGCCGCTGTACGCGCGCCGAAAAGGCGGGCTTTTGCTCGCATTGTTCTGTGCGCTGGCCACGGTGGCCGCGGGCGTCGGGCTGCTGGGCGTGTCCGGCTGGTTCCTGACGGGGGCGGCCCTGGCGGGGGCGGGCGGGGTCTTCAATCTGTTCGCGCCGTCCGCGTTGGTGCGCGGCTTGTCGTTCTTGCGGATCGTGTCGCGCTATGCCGACCGCGTCGTGGGCCATTCGGCCACGTTGCGCCTGCTGGCGGATCTGCGCGCCACGGTGTTCGGGGCGCTGATACGGCTGACGCCGCGCCAGTTGGCGAAGTACCGCAGCGGCGATCTGGTCGCGCGCATGACGGGCGACGTCGACGCGCTGGATACGGTCTTCCTGTTCGTGCTGGCGCCGTTGGCCACTGCGATCCTGGGCGGCGCCGTGCTGACGGCGGTGCTGGGCATGTGGGTGCCCGCCGCCGCCTTGGCGTTCGCGCTGGCCTTGCTGACGGCCTGTGTGGTGGTGCCGGCATGGCTGCTGCGGGCGGCGCGCAAGCCGGGCACGGCGGCGCAGGAAAGCGCGGCCGGGCTGCGCGCGGCGACGTTGGACGCGGTGGACGGCCACGCGGACATGGTCGCGTTGCATGCGCAGGCGCCCACCGCCGCGCATTTTGAACGGCTCTGCGAAGCCAGCGCGCTGGCGCGCCGCAGCCAGGCCCGGGTGGCGGCCCGCGGCCAGTGGTTCCTGCAGGTCGCGGCGGGCCTTTCGGTATTGGCATTGCTGTGGTTCGGATTGGGGACGCATGAAGGGGGGCAGATCGAAGGGCCGGTGCTGGTGGGCCTGCTGCTGGCCGTCATCGGCATTTTCGAAGTGGCGGGGCCCATCATGCGCGGGGCGTCCCGCATGGGCTCTGCCATGTCGGCCGCGGCGCGGATCCGGGAGGTGACGCAATCCCAGCCCGACATGCAGGACGCGTCCGCGCCCCGCGCCTTGCCGGCCGCCGGCGCGCTGGAGCTGGACGGCGTGGTGTTCGGCTATCCGGCCCGGGCGGAGGGCGCCAGCCCCGTCGTCCTGGACGGCATCGACCTGCGGGTGGCGCCCGGCGAACGCGTCGCCATCGTGGGGGCTAGCGGCCAGGGCAAGTCCACGCTGCTGCATCTGATCCTGCGCCTGGAAGACCCGCAATCGGGACACGTGCGCTTTGGCGGTCGCGACGCCCGCGATTGCGCGCAGGCCGACTGGCATCGGCGCATCGCCTTGCTGTCCCAGGATGCGCCCGTCTTCCTGGGCACCTTGCGCACGAATCTGCTGATCGGCGATCCGCAGGCCGATGATGCGGCCCTGTGGAGCGCGCTGGACGCGGCCAGGCTGGGCGATTTCGTGCGCGGCCTGCCCGATGGGCTGGATACCTGGGCGGGAGAGACGGGTTCGCAACTGTCGGCGGGCCAGGCGCGCCGCCTGTGCCTGGCGCGGGCGCTGCTGTCGCCGGCGGCCGTCATCGTGCTGGACGAGCCAACCGCCGGCCTGGACGCGGCGGCGCAGGCCGACTTCTTCAACGACCTGGCGCGCGCGGTTCGGGGACGCACCGTGGTGCTGGCCACGCATGCGGCATTGCCTCACGGCGCCGTCGACCGCTGCTATGAATTGCGCGGCGCGCAATTACATGACTTGTCACCGGCGGCAATCCTGGCTTAAGCGCGGTGGCAAGGTTATAGTTCGCCTTGCTTCAATTCTTCAGGGCCGCCTTCCATGCAGACCGACAACGCCGAGTACATCCGGCGCACCATCCGCAGCGTTCCGGACTGGCCCCAACCCGGTGTCGTGTTCCGCGACATCACGCCGGTTCTGCAAGACCCGCGCGCGTTCCGGGTGTTGATCGATCTGTTCGTCTACCGCTATATGCGCCAGCGCCTTGACCTGGTGGCGGGCGTGGACGCGCGCGGCTTCATCGTAGGCAGCGTGCTGGCCTATGAACTGAATCTGGGTTTCGTGCCGGTGCGCAAGAAGGGCAAACTGCCCTACCGCACCGTGGCCGAGGAATACTCGCTGGAATACGGCAATGCCGCCGTCGAGATGCACACGGATTCCGTGCGCACCGGCCAGCGCGTATTGCTGGTCGACGACCTGATCGCCACGGGCGGCACCATGCTGGCTGCCATCAAGCTGCTGCAGCGCCTGGGCGCGAACGTGGTCGAAGCGGCCGCCATCATCGATTTGCCCGACCTGGGCGGCTCGGCCAAGGTGGCCGCCACCGGCACGCCGCTCTATACCGTCTGTCAGTACGGCGACGCAACGCCGTAAGCGACCTATCCTACGAATCCGATAGCCGGGGCTGGATAAAATCCAGGAACGCCTTGGTCTTGGCGGGCAGCATGCGCGAGGGCAGCAACGCGAATAGCGGCAGGGGCGTCAGGCTCCAGTCGGGTAGCACGCGCACCAGCCCTGCTTGCTTGATGGCGCGTTCCATCGCATCGAACACCAGCAGCGGCGTAATGCCCAGACCTTGGCCGGCCAGGCGCCCGAGCATGCCCACGTTGTTCGCCGACAGGCGGCCGGACACTTGCACGCGTTCCACCTTGTCGCCCGAATGGAGCATCCAGAAGGATGACTCTTCGCGCATGGTCGGCCGCAGGCACTCGTGGTGCGTCAGGTCGGCGGGCACGCGCGGTTCGCCGTGGCGGGCCAGGTAGTCGGGCGAGGCATACAGCTGGTGCGCCATCAGCACGATCTTGCGCGAGATCAGGCTGGAATCGGGCTGCTGGCCGAACCGCAGGATCAGGTCGAACGGATTGCTGATGGGGTCGATCGGACGCATGCTCAGATCGAAATCGCATTCGATGTCGGGATGCTGCTCGCGGAATTCGCTGATGACGGCCGGCAGGAACAGCTGGGCGAGGCTGGTGGGCAGCGAGATGCGCAGGCGGCCTTTGGGTTGCACTGCCATGTCCAGCAACTGGTCGTGCGCGATGCGCGCTTCTTCCACGATGTGCCGGCAGCGTTCGAAGTAGATGGCGCCGGCTTCGGTCAGGTCGATCTTGCGCGTGCTGCGGTTCAACAGGCGCATGCCGACGCTGCGTTCCAGTTCGCTGACGCGGCGCGAGAGCGTCGAGGTTGGAATATTCAAGGCTTCCGCCGCATGGCTGAAGTTCTTGCGCTTGGCGACTTCGACAAACAGCGCGATGTCGTTAAGCTGGATATCCATATTGCCCTCTACACTCAAAATTCCATTTCTGGCAGATTTGTATGATAAATGGAATTATTGTCCCGCCAGCAGAAATGTCTATTTATCCACACGGAACATCCCGTGCCCCGGGTGGTGGACAGGCATCCCGTCAGCCAGCTTGCTTACAGCTGAATGCCTGCAAGGCTTGCGACGCCTGGCTCTGCGACGGGACTGCGCAATAATCGCGCAGATTGCGCCAGATACATCGTGCAATTGTCCCACCGGTGAAAATATGTTCACCAAAATAAGGGTTTTTACTAGGCGCCAATCGCCAGATACTTCGTCCCAGCAATCAAACAGTCACATCGCAGCTGCCAGCCTGGCAGAAGACGCTGTGCAAGGTTTAGGATGGAGTCATCACAATGAAAGCCCTAGCAACCGCACTTATGGTTACCGCAACCCTGGTTGGCATGTCCGCCGCCCACGCCGATGGCAAGACGCGTGAACAGGTTCAACAAGAACTGCAAGCCGCCAAGGCCGCAGGCCAGGTCACGTTCGGTGAACTGGACTACCCGCCCGCCAACGCGACGCAAACCAGCATGACGCGCGACCAGGTTCAGCAAGAGCTGCAAAGCGCCAAGGCCGCCGGCCAGGTCACGACCGCCGAACTGGATTACCCGCCGCGTGCCGCCGTGTCGCAATCCGGCGGCAAGACCCGCGAGCAAGTCCGCCAGGAACTGGCCGAAGCCAAGGCCCGCGGCGAATACACCTTCGGTGAACTGGACTACCCGCCCAAGGGCAAGTAAGTCACGCCCCGAAGGTCACGAGAAACCCCTTGAGACGCCGAGGGGTTTTTTATTGCCCGCCAGGCAGGGTGGCGGCGGCACAGTGTGGCGTTTTAGCCGCAAAACTGTGCGCTTGCGTCAACAAGTGTTGTCGCTGAATCCTGGATGCCGAGCGCATCGGAATCGCCGATGCGCCGATTTGCGAGCAAAGATTCATATTTATTTTCAAGGCGTTAACGCAGGTTTCCAGGCCTGGCGAGGTGTCGGCTGCGGATGATTATCCCAACCATGGAAAGTAGTTCGTCGAAATCCGTGTTACTTCGGGTTGCCGCAAGCCGGACACTAGATTCAGTGCAGACGCCGCCTGCTTGTTCGCAGCGGCACGCGAAGGCCCCGTCGTTCGGACGGCGCGTTTGCGGATGCCTTTCATCTCGCCATTTTGGGGACTTATATGAAGAAGACGCTATTGGCCGTCGCGTTGCTGGCCGGCTTTGCCGGCGCCGCGCAAGCCGCCGACTCCGTGACGCTGTACGGCTTGATCGACGCCGGTGTCGGCTACGAGCAAGTGAAGTTCAATGGGGTGTCGCAAAGCCGCTTCGGCGGTGTGCAGGGCGTGAGCAGCGGCTCGCGCTTCGGCCTGCGCGGCACGGAAGATCTGGGCGACGGCCTGCGCGCCGTGTTCACGCTGGAAGGCGGTTTCGGTCCCATGAACGGCAAATCGCTGCAGAACGGCCGCCTGTTCGGCCGTCAAGCCACCGTGGGCCTGGACAGCGATTCCTGGGGCCGCCTGGAATTCGGCCGTCAGACGAACCTGGCGTCGAAGTACTTCGGCTCGATCGACCCGTTCTCGATCAGCTACAACACCGCCAACATGGGCACCACATTCGGCAGCGCCAACACGATGCGCCTGGACAACATGGTGCTGTATCAAACCCCCAGCCTGAGCGGCTTCAAGGCGGGCGTGGGCTACTCGTTCAGCGCTGACGACAGCGTCAGCGACACGACCCAGACCGGCTTCGCCACGGGCGACAACAACCGGGTGCTGACCGCCGGCGTGCAATACGTCAACGGCCCGCTGAACCTGGCCGTCGCCTATGACCGCTTCGACCCGACGAACAAGCGCGTGGGCGGCAAAGACGCCGCGCGCATCCAGGAATACATCATCGGCGGTTCGTACGACTTTGAAGTCGTGAAGCTGGCTGCCGCGTTCGGCCAGACGCGCGACGGCTGGTTCGTTGGCCAGAACATGGGCACCACGCCCGATGGCATGAACAACCTGGGCTCGTTCAAGCTGGCTGACGGCTTCCGCGCCAACTCGTACCTGATCGGCGCCACGGTGCCGCTGGGCCGCCACGCCATCTTCGGTTCGTGGCAGCGTGCGACGCCGGGCAACGACAAGCTGACGGGCGACGACGCCACGTTCAACGTGTACAGCCTGGGCTACACCTACGACTTCACCAAGCGCACCAACCTGTATGCGTACGCCTCCTACGGCGACAACTACGCGTTCCAGCATGATGCGCGCGACACCGCCGTCGCGATGGGTATTCGCCACCGGTTCTAAGCGGCAACGCGCCCGGCCGGACCTTGCTGAATGCGCGGCTTATCTCCGTAAGCCGCCGAGTGACAGCGAACCCCCCTACTTGGGTCCGGCCGGATGCGTTTGACGGCCAGAAGGGAAGGGCCTCCGCAAGGAGGCCCTCTCGCATTGGGGCGGCGGTGCGGCGCCTGGCGCGGCTGCTACAGGAACAGCTTGTAGGCGGGGTTGTCGGTCTCGTTCCAATGCGGATAGCCGAGTTCGGCCACGAACGCGCGGAACTGCTTCTTGTCGGCCGCCGGCACCTGGATGCCGATCAGGATGCGGCCGTAATCGGCGCCCTGGTTGCGGTAATGGAACAGGCTGATGTTCCAGTCCGGATTCATCGCGTTCAGGAAGCGCATGAGCGCGCCCGGGCGTTCCGGGAATTCAAAGCGGTACAGCAGTTCGTCGCGCGCAAGCGAAGAACGCCCGCCCACCATGTGGCGCAGGTGGGTCTTGGCCATTTCGTCGTGCGTCAGATCCAGCGTGTCGAACCCGTGGCGTCGGAAGTTCGCGGCGATCTTGTCCGGCTCGGTGGCGGACGATACCTGGATGCCGACGAAGACGTGGGCGCGGTCCGCATCCGAAATGCGGTAGTTGAACTCCGTCACGCTGCGTTCGCCGACCAGTTCACAGAAGCGGCGGAAGCTGCCGCGTTGTTCGGGCATGGTCACGGCGAAGACGGCTTCGCGCATTTCGCCCACTTCGGCGCGTTCGGCCACGAAGCGCAGGCGGTCGAAGTTCATGTTCGCGCCGCAGGCGATGGCCACCAGCGTCTTGCCCTTCAGATGGTGTTCGGCCGCGTACTGCTTGGCCCCGGCCACCGCCATCGCGCCTGCCGGTTCCAGCACGCTGCGGGTGTCCTGGAAGACGTCCTTGATCGCGGCGCAGATCGAATCCGTGTCCACCACGACGAAGTCGTCGACGTACTTGCGGGTCAGCTTGAAGGTTTCGGCGCCCACCATCTTGACGGCGGTGCCGTCCGAGAAAAGGCCGACGTCGTTCAGTTGCACGCGGCGGCCGGCGCGCACGCTGCGCAGCATGGCGTCGGAGTCCTCGGTCTGCACGCCGATGATCTTGATTTCGGGCCGCAGCTGCTTGATGTAGGCGGCCACGCCGGAGATCAGCCCGCCGCCGCCGATGGCGACGAAGATGGCGTCGATCGGACCCGGATGCTGGCGCAGGATCTCCATTCCCACCGTGCCTTGGCCGGCAATCACGTCGGGGTCGTCGAAGGGATGGACGAAGGTCAGTTTTTCTTTCTTTTCCAGAATCTGCGCGTGCGCATAGGCGTCGGTGAAGCTCTCGCCCGCCAGCACGACCTCGCCACCCAGCCGCCGCACCGCGTCGATCTTCACCTGCGGGCTGGTCGTGGGCATGACGATGACGGCGCGGCAACCCAGCCGGCTGGCGGCCAGCGCCACACCCTGCGCGTGGTTGCCGGCCGATGCCGCGATGACGCCGCGGTTGCGCACGGCGGGCGCCAGGTTGGCCATCTTGTTGTACGCCCCGCGCAGCTTGAAGCTGAAAACGGCCTGGGTGTCCTCGCGCTTGAGCAGGACGGTGTTCGAGATCCGCTGGGACAGCTGGGGCGCTATTTCCAGCGGCGACTCGACCGCGACGTCATAAACCTTGGAAGTCAGGATGCGTTTCAGATAATCAGTGGACATGGACCGCGCGTAGGGACAAGAGTGGGGACGTGGGCACGATTATTGCAGGGAAAGCCGTATGGCCTGAAAGGTTTATGCCCGCGCTTGACGCAGCGTGGACGAGAAGGCTCAATCGCATCCCGGCTTGCGTGCGCTTGCGCGGCTACACTCGCTCATCATGGAAGAAAGCCTCTTATCTGCTGTTCACTGGCTCCTGGGGATGCTGGCGCTGCCCTCGGTGGGCTTGTCGGCCATCTTCACGGTGTCGCTCGTTTCCGCCACGTTGCTGCCGCTGGGCTCCGAACCCGCGGTGTTCGGCTTCCTCAAGTTGTCGCCCGACATGTTCTGGCCGGCCATCCTGGTCGCCACTGCTGGCAATACCGTGGGCGGCGCCATCAGCTACTGGATGGGCCTGGGTGCCGAAAAGGCGGTCGAACGCTGGAAAGAGAAACATCCCCACCCGCACCCCGACGCCACCGAAGGCGGCCGCATGCGTGGGCGCTGGAACGAGCGCGCGCACGACTGGATCCACCGGATGGGGCCGCCGGCGCTGCTGCTGTCCTGGCTGCCCGCGGTGGGCGACCCGCTGTGCGCGGTGGCCGGCTGGCTGCGTTTGCCCTTCTGGCCCTGCGTGCTCTATATGGCCATCGGCAAATTCCTGCGTTATCTGGTGATGACCGCCGGCTTGCTGTGGTTCTTTCCCGGCCAGATCTGACACTGACACTGCTCTTAAATGGGGACGGATAACCGCCGTTTCCCGCTGCTTTTGGCCGGCTTCCTGGGGGTATTCGGGGTCAAGTCCGCCCGATGGCATAAAATAATTTTTTATGGGCCCCTCTTGCCGCCATGAACGCCCCACTCGCTAGCCACATCTTGAACGGGGCGATGCCGCCCGCAGCACCCGCGCGATTGCGCGAAATTCCCTACAACTACACGTCGTTTTCCGACCGCGAGATTGTCGGCCGGCTGCTGGGCGAAGACGCCTGGAGCCTGCTCAGCGACCTGCGCGGAGAACGCCGTACCGGCCGCTCGGCGCGGATGCTGTACGAAGTGCTGGGCGACATCTGGGTCGTGCGCCGCAACCCGTACCTGCAGGACGACCTGCTGGACAACCCCAAGCGCCGCAAGCAGCTCATCGACGCGCTGCACCACCGCCTGGGCGAGATCGACCGCCGCCGCGAGCCGGGCACGCCGACCGAAGAAGGCCACGATCCGCATCGCGACGAAAAGGTCGTCGGCCTGCTGGGCCGCGCCCGTTCCGCCATTGCCGCCTTCGAGGGCGAGTTCGACCAGACCACCATGCTGCGCAAGCAGGCGCAGAAGGTGCTGGGCCGCATCACGGCGCGCGACAACATCAAGTTTGACGGCCTGTCGCGCGTATCGCACGTGACGGATGCCACCGACTGGCGCGTGGAATACCCCTTCGTGGTGCTGACGCCGGACTCCGAAGACGAGATCGCCGCGCTGGTCACCGCCTGTATCGAACTGGGCCTGACCATCGTCCCGCGCGGGGGCGGCACCGGCTATACGGGCGGCGCCATCCCGCTGACGTGGAAGTCGGCCGTCATCAATACCGAGAAATTCGACAAGCTGGGCAAGGTCGAGTCCTGTATTTTGCCCGGGCTCACCGAGCCCGTGGCTGTCATCCATGCGGGTGCCGGCGTGGTGACCAAGCGGGTGTCGGAAGCGGCCGAGGCCGCAGGCTTCGTCTTCGCCGTGGACCCGACCTCGGCCGAAGCGTCGTGCGTGGGCGGCAACATCGCCATGAATGCGGGCGGCAAGAAGGCCGTGCTGTGGGGCACCGCGCTGGACAACCTGGCCTGGTGGCGCATGGTCGACCCGGACGGCAACTGGCTGGAAGTCAGCCGCCTGGAACACAACATGGGCAAGATCCATGATGTGGAGCTGGCCCGCTTCGAGCTCAAGTGGTTCGACGGCAAGGGCAAACCCGGCGAGCGCCTGCTCAAGACCGAAACGCTGGAAATCAAAGGCCGCGTGTTCCGCAAGGAAGGGCTGGGCAAGGACGTCACGGACAAGTTCCTGGCCGGTCTGCCGGGTATCCAGAAGGAAGGCTGCGACGGCCTGATCACGTCCGCGCGCTGGGTGCTGCACCGCATGCCGCGCCACACGCGCACGGTCTGCATGGAGTTCTTCGGGCAGGCGCGCGACGCCATCCCGTCGATCGTCGAGGTCAAGGGCTACCTGGACGGCGAAGGCCGCGCGCGCGGCGCCATCCTGGCCGGGCTGGAGCATCTGGACGAACGCTACCTGCGCGCGGTGGGCTACGCCACCAAGAGCAAGCGCGGCGTGCTGCCCAAGATGGTCCTGATCGGCGACATCGTGGGTGACGACGACGATGCGGTGGCGGCTGCCGCCAGCGAAGTGGTGCGCCTGGCCAACACGCGCCACGGCGAAGGCTTTGTGGCCGTCAGCCCCGAGGCGCGCAAGAAGTTCTGGCTGGACCGCTCGCGCACCGCCGCGATCGCGCGCCACACCAACGCCTTCAAGATCAACGAAGACGTTGTGATTCCGCTGCCGCGCATGGGCGAATACACGGATCACATCGAACGCATCAATATCGAGCTCTCCACCAGCAACAAGCTCAAGCTGCTGGGCGCGCTGGACGCGTATCTGTGCACGCCGCTGCCCGTGGGCAAGGCGGACGACGCGGACATCGACGGCACCCGCGCCGAGGTGCTGGCCGAGCGCACGCGCCAGGCGCTTGAGCTGTTGGGCGCCACGCGCCAGCGGTGGCAGTGGCTGCTGGACAACCTGGATCTGCCGCTTGCGCAGGCCCTGCCGGAACTGGACGGGCTGGGCCTGGGCGACGTGCATGCCGCCCTGACCGAGCGCCTGGCCGCGCAGCCTGGCGCCCGCGTCTTCGACATCGTGCAGGACCGCACGATCCGCGTGTCCTGGAAGGTGGAAGTTCTGCCCGGCCTGCAGCGTGCGTTTTCGGGCGCCGCCTACAAGAAGATCGTCGACGAGCTGGTCGCCATCCATGGCCGCGTGCTGAAAAGCCGCGTGTTCGTGGCGCTGCATATGCACGCCGGCGATGGCAACGTGCACACCAACATCCCGGTGAACTCGGACGACTACGAGATGCTGCGCGAGGCCCATCAGGCCGTCGACCGCATCATGCAGATCGCCCGCGACCTGGACGGCGTGATCTCGGGCGAACACGGCATCGGCCTGACCAAGTACGAATTCCTGACCGAAGCCGAACTGGCGCCGTTCCAGGACTACAAGCGCCGCGTTGACCCCAACGGCCACTTCAACGCCGGCAAGCTGATGCCGGGCGCCGACCTGCGCCACGCCTGGACGCCCAGCTTCAACCTGATGGGCCACGAGTCGCTGATCATGCAGCAAAGCGACATCGGCGCCATCTCGGATTCCATCAAGGACTGCTTGCGCTGCGGCAAGTGCAAGCCCGTGTGCGCCACCCACGTGCCGCGCGCGAACCTGCTGTATTCGCCGCGCAACAAGATCCTGGCCACCTCGCTGCTGGTGGAAGCCTTCCTGTACGAAGAGCAGACCCGTCGCGGCGTCAGCCTGAAGCACTGGGAAGAATTCGAAGACGTGGCCGACCACTGCACCGTCTGCCACAAGTGCTACAACCCCTGTCCGGTCGACATCGATTTCGGCGACGTGTCGATGAACATGCGCGCCGTGCTGCGCCGCATGGGCCGCAAGTCGTTCAATCCGGGCACGGCCAGCGCCATGTTCTTCCTGAACGCCAAGGATCCGGCCACCATCAACGCCACCCGCAAGGCGATGGTGGGCGTGGGCTACAAGGTCCAGCGCGCCGCGCACGATCTGTTTTCGGGCCTGGTGAAAAAGCAGACGGCCAAGCCGCCGGCTACAGTCGGCAAGCCGCCGCTGCGCGAACAGATCGTGCACTTCGTGAACAAGAAGATGCCGGGCGGGCTGCCCAAGCAGGCCGCGCGCAAGCTGCTGGACATCGAAGACGCGAACTACGTGCCGATCATCCGCGACCCCAAGGGCACCACCGCCGATACGGAAGCGGTGTTCTACTTCCCGGGCTGCGGCTCCGAGCGCCTGTTCTCGCAAGTCGGCCTGGCCACGCAAGCCATGCTGTGGCATGCGGGCGTGCAGACCGTGCTGCCGCCGGGCTACCTGTGCTGCGGCTATCCCCAGCGCGGCAATGGCATGACGGACAAGGCCGAACAGATCATCACCGACAACCGGGTGCTGTTCCATCGCGTCGCCAACACGCTGAACTACCTGGACATCAAGACGGTGGTGGTCAGCTGCGGCACCTGTTACGACCAGTTGTCGGGCTATGAGTTCGACAAGATATTCCCTGGTTGCCGCCTGATCGACATCCACGAGTACCTGCTTGAAAAGGGCATCAAGCTGGAAGGCGCCAAGGGCGTGCGCTACATGTACCACGACCCCTGCCATACGCCGATGAAGCTGCAGGAGCCCATGAAGACGGTGCGCGCCCTCGTGGGCGACGACGCCATCAAGAGCGACCGCTGCTGCGGCGAATCGGGCACTCTGGCGGTGAGCCGGCCGGACATCTCCACGCAGGTGCGCTTCCGCAAGCAAGAAGAGCTGCTGAAGGGCGACGCCGCGCTGCGCAGCGACGGCTTTGCCGGTGACGTGAAAGTGCTGACTTCCTGCCCGTCGTGCCTGCAAGGCCTGTCGCGCTATGAAGGCGACACCGGCATGGACGCGGACTACATCGTGGTCGAGATGGCGCGCCACATCCTGGGCGAAGGCTGGATGGAAGACTACGTGAAGCGCGCCAACGCGGGCGGCATCGAGCGCGTTCTGGTGTAGGCGTCACGCCGCTTTCACACCCCCTGCGCCACGCTGTGGCGCAGGGCGGACGATCCCATTTTTTCCCATTTCGCCGACTCTTGAAGTCGGCGAAATTGTTCCCATCATTGGTCTTGAGGCGATCAGACCTGCGGTCGCACCAGCCGCGATTGCGTCGTGTCCTGATCTGTCCCTTTCCATTCGGGAGACCAACATGAGCAACTTTCCATTCAGCGATAGCGGCTTCGCGTCGGCCTTCGACGCCATTCAGGAACACATGGGGCGCGTCTTGCGCAGCGCCGGCGTGCCGGCGGCCTTGCGCGCCACCCCGCAGGCCCTGTTCCCGCCCGTGAACGTTGGGGTGTCCGGCGACTCGGTCGAAGTGGTCGCCTTTGTGCCAGGCATGCAGCCTGACGACCTGAATGTCACGATCGAAAAGCGCGTGCTGACCATCAGCGGCGAACGCACCTCGCCAGAATTGCCGGAGAGCGCCCGCTATTACGCGCGCGAACGGGCGCACGGACGGTATACGCGGGTGATCGAGCTGCCTGCCGACGTGGATCCGGACCAAGTGCAGGCGCGCTACACGGACGGCTGCCTGGCCATCTCGATCAAGCGCAAGGAGTCGTCCAAGCCGCGGGTCGTGCCCGTGCACTAAGTTCCGCCAACCGCATAAGGAGTACCGATCATGAATGACCGCAAAGATCTCACCGTGACCGCGGACGACTCGGCCAAGCGCGAAGGCAGGGCAGTCACCGTGCCCGCCGTGGACGTCTACGAAGACCCGCAAGCCATCACGCTGGTCGCAGACCTGCCCGGCGTGTCCAAAGAACGGCTGCACATCAACGTGGAGTCTGACGTACTGGTGATCGAGGGCGAGGCATCCGTGGCCACGCCGGGCGATCTGCAACTGGTGTTGGGCGAATTGCGCGCGCCGGTGTTCCGGCGCGCGTTCCGGCTCGGGCAGGAGTTCGACCGCGCGCAGATCAACGCCAGCCTGAAGCAGGGCGTCCTGACGCTTCGCATTCCGCGCGCACGAGAGGCGCAGCCCCGACGCATCCCCGTCACGGCGGACTGAAGCCGGCGTAACGCCAGCAGGCGCAAAAAAAGCCGCGGCCCAAAAGGGCTGCGGCTTTTTGCCATGGCCGGCCGGGCGGCTGCCCGATCATTCCAGCTTGATGTTCGCCTTCTTGATCACGTCAGCCCAGGCGCTGCGCTCCTGCTCGGCATAGGCCTTGAAATCCTGTGCCGACATCGGCATCGGGATCACGCCCATGTCCAGCATCTTCTGTGACACGGCCGGGGTCTTGAGCGTGGCGTCCAGGTCGGCCGACAGCTTCTTGACCACTGCGTCCGGCACGCCGGCCGGGCCCACCAGGCCTTGCCATGCGTAAGCCGTGAAGTTGGCCACGCCTTGCTCGGCCATCGTCGGCGTGTCGGGCAGCACCGACACGCGCTCGGGCGTGGCGGCTGCCAGGACGCGCAGCTTGCCGGCCTTCACGTTGGGCAGGCCCGAGGCCAGGTCGATGAACATCACGTCCACCTGTCCGCCCAGCAGGTCCTGGATGGCGGGAGCGGCGCCCTTGTAGGGCACGTGCAGCAGGTTGGCGCCCGTGCGCTGCTTGAAGAGCTCCAGCGCCAGGTGGTGGGGCGAGCCCGCGCCGGCGGAGGCCGCGGTCAGCTTGCCGGGTTCCTTCTTGGCGGCAGCCAGCACGTCGTCGACCGTCTTGTAGGGCGAGTTGACGTTCACGGCCAGCAGCAGCGGAAACTTGGCGATGCCGCCGATGTAGGTGAACTTGGCCGGGTCGTAGGACAGCTTGGCGTACAGCGACGAATTGAAGGCCAGCGTGCCGGAGTCGGCCGTGCCGATCATGTAGCCGGTGGGTTCGGATTGCGCGATGGCGGTGGCGCCGATGATGGTGGCGGCGCCGGGGCGGTTTTCGACCACGATGGTCTGGCCCAGGGGCTTTTCCAGGCCGCTGGCGACCGTGCGGGCGACGACATCGGTGCCTCCGCCGGCCGGGTAGGGCACGATCCAGCGGATGGGTTGCGTGGGCCAGGATTGGGCGGAAGCGGTGGCGGCGGCCAGCGACAGGGCGGCCAGCGCCACCAGGCGCCGTGCGGGGTTCTGCATGGGGTGTCTCCTCGTGCGGGGTCTGTATTGAGCGCGACGTCGGCGGCGTCGTGTCTTGCGCCGTCGGTCTGCGTCGCTATTTTTGCGACGCTATTATGCCTCGCGCGCCCGCCGGAAAGGGGCCCCGAGGCCCCCCGGTTTTCCCGCAGTGCACCACGCCGCCGGCTACTGCGGATCGGGGTAGGTGCGCGCGCCGAAGATGGCCGTGCCGATGCGCACTTCGGTCGATCCTTCCTCGATCGCCAGTTCGAAGTCGCCGCTCATTCCCATCGACAATCGGTCCAGCGAGATCCCGGCGATGTCTTCGGCCCGCAAGCGGTCGCGCAGCTCGCGCAGGGCGCGAAAGCACGCGCGCACCGCCTCGGGGTCGGGGGAATTCACCGCCAGCGTCATCAGGCCCTTCACCTTCAGGGTGGGGAATTCGGCGGCGATGCGGCGCAGGAAGGCCGGCACGTCTTCGGCGGCCATGCCGAATTTGCTGGGTTCGGCCGAGGTTTTCACCTGCACCAGCACGTCCAGCGTCCGCCCTTCGTTCAGCAGCCGGCGGTGCAGGGCTTCGGCCAGGTCGGGGCGGTCCAGCGACTGGACTTCGGTCGCGTCGCGGGCGGCATCCTTCGATTTATTGGTCTGCAGATGCCCGATCAGCACAAATTCGAGGCCTTGGCCTGCCAGCGCGGCGGCCTTTTGGCGGATCTCCTGCGTCTTGTTTTCGCCGAACCGGTTCAGGCCCAGCGCCATGGCTTCGCGGATCGCGTCCACGTCGAAGGTCTTGCTGACAGGCAGCAGGACGACGCTGCCGGGCGCGCGTCCGGCGCGCGCGCACGCGTCGGCGATACGTTGCTGAATCTGGGCAAGGCGCCCGGCCATGGTGTCTACGACGGTCATGCAGCTCTCTTGCAGGAACAGGATGTCCCATAGTGTAGGACTGTGCAAGATCGTTTCGCCACACTGGCCGTTTTCGCCGTTGACCCTGCGTAATCGCCAGGCTTAGAATTTGTAGAGTTTTGTTTATATTTCAATGTTCTATGCCCTCCCGGCGCCGCCCCTCGGGCGACACGGTCTCCCACCTTTCCAGTCCCCCGCCATGTCCAGCGCTGCGCCAGAATACGCCTTTGCCACGCCTTTCCTGAATCCCCCCGCATCCCCCATCCGATCGCTCATGCCCTATGCCATGCGGCCGGGCACGATCTCGCTTGCGGGCGGTTACCCCGCGCAAGAGCTTTTCGATGTGGATGGCCTGTCGATCGCGTCCACACAGGTGCTGGCCCGTCTGGGCGCCTGCCTGCAGTATTCCAACATCGACGGCCAGGCCAGCCTGCGCCACGAATTGGCGCGCCTGTCCGCCGCGCGCGGCCTGCAGTGCAACGCCGACACGGAATTGATGGTGACGGGCGGATCGCAGCAGGCGCTGGCGCTGCTGACCCGCGTGATGCTGCAACCCGGCGACCATGCCATCATCGAATCGCCCGCCTTCCCGAATTCCGTCCAGGCGTTGCGCTACACGGGCGCCACGGTGCATACGGTGCCCTCCGGCCCCGACGGCATCGATGTGGACGCGCTGGATGAATTGGCCGCCCGCATCAAGCCCAAGATGGTCTGCGTAGTTGCGTCGTTCTCGAACCCCTGCGGCGCCACGCTGACGCGTCAGCGCCGCCTGCGCTTGCTTGAACTGGCGGTCAAGCACCGCTTCCTGATCGTGGAAGACGACCCGTACAGCGAACTGCGCTTTGCCGGCGTAGCGGTGCCGCCCATCGCAGCCCTGGCCGAAGGCGAAGCACGCCACTGGGCGGTCTACCTGGCCAGCATGTCCAAGACCATGGCGCCCGCGCTGCGCATCGGCTGGCTGGTCGCGCCGCCCGAGATCCGCCGCCGCTGCGTTGGCGCCAAGGCGGCCGATGACATGGCCTCGTCCGCATGGATCCAGGAAACGGTGGCGCAATACCTGGCCAACGGCCGCTATGAAGAACACGTGCCGCGCATCCGCGCCGCGTATGGCCTGCGCTGCGACGCGATGGCCGAATCGCTGGCCCGCGAGCTCAATGGCCGCATCAGCTTCAGCAAGCCCGAAGGCGGCATGTTCTTCTGGGCCCGCCTGACGGGTGAGGTCGACGCCACGCGCTTGTTGCCGTACGCCATCGAACACGAAGTGGTCTACGTGCCGGGCAAGGCCTTCTACGCCAATGCCGACCAGGCCGATCTCTTCGCCATGCGCATGTCGTTCGCCACCATGAACGAAAGCCAGATCGCCCAGGGCATGGTCCGGCTGGGCCGCGCGCTGGAGGCCTGCGAAGCCAACGAACCCGTATCGATCTCGCTGGCGGCGTGAACCGGACTTGACCGCGGCCAAGCCGGGCCGCGCAAGCCTTGGTTATGCTGGGAACCTGTCCGCCGGCGCCCGCATCCGGGTGCGGCGGATATACCTAAATAAGCGCTTGTTATTTGGCGCGGGCGCTTCATGTCTATAAGCTTCTCGCCTCGGCGCGTCCCCGCGCCCGGCATAACAGGAATCCAGGTCATGAACATTGCAAAAGGGTTGGTGGGCGCGGCGCTCTTGATGGCGGCGGCGCAAGGCGCACAGGCGGCAACACTGGACGTCGTGCGCCAGCGCGGCGCGGTGGCGTGCGGCACGACCACGGGCTTCGCGGGCTTCTCGGCGCCCGATGCGCAAGGCAAATGGCAAGGGTTGGACGTGGATCTGTGCCGCGCGATCGCCGCGGCGGTCTTCGGCGACGCCGACAAGATCAAGGTCGTGCCGCTGAATTCACAACAGCGCTTCACCGCGCTGCAATCCGGCGAAGTGGACGTGCTGACGCGCAACACCACCGTCACGCAGCAGCGCGACACCGCGCTGGGCATCATTCACGCCGGCATCAACTTCTACGACGGCCAGGGCTTCCTGGTGCCGAAGTCGCTGGGCGTGAAAAGCGCCAAAGAGATCAACGGCGCCACGATCTGCCTGCAGACCGGCACCTCCAACGAGAACACGCTGGCCGACTGGGCGCGCGCCAACAACGTGACGTACAAGCCGGTGGTGATCGAGACGTTCAACGAAGTGGTCAACGCGTTCGCCGCGGGCCGCTGCGACGTCTTCTCCACGGACGCGTCCGGCCTGGCTTCCATCCGCATCTCGAAGCTGCAGAATCCCGATGACTACGTCGTGTTGCCCGAGATCATCTCGAAAGAGCCGCTGGGCCCCTTCGTGCGCCAGGGCGACGACGCGTGGCTGAACATCGTGCGCTGGTCGTTGTCGGCGATGATCGAAGCGGAAGAATACGGCGTGACGTCCAAGAACGTGGACGAACAGGCCAAGAGCGCCAACCCCAACATCAAGCGCATCCTGGGCGTCACGCCTGGCGGCGGCGCCAACCTGGGGCTGGACGAAAAGTGGGCCTACAACATCGTCAAGCAGGTGGGCAACTACGGCGAGAGCTTCGAGCGCAACGTGGGCCAGGGCAGCCCGCTGAAGATCAAGCGCGGCCTGAATGCGCAGTGGACGCAGGGCGGCTTGATGTACGCGTTGCCGATCCGCTGACCGGCAAAACGTAAACGGTGCCCGATGGGTCGCGTGCGCTAGGGGACGGCGTTCCTGCCGGCTGCCGTGCGCGATCCGTCCATCAGCCCCGCCGGTACACCTGCGCGATCTTCACGAAGGCGCTGCGCAATTCGCGCGTGCCGCCCTGAAGGATCACCGGCCGTCCCCGGTGGGTGAACACCACCAGCCGTTTCGAAAACAGCATGGGCACGAAGCGCGCATAGCGCACGTCTTCCCAGGCGACTTCGCGGCGCGTGAACCAGGTCTGGCGCAGGCCGCGGTCATCGATGGTGGTGATCGACGTCTGCATGTGCCAGGACACGAACAGCAGGCCCACGAAGCACAGCACCACCACCACCGCCAGCACGGTATCGAACGGCTGCGCGGGCGCGCGGATGGCGGTCGTCACCACCTGCACGCCCAGCACGGCCAGGATCACCCAGGCCAGGATGCGCACCCAGTCGGGCCACGCCTGGCCCGACAGCGGCAGCGGGCCGATCTCGCGCAGGAGCGCGGCCCGGTCTTGCTCGGCGGGGGCGGAGTCAGGCGAGGTCATGCGGCCCGTTTGGCGGCGATCGCGTTGCCGGCCCGGCTGGAACCCTTGCGGTTCAGGTGGGCCGACATCCATTGGCCGATGTCGACCACGGCGTCGAAGTCCACGCCGGTGTCGATGTCCAGGCCGCGCAGCATGTACAGCACGTCTTCGGTCGCGACGTTGCCGGTGGCGCCCTTGGCGTAGGGGCAGCCGCCCAGGCCGGCGACCGAGGTGTGGAAGATGGAGATGCCGGTTTCCAGCGCGGCCAGGATGTTGGCCAGCGCCTGGCCGTAGGTGTCGTGGAAGTGGCCGGACACGCGTGCCGGGTCGACCACGCGCGTCACCGCCGCCATCACGTCGCGCACGCGCTGCGGCGTGCCCACGCCAATGGTGTCGGCCACGTCGATCTCGTCGACCTGCATCGCCAGGTAGCGCTGGGCCACGTCGACCACCGACTCCACGGGAACGTCGCCCTGGTACGGGCACCCCAGCGCGCAGCTGATGCTGCCGCGCACGCGGATGCCGGCTTCACGCGCGGCCTGCACCACGGGTTCGAAGCGGGCGATGGATTCGGCGATGGAACAGTTGATGTTCTTTTGCGAGAACGCTTCGCTGGCGGCGCCGAAAATCACGATCTCGTCCGCGCCGGCGGCCAGTGCGCCTTCAAAACCCTTCATGTTCGGCGTCAGCACCGAATAGATCGTGCCGGGACGGCGTTCGATGCGCGCCATCACGTCGGCGCCGTCGGCCATCTGCGGCACCCACTTGGGCGACACGAACGAGGCGGCTTCCACATTGGGGAAGCCCGCCGCGGCCAGGCGATTGACCAGTTCCACCTTGATGTCGGTGGGCACGAATTCCTTTTCATTCTGCAGACCGTCGCGAGGCGACACCTCGACGATCTTCACGCGGGAGGGCAAAGCCATGTCTCTTCCTGGTTCGGTATGGGGTGACGCGGCGCGCATGTCTGCGGCGCTAGCGCCAATATTAGCGCCATCGCGCGGCACTCCGCTTGCGCGGGGCGGGGGCATGCGGCCCTACTTCAAGCGCTGGTAGCGGCCGTCATCCAGGCGGGCGATGCGGCCCTGCAATTCCAGTTCCACCAGCTGCGCTTGCAGGTCGCCGGTGTCCATCGTCAGGCGTCCCTGCAGGGTATCGAGATACAGCGGGTCAAAGCCCAGCGCTTCCAGCACGGGGTGGGCGGGCAGCGACGCTTCGGGCCGGGGCGCGCCGCGCACGCCGGGCATCGGGCCGCCGCCCAGCTCGTCGGTGATGTCGGCGGCTGTTTCCACCAGTTTGGCGCCTTGGCGTATCAACGCGTGGCAGCCGCGCGACAGCGGGGAATGGATGGAGCCGGGGATGGCGAAGACTTCGCGGCCGCTTTCGCCCGCCAGCCTTGCCGTGATGAGCGACCCGCTTTGCTTGGCGGCTTCCACCACCAGCACGCCCCGCGCGAGGCCGGCGACGATGCGGTTGCGTTTGGGAAAGTGCGGGGGCAGGGCGCCGGTGCCCAGCGGAAATTCGGAAACCAGCGCGCCATGCGCGGCGATGCGGTGCGCCAGCTCCCGGTGGCGGGCAGGATAGATGCGGTCGATCCCGGTGCCCATGACGGCGACCGTGCCCGCGCCGTCCGGGCCCGCGTCCAGCGCCCCTTCATGCGCGGCGGCGTCGATGCCCAGCGCTAGCCCGCTCACGACGCGCCAGCCGTGCGTGGCCAGATGGCGGGCGAAGGCGCGGGCATTCTCCTGGCCGCCGGGCGTGGCATTGCGCGCGCCCACGACGGCCAGCGACGGGCCTTGCAGATAGCTTGGGTCGCCCGCCACGTACAGCAGGATGGGCGGGTCGGCGATCGTCAGCAGGCTTTGCGGATAGGTGGGATCGGCCAGGGTCAGGATGTGCCGGCCGGGGGCGCTCACCCATTCCAGCGCGCTGTCCACCTGGGCCGCCATGTCTGTCGCCATGGGCGCGGCCAGTTGGCGCGCCAACGCTTCGGGAATGTGGCGGACGAGTGCCGTGGCGCGCTGGGCGTAGATCTGCTCGGGCAGGCCGAGTGCGCCCAGCAGCATGCAGGTGGTGGCGGAACCGATGTTGGGTTCCAGGGACAGCCGCAGCCAGGCGGACAGTTCGGCGGAAGAATGCGTAAGCGGCATGGGGCAAGCGCGTAAGGCGTCCAGGGGTGCGTGAGTGTCGCATGCGGGGCAGGCGATGCTGGCCGAGCGGGACGTAATGGTCACACCGAGCGTGCCGCGTGGCGTCGAAATAATGGGGACGCAGCAATGCCAACAATGCTCGACTTAGCCGAAAACTATTAGAAATCAAGACTCTAATGAATTAAACTCTTAGGTAAGCATCAATCACTGGCGACACCCCCGCAATGGCTTTACTTCCTATCCTTCGCTACCCGGACCCGCGCTTGCACAAAAAGGCCAAGCCGGTAGCCGAAGTCGACGACCGCATCCGTCAACTGGTGCGCGACATGGCCGAGACCATGTATGACGCGCCGGGCGTCGGCCTGGCCGCGACCCAGGTGGACGTGCACGAGCGCGTCGTCGTGATCGACGTGTCCGAGGACAGCAATCAGCTGCTCACCTTGATCAACCCCGAGATCACCTGGCACAGCGACGACCACAAGATCTACGAAGAAGGCTGTCTGTCCGTGCCCGGCGTCTACGACGAGGTCGAACGCGCCTCGCGTATCCGCTGCAAGGCGCTGGACATCGACGGCAAGCCGTTCGAGTTCGAAGCCGACGGCCTGCTGGCCGTGTGCGTACAGCACGAACTCGACCACCTGGAGGGCAAGGTCTTCGTCGAATACCTGTCCAACCTGAAGCAGAACCGCATCAAGACCAAGCTGAAGAAGGCCGAGCGCGAAGCGCTGCGCGACTGACGGGAAATCCCTCCCCCTACCCGCTTGCGCGGGCCCCACAAGGGGCCGCCGAGGGGGCGGCTCCGGTGGACCGGCAAAGCCGGATCCGCTGAGCCCTGGCATCCACTTTCATTCTTTGTTCTTCATCTCATGCGCCTAGTCTTTGCCGGCACGCCGGAATTCGCCCGTATCGCCTTCGACGCCCTGCGGGCCGCGGGCCACGACATCGCGCTCGTCATGACGCAGCCCGACCGGCCTGCCGGGCGCGGGCTGAAGCTGACGCCCAGCCCGGTCAAGCAAGCCGCGCTGGACGCGGGCATTCCCGTTGCCCAGCCGCGCAGCCTGCGCCTGGACGGCCGCTATCCCGACGAGGCCGCCGAGGCCCGTGCGCTGCTGGAGCAAGTCGCGCCCGACGTCATGGTCGTGGCGGCCTATGGCCTGATCCTGCCGCAGTGGGTGCTGGACCTGCCGCGCCTGGGTTGCCTGAACATCCACGCCAGCCTGTTGCCGCGCTGGCGCGGCGCCGCGCCCATCCAGCGCGCGATCGAAGCCGGCGACGCGCAGACCGGCGTGACCATCATGCAGATGGACGAGGGACTGGACACCGGCGACATGCTGCTGGAACGCGTGGTGCCCATCACGGGCGACACCAATGCGGCGCAATTGCACGACGCGTTGGCGCTGGCCGGCGGTGAAGCCATCGTCCAGGCATTGAATGCGCTGGACCAGGGGGGCCTTGCGCCCACCAAGCAGCCGGAAGCCGGGGTGACCTACGCGGCCAAGCTGGACAAGGCCGAAGCCGCCCTGGATTGCACCCAGCCGGCCGAACTGCTGGAACGCCGCGTGCGCGCATTCAACCCGGTGCCCGGCGCCAGCATCCGCCTGCCCGGCTTGCCTGACCCGGTGAAGGTCTGGCGCGCGCAGGCGCTGGCGACGCCCACCACGGCGGAACCCGGCCGCGTGCTGCGCGCCGATGCGTCAGGCATCGATATCGCCACGGGCAACGGCGTGCTGCGGCTGCTTGAATTGCAGAAAGCCGGCGGCAAGCGCCAGCCGGTGGACGTGTTCGTGCGCGGCTGGCAGCCGGACTGAGTCCTTACGGCCGGCAGCTGGCCAGCAGGTCCAGGTAGGCGCCCGACAGCAACTGCGTGGGCGCCACCCCCAGCCCGTCCATCAGGGTGCGGGCTTCTTCCATGCCGGCCGCGGCGCTTTCGCCGTCGCGCAGCACCACTTCCAATTCCAGGAATTCCCCCAGGCCTTCCACCCGGTCCAGATGGATGCGGGTGCGTCCGGCCATGAACACCGTCCGTTGCTTCTTCACGCGGCCGATCGCGCCATACGCGTGCGTGAGGGCTTCGCGCAAGGTGTCGGGCGAATCGGTCGGCGAGATGACGTAGAAGCTCTCCTTCGGGCTCGTGTCGTCGGCGCGCTGGTAGAAGATCAGTTCGCCCGTGCCGTCGGCGAATGCGCGCAGCTTCAGCCGGCCATGCGTGCAGGTGAAGAAGGTGTCGTCCTGGGCGATGGAGACGGGCTCTTGCCCGGACAGCGCGGCGGCCAGGGGCTCGATGGCCGCTAGGCTGTCGACTTGCGCCTTGATTTCCACGTTGCGGGCCATGGGACGTCCTTCGGTCTGGATCAATACAGCGTGCTGGCCGCGCGTGCGGGCAGGTCGCGGTCGTAGGTGTCGCCGTCGAAGGTGCCCGCGGTGAGGTCGGACAGGATGCGGCCGACGCTGGGCAGCGCGCTGCGCGGCACCTGGGTCGCCGGGTCCCACAGGCGGGAACGCAAGAGGGCGCGCGAGCACTGGAAATAGACCGTCTGCACGTCGACGATCAGCACGGAGCGCGGCAGCTTGCCGTCCATTCCGAAGCGCGCCAGCAGGGCGGGGTCCACGCTGATGCGCGCCGTGCCGTTCACGCGCAGGGTTTCGCCCACGCCGGGCACCAGGAACAGCAGCGCTACGCGCGGATCGGCCAGGATGTTCAGCAGGCTGTCGATGCGGTTGTTGCCGCGGCGGTCGGGCAGCAGCAGCGTCTTTTCATCTTCGACCACGACAAAGCCCGCGGGGTCGCCGCGAGGCGAGGCGTCCAGCCGGCCCGGGCCGGAGGTGGCCAGCACCGCGAACGGCGCGGCCTCGATGAAGGCGCGATAGTGCGGATGCACGTGATCCACTTCCTTCTTCAGCGAGGCTTCGCCGGGCGAGCCGTACAGTGCCTGCAAGGCGGCGGCGTCAGTGACAAGGTGGGCGGGATCGGTGTGCATGGCGGAGGTCCGTGGTCAGGCCAGGATGGCAGGCAGGTCGGCGACGGCCAGGAAGATCTCGTCGGGGCCGCGTTCGCGCAGGGCGTCTACATGGTTATAACCCCAAGCGACGGAACCCACTTGCACGCCTGCCTTGCGGGCGGCGTCGATGTCGCGCATTTCGTCGCCCACCAGCAGGAAGCGTTCGGGGGCGATCTCGTGCCGGCGCATCAGGCGGTCGATCTTGGCGGCCTTGCCGAACAGGTCGGTGCCGCATTCGTAGTCGTCGAACAGTGCGGCGGCGTCCGGGCCCAGCACGCGCTGCACGTTTTCAATGGAGTTCGAACTGATCACCGCCAGCCGCAGCCCGGCGGCCTTCAGGCGCGCGAGCACGTCGGCAATGCCGTCGAACAGATGCACGCTGGGATCGATGTCCTGCATCAGCGTGCGCACGTGCGACATGATCGCCGGCAGCTTCCACAGCGGGATGCCCAGGTACTTCAGGATTTCGGAGGCCTCGCGGTGGCGCAGGTTTTCGCGTTCCGACAAGTCGATCTTGCGAAAGCCGTATTTGTCGGCCACGGTGTTCAGGATGGAATTGAACCAGGGCATCGTGTCCGCCAGGGTTCCGTCAAAATCAAATGCTGCGATGTCGTATTTCAAGTAAGGATCCATTAGCCGGCTGAGACGGGGTTACAAGCCGTTGGGGTGAAGCAGGTAGTGCACGACGGGCGCCAGCGCTTCTAGCGGCGGGGCGCTGGCCACGACGCGCGCGGCGTTCGTCCACGGGTAGTCCAGCGCCAGCAGCCAGCCGAAGACGGCGGCCATGTCGCCCGGGGGCAGCGTCACCATGGTTTCGATCGTGATGGTCAGGTCGGTAGCGCGGTAAGGCTCGGCCTGGAATTTCCAGTCGTACCGGCCACAGCCCACTCGAACATTGCCCGTGGCCTTTTCGGTCATGGCCACGATCCAGTCGCATTGGTAGTCGGGCAGGCGGGCGCCCGGGGCCGGCCGCGACAGGTAGAACGTGTACACGTTGTCGTAGGTCTGGCCGAACTTGCGCACCAGCGTGTCGGCGATCGCCGCGAGGCCATGCGATTCAGGCGGGAAGGCGATGGCCTGCGTGCGCAAGGCCATTTTCAGCACGGCGTCGTCCGCGAACGCGCGTGCCATGTAGTGCGGGCGGTTCTCGTCCTTGGCGTGGAAATAGTCGCGCAGCACGGACTCGGTAGAGGAAGGGGACAACGGATCGAGGATCATTGCGTGGGCTTCCGTCGGGATCATGAAAGGGCGGTTTTACGCCTTGATGGGGTCGAACCACTTCGAGACATTGGGCGCTTCGTAGATGGCGTAGCGGTCCAGCATGACGGCGGGGTCTTCTTCCACCACCAGCATGTCGCGGTGCTGCGGGCGGATGAACGCTTCGTCGACGGCATGGTCCACGAACTGCACCAGCGCATCGTAGTATCCCGCGACGTTCAGCAGGCCGCAGGGCTTCTGGTGCATGTTCAACTGCGCCCAGGTCCAGACTTCGAAGAATTCCTCCAGCGTGCCGGCGCCGCCGGGCAACGCGATGAATCCGTCAGCCTTCTCGATCATCATGGCCTTGCGCTCGTGCATATTCTGCACCAGATGCAGTTCGGTCAGGCCCAGGTGCGCCTGTTCCTTCTTTTGCAGCATCTCGGGAATCACACCGATCACGCGGCCGCCGCCGGCCAGAACTTCATTGGCCACGACGCCCATGATGCCGACGACCGATCCGCCGTACACCAGGCCCAGGTCCCGTTTGACCAATTCGCGCGCCAGCACGCGGGCCTGCTCGATATAGTCCGGACGGGTGCCGGGGTTCGAGCCGCAATACACGCAAATATTCTTCAGAGTCATAAAAGGTCGGAGATTGCCGGTCCCGTTACAGATTGCGTCACGGGCTTTTCGGGAAGCCGATAGTTTACGCAAGGTTTGCAGAGGCGTTCCCGGGCCCCGGGGGGATCGCTAATTGGGGGCAGGAGCAATGTTTGGACACAGCAAGATCGTCCATGATCGGTAGACTGAGTTGTTCGGTACGACTGGAAATCCAGCGTCGTAGTGCATTCACTAACCCGAGGAGCTAACGATATGGAACAAGCAACCCAAAACGCCCAGAAGGCAAACCGTCCTTTCGACATGGACGTGAAGGCCATCCGTGCCAAGGCGCGCCAGGACATTGAATCGGGGGCTGTCACGGATAGCTACCGCGCGGACCGGCAGACGGTGTTGAAGCTGCTGAATGAAGCGTTGGCCACCGAGATTGTCTGTGTGCTGCGCTACAAGCGCCACTTCTTCATGGCCCGAGGCCTGAATGCGGAACCAGTGGCCGCCGAATTCGCCGAACACGCCATGCAGGAACAAGAGCATGCGGACCGCCTGGCCGAACGCATCGTGCAATTGGGCGGCGAGCCGAACCTGTCGCCCAAGGGCCTCTTGGAGCGCAGCCATTCGGAATACGTCGAAGGCGCCACGCTGGAAGAGATGATCAAGGAAAACCTGATCGCCGAGCGCATCGCCATCGACAGCTACCGGCAGATGATCGATTACCTGGGCGAACAGGATTCCACCACGCGCCGCATGCTGGAAGAGATCCTGGCGGTCGAAGAGGAACACGCCGACGACATGTCGGACCTTCTCGTCAAGCCGTAAGCAAGACGGCGTAAAAAACCCGGCCTCGCGTGAACTGACCCCCAGAAGTTGGACGGTCAGAAGCTAAAGCCCGAAGGCCTGAGC
>CAUSDE010000051.1:0-44074 GCA_963530045.1 uncultured Achromobacter sp.
CGGGGGCGGGCTTTTTCGACGCCCTGTTGCAAGACCCGGTGCTGGCCGGCGTGAAACTGATCTCGGAACCGTGGGACATCGGGCCGGATGGCTATCAGCTGGGCAACCACCCGCCCGGGCTGGCGGAATGGAACGACCGCTACCGCGACACGGTGCGGCGCTATTGGCGCAGCGATGAAGGCATGCGGGGCGACATGGCGGCCAGGCTGTGCGGTTCGCGCGACGTCTTCGACCGGCGCCATCGCCGGCCTTGGGCCAGCGTCAACTTCGTGGCGTCCCACGACGGCTTCACGACGCAAGACCTGGTGAGCTATGACGGCAGCCACAACGAGGCCAATGGCGAAGGCGGCAACGACGGCCACGGCGAGAACTACAGCCACAACTGGGGCGAGGAAGGGCCGACGCAGGACGAAGCCATCCTGGAACGGCGCGGTCAAGTGCAGCGGGCGCTTCTGGCGACGCTGTTCCTGTCCGACGGCACGCCGATGATGCTGGCCGGGGACGAATTCGGCAACAGCCAGGACGGCAACAACAATGCGTACTGCCAGGACAGCCCCCTGTCGTGGCTGGACTGGACGCTGGCGCAAAGCGATGCCGGCCGCGCCTTGAGCCATTTCGTGGCGCGTGCCGTGGCGTTGCGCCGCGACCATCCCAGCTTGCGCGCCGCGCGCTTTGGCGACGCCGCCCAGGAAGTCTGCCCGGGTGTCGCGGCCATCGGCTGGTTCGACACCGCCGGCGGCCCGATCGGCCAGGAGGCCTGGGACGACCCGCAAGCGCTCACCATGGCGCTGCGCCGCGCCGCGCTGCGCGAAGACGGCAGCGCGGACATCACGCTGCTGCTGCTGAATCCGGGCGCCGAACCCGCCGTTTTCACCCTGCCCCCGCCCGCGCAACCGTGGATCCGGGAACTGGATTCCGCCACGCAGGTCCCGGCGGCGCCGGTCGCCGAGACCGACGTCACCGTGCAGGCGCACAGCCTCGTGCTGCTGTCGGCCACCTGCATTCCCGGAGCGTCGTCATGACGGCCTGGCCCGAGCCCTACACCCATGGCGCGCTGCCCCTGCCCGACGGGGGCACGCGCTTTCGCCTGTGGGCGCCCACCGCGCCCGCCGGGCTGGCCTTGCTGATCGACGGACGCGACCCGATCCCCCTGCGCCCCGACGCGGAGGGCTACGCCCAGACCGACGTCGATTGCCCGCCGGGCACCCGCTACCGCTACCGCATCGGCGACGGATTGGCCGTGCCGGACCCCGCCTCGCGCCAGCAAGACGGCGACGTGCACGGCGCCAGCATCGTCGCCGGGCCCGACACGTATGCCTGGCAGCACCCGGCCTGGCATGGCCGGCCGTGGGAGGAATCCGTCATCTACGAAGCGCACGCGGGCCTGGCGGGCGGCTTTGCGGGCTTGGCAGACCGGCTGCCGGCGCTGGCGGAGTTGGGCGTCACCGTCATCGAACTGATGCCCGTCGCGGATTTCCCCGGCCCGCGCAACTGGGGCTATGACGGCGTGCTGCCCTACGCGCCGGACGCGGCCTATGGGCCCCCGGACGCGCTCAAGCATCTGGTGGACACGGCGCACGGCCTGGGGATGAGCATGATGCTGGACGTGGTCTACAACCATTTCGGCCCGGACGGCAATTACCTGCCGCAGTACGCCGCGCCCTTCTTCCGCAACGACGTGGCCACGCCGTGGGGCAACGCCATCGATTTCCGCCAGCCGGCGGTGCGCCGCTATTTCGAAGAGAACGCCTTGTATTGGCTGACGGAGTTCCGTTTCGACGGCCTCCGGCTGGACGCCGTGCACGCGATCTCGGACCCGGACTGGCTGGTCGAGCTGGCGCAATTCGTCCGCGGACAGATCCCCGCGCAACGCCACGTCCATCTGGTCCTGGAAAACGACGACAACCGCGCCAGCCTGCTCGTCCAGGGGTTCGACGCCCAATGGAATGACGACGCGCACCATGTGCTGCATCACCTGTTGACAGGCGAATCGCATGGCTACTATGCCGACTATGCGAACCGCCCGGCCGAGGCCCTGGCGCGGTGCGTGGCGCAAGGCTGGCTCTACCAGGGCCAGCCTTCGCCCTTCCGCCAGGGCGCCCCACGCGGCGAACCCAGCGGCCATCTGCCCCCCACGGCGTTCGTCCTCTTCCTGCAGAACCACGACCAGACCGGCAACCGGGCCGCTGGCGAGCGCTTGACGGTGTTGGCCGAAAACACGGAACGCCTGCGCGCCGCCGTTGCGCTGCAACTGCTTGCGCCGCAGATTCCGCTGATCTTCATGGGCGAGGAATCCGGCAGCCGCGCGCCCTTTCTCTATTTCACCAGCCACACGGATCCGGACCTGGCCCAAGCGGTTCGGGAAGGACGCCAGCGGGAGTTTTCGGCCTTTCCCGGCTTTGAGGACGGCGGCGCCCACGGCGTGCCAGACCCCAATGCCCCCGCCACCTTCAGCCGAAGCGATCCATGGCAGCCAGGCAACGACGACGACGCCCAGCGTTGGCGCACGCTCTACGAGGCGCTGCTGCAGCTGCGCCAACGCGTGATCGCGCCAAGGCTGCAAGGCGCTCGCAACGTGTTTGGCCGCGCCGTCGGCAAGCACGGCGTCCACGCGCAATGGCGCCTGGGCGATGGCGCCCGGCTGACGCTGTACGCCAACCTGGGGCCGGTGCAGGAAGCGCTGCCGCCCAAATACTCGGCGGCTGGCCATTTGTTTTCTTCGCTGCTCTTCGAATCCCGCGCAGGGGCATTCGATGCCTTGTCCCTGGGCAGCATGTGTTCGGAGAGCACGGTGTGGCTGCTGGAGGACGCGACATGAGCACCATCGCGCCAACCGCCTTGTCCGCCCTGGCCGCCGAAGCCGGCATCGCCGAAGACTGGACCGGCGCCGACCGCCGCCCTCGCCGCGTGTCCCCCGATACGCTGCGCGCCTTGCTTGACGCGATGGACCTGCCCGCCGGTTCCGACGCGGACATCCGCGACAGCCGCCAGCGCCTGTCCGCGGCCTCGGCACAAAACCATCTGCCCGCGATGCTGATCGCGTTGCCGAGCGAAGCGGTGCCGTTGCCCGCGGATTGCGCCGGGACCTGCCAGATGCAGGCGCCGTCGCAAGCGCCCCTCTCCACCCGCACCGCCCCCGGCCCGGACGGCGCGCCAACGCTGCGCGCGCCCGCCACCCCTGGCTACTACGCGCTGAGCACGCCAGGTGGCGACACCACGCTTGCCGTCTCGCCCCGACGCGCGCCGACGATCGACGAGCTGTCGGGCGTCAAGGGGGCCCGCGCGTGGGGACTGGCCGTGCAGCTCTACAGCCTGCGCCGCCCCTCCTCGGACCTGACCCAGGCCACGCACGGCTTCGGCGATTTCGGCGCCTTGCGCGATCTGGCCGTCGCCGCGGGGGCCGCGGGCGCGGATGCGCTGGCCATCAGCCCCGTCCACGCGATGTTCGCGGCGGACCCCGCGCAGTGCAGCCCTTACTCGCCGTCCAGCCGACTGTTCCTGAATACGCTGTATGCCGACCCCGCCGGCGTGCTTGGCGAAGGCGCGGTGCGCGCTGCGCTGGCCGGCATGGACCAGACCCGATTGCGCGCGCTGGACGCCCGCCCGCTGATCGATTGGCCCGCCGCGGCCACCCTGCGCCACCAACTGCTGCGGCGCCTGCACGCCGGCTTCCCGGCGGACGCCACGGCGGCGCACCGCCAGGCCTATGACGCCTACCGCGACGCGGCCGGCCCCGACCTGCGCGATCACGCCTTGTTCGAATCGCTGCATGCGGATCAGACGCAAGCGCATGGCGCGCCCCTCGCCTGGACCGACTGGCCCGCGGGCCTGCGTGATCCACGATCCGCGGACACGCGACGCTACGCCGACGGCCACGCCGAAGACATCGACGCGCACATGTTTGGTCAATGGCTGGCCTCGGCCAGTCTGGCGCGGGCACAACAAGCCGCTCGCGACGCCGGCATGCGCGTCGGCTTGCTGGCAGACCTGGCGGTAGGCGGCAGCCCCGCAGGCAGCCACGCCTGGAGCCGCCAGGCCGACCTGATGTCGCGCACCAGTGTGGGCGCGCCGCCGGACCTGCACAACCCGCTGGGTCAAGGCTGGGGGCTGACCGCCCTGTCGCCCGCCGCCTTGCGGGAGTCCGGCTACTCGGCGTTTCTTGCCATGCTGCG
Organism: uncultured Achromobacter sp.; assembly: GCA_963530045.1. Classification (GTDB taxonomy): domain Bacteria; phylum Pseudomonadota; class Gammaproteobacteria; order Burkholderiales; family Burkholderiaceae_B; genus Achromobacter. Next base: position 4,173 of record CAUSDE010000051.1, read on the forward strand.
CGCCAGCCTCGCCCACGCGGGCGGCGTGCGCATCGACCATATCCTGGGCATGGCGCGGATGTGGCTGATCCCCGATGGCGCCCGCCCGCAGGATGGCGCCTACCTGCGCTACCCGCTGGCGCAGTTGCTGCGGTTGACGGCGCTCGAAGCCTGGCTGCATGGCGCGTTGGTCGTCGGCGAGAACCTGGGCACCGTGCCTGAGGGCTTCGACGCCCAACTGGAAGACCACGGGCTGCTGGGCATGAACGTACTGTGGTTCATGCGCGCGGCCGATCCGGCGCCGCAGGAGGCGTCAGACCCGGCCGGGGACGCCCTCCCGGAAGCGGCCTCGCCCGCCGCCTTCCTGGCCCCGAACGACTGGCCGGCGCACGCCGTGGCCATGACGACCACGCACGACCTGCCCACGCTGGAGGGCTGGTGGCACGCGCAAGACATCCTGTGGCGTTCCCGGCTGCAATTGCTGGGCCCGGACCAGGACGAGGCCGCGATGCGCGCCGCGCGGCTGGAAGACCGCGCCGCCCTGTGGCGGACCGTGCAGTCGACCTCGTCCACCGCCGCCAGGCAACCGACGCCGCGCGAACCGCCTGGCGCCGAACTGCTGGGCTTCGTCGCGTCCACGCCTTGCCCGTTGATGCTGGTGGCGCTGGAAGACCTGACCGGCCAGCTGGATCAGCCCAACCTGCCCGGCACCATCGCCGACCATCCCAACTGGCGCCAGCGCGTGCCGCTCTCCGTCGCCGACTGCCTGAATGCGCCAGCCAGCGTGGCGCGTCTGCAGCCGGTACGCGCCTTGCGGGGCCGCCCATGAACGCCCCTCGCGCCACCGCGCGCCTGCAACTGCATGCCGGGTTCACGCTGGACGACGCCCGCGCGCAGCTTCCCTACTACGCCGCGCTGGGCGTCAGCCACCTGTACCTGTCGCCCGTCACGCAGGCCCGCGACGGCTCGACGCACGGCTACGACGTCATCGACCACCAGCGCGTCAACGCGGCGCTGGGCGGAGAAGCGGCGCTGCGCCGCCTGGCCGCGGCCGCCCGCGACCTGGGCGTAGGCCTCATTGCGGACATCGTGCCCAACCACATGGCTGCCCACGCCTCGAACGCGTGGTGGGCCGACGTGTTGCGCCTGGGCCAGCGCAGCCCGCATGCGCGCGTGTTCGATATCGATTGGCAGGCGCCCGACCCGGCCTTGCGCGGCAAGGTGCTGCTGCCGGTGCTGCCGGACCCCTACGGGGCATGCCTGGCATCGGGCGCGATACAGCTTGTCCACGACCAGGACGCCTTCTTCGTGTCGGTCAGCGCTCAGCGCCTGCCCCTTGCTCCGGGATTCGCTGCGGACGCAGGCGGCCCCGAGACGACCTGCGCGGCGTACAACGCACAGACTGCCGACGCGCGGGCCCGCCTGCACGATCTGCTGGAACGCCAGCACTACCGCCTGGCTTGGTGGCGGACCGCGCCGGAACAAATCAACTGGCGGCGCTTCTTCGAAATCAGCGAACTGGTCGGCGTGCGGGTGGAGGACGACATCGTCTTCGACGCCGTGCATGGCATGGCGCTGCGCTTGTACCGGGAAGGCGTGCTGGACGGCCTGCGCATTGACCATGTCGACGGCCTGGCCAGCCCCGGCGCCTACCTGCGGCGCTTGCGCCAGAGGCTGACGCAGGCACGCGGCGAACGGGCAAGCGCCTACCTCATCGTGGAAAAGATACTGGCCGACGGCGAAACCCTGGATTTCCGCTGGCCGGCCGACGGCACGACCGGTTACGACTTCATGGATCAGGTCGGCGCGCTGCTGCACGCCCCGGGCGCCAAAGCGCCGCTTGAGGCATTCTGGAATTCGCTCACGGGCGATCCCCGCGACGCGTCCGCCCAATTGCAGGACGCGCGCCACCGGATGCTGGCCCGCCATTTCCCGGCCGAACGCCAGGCCCTGGCGCGGGCGCTGGCACGCGTCGCCCGGATGGACCTGCGTACCCGCGACTGGACCGTCACCGCCATCGACCGCGTGCTGACCGCCTTGCTGGCCGCGTTTCCCGTGTATCGCACGTATGCGGAAGACGGCGGACGCAGCCCGGCGGATGCCGACTGGTTCCGCGCCGCGCTTGAGCACGCGCGCGCGGCGCTGGGGCCGGACACGGCAGACGCGCGCCTGCTCGAGCAGATAGACCCATGGCTCAGCGGCGCCCCCGTGGAGGAGCGCCTTGCGACCAGCGGCGACGGCGCCCCCGAACCGCACGCGTTGGCCGAGGCCCTGGCCCACTGCGTGCGGCGCTTTCAGCAACTGACGCCGCCATTGGCAGCCAAGGCGCTGGAAGACACGCTGTTCTACCGCCGCGGCCCGCTGCTGTCGCGCAATGAAGTGGGGTCCAGCGCCGAACGGTTCTCGTTGTCCCCCGACGAGTTCCACGCGCTAAGCGCCGAACGTGCCGCCACGCACCCCCATGCCATGCTGGCCACGGCAACCCACGACCACAAGCGGGGCGAAGACACGCGGGCCCGCCTGGCGGCGCTGAGCGAAGCGCCCGACGAATGGATCGCTCTTGCCCAAGCGTGGGTCCCGCGACTGGCCCGGCCGGGCCCCATCGCGCCTGCCGACGCCTATCTGCTGCTGCAAAGCCTGGTCGGCGCTTGGCCGCTGGCCCTGCCGTCCGAGCCCTCTGACGACGCGTTGGCCGACTATCTGGCCCGTATCGCGCAATGGCAGGAAAAGGCGCTGCGCGAGGCCAAGCTGCGCACCAGCTGGACGGACCCGGACGCAGGCTATGAACAAGCGGCGCAGCGCTGCGTCGACGCGCTACAAGAGTCAAATGAAGGCCAAGGCCTGCTGCGCGAAATCGCCGCCTACACGCTACGCCTCGCGCCGGCCGGCCTGGTCAACAGCCTTGCTCAGGCCTTGCTGCGCTGCACGTTGCCGGGCGTGCCCGACCTGTACCAGGGCGCGGACCTGTGGGACTTCAGCCTGGTTGATCCCGACAACCGGCGCCCCGTTGACTATCCCACGCGGACCGGCCTGCTGGCCCTGGACGATCCCGGCACACCGATAGCCACCAGCGCCGCGGCATGGCAAAGCGGCGCCATCAAGCAGGCGTTGATCCGCCGCGCGCTGGCCCTGCGCGCCCGCGACCCCGCGCTTTTCAGCGACGGGCGCTGCGAAGCGCTTGCCGTGAGCGGCCCGCAGGCCGCCCACGCGCTGGCCTACGTGCGTCGCCATGAAACGCGATGGGTGCTCGTCGTCGCCCCGCGGCTGTGCGCGCGCGCGTTGGCCCTTTACGCGCAGGGCCAAGCCGGCCAGGCGCATCGGTTCTGGGACGGCACCCGGATCCAGCTGCCGCCCGGCCTGCCTGCGGCGGACCTCGTCGATGCGCTGTCCGGACGCCACCCCGGCGCCGACGCCGCCGGCGACATCGACCTGGGCGACCTGCTGCGCGATTGCCCGGTCGCGCTGTGCGTGGCGGGCTGACACGTTCGGCCCCGACCGCCGCCCACCAGGACGCCGCCCCCGCACCGACGCGCATGCCCCCCGCGCCCGACCGGCTTGCCTCCTGGATTTGCGCTGAGGCCGCTTTCTCTTTACGCTCTCGGATCTTTCGCGGGCCGCAAACCATCGGCCCGGCCCGGGATTTCATTCCTTTCCAGACGCCATGATCCGACCCATGCCGGCGCCGCGCGCATGATCGCATTGCTGCAGCCCTTCTTCCGTGAAGACTGGCGCCCCTACGCCGAAACGGTGCTGCTGGGCGCGCCGGCCGGCGGTGGACGCAAGGCGGCCGCGCTGCTGGGCGACCCGGCCGGCCTGGCCGAGGCGCTTGCGCGCCATCGCCGCCATTGGTCGGATGCCGATCCGCGCGCCGTGGCCTCCGCCTGGGCGATGAGCTACTTGTGGACGCTGCTGCCGCCCGTGGCCGCGGCCGCCAGCGGCGCGCGCCACACGCTGCCCGCGCGCCACGACGCCATGTGGATCGAGCTGGACGGCAATGCGGCGCCTGCGCGCTTCCATATCCAGGAGCTGGGCGCGCCGGACCCCGATGGCGACGTCTGGCGCCGCTACGAGGCGCTGGTCTGGCACCACCTGCTGCCGCTGGCGGACGCCTTGTTCCACGCCAGCCGGCTGCCGCGCAAAGTCGTCTGGGGCGGCGCGGTGCGCTACCTGGAAGTCGTGCTGAAGGCGGTCGAGACGCAAACGCAAGGCACCGCGGCGAGCGAGGCCGTGCGCCAGGACCGGCTCGCGCTGCTGGAAAATTCCTGGTGGGGCCCGGAGGGCGGCGAACGCGCCAATCCGCTGTGCCTGCCGCCCAGAACGTCGCGAGGCCCAGGCCCCGAGATCACGCTGCACCGTGAGTGCTGCCTCTACCATCTGCTGCCGACCGCGCAGTACTGCGCGGCCTGCCCGCTGGCGCCGCAGCACCGGGCGGCGGCCAAGCCCCGCTGACGGGGCCGATTAACCTGAGGCCTGCTTCAAATATCCGCTGAGCGCGTGATGTGCCGTCTGAGCAGCGCCGTGGCGTAATCCCGGTCGCCCTCGGCCAGGGCCGCCAGAATCCCCAGGTGGTCGGTACACGCCTGATGGATATGGACGTCGGCCAGATGCCCGAAATTGGCGTATTCCGTCATGCGCCGCAAGGAGTTCTGGCGCCGCACGGCTTCGGTCAGGAAGCGGTTGTTCGACCACGCGGCCAGCGTTTCATGAAAGGCCGCGTTCGCGTTGAACCAGGCGTCGCGTTGCAGCTGCTCGACCGGCATCTGCAGGATCTCGGTCTGTTCGCGCTGCAACGCCGCCAATTGGTCGGGACGCGGCGCGTAGCCCGGCGTCATCAGCGCATTGCACTCGACGATCAGCCGGAACTCGTAGCTTTCGTTCACCGCCTGCTCGTTGTCCAGGCTTTCCGCAAAGTGCCAGCCATGCCCGGGCAGCCGTTCGGCCAGCCCTTCCGTCGCAAAGCGCATCAGCGCGCGCCGCACGGCGCCACGCGTCACCTGGAATTGCTCGACCAGCTGCGCTTCGGACACTTCCGCGCCCAGCCGGCCGACCGCGCGCGCGCTCATCAGGTCGCCATACAGGCTTTCCGATTCGGAATGCGGCATCAGCGCGTCCAGGCTTTCGTCGCTGCCCGGCTCGCGTTCCAGCCGGTAGCCCTTGCCCGGCGTGTATGCCACCAGGCCCTGCCGGGTCAGCAGGTTCAACGCCTGCCGGATCGGCGTCCGCGACACCTTGAGATCCTGCGCCAGGCGCGCGTCCGACAGGCGTTCGCCCACCTGCCAGCGGCCGCTTTGAATCAGCGCCGTCAGCTTGCGGGCAACTTCGATCTGTAGGGGACTGAGCTCCTGCATGGCATCGCGCTCCTGCGCTTTACGGGTGGTTCCTATCCTCAATGCCAAATCGCATCCTTGGCATTCACGTTTTCCCTAGATTTCATATAACGCGCCATAAAACAGATTGACAGCCGACAACCGGGCTAATTAGTGTATTACACAGCAACAAAATACAAAAGGACGGATAGATGGCGATCACCCCTTTTCCCTGCGTCACGTTGACGGGCGGCCCTGAAAGCCGCGGCCGCCAGTACGGGCAGGCGCTGAAACCCCGGATCCACCAGAGCGTGGCGCTGTATGGCGGGGCCTTGGACGGATTCGGCATGAGCGCCGCGCAGAAGACGGCCCTGATCGCCGACTACGCGCGTCGCATCGGCGACTTCGACGAACGCTATGTCGAGGAAATGCACGGCATCGCGGCGGGCGCCGGCGTGGCGTTCGAAGACATCGTCATGATCAACGCCCGCACCGAAGTCATGGCGTTGGCGCGCGCCCAATGCAGCACGGCCGCCGCCGACGACGAGGCCGACGACGGCTGCACCGGCGCGATACTCTTGCCCGAGCGCAGCGCCTCCGGCAACCTGATCCACGCGCAGAACTGGGACTGGCGCGCCGAGTGCGCCGATACCGGCGTGGTGCTGCGGGTGCGCCAGGAGCACGGGCCCGACTACCTGACCTTTGTCGAAGCGGGCGGACTGGCGCGCAGCGGCCTGAACGCGGCCGGCGTATCCATCACCGCGAACTACCTGGAGTGCGACCGCGACTACAAGTCGCTGGGCGTGCCGCTGGGGCTGATCCGCCGCAAGGTGCTGGAGCAGGAACACTTCGCGCTGGCCGCCAAGGTCGTGGCGACCACGCCGAAGTCCTGCTCGAACAACATCATGATCGCGTCGGCGGCGGGCTTCGGCATCGATTTCGAATGCGCGCCGGACGAGGCGTTCCCGCTGTACCCGGACGACGGCCTGATCGTGCACGCGAACCACTGGGTCGGCGCCATCGCGCTGTCCAAGCTGCGCGACACGGGCATTCCGCACGTGCCCGAAAGCTTCTACCGCGACTGGCGCGTGCGCCGGCTGCTGCAGGAACAAGGCCGCCTGCTGGACCGCGAAGGCGTCAAGGCCGCGCTGTTCGACGACTTCCTGGCGCCCTATTCCGTGTGCCGCCCCGCGCGCCACGGCGATGGCGGAAACCTGACCGCCACGGTGGCGATGATCGTCATGGAGCCGGCGCTGGGCGTGATGGAAATCGCGCCCATGCCCGCGGCCAACCGTCGCTTCACCACCTACCGGCTGGACGGCGACGAACCGCAGGACGCGGTCGACGTGCGCGAGTCCGAACTGGCGGCAGGCTGACGCCATGCTCAGATTCGTCGCCTCGCGGATCGGCATGGCGCTGCCCACGCTGCTGATCGTTGCGCTTGCCGTGTTCATCCTGGTGCGCCTGATCCCCGGCGATCCGGCCGCGCTGATGCTGGGCGACTCGGCGGACGCGGCCAGCCTTGCCGCGTTGCGCGAACAACTGGGCTTGAACGCCAGTTGGCCGACGCAGTTCGCCATCTGGGCCGGGCACGTGCTGCAAGGCGACCTGGGGCAATCCATCGCCAACCGCCAGCCGGTCATGTCGCTGATCCTTGACCGTTTCGCGGTGAGCGCGCAGATCGTGCTGCCGGCCGTGGTGCTGGCCACCTTGGTGGCGGTGCCGGCCGGCATGTTCGCCGCCTGGCGCCAAGGCCGCATGGCCGACCTGGCGCTGGTGGCCGGCGCCACGCTGCTGCTGTCGCTGCCGGCGTTCTGGATGGGCCTGCTGCTGCTTTTGCTCTTTGCGCTGAAGCTGGGCTGGTTTCCCGTCGTGGGCTTCGTGGCCTTCAGCGAAAACCCCGGCCGCGCGCTGCTGTACCTGGTGTTGCCGGTGGCCACGTTGCTGCTGCACGAGATCGGGGTGATCCTGCGCATGACCCGCGCTTCCACGCTGGAAGTCCTGCACCTGGATTACATCACCCACGCCCGCGCCAAGGGCCTGCCGGAAAGCAAGGTGATGTGGCGCCACGCCTTCAAGAATTCGTTCGGTCCCACCTGGACCTTGCTGGGCCTGATCCTGGGCAACCTGCTGGCCGGCATCGCGGTCATCGAAACCGTGTTCACCATTCCCGGGCTGGGGCGCCTGCTGGTGGATGCGATCTTCGCCCGCGACTATCCCGTCATCCAGGGCTGCCTGCTTTTCATCGCCACCGTCTATGTCCTGGTGAACCTGGTGGTGGACCTGCTGTATCCGATCTTCGACCCCAGGGTGGCCGCGAAATGAACCGTCGTTCCCTTACCGCCGTCGTGGGCGGCACCTTGGTCGCGGCCGTGGTCATCACCGCGCTGGTGGCCCTGTTCTGGACCCCCTACGACCCCCTCAAGCTCAATTTCAAGGCCCGCCTGGCCGCGCCCAGCCTGACCCACCTGATGGGCACGGACGAACTCGGCCGGGACGTGTTCAGCCGGCTGATGCGCGGCACCACCGCCAGCCTGCGCGTCAGCCTGATGACCGTGTTGCTGGCCACCGGCGCCGGCGTGCTGATCGGCGCGGTCAGCGGCTACCTGCGCGGCTGGCCGGACCGGGTGCTGATGGCGTTGAACGATGCGCTGCTGGCCTTTCCCGGACTGCTCCTGGCGCTGGGCCTGCTGGCGGTCTTCGGCGCCAGCGAGACCGGCATCATCCTGGCGCTGGCGCTGGCCTACATGTCGTCGGTCGTGCGGGTGGTGCGCGGCACCGTACTGAGCCTGCGCGAACGCGAATTCGTCCGCGCCTCCCGCGTGATGGGCAATTCCGAGCTCTACACGCTGATGCGCCACCTGCTGCCCAACTGCCTGGCGCCGGTGATCGTCATGGCCACGTCCATGTGCGGCTGGATCATCCTGGCCGAAAGCTCGCTCAGCTTCCTGGGCCTGGGCGTGGCCCCGCCCGCGCCGACCTGGGGCAACATGCTGGCCGGCAGCCGCACCTACATCGGCCAGGCAGCCTGGCTGGCCATCTTCCCCGGCCTGGCGATCTCGCTGTCGCTGCTGGGCATCAACCTGCTGGGCGACGCCTTGCGCGACCGGCTGGACCCCCGCATGCGGAGGCGCGTATGACATCCCCCGTCCTGCTCGATATCGACGGCCTGACGCTGGCCGCCGGCCACGGCCACACCGTGGTGTCCCAAGCCAGCATGCAGGTCGCGCGCGGCGAGATCGTCGGCGTGGTGGGCGAATCGGGCTCCGGCAAGACCATGCTGGGCCGCGCCATCTTGCGGCTGACCCCGCAAGCCATCGACCGCGCGGGCGGCGACATCAAGGTGGAAGGCACCTCCGTCTTCGGGCTGCGCCCCGCGCAGCTGCGCGCGCTGCGCGGGCCGAAGGTGGCGATGGTGTTCCAGGAACCCATGACGTCTCTCACGCCGTCGCTCACCGTGGGCCAGCAATTGGCCGAGGGGCTGGAGCAGCATGTGCCCGCCGAACGCGCGACGCACCGCGACCGCATCGAGGCGATGCTGCGCCGCGTGGGCCTGCGTGACGTCTCCCGCGTGCTGGACGCCTATCCGCACGAATTCTCGGGCGGCATGCGCCAGCGCATCATGATCGCCTCGGCCATGTTGCTGCGTCCCGCGCTGCTGATCGCCGACGAGCCCACCACGGCGCTGGACGCGGTGATCCAGCGCGAAGTGATGGAAATGCTGGTGGAACTGACCCAGGAAAACGGCACGGCGGTGCTGCTGATCAGCCACGACCTGCCCATGGTGGCGCGCTATGCGCAGCGCATGGTGGTGATGCGGCGCGGCGACATCGTCGAAACCGGCTCTACCGCGCAGGTGCTGGCCGCCCCGGCGCACGAGTACACCCGCCAGTTGCTGGCGACCTTGCCGCAACGGCGCCCCCCGCGTCCCTTGGCCACCCAGGCGCCGCTGCTGTCGGCGCGCGGCCTGACGGTGGAGTACGGCGCGCGTCAGGGCTGGTTCACCAAGCAGGCGGGCAACCGGGTGCTGCACGGCATCGACCTGGACATCCACCCCGGCGAAGTCGTGGCCGTCGTGGGCGAATCCGGCTCCGGCAAGACTACCTTGGGGTCCGTGCTGACGGGGCTGGTCGCGCCCACCGGCGGCGCGCTGCGCTACAAGGGCCAGCCGCTGGCCTCGCGCGGCGCCGTCTTCAATGACTACCGCTACAACTGCCAGATGGTCTTCCAGGACCCGTATTCGTCGCTGGACCCGCGGATGACCGTGTCGGCGCTGGTGGCCGAGGCGCTGCGGCTGGCGCCCGGGCTCACCCCCGCGCAAAAGGACGAACGCGTCGCCGACACCTTGCAGGACGTGGGCCTGGGCGGCGATTTCGGCTTGCGTTACCCGCACGAGCTGTCCGGCGGCCAGCGCCAGCGCGTGGCCATCGCGCGCGCCCTTGTGCGCCGGCCGGCGCTTCTGATCGCCGACGAAGCGGTGTCGGCGCTGGACGTCACGGTGCGCGCCCAGGTGCTGGACCTGCTGGCCGACCTGCAGCAACGCTACGGCTTTTCGTGCCTGTTCATCAGCCATGACCTGGGGGTGGTCGAGCAGATCGCCGACCGCGTCATCGTGATGCAGGCGGGCCGGATCGTCGAGGAAGGCGTGCGCGACGCCATTTTCGACCGCCCCCGTGAACCGTACACGCGCCAATTGCTGGGCGCCATCCCCATGCTGGAGGCCACCGCCGCCGGCGGCGTGCGCCTGAAGTGGCGCAACGACGCCCAGGCCAGCCAGCCGCTGGCCGCCGTATCCCTTACCTAGGAGACCCCATCCATGTCCACACATCCCCCGCGCCGCCAAGGCCACGGCGTCAAGCTCAGCTTCTACGACTTCGGCGCCACGCCATTCTTCGCCAGCCAGTTCGACCAGCGCTTCAGCTATTGCCTGTACGTGCCGGCGGACTATGACGAGGCCGCGTCCAAGGCCTACGACCTGGCCGTGATCGTGCATGGCACCGGCCGCACGGCCACCGAGTACCGGGACCGCTTCGCCGATTTCGCGCAGCGCAACGACTGCATCGTGCTCGCGCCGCTGTTCCCGGTGGGCATCATCGAACCCGGCGACCTGGCCAACTACAAGCGCATCCAGTTCCACGACATCCGCTACGACCACGTGCTGCTGTCGATGGTGGACGAAACCATCGCCAAGTACCGCATCAATGGCAGCCGCTTCCTGCTGTACGGCTATTCGGGTGGCGGGCAGTTCTGCCAGCGCTTCTTCATGCTGCACCCGGAACGCCTGCAGGCCGTCTCGATCGGCGCGCCCGGCGTGGTGACGCTGCTGAACCAGGACTACGACTGGTGGGTGGGCGTGCGCGACGTGCCGGCCCGCTTCGGCCGCGCGATCGATATCGACGCCATGCGCGAGGTCGCGGTGCAGACGCTCGTCGGCACCGAAGACACCGCCACCTGGGAAATCACCATCCCGCGCGACAGCAAGCTGTGGATGCCGGGCGCGGAACTGCAAGGCGACAACCGCATCCAGCGGATCGAGGCGCTGGCCAAGAGCTTCGAGGCCCATGGCATCAAGGTGCGCCGCGACACCGTGCCAGGCGTCGCCCACGAACCCTTCAAAGTCATCGAACCCGTGCAGGCGTTCTTCGAGGACTTTTTGAAGTCCCGCCGCTAAGCCATTAAAAATACAGGGGAAATCATGAACACGAACCTTGCCTTGCCTGCCTTGCTGTTAAGCGGCCTGCTGGCCGCCCAGGCCCATGCCGCGGGCGATGCCCAGATGCTGCGCGTGGCGCTGCACGCCGACATCGCCAGCATCAATCCGGGGGTCAATCGCGACGCCAATGCCGACATGGTGCTGGCGCACGTCGTCGAGGGCCTGGTCGCCTACGGCGACGACCTGAAGATCAAGCCCGTGCTGGCGGAAAGCTGGCAGGTCAGCGACGACGGCAAGGTCTACGAGTTCAAGCTGCGCCCCAAAGTGCACTTCCAGAACGGCAGCGTGTTGACGGCCGACACCGTCGTCTGGAACTTCAAGCGCTACCTGGATCCGAAGACCAACTTCCAGTGCGTCAACCGCTACAACGGCAAGATCGGGCCCGCGTTGCAGGACGTGCAGGCGGTGGACCCGCTGACCGTGCGCTTCACGTTCTCGGCGCCGGCGCCCAATTTCCCGATGACGATGGCCACCGTCCAGTGCACGCCGTGGATCCTGCATCCGGACTCGCTCAAGGCAGACGGCAGCTTCAATGCCCCCATCGGCACCGGCCCCTATGCCTTTGGCGGCATGATGCAGGGCCGCCAACTGGACCTGAAGCGCTTTGCCGACTATGACGCCCTGCCCGGCGCGCGCGACGGCTATGCGGGCAACAAGACGGCCACCATCCCCGTGCTGCGCTTCATGACGGTGCCCGACGCCAGCACCCGCAGCAACGGGCTGCTGTCGGGCGATCTGGACGTGGTGGACGGTATCGAGCCCGCCACCATGGAGACCTTGCGCGGCCAGGGCATTCCCGTTCAGGTGCAGCAAACGCCCAGCTGGCTGGTGATGCAGGTGCAAACCAATGCCCCGGCGCTGCAAGACGTGCGGATGCGCCAGGCCATTGCCCAGGCGCTCAGCCTGCCGGACCTGGCCGAAGCGTCGGGCGAAGGGCTGTACACGGCCAATCCGTCGGTGCTGGTGCCGCAAAGCCCCTATTACGACGCGCGCAGCAAGACCTGGCCGGCCTACGATCCGGCGGCGGCCCGCAAGCTGCTGGCGCAGGCCGGCTACAAGGGCCAGCCGATCACCCTGCTGGTGGCCAACCGCCAGGAACGCGTGCAGGCCGCCACCATCGTGCAGGCCATGCTGGCCGCCTCCGGCATCAACGTGGAATTGAAGGTGCGCGACTGGGCCTCGCAGTTGGACCTGTACGGACGCGGCCAATATGAACTGGCGATCTTCGGCTACTCGGCCCGCCTGGACCCGCTGCTGATGTACGAATCGCTGATCGGCGACAAGAAACTCGAGCCGACCCGCCAGTGGGACGATCCCAAGGCTGCCGCGCTGCTCAAGCAGGTTGCGATGGAACCCGACCTGGCCAAGCGCCGCGACGGCTTCAACCAGCTGCACGAACTGATGGCGCGCGACATCCCCATCATCGGCCTGTTCAACCTGCCTGTCGTGACCGCGCTGCGGCCCGTCGTGCAAGGCTACGAAGGCTGGCCGGCCGGCACGCACCGCTTCTGGGGCGTGACCAAGACCCAACCCTGACCCCGCATTCCGACATGTCCTACTCTGAAATCGATTATCTCCAGTCCGACGCAACCGCGCTGGCGGCCGCCATCCGCGGCGGTCAGCTCAGCCCCTCGGACGCCGTGGCGCACGCGTTTGCCGCCATCGACCGCGTCAATCCCCAGTTGAACGCCGTCATCCTGACGATGCGCGAGGCGGCCGACGAGCAATTGCGCCAGTTGCCCGCCGACGCGCCGCTGCGCGGCGTGCCCGTGCTGTTGAAGGACGACTGCCCCACCTATGCCGGCGTGCCGATGTCCTTCGGCTGCCGGGCCGCCCGCGGCTATGTGCCGGCACAGGACCACGAGATCGTGCGCCGCTACAAGGCGGCCGGCATGGTCATCGTGGGCAAGACCAACCTGCCGGAGTTTTCCGGCAACATCGCCACGTCGCCCACGCTGCACGGCGCCACGCTGAACCCGTGGGACGCCGGCCGCAACATCGGCGGGTCGTCCGGCGGGGCGGCCGCCGCCGTGGCCGCCCGCATGGTGCCCCTGGCCTATGGCAATGACGGCGCAGGCTCCATCCGCATTCCGGCGTCCTGCGGCGGCCTGTTCGGTCTGCGGGCCTCGCGCGGGCGCACGCCTTGCGGGCCGGTGTCCAGCGAGAACTGGGGCGGACTGGTCAGCCACCACGCCCTGACGCGATCCGTGCGCGATTCAGCCTTGCTGCTGGACCTGACGGACGCGCCCGAGGCCGGCGCCCTTTACGCCGCGCCGGCCAAGTCCGGCTCGTATGCGCAGGCGGCGTCCCGCGATCCGCGCCCGCTACGCATCGGCGTCATCTCGCAGCCCGGCATGGGTTTGCGCCTGGACGACGACATCGCCGCGGCGCTCGAGGACGCCTCGGCGCTTTGCCGCCAATTGGGACACCGTGTCGAGGCCGCCGCCTTCAACTTCGACGAATCCGCCCTGGCCGACGCCTACCTGCGGATCATTGCCGCCTACACGGCGCTGGAGGTGGACGCCATCGCCGCCGACACCGGTCGGCCGGCGGACGCCGACGGCTTCGAGCCCGTCAACCTGGACCTGGCCGAATTCGGCCGCCGCTTGTCCGCCCCCGCCCTGCTGGCCGCGCGCAACACCGCCAACAGCGTCGCGCGCAGCCTGGGCCGGCTGTTCGCCGAGGTCGATATCCTGCTGACCCCCGTCATGCCGACGCTGCCCGCGCCCATGACCGCATTGGACGTGCGCGGCCCGGACTGGCGCGCCTTTGCCGACGAATTCATGCAGGGCACCGTCTTCACCCGGCCAGCCAACGCCGCCGGCATCCCCGCCATGAGCGTGCCGCTGTTCCAGACTGCCGCCGGACTTCCCGTCGGCATCCAGTTCATGGCGCCCTACGGCGACGAAACCACGCTCTTCGAACTGGCCGGCCAACTGGAACGCGCCCGCCCCTGGGCGCACCGCCTGCCCCCGGTCCACGCCTGACCCATCCCCATGCTCTATACGCAACCGCATTACCAGCCCGCCGCCGACACCGACGTGTTCGACCTGGTCGACCGAACCGTCCTGGGCACGCTCATCACCGCCCACCCGGAGGGCGTGGCGATCTCGCATCCCGTCTTCCGCATCGACCGCAGCCGCGGGCCGCACGGCACCCTGGTGTCGCACGTGGCCGCCGCCAACGACCACGTGCGTTTCCTGGAACAGGGGCTGCCCAGCATCGCGATCCTGATGGATAGCGGCCAGTACATCTCGCCGTCCTGGTATCCGGGCTATCCGCAGCGCGACAGCGCGCCGACCTGGGGTTTCATGGTGGCGCACTTCCATGGCCGCCCGGCGCTGCTGTCCCGCGACGACACGGTGCGCCATCTGGCCGACCTGGTCGCCCATATGGAGCGGGGCCGAGAGCAGCCCTGGCAGATGAAGGAACTGGGGCCGGGCGGGGTCGAGCGCCGCGTGCCGCGCATCGTCGCGTTCGAGATCCCCGTTGCGTCCTGCGAAATCAAGTTCAAGCTGGGGCAGGACGAACGCCCCGCCGACATGCGCGGCGCCGCCGACCAATTACGGCGCGACGACCACCCCGCGTTGGCGCAAGCCATCGAACGCCACTGCAAGCTGTAGCCGGGCGGCGGCAGGCCGCGCAGACGCATGGCTTGCCGCTGAAGGCATGAGCGGCAAGCCGTTGCTTTGTCCCTACGGGCTGCCGGCCTACCGTGCGTCCTGGGGGGACAGGTCGTCATAATGTCGCTGGCTTCGGCCGCCCCGTCCCCGCCGCTTTCAGTAGGAATTACCGCGTGTTCCATGTCTTCACGGGACTGATCAGTCTCTATGTCATCTGGCGTTGCGTCCTGCCCCTGCCCATTTCCGCATCCGGCCGCGTCTTGCTGTCGGCCGCGCTGCTGGCGATCGCCGAACACCATCTGGTGACGCGCAACTTCTTTGGCAGCATGGCGTCGCCCGAAATCCCGTCCGCCCTGCTGATGGCGCTGGGCTGGCTGTTCGGCAGCCTGCTCCTGCTGGCCATGCTGCTGCTGGTCCGCGATGTGGCGGCGCTGGCCACCTGGGCGGTGTCGCGCGAGCGGGGCCGGCGCCTGTGGGCCGCTCGCCGCTGGAGCCAGGGGGCCGCCGTGCTGGCCCTGGCGCTGTCGGCCATCGGCGTGTGGCAGGCGGTACGCGAACCCGACGTCAAGACGCTGGAAATCGCGGTGCCGAAGCTGCCGCCGGCGCTTGACGGGTTCCGCCTGGTGCAACTGACCGACCTGCATGCCAGCCGGCTGCTGGAAGCGCCGTGGATCGGCGCCGTCGTCAAGAAAACCAACGCCCTGAATCCCGACCTGATCGTCATCACGGGCGACCTGGTCGATGGCACCACCGCCGCCCGCGCCGCGGACGTGCAGCCGCTGCAGGCGCTGCGCGCCCGCTACGGCGTCTATGCGATCCCCGGCAACCACGAGTACTACGCGGAATACCAGCGCTGGCTGCCGGCGTTCGAACACCTGGGCCTGCGGCTTTTGCTCAACGAGCACGTGACGCTGACGCCGGATGGCCAGCGCCTGGTCCTGGCCGGCGTCACCGACCGGATGGCGGCCGCCTACGCCCAGCCTTTGCCTGACGTGCAGCAGGCGCTGGCCGGCGTGCCCCCGACCGATCCCGTCATTTTGCTGAGCCATCGCCCCACCGGCGCGGCGCTCAACGCCCGGGCCGGCGCAGGCCTGCAATTGTCCGGCCATACCCATGGCGGCCAGATCCTGGGTCCGCACCTGCTCACGCAGTGGGCCAATGAAGGCTATGTCTCGGGCCTGTACCAAGTCGGCGGCATGACGCTGTATGTCAGCAACGGCACCGGGCTGTGGCCCGGCTTCCCGATCCGGCTGGGGCGTCCTTCGGAAATCACCCAGATCGTGTTGCGTTCGCCGGCGAAGGCCGCGCCGCAATAAACTCCCCGACCACCCAGCCCCGCCGCGCCCATGACGTATCTTCTGTGGTCCCTGCCCGCCCTGACCGTGATCGGCGCCATCGCCAGCGGGCGGGTGAACACCACGATCGCCGCCGTGCTGGGGCTGTTTGCCGCCATTCCCATCGCGCTTTACGCCGCGCCCGCGCCCTTCAGCGGCGCCCAGCTGGCGGTGACGCTCGAACGCGGCCTGTGGATCGGCTGGATCATCACCCCTTACATCCTGGGCGGGCTGCTGTTCTGGCAGATGGCCTCGCAAGGCCACCCGCCGGCCGCCGCCGACCAGGCCGGACTGAACGATCCGCTCGCCCGGCGCCGGCGCCTGTTCTTCGCCTGTTTCCTGATCGGCCCGTTTGCCGAGTCCGCCACCGGCTTTGGCGTGGGCATGCTGGGCACGGTGCTGCTGATCCGCCCGCTGGGCTTGAAACCGCGCGACATCATGGTGTTCGCCTTGCTGAGCCAGACCCTGATCCCATGGGGGGCGATGGGCAGCGGCACGCTGCTGGCCTCGGCCTATGCACGGGTGCCCGCTGCGCAGCTGGCGCTGTACAGCATGGTGGCGGTGGCGCTGCTGATGGTCGTGTGGATGATCCTGTTCTGGCGCACCGCGCGCCACGCCGGCCTTCGGGCGGATGCCGCCGAACAGCGGCGCGAAGCCGTCTGGCTGGCCGCCAGCCTGGGCCTGCTGACGGCCGCCACCGCCTTGCTGGGACCCGAAACCGCGCTGCTGGCCGCCTATGGCCCGTTGATCGTGCTGCGCTTTCTGCTGGACCGCCGCCCTGGCCGGCCGCAGGCCGTGGCCGCCGCGAGGCGCGCACTGCCCTACATCCTGGTGATCGCGTGCCTGGTGGCCACGCGCCTGATCCCCGGGCTCAATCGCGCCCTGGCGGCGCTGGCCGACATCCGCCCATTCGCGGACCTGCCCGCCTGGATGCCCTTCCTGCACGCGGGCAGCTGGCTGATCGCCGGCGCGCTTGCCATGGCCGCCTGGCACCGCCAGCCCGGCGCGCTGGCCGCCCAGGCCCGCGCCTCATGGAAAACCGGCCGCCATGCCGTCATGTCCGTCTTCCTGTTCGCCATGATGGCCGAAGTGCTGGCAGGCGCCGGCATCTCGCAGGCCTACGCCGACGGCCTGTTCGCCACGCTGCAGGACTGGACCATCCTGATCACCCCCGTGCTGGCCGGCGCCTTCGGCATCCTGGCCAACAGCGGCAACGCGCCGAACAGCCTGTTCATGCCGTCCCAGCTATCATTGGCGGTTCAAGCGGGCCTGAACGTGCCGGCGGCGGCTGCGCTGTTACACGTATCGGGCACGGCGATGGGCATTTTTTCACCGGTAAGAATGTCGATTGCGGCCGGTCTGGCTCACGGCCAAGGGCAAGAACGCAGCGTGTATGTTCTACTACTGCCGTTCGCCTTGGCCGCGTTCGGCATTCTTTTGTCCCTGGCACTGCTTGTCGTGGTGTCGGGATAGCCGCCGGAGCGCTGATGCTCTCGGCCTCAACCTTTTTTTTGTGTAGCACATGGGACTAGAACAGTTAGCCGCGATCCGGGCATTGATTACCAAGCAAGCGCCCGAAGAGCCGACCCCCAAGAAGGAATCGCGTCCTCAGGGCGGCGGCAAGGGACCTCGTTCGCCGCAAGGCGCTGGCAAGGGCCCGCGTCCGCAAGGCGGCGATAAAGGCGCACGCCCCCAAGGCGGCGACAAGGGCCAACGGCCGCAACGCGCAGAACGCCGCGAGACGCCGGTGGATCCCGTCGTAGTCGCGATTTCGCGCCTGCAACGCCAGTTCCCCAAGGCATTCCCCAAGAACCCCGCTCCCAAGCTTCCGCTGAAGCTCGGCGTGCTGGCGGACCTGGTGCAACACGCCCAGGCCCTGCAGCTGGACGAGGCGCAGATCAAGGAAGCGGTCAAGACCTGGTGTGATGGCCGCCGCTACTGGACCTGCATGGTGGAAGACGCGCCGCGCGTGGACCTGAACGGCGAACCCTCGGGCGCCGTGACCGCCAACGAAGCCAAGCACGCCAAGCGCATGGCTTCGCGCAGCGCGTCCAAGAACGCCGCCGCGCGCAACAAGGCCAAGAAGGCGGAAGCCGCTGCCGCAGCCGGAGCCCCGGCCGCCGCTGGCGCGCCTGCCACGGATGCGCCCGTCGCCGACGCCCCGGTTGCCGATCTGCCGGCTTCCGCCGCGCCCGCTGTCGTTCCGGCCCCTGCGGCTGACGCGCCGGCCAACGCAGCTGCCGACACTTCGGCTGACGCGCTGGCCTCCGGCTCGTCCAGCACGGAAACGCCCAAGTAATACCGCCGCCCGGCGGCATCAGCGCCGACAAACGCGCCGACCAACGCGGCGACAAAAAACAACCCGGCCTGCCGCACACGCAGCAGGCCGGGTTTGTTCTTGCGCCCGCAATCTGCGCGTCAGCCCGCAAGCGCCTTTTCGATATGCGCCATGCCCGCCGGCGAATACGGCAGCGCCAGCGCCCACTTGTGGCCGGCCGCGTCCATCTTCAGCAGCGACTTCTTCAAGATGTCCACGATCTTCTCGCCGTGGGCGGGATGGAACGCTTCATACTGGTATTGCAGGAACACCAGGCACAAGGCGTTTTCCATCGTCTGCACGTCGGCATCCTGCTTGATGCCCTGCTTCATGACGATCGCCGTCACACGGTCGATCACGTCCTGCGGGTAGCCCGCGTCGCGCAGGATGCCTTGCGCGATCTCCGCATGATGGCGCGCCAGCGCCTTGCGCCAGGTCAGATAGCCGATGCGGCCGTCGGGGTAGCTTTTTCTGGCGATCTCCCACCGGCCGATATGCTGGCAGCGCGACGCCAGGACCAGCGGCTCGGACGCCCCCGGCGCCAGCTTCATCACCCACTCATGCAGCTTCTGCGCCAGGAACAATTCCTGGGGACAGGTCTCGCCCTGCCACGAAAACAGGTTGGGGTCGGTGCCGTTGTAGTGGTCGAACCGAAGCAGCGTCTGCGATAGACGGTCATTCATGCGTGGCGATTCCAGTAAAGCCGCCGGTCGGCGACGGGAATCCGGGCGCAGCCGGAAACGAAATCATCATAGCGCCTGGCCGGGTTGGATCCATATGCCCAACGCTTATTTAGCGGGCTGGCGCGAAGCGCGTCATACTGGCGGGTTCCGAGCATTGGAATCCTCATGAGCGACGCATCCCCCACCCCTGCCCTGGCAGCCGACGTGCTGGCCGCCCAAGCCCTGGCCAAGCAACATGGCGTGGGCACGCCCAACGTGTTGACCACGCCGCTTGCCGACACCCGCGAAAAAAGCCGCGCGTATCAGGAATGGCTGAGCCAGCCCGCCCCGCCCGTGGGCCGCGTGGTCGAACACCGGCTGGACCATCTGCCCGTGCCCGCGACATTGCGCCTGTACTACCCGGAAGGCGCTTCGGAGGCGCCGCTGCCGCTGTACCTGCATCTGCACGGCGGCGGCTTCGCGCACGGCGACCTGGACACGCTGGACCGCTGGAAGCGCGAGATCGCGGCCGAAGCCGGCATCGTCACCGCCGGCCTGTCTTACGCGTTGTCGCCCGAAGCCCGCTACCCGGTGGCGCTGGAACAGGTGCTGGGCGCCCTGCGCTGGCTGCGCGACCAGGCGCCCTCGCTGGGGCTGGACGCATCGCGCCTGGCGGTCGGCGGCGAATCCGCCGGCGGCAACCTGACGCTGGCCGCGCTGCAACGGCTGCGTGACGAAGGTGACGCCTTCATCAAGACCGGCGTGGTGATCTACGGCATGCTGTCGGCGCGCCGCGACACGCCATCGCACGAATCCTTCGGCGACGGGCGCTTTGGCCTGTCCACCGAAAAGCTGGACTGGTTCTGGAAGCAGTACGTCGGCGATGCCGCGCAGCTGACGGATCCCGGCGTGGCGCCCTTGCATGCGGACGTGGCCGGCCTGCCGCCGCTGATCCTGCAGGCGGCCGCGCTGGATCCGCTGCTGGACGACACACTGGACCTGGCCAACAAGCTGTTTGCCGCCGGTCCCGCGCCGACCTTCATCGTGTATTCCGGCGTGCCGCACAGCTTCATCGGCATGACGCGGATCCTGCCGCAAGCGCAAGAGGCCAGGACGGATCTCGTCCAGGCACTGCGGCGCAATCTGGCAGCGTAAGAAAACGGCCCCACCGGGGCCGTTTTTTCTTTGGGGGCGCCGCGTCCGGTCAGCTGCGGGCCGGCTTGTTGCCATGCGAGACGCTGGGCGTATCGCGGAACAGCGACATATGCGTGTGCGTGGCCACCCAGGGCTCGCCCACGGCTTCGCGCGCGAACGACACGGTGGCGCGGCCGACGCGGTCGAACGGCTTGCCATCCGGGTGATAGCCGGTCGAGTCCCACACCGCCAGGCCCACGGCGAACAGACGGTCCGGCGACACGAAGCTCTGGACGTCGTCCAGGCGCCAGATGAAATCGTCGATCGTGAACCAGACATTGCGCCACTGCGTCTTTTCCGCGTGCTCGCGGCCGCTGACGAAGTTGGTGTAGGTGCCGAAGGCGACGAAGTCGTCGGCGAACAGGTGGCGGGCGGCGGCGTAATCCACGGCTTGCACGTGGTCGGACAGTTCCTTGAACCAGGCGCGCACGGCGGCGGCGTCAGCGGCGTCAACAGGAGCTAGGGCTTGCACAGACATGAAGATCTCTCCATAAAGGGGTCGTGAATTCGGGGGGTGAATCAAGGTGTAGCAGGAATGGGGGCGGCGAACCAGCAGGCCACCGCATGCCCGGTGGCACCCGTTTCCAGCGGCGGCGCGGCGATGCGGCAGCGGTCGGCCGCCTGCGGGCAACGCGGGTGGTAGCGGCAGCCCGAGGGCGGCGACATCGGGCTGGGCGGCTCACCCGTGGCCACGGCAAACCCCTGGCGACGGGACGCGCCGCGTTCGGGTTCAGGCACCGCCGCCAGCAAGCCCCGGGTATAGGGATGCCGCGGACGCTCGTAGATATCGTCGCGGGATCCGGTCTCGACCACCTGCCCCGCATACATGATGGCGATGCGGTGCGAGACGTGCCGCACCACCGCCAGGTCATGCGCGATCAGCAGGAACGACAAGCCCAGCTCTTGCTGCAGGTCCTGGAACAGGTTGATGATCTGCGCGCGTACCGAGACATCCAGCGCCGACACGGGCTCGTCGGCCACGATCAGGTCCGGCCGGATCGCCAGCGCCCGCGCAATGCCCACGCGCTGCCGCTGCCCGCCGGAGAAGGCGTGCGGATAGCGCTCGGCGGCGTCGGCCGGCAGGCCGACCTGGTCGATCAGTTCGGCCACCCGCCGGCGCAAGGCGTCACGGCCGGCATTCCAGCCATGCACGATCAACGGCTCGGCGATGGCTTCGAACACCGTGTGGCGCGGGTTCAGGCTGGTGGACGGGTCCTGGAAGACCAGTTGCATATGGCGGCGAAGTTCGCGCAGTTGGGACTTGCCCGCGCGCGTGATGTCTTCGCCCTTGAAGTGGATGGAGCCGGCCGTCAGCGGCGTGCGGCGCAGCACCGCGCGGCCCAACGTCGTCTTGCCCGAACCGGACTCACCGACCAGGCCCAGCGTTTCGCCGCGAGCCACGTCCAGCGACACGCCGTCCACCGCGCGCGCCAGCACCGGCTTGCCGAACCAGCCCGCCGAACGCACGGGGTAATGCACGCGAAGGTCGCGCGCTTGCAACAGAGGGGAAGATTCAGTCATGGTCCTGCATCCAAACGGGCGCCGACGGCCGCACGCAGGCCGCCAGGCGGCCCTGGCCGATGTCGCGCAACGCGGGGCGCTGTGCGCAGGCCGCATCGGCGCCGGGACAACGCGGCGCGAAATCGCAATGGCTGCGGCGTAGCCGCAGATCGGGCGGCACGCCATCGATCGCGATCATGCGGTGCCGCGTATCGGTCAGGCGCGGGGTGGCGCGCAGCAAGCCCGCGGTATAGGGGTGCGCGGGCTCGGCGAACAACGCGTCGGCGTTGGCCAGTTCGACCAGGCGGCCGGCGTACATGACCGCCACGCGGTCCGCCACCTTGGCCACCACGCCAAGATCATGCGTCACCAGCAGCATTGCCAGACCCAGGCGCTGCTTCAACTCGGCCAGCAGGTCCAGGATCTGCGCCTGGATGGTCACGTCCAGCGCGGTCGTCGGTTCGTCGGCGATCAGGATCTGCGGGTCGCACGCCAGCGCCATGGCGATCAGGATGCGTTGGCGCTGGCCGCCGGAGAATTCGTGCGGCAGGCGGTCCAGGCGCTCGGCCGGCTTGGGGATGCCGACCTGGCCCAGCAGTTCAATGATGCGGGCGCGGCGTTGGGCGCGGTCAAGCCCGGTATGGCGTACCAGCACCTCGTCGATCTGCGTGCCGATGGCCAATAGCGGGTTCAGCGCGCTCATGGGGTCCTGGAACACCATGGCGATGCGGTTGCCGCGCAAGTCTTCCAGCACGTGGGGCGGCGCCGCCAGCAGGTCCTGCCCGTCGAACAGCACCTGGCCGCCCGCCACTCGGCCGGGCAACGTGGTCAGGCCCATCAGGGCCAGGGCACAGGCGCTTTTGCCGGAACCGCTTTCGCCCACCAGGGCCAGGGTTTCGCCTGCCCGCAGATCGAACGACACTGAATCGACGGCGGACACGTTGCCATGGCGGGTCAGGAACTCGACGCTCAGGCCGCGCACGCTCAACAAGGGGGTTTCGCTCATCGCCGCACCTTCGCAATCAAGCGCCGCGCGAAGTCCTTTTCGCGTTCGCGCGGATCCAGCGCCAGCCGCAGCCGGCTGGCCGCCACATTGACGATCAGCACGGTCAGGGCGATAGACAGGCCGGGGAACGTCGCCAGCCACCACGCGCTGGTCAGGTAGTTGCGGCCATTGGCCACATCCAGCCCCCACGACACGGCCGGCGGCTGCACGCCCACGCCCAGGAACGACAAGGCGGCCTCGGCCAGCACCACGCGCGCGAATTCCAGCACCATCAGCGTAATCAGCGGCGCGGCCAGGTTGGGCAGGATGTGCCGCAGCAGGATGCGGCCGGCGCGCGCGCCCGCCATTTCGGCGCTTTCGATATAGGGCAGCTGGCGCACCGACAGCACCACGCTGCGGATCTGCCGCGCGTAGACCATCCAGCCATTCAGGGCCAGCGCCAGGATCACCGTGCCGGGGCCCGGCCCCAGGATCACCAGGATCACCAGCGACAGCAGCAGCCCCGGAAACGCCACGTGCACGTCGACCCAGCGCATCAGCGCCGCATCCACCCGCCCGCCGGCAAAGCCCGCGACCAGCCCCACCAGCACGCCGAACGTGGCGGAAACCGCCACCACCGCCGCGCCAATCAAAATCGACAGCCGCGCCCCATGCAGGATGCGGCTGAGCACATCACGGCCCAGGTTGTCGGTGCCCAGCACATTGGTCCAGGCGCCGCGCGCCTCCCAGACCGGCGGGCGCAGGCGGGCGGACAGCTTGATCGCCGCCGGGTCATAGGGCGCCAGCCAGGGCAGCACGACCGCCACCGCCGCCAGCAGCGCCAGCAGCGACGCGGCCAGTATCCAGCCACGCTGGCGGTCGGACAGCGCCCGCCAGCCGCGCGGCGCGGTCGGCGGGGACGCCTGGACGGCCTCGCCCATCCATACGGGGGTCGCGCTCATACCGCGATCCTCCGATCCAGCAGCCGGTACAGAATGTCCAGACAGAAATTGATGATCACGATCAGGAATGCGATGAAGAACACGACGGCCTGCAACAGCACCAGGTCCTGGCGCTCGATGGCCTGGACCGCGGTCTGGCCCAGGCCGGGCCAGGCGAACACGGTTTCGACGACCACGGTGTGCCCGGCCAGCATGCCGGCGAACTCCCAGCCCAGCAGCGCCACCGTGGGCACCGCGGCATTGCGCAGCGCATGCACCAGCACGATGCGGCCCGACCGCAGGCCCTTGGCCCGCGCGGTGCGCACGTACAGCGAATTCAGTTCGTCGATCAGCGCCGAGCGCAGCATCATGGCGATGCGTCCAAGCGCCGGCAGCGCCAGCGTCAGCATCGGCAGCACCCCGCTGCCCGCCGCCTCGGCGCCCGAAGACGGCAACCAGTTCAGCGTCACCGCAAACAGCAGGATCAACAGCAGGCCCAGCCAGAACTGCGGCAGCGACAGGCCGGCCAGGCTCAGCACCACCGAGATGCGGTCGGCCCACTGCCCAGGCCGCAGCGCGGCGACGATGCCCAGCGGCACCCCCGCCACGATGGCCAGGCCCAGCGCGCCGGCGCATAGCGTCAGCGTGCTGGGCAGGCGCTCCAGCACGATATCCATCGCGGGCCGTTGCTGCCAGATGGAATTGCCGAAATCGAACAAGGCGATGTCGCGCAGATAGTGCAGGTATTGCGACCAGATCGGGCCGTCCATGCCCAGCGCCTGCGCCAGCACCGCGCGATCCGCGGCGGAAGCGTCCACCGGCAGCATCGCCTGGATGGGGTCGCCCACCAGGCGGGTCACGATGAACACGATGGTGGTCACGCCCAGCACGACCAGCAGGCCCTGCGCCAGGCGGCCCAGCAAAAAGCGCGGCAAGCCGCGCCCGGCAGGATTACTCGATGACACGGATGTCCTTCACCGGAATCAGGCCATCGACGCGCGGCGAAAAGTCGATGCGCTTGGACAAGCCGAAGATCTCGCCGCCTTCCAGCAGGAACACCAGATAGGCCTCGTCGCGGCCGATCTTCAGCGCCTTGGAGTACAGCGCCTGGCGCTTGACCGGGTCAGCCTCCTGGCGCGCCTGTTCGATCAGTCCCTTCAATTCGGCATTGTCATTGGCCGCCGCCACGCCGCCTTCCGCGTAATAGGCGCTAAGCGTCCGGTCGGCGTCCAGCAACTGGTTCGAATGGCTGCTGCTGATCTGCGCTTCGGTCGGCACGCGGTTCTTGTTGATGGCCTCCAGATACTCGGCCCAGGCCAGCACGCGGAAGTTGACCTTCAGGCCGGCGGCCTCCCAGTAGGCGGCGATGGTCTCGGCCAGTTCCTTGTCCTTGAGCCAGCGGCCGGACGGCGCGTACAAATCGATGGTCTTGCCGTAGACGCCGGCCGCCTTCAGCAGCTCGGTGGCGCGCGCCGGGTCATACGGATACGGCTGGATGCTGGCGTCGTAGCCGAACCAGCCCGGCGCCAGCAACTGGCCGTGCGACACCGTCGCGTATCCGCCATACAGGTCCTTGGCCAGCGATTCCTTGTCCACCGCATAGTTCAGCGCCTGGCGCACGCGAACGTCGCGGGTCAATCCCTTCAGGGCATTGAGCGAAACGAACGGCAAATCGGTGCCCTGCAGCGTCACGGCCTTGGCGACCCGCTTGGTGTCTTCGGGCAGCACGTTGGTGATGAAGTCGAAGTCCCCCGCGCGCAGGCCCGACAGGCGCGTGCCGGGCTCGGCCACGAACCGGTAGGTGGCGCGGTCCACATTGCCCACCGCCGACGGATTCCAATAGTTCGGGTTGCGCGACAACACGATGCGGTTGCCCTTGGCCCATTCCGTCAGCACGTAGGGGCCGCTGCCCACCGGCTTCTGGCCCAGGCTGCCATCGGCCGCGGCCGACGGCGACACGATGGTCAGCCACGACAGGCGCGCGGGCAAGGCCGGATCCGCGCCATTGGTATGCACGCGCACCGTCACGGCATCCACGGCCTCGGCGCGCTTGATGCCCAGGAAGAACGGGCGCTGGCGCGACGCGGTCTTCGGGTCGACGATGCGGTTGATGCTGGCGGCCACCGCCGCGGCGTCAAGCGCCTGGCCATCGCTGAACTTGAGGTTCGGCCGCAACGTCACTTCCCACGTATCGGCGCCGGTCTGGCGCGGCAGCGCGGTGGCCAGTTGCGGCACCAGCTCGCCCTTGGGCGTGCGGGTCAGCAGCGTTTCGAAGATATTGCGCGACACGGCGCGCTCGGAACCGTCCTGCGCCGTCTGCGGGTCCAGCGTGGACGGTTCGGTACCCAGCGCCAAGGTGATGTCCGCCGCATGGGCAGCGGTGAAAACGGACGCAGACAGGACCAGGCCTAGATAGCGTTTGAGGCTCATTGCGCACTCCGGATCAAAGGGACATGCGCATCGGGGGCACCATGTCGCAGTCGGTAAATAAGGAATCCGGAGTTTGCCGCTAGAAATCAGAACGTGCCGTTGTAATCATATGCGCGGGAAATCGTTGACTCGGCCTTTACTGCCGTGAAAAGTCATAAGCCGCTACGCGCGATGGCCGGGCTTTCCCACGCGCGGTGCGCGACGGCCGGTTCCAGGTAGCGCTCGACCTGAACCAGCGCGGTCTGGGCGCTGGGCCCTTGCGCCAGCCGCGACGTACCGATGTCGGCCGTCAGCGTGTTCGGGTTGCCGTGCCGGTCCAGATCGCCGTCCGGGTCCGACCAGGCGCCGGTAGCCATCACCACCACGCCGGGCATCAACCCCGTGTCCAGCTTCACGCCGGCCAGGCAAGCGCCGCGCGCGTTGAAGACGCGCACGCGGTCTCCGTCCCGGATCTGTCGCGCGGCCGCATCATCGGGATGCATCGCGATGGGTTCGCAGCCCTGTATCTTGCCCGCGCGCGACAAGGCTGCCGGGTCCAGCTGGCTGTGCAGCCGGTGGCGCGGCTGGTTCGTCAACAGGTGCAGCGGCCATTTTTCCGCCGCCGTGGCGCCCAGCCACTCCGACGGCGCCAGCCATACCGGGTGCCCCGGGCAGTCCGCGTAGCCGAAACCCGCCACCACCTGGGAATGCAGTTCGATCCTGCCCGAAGGCGTGCGCAACGGATGCGCCGCGGGATCGCGCCGGAAGGCGTCGAACAACACGTATTGCGATTCGGGCGGCGGCAGCTCGGCATGGCCGCGCGCCCAGAATGCTTCGAAAGGCGGCAGCGTCACTCCCTTGTCCGCGCAGCCGGCGCGCATGCCTTCGTACACGTGGCGGCACCAGCCCATTTCGTCGCGCCCCGCCGTGAACGCCTCATGAAAGCCCGCGCGCCGCGCCAGGTCGGCAAAGATGTCGAAGTCGTTGCGGGCCTCGCCTTGCGGCGCCACGGCCCGGTGCATCGCGAAGACATAGGGGTCGCGCGTCGACCCGCCGACGTCGCAACGCTCCAGCGAGGTCGTGGCCGGCAACACGATGTCTGCCCGGCGCGCCAACGGCGTCCACCAGGACTCATGCACGATCACCGTTTCGGGCTTGCGCCAGGCCTGCCGGAACCGGTTCTGGTCCTGGTGATGATGGAACGGGTTGCCGCCCGCCCAATAGATCAGCTTCACGTCCGGATAGTGCTGCCGCGCGCCGTTGAATTCATATTCGGCGCCCGGCGCCAGCAGCATGTCGGTGATGCGCGCAACCGGAATCGCCAACTGCGCGGGGTTCCTGGGCACCGGCACTTCCGGCCCCGGTACCAGCCGGCGTGGCTGGCCAATGCCGTTGAGCGAGGCGTGGCCAAAGGCGAAGCCGCCGCCGGGCAGCCCGATCTGGCCGGCCAACGCCGCCAGGCCGATCACCGCCCAATAAGGTTGTTCGCCATGCTGCGCGCGTTGCAGCGACCACGCCGCCGTCAGCAGGCTGCGCTGGTTCACGATGCTGCGCGCCAGCGCGGCAATGGTCTCGGCGGGCACGCCCGTAATGCCGGCCGCCCAGCACGCGTCCTTGGGCTGGCCGTCGGAGGCGCCCGTCAGATAGGCGGCCCAGGCGTCGAACCCGACGCAATGCGTGTCCAGGAACGCCCTGTCGTACCGGTTTTCCGCCACCAGCGCATGGGCCATGCCCAGCATCAACGCCGTATCGGTATTGGGCCGCACCGGGATCCAGTCCGCGGCGACGCCTTCCGGGATATCGGCCCGTGTCGGGCTCACCACCACCAGCCGGATGCCGGCGGCCTGGGCGCGCGCCAGCCAGCCCGGCAGGTTGTGCAGGCCGGCGCCGCCCGAGGTGACCTGGCTGTTCTTTACCGGTATGCCGCCGAACGCCACGATGACGCGAGTATGGCCCAGCACGCTTTCCCAATCGGTCACGTCGCCGCTGACCGGGCTGGTCGTGCCGATCACGTGCGGCAACAGGAACTGCGCCGCGCCCCAACTGTAGTTGCCCACCTGATCCACGCAGCCCCCGCCCTGGAACAGGAAGCGGCGGATCAGGCTGCGCGCGTGATGCACGCGCCCGGCGGAGGACCAGCCGTAGGAACCGCCGAAAATGCCGGCCGGGCCCGATTGCTCGCGCACCCGCGCGAGTTCGCCCGCCACCAGGTCCAGCGCGTGGTCCCACGACACTTCCACGTACTCGTCGCCCTCGCGGTCGCGGTTGCCCGCCAGCCAGCCCTTGCGCACGGACGGCCGCTGGATGCGCAAGGGGGAATGCAGCATCTCCGCGATCGAACCCAGCATGGGGGACGGCGCGCGGTCGGCGCCGAACGGCTCGCAGTCGACCACCCGGCCGTCTTCGACCACGGCGGTGAACGCGCCCCAGTGCGCAAGCGAGGGATGGCGGGTGCGGGTCAAGGGCGGCACCGCTTAAAGAACGGTGCGGTCCTGGACCAGGCGGATCCAGAATGCGGCGCCGTGGCTGATGGCTTTGTCATTGAAGTCGTACTGGGGCGTGTGCAGCCCGAACGACGGGCCGTTTCCGAAAAAGACGAACGCGCCGGGCTTTTTCTGAAGCATAAACGAGAAGTCTTCGCCCCCCATTACCGGTTTCATGTTGTCCACCACGCGGTCATGCCCCACCAGGCTGCGCGCAATGCGTACCGCGTGCGCCGTGCTTTCCGGGTGATTCAGCGTAACGGGATAGTCCCGCAGGTAATGGAGCTTCGCCGTGGCGCCGAAGGTGCCGGCGATGCCTGCCACCACGTCCCTCATGCGGGCCTCGACCATGTCCTGGATGTCCGGATTGAAAGTGCGCACCGTGCCGCGCAACTGGGCCTTTTGCGGAATGACGTTGTCCGTTTCGCCGGCATGGAACATGGTGATCGATACGACCGCGCTTTCATGCGGATGCACGTTGCGCGACACGATCGTCTGCAAGGCATTGACGATCTGGGTGCCGACGATGACGGTGTCCACGCCCTCTTGCGGGCGCGAGGCATGACTGCCGCGGCCTTCGATATCGATCGTGAAGCGGTCGGACGCGGAGGTCACCGGGCCTACGGTCGTCGAAAACTTGCCCAGCGCCAGATTGGGCATGTTGTGCAAGCCATACACTTCGTCCACGTCGAACCGCTCGAACAGGCCGTCGTCGATCATGGCCTTGCCGCCCGCGCCGCCCTCCTCGGCCGGCTGGAAGATGAAGACCGCCGTGCCCGCGAAGTCGCGGTCCACCGACAGATAGCGGGCCGCGGCCAGCAAGGTGGCGCTGTGGCCGTCGTGGCCGCAGGCGTGCATGATGCCGGTGTGGCGCGACTTGTGCGCGACGTCGTTGGCTTCGTGGATCGGCAAGGCGTCCATATCCGCCCGCAGCCCCACATTGCGGCCGGGGCCCGCGCGGCGGCCGGCAAGCAGGCCCACCACGCCGGTCTTGCCGATGCCCGTCTCGACGCGGTCAAACCCGAACGCGCGCAGCTTCTCGGCGATGAAAGCCGAGGTTGCGTGCTCTTCGTAGCGCAGCTCGGGCGCCGCGTGGAATTGCCGGCGCCACACGCCAGCCTCGGCGGCGACCTGTTCCAGCACGCCGGCTTCGCCGACGATCCCTTCCAACGTTCCTGCCCCTTCGGCCATGCTGAATCCTTTATCCGCGGCGCACGCCGCGTCACGGCACGGCCGGCCAAAAAACAAGACGCGGATTATGGCAAGAAAGCCCTGCGCGCCAGAGGATCGATTCGCCATATCCACATAGCCAATGCAGCTAAAGGCGGCGCGCTTGCTCCTGTAGCATCGCTCGTCCTGAAAAACCTCAACTGGTCGGTCTCATGCTCCCGTTTGGCAAGTCGGTAGTTCGTTGCGCGTTCGCGGCGGCAATCCTCCTCGGTCACCCCGCTTATGCAGGCCCCCAAGACAACACGGCGGTCGTCGCGTTGACGGAAGAGATGCCCAGCTTCGACGCCTATCTGAGCACGGCCCGCGAAGGCATCGTGGCCTCGCGCCAGCTGTACGACACGCTGATCGAACGCGATCTGGCGACCGGGCAGTACGAGCCGTCGCTGGCCACCGCCTGGCGCCGCATCGACGACAAGACCTGGGAGTTCGATCTGCGCCCCGGCGTGACGTTCCACAACGGAGACCCCTTCACCGCCGACGACGTGGTCTTCACGCTGCAGTATTACGCGCGCCCCGAATCCGGCGCCCGGTCGGCCAACTGGCTGGACTGGATCGCATCGGTCGAAAAGGTCGGTGACCATCAGGTCCGCATCATTTCCAAGGCGCCCTTCCCGGCCGCGCTGGAGTTCGTATCCGGCTCGCTGGCGATCTTTCCCAAGGCCTACTTCGAAAAGGTCGGGCAGCAGGCCTTCGGCAAGCAGCCGGTGGGCACGGGCCCCTTCAAGCTGGCCGCCGCCCGCGGCAACGAATACGTGCTGGAGAAAAACAGGTCCTACTTCGGCGGCGCCAAGGGCGCGGCGAAACTGGACCGCATCACGGTGCGCATCATCCCCGACGAGGCAACCCGCATTGCCGAGGTCATCGGCGGCAGCGTGGACTGGACCTGGAACCTGTCCGCCGACCAGATCCCGCAGCTGCAGGCCGTGCCGACCCTGCAGGCGCAATTCGGCTCCACGCTGACCATCGCGACCATCCTGCTGGATGCGCGCGGACGCGCCAGCGGCGAGAACAGTCCGCTCAAGGACGTGCGGGTGCGCCAGGCCATCAACCACGCCATCGACACGAAGAAGATCGTCGACACGCTGCTGGGCGGCGAAGGCAAGCAACTGGCCACGCTGTGCCACCCGCTGCAGTTCGGCTGCGACGAAGCGGCGGCATCGGCCTATGACTACAACCCCGCGAAGGCGCGCGAGCTGCTGGCCCAGGCGGGCTACCCCAAGGGCTTCAAGGTCAGCCTGTCGTCCTTCCGCGACCGCCCGCGCGCCGAAGCCGTCAAGGCGTATCTGGCAGCGGTCGGCATCGACGCCAACCTGGAAATGCTGCAGTCCCGCGCCAGCTTCAGCAAGTGGCGCGAAGGCAAGCTGGACCTTTGGTATGGCGATTGGGGTTCCTCGTCGATGTTCGACACCTCGGCATCGCTTTCCGCGTTCTTCAACTTCAGCCCGCAAGACGGCTTTCACGACGCCGAACTGCGCGACATCCTGCAGCGCGCCGACAACGCCATCGACGACGCCACGCGCCGCGCGGCGTATTCCCGCGCCATCAAGCTGGCCGCCGAACGCGCCTATTTCGTGCCGATGCACACCATCGTGGTGGGCTATGCCACCGACAAACGCCTGGCCTATCAACCGTCGCCGGACGGAATCCCGCGCTTTTATCAGCTGGGCTGGTCGGCCAAGTAGTCCGCCATGCTCTCTCTGCTGTTGCGGCGCGCCGGCCTGGCGGTGATGGTCGCGCTTACCGTCTCCCTGCTGTGCTTCGTCTTGTCCAACGTGGCCGTCGACCCCGCCCTGGCGCTGGCGGGCGACAGCCCCACCGAAGCGGACCTGCAGGCCCTGCGGGTGCGTTATGCGCTGGACCGCCCCTTGCCCGAACGGTATGCGGCCTACCTGGGGCGTCTGGCAACTGGCGACCTGGGTACCTCGCAGCTGACGGGCGAACCCGTCTCCCGCATGCTGGCCGACCGGGTCGGGGTGACCGCCCTGCTGGCGCTGACGGCGATCCTGGTGGCGCTGGCGGTGGCGGTACCCGCCGGCGTGATGGCGGCGGCCCATCGCGGCGGCTGGACCGACCGCGTGGTGTCGTTCGTGACCGCGGTGGTGCAAGCCATGCCCAGCTTCTGGGCCGCCCTGCTGTTGATCATCTTCTTCGGCGTCAAGCTGCGCTGGCTGCCGATATCCGGCAGCGGCACCCTGGCGCACTACGTCATGCCCACCATCGCCCTCAGCCTTTACGCGCTGCCGGCGCTGACCCGCCTGACCCGCAGCGGCATGGTGCAGGCGCTGGAATCCGATTACATCCGCACGGCGCGCGCCATGGGGTTGCCACGGCGCGTCATCCTGTTCAAGAGCGCCCTGCGCAACGCGCTGCTGCCGGTGGTGTCGCTGGGCGCCGTGCAGTTCGGCTTCATGCTGGGCGGATCCATCGTCATCGAATCCATCTTCGCCATCCACGGCATCGGATATCTGGCCTGGCAGTCCATGATCCGTTCCGACATGCCGGTGATCCAGGCGGTCGTCCTGATGATCTCCCTGACCTATATCGTGTTGACCTTCCTGTCCGACGTGCTGAACACCCTGCTGGATCCCCGCCTGAAGCGAGCCGCCTCGTGATGCCGCGCCGCCTGGGGTTCTACTGCGGCATCGCCATCATCGCCGCGCTGGCGTTCATCGCCCTGTTCGGACCGGCGCTGCTGACGAACGACCCATTTACCCAGTCGCTGGGCCAGCGGCTGGCGCAGCCGTTCTGGCATGACAAGACGCTGCCCGCCCACTGGCTGGGCACGGACCAGCTGGGCCGGGACTATCTGGCGCGGCTCGTCTACGGTGCACGCATCTCGCTGGCCATCGGCGTTGCGGTGGTGATCGTCTCGGGCTTCATCGGCATCACCTTGGGCCTGGTCGCCGGCTACGCCGGCGGCGTGGCCGATGCGGTCATCAGCTTCGTCATCAATACGCGGATCAGCATGCCGATCGTGCTGGCGGCGCTGGCGATCGTGTCCGTCACCGGCAATTCGCTGACGACGGTGGTGCTGGTGCTGGGCCTGCTGCTATGGGACCACTTCGCGGTGGTGGCGCGCAGTGCCGCCATGCAACTGCGCAACGCCGACTATGTCACCGCCGCGCGCGCCATGGGCTGTTCGCACCTGCACATCCTCGTGCGCGAGATCCTGCCCAACATCCGCGGCCCGCTGCTGGTGATCGCCACCGTGGAAATGGCGCATGCCATCCTGGTCGAAGCCGCGCTGTCTTTCCTGGGCCTGGGCGTGCCGGCCCCCTATCCGTCCTGGGGCCTGATGTTGTCCGAAGCCAAATCCTTCATGTTCTTCAGCCCCTGGCTGATCGCGCTGCCCGGCGCCGCCCTGCTCTTGCTGGTGCTGGGCATCAACCTGACGGGCGACGGCCTGCGCACCCGGCGGGAGGCATGATGCCCATATCCCCCATCCCGGCTACGACTCCGGCTCTGCCTTCAACTCCGGCCGCCCCAGTGCTCGACGTGCGCAACCTGCACGTCAGTCTGCCTACCCGCACGGGCGCGCTGCAAGCCGTGCGCGGGATCGACCTGCGCATCGAGCGGGGGGCCACCTTGGGCCTGGTCGGTGAAAGCGGCTGCGGAAAATCCCTGACCGCGTTGAGCCTGCTGCGCCTGCTGCCGCGCGGCGCGCGCGTGCAGGCCGACCGCCTGGCGTTCGGCGGCGAAGACCTGCTGGCGGCCCCGGACCGGCGGATGAATGCGCTGCGCGGCGACCGCATCGCCATGGTGTTCCAGGAGCCCATGACTGCCCTCAACCCCACGTTCACCATCGGCCAGCAATTGATGACCGTCTACCGCAGCCACCGCAACGACGGCGGCGCCCGGGAACGCGCACTGCACTTGCTGGACCGCGTGGGCATTGCGCAGCCCCAGGCCCGCCTGGGCCAGTATCCGCACGAGCTGTCCGGCGGCATGCGCCAGCGCGTGCTGATCGCGATGGCCTTGATGTGCGGTCCCGAGCTGATCGTGGCCGACGAGCCCACCACGGCATTGGACGTCACGATCCAGAAGCAGATCCTGGAACTGCTGAAGACGCTGCAACGCGAAATGGGACTGGCCGTGCTGCTGATCACGCATGACCTGGGCGTGGTGTCCCACTACACCGACCGCGTGTCCGTGATGTATGCCGGCCAGATCGTCGAATCCGGCGCCACCGCGCAGGTGCTGGCGGACCCCGGCCATCCGTATACCCGCGGCCTGCTGGACAGCATCCCGAACGTGGCGCAGCGGTCTGGCGCGCAGCGCCTGCCGATCATTCCCGGCGTGGTGCCCGCGCTCACCCAGGCGCCAGCCGCCTGCGTCTTCGCCCCCCGCTGCCGCCATGCCGCCGAGGTCTGTGCCGGGCCGCCGCCGGCCCTGACGGCTTACCAAGGCCAGCGCCTGCTGCGCTGCCACGCGCCATTCGAGGTCCGCCCATGAGCGCTTCCGCCCTCGTCCGCCTGGTGCAGGCGGACGCCCTGACCCGCCGCTACACCCATCCCGCCGCATGCTGGCGCCGGCCGACCGTGCACACCGCGCTGGACATGGTGTCGCTGCATGTCGACGCGGGCGAAGCGGTCGGCATCGTGGGCGAATCGGGTTCCGGCAAAAGCACGCTGGCCCGTCTGCTGCTGGGCCTGGACAAGCCCAGTGCGGGCTCGGTGCAGTTGGCCGGCCATCCAGTCGCCAGCTTGCCCCGCAAGCGCATCGCGCAGATCGTGCAGCCCGTATTCCAGGACCCGTACGGGTCGCTCAACCCCAGCTACACGGTCGAACGCCTGCTGGCCCTGCCTCTGCGCTTGCGCGCCCGTCGGGGCGACACCGTGGATATCGCGGCGCAAACCACCCGTTTGCTGGACCAGGTAGGCCTGCCCGCCCGCGTGCGCGGCGCCTATCCGCACGCGCTGTCAGGCGGCCAGCGCCAACGCGTGGCCATCGCCCGCGCGCTGGCAGTGCAGCCGCAATTGCTGATCTGCGACGAACCCACCTCCGCGCTGGACGTGTCCGTGCAGGCACAGATCCTGAACCTGTTGCAGGACTTGCGGCAGGAACTGGGGCTGGCCTTGCTGTTGATCAGCCACAACCTGGGCGTCGTCGGCCATATGGTCGACCGGCTGTACGTGCTGCAGCAAGGCAAAGTCGTAGAAGCCGGCAGCACGGCCCAGGTGTTCGATACCCCGCGGCACCCCTATCCGCAGCGCCTGTTCGCGTCGGTGCTGTAAGTGCGCCATGGCGCACACCCCGGCGCCGCGTGACGGCCGCGCCTCGCTGACGCGCGTCACGCCCTGACAGGCCGGCCCGACGCGCCGGCCCCCGACCCGCTGTTTCACCCGCTGTTTCACCCGTTGTTTCACCCGTTGTCGCGCCCGCTGTCGCGCTCGCTTGGGCGCGCGATTCTGCCACGATTTTTCGGCCGACAGGCGCCTCGGTAATGCGAGTCATTTATATTGACCGACGGTCGGTCGACTTATATACTGCGCCGCTCCAAGACCAATGAACCGACGTCATGACTTTCCTTTGCACGGCGCCCAAGACCGACCGCGCCCGCCGTTTCACCCCTTCCCCCTTCCCGGCCGGCCGCTGCACCACGGCCTTCGCGTTGGCCGCCCTGACCTATGGCCCGCTGCTGGCGGCGCAATCGCCGGCCGGTACGGACCCGGCGCGCAGCGCCGTGCAGACGCTGCCCGCACTGACGGTGACCGGCGGCCTTCCCGCCGATGACGCGGACGGTCCGGTACAAGGCTACGTGGCGGAACAATCCCGCATCGGCACCAAGACCCGTACGCCGTTGTTGGAAACACCGCAGTCGATTTCCGTGATCACGCGCGAGCAGATGGACACGCAGCAGGCCGCCACCACCAGCCAGGCCTTGCGTTACACGGCAGGTGCGAACAGCGAGAAATATGGCGCCTTTGGGGGTCAGCTTGACCTGACGCGGATCCGCGGCGTGGATGCCGACTACTACCTCGACGGCCTGCGGATGATCACCAATGTGTCCACATGGACCGCACAGGTCGACCCGTTCGCGCTCGAGCGCGTGGAGGTGTTGCGCGGACCGTCCTCGGCCGTCTACGGCCAAGGCACCGGCGGCGGGATCGTCAAC
Source organism: uncultured Achromobacter sp. (assembly GCA_963530045.1). Taxonomy (GTDB): domain Bacteria; phylum Pseudomonadota; class Gammaproteobacteria; order Burkholderiales; family Burkholderiaceae_B; genus Achromobacter. The sequence continues at coordinate 39,964 of CAUSDE010000051.1, forward strand.
CAGGTCAGCCGCCGCCCGCAGTCCGACGCCGCGCACGAAATCAACCTGCAGATGGGTAATTTCGGGCGCAGGCAGTTGGCCATCGACACCACCGGCCCCATCGACGACGACGGCAATTGGTTGTATCGCCTGACGGCGATCGGCCTGGATTCCAAAGGGCAAGTCGAAGACGTCAAGCACGAACGGGTCTACCTGGCGCCCGCCCTGACCTGGCGCCCCAGCGCCGCCACCTCGTGGACCCTGCTGGCCACGCATTCACGCGAACCGCAAATCCCCGACTACAACAGCTTGCCCGCCGTGGCACTGGGGCTGAACCACAGCCCGTATCCGCAGGTCGATCGCCGGCGCAACTACACGGACATGGATTTCCAGGGGTCCAGCCGCAAGCAGGACTCGGTCAGTTCGCTGTTCACGCGCGCATTCAGCAACGGCTGGACGTTCAACAGCAATATGCGCTACCTGTACGTGAATTCCGACATCCAGCGCACGTCCATTTATGGCTACCAGGACCGTGTCGGGCATCTTTGGCTGGAGGGCACGTACGGCTTGGCCCCCGCCAGCTCCAACACCTTTTCCGCGGACAACAACCTGACCGGTGAATTCAATCTGGGCCCGACCCGCCATACCCTGCTATTGGGCGTGGATTACGCGCGCGGCACCCTGCGCAGCGACTCCTACCGTATGGATCCGGTGGCGTTCGATCCTTATTCCCCTGACCACTACCGTCCCAGCGCCTTGCCGGACTTCACCGATAGCAAGATCAACTGGCCCTACAACGTGCGCCAGCGGTTCGACCGCGTCGGCCTCTATGCCCAGGATCAAGTCGCGTACGGCGGTTGGCGGCTGACGCTTAGCGCCCGTCACGACTCCTCCAGCACCGAAGACGAATCGCGCAGCTATTCCGCCGCCTGGAAAAACAGCGATCAACGCGACAGCAAGTGGAGCACGCGCGCCGGCCTGGGCTACGTGTTCGACAGCGGCGTGTCTCCCTACATCAGCTATTCGACCTCGTTCGATCCGGTGCTGGGCAACGACTATGGCGGCAATGCCTTCAAACCTACGGAGGCCACGCAGTACGAGGCGGGCATCAAGTACCACCCGGCCAACTCCCGGACCCTGCTGAGCGCGGCCGTCTTCCAGTTGAACCAGACGAACGTCAAAACCTCGGACACCCGCCATCTGGGATTCTGGACCCAGTCGGGCGAAGTCCGGTCACGCGGGTTCGAGTTGCAGGCCAACACCGAACTGGCGCGCAACCTGAACCTGATCGCCAGCTATGCGTATCTGGACAACACGCTCTTGAAAGACGCGGCCTACCAGGGCAAAAGCCTGGCCCAGACGCCCCGCCACAGCGCATCCGCCTGGGTGGACTATCGCGTGGGCGGCGGCCTGCTGGCGGGCATGCAACTCGGGGCGGGCGTGCGTTACCTGGGGTCCACCTATGGGGATCCGTCCAACACATTCAAGGTGCCGGCCGTCACCTTGCTGGACATCGCGTTGAGTTACGACCTGTCGCGCCTATCGGCGAGCCTGAACGGCGCCGCCGTCTCGCTGAATGTCAGCAACCTGACCAACAAGCAGTATGTGGCCAGTTGCGTATCGGCCATGTATTGCTTCATCGGCCAAGACCGCACGGCGGTCGCCACGCTGAGCTACCGCTGGTGAGCCCCCTCTCTCCTGCCCCGTCGCGGCGGCGCCGCGCGATGCTGCAAGGCGCCGCCGCGCTCGCATTGCTCCGCCTGCCGGCACGGCCTGCGCACGCGCGCGCCACGGTCTCGCTGGACGACATCGCGGGACGCCGCGTGGCGGTCCGCCTTCCCGCCACGCGAATCGTGCTGGGCGATGGGCCATTGGCCTACGTGGTGGCGCTGTTGCAGCCGGGAGATCCGTTTTCAACGGTTGTGGGATGGGGCGACAACTTCCGCTCGGCCGATCTGGGCGGATACACCACCTACCTGCGGCGTTTTCCGGCCATCGACCGCATCCCGACCTTCCGCGGCTCCAACGTGGGCGCCATCGACATCGAACTGGCCATATCGCTGGAACCCGATGTGGTGGTGCTGAACCTGAGCTCCCGTCCGGCCGCGGAGTCTTCGGGTCTGATGGCCCGCTTGAACCGGGCAGGCGTACCGGTCGTGTTCGTGGATTTTCGAACTCGCATGTTCGAGAACACGGCTCGCAGCATCCGGATCATGGGTGAGTTGCTGGGCACGCCCGACCGCGCCGAGGCGTTCCTGCAATTCCGGCAGAAGCAGATCGACCTTGTCACGACGCCGTTGCAAGGCGTGCGCCGGCGCCCCACCGTGATGATCGAGCGGGCCGCCGGCCTGTATGACGACTGCTGCCTGTCTTATGGCGACGGCAACTTCGGCCAGCTGGTCAGCGCGGCAGGCGGCGACAACCTGGGCAGCCGGTGGCTGCACGGCACCTTCGGCACCTTGCACCCCGAGCAGGTCATTGCCGCGGACCCCGATGTCGTGCTGGTGACGGGCGCCAACTGGAGCCTCTACTCCCCGGCAGGAGACTGGGTCAACCTGGGACCGGGCGCTGATCCCGTCGAAGGCCATGCCCGTCTGCGGCGCCTGATGCAGCGTCCCGCCTACCGCGCGTTGAGCGCCGCCAAGGCGGGGCGCGTCCATGCGATCTGGCATCCGTTCTACGACAACCCCTATTACTTCATCGCCTTGCAGCGGGTGGCCAAATGGCTGCATCCCGAACGCTTCGCGCACCTGGATCCTGATGCGACTTTCCGCGAACTCCACGCCCGCTTCCTCCCGGTTCCCTACCAGCCGGGCTATTGGCTGAGCCTGAACGCCGACTTATGACACAAGCCCCCTTCCCCGACCTTGCCTCGCCGGCCGAACGTGAACACGGCCGCAGCCTTTACCGACGGCTGGCCCGCCGGCGCCTGGGCATCCTGGCCAGCCTCAGCCTCTTGACGCTGGCCTGCCTGGCGCTGGATTTGTCCAGCGGCCAGGCGCTCTACACGCCGTTCCAGATCCTGTCCGCGTTGTGGCGCGCCGACGCGCCGCTTGCCATCCAGGTGATCTTCTGGGACTTGCGCCTGCCCGTCGCGCTGTCAGCGCTGGTGGTCGGGGCGAGCCTCGCGGTTGCCGGCGTGCAGATGCAGACTGTGCTGAACAATCCCTTGGCCAGCCCGTTCACGTTGGGGCTGTCGGCGGCCGCAAGCTTTGGCGCTGCCATCGGACTGGTGCTTGGGGTAACGATCCTGCCGGCGTACGCCGTCGCGTACGCGATCCCGGTCAACGCCTTCCTCGTGTCCATGCTGGCCGCGGTATTCATCCACCGCCTGAGCCGCCGTCAGGGGATCACCAGCGAGATGATCGTGCTGCTGGGGACAACGCTGGTGTTCTCTTTCACGGCCTTGCTGGAAGCGTTGCAGTATGTAGCGCCCGATCAGGCCCTGTCGGCCGTCGTTTTCTGGACGATGGGAAGCCTGTCGCGCGCGAACTGGATCAAGCTTGCCATCATGGGCGCGACCTTGCTGGGCGTATGGCTGGTCTTTGCCCGCCAGGCCTGGGCGCTGACTGCGCTGCGACTGGGCGAGGCGCGCGCCGCAAGCCTGGGCATCCAGGTCGCCCGCCTGCGCCTGAGCAGTATCCTGCTGGGCAGCTTGCTGGCATCGGTGTGCGTGTCCTTCGTGGGAACGATCGGCTTCATCGGGCTGGTCGGCCCGCACATTGCGCGGCTGCTGGTGGGGGAAGACCAGCGCTTTCTGCTTCCGGCATCCGCCTTGTGCGGCGCGCTGCTGCTGTCGGCCGCCTCCGTGCTGAGCAAGTCGCTGCTGCCCGGCCAGACACTTCCCATCGGCATCGTCACCTCCCTGGTGGGCGTGCCGCTGTTCTTCGTCCTGATCCTGAGACGGAGGCGGGCATGACGGCGCTTCTTGATGTTCGCGACCTGTCCGCGTCGTTCGGCGCGCGACGCGTGTTGCGCCAGCTGCAGCTGGGCCCGCTTGCCGCCGGCACGGTCACCGCCCTGCTTGGCTCGAATGCCGCCGGCAAATCCACGCTGTTGCGCCGTATCGCCGCGGAGCTGCCCGGCGGGGGCACGGTACGGGTAGCTGGTCGGCCGGTCCACCAGTGGCCGC
>CAUSDE010000052.1:0-42805 GCA_963530045.1 uncultured Achromobacter sp.
AACCCCTGTACTCACCGTGAAAGGGTGATGTCCTAGGCCTCTAGACGAAGGGGACTTGGACTTACAAACTACGTTCTTCGCTGTTGGCTGGTGGAGGTAAGCGGGATCGAACCGCTGACCTCTTGCATGCCATGCAAGCGCTCTCCCAGCTGAGCTATACCCCCGTTCTTCTAATCAATTCCTGCTACGTTTTACGATCGAAACACACGTTTTATGGTGCGCTTTTTCGTAGTTCGTTGCCGGTTTTGTTTAGTGCCGTTGGCGAAGAAACGAGATTATGCACGAACAAAATCGGGTGTGCAAGTCGCTTTGCGGCAAAAAGCGTAAAACAGGCAAAAAAATTGGGGCAGGATGGCCATTTTTGCGCATTTTGTGCGCGATTTGGTGAACGGCAGGCTCGGGTCGATTGATGCAGATTCCAAGAAAATCAAAGACTTGTGCGGATGCTATGGTGGGAGTGAAATTTTTTATTCATCATGCGATTTTCGCGTGAAAAATTTCGGTCGTATTCACACGGGTACCAGGCATGAGCACACAGACTTCGTTTCCCACCCGGCCGCTTGGGCAGAGCGGCATGGCCATCACGCGTATCGGATTGGGCGCCTGGGCCATCGGCGGCAATGGCTGGGCGGTGGGCTGGGGGCCGCAGGACGACGCCGATTCCATTGCCGCCATCCGCCTGGCGGTGGACCGGGGCATCAACTGGATCGATACCGCGGCGGTGTACGGACTCGGCCATTCAGAAGAAATCGTACGGCGGGCGCTGGCGCAGATGGCGCCTGGCGACAGGCCTTACGTCTTCACGAAGTGCGGGCTGACGTGGTCCGCCGACAACCCGATGGCGACGCCACGGCGCACGGGCGCGCCCGCCAGCATCCGACGAGAAATCGAAGATTCGTTGCGGCGGCTGGGGGTCGAGCGCATCGACCTCTACCAGATGCATTGGCCGGCGGGCGACGGCACGCCGATCGAGCGCTACTGGCAGGAACTGCTGGACTTGAAGCAGGCGGGAAAGGTGGGCGCGATCGGCCTGTCGAACCACAACCTGGCGCAATTGCAGGATGCCGAAGCGCTGGGCCACGTGGATTCATTGCAACCGCCATTCTCGGCGATCCAGCGCGCGGCCGGAGCCGACCTGATTCCGTGGTGCGCGGCGCACGACGTCGGCGTGATCGTCTACAGCCCGATGCAATCCGGCCTGCTCACAGGCGGTTTTTCGGCCGAGCGCGCCCGTGCCTTGCCTGCGGACGACTGGCGTGCGCGCCATCCGGAATTCATGCCGCCGAACCTGACGCGCAATCTGGCTCTGGCCGACGCCTTGAAACCCATCGCCGAACGGCATGGCACGACGGTTGCGGCGGTGGCTGCCGCGTGGACGCTGGCTTGGCCCGGGGTAACGGGCGCCATCGTCGGCGCGCGCAGCGCCGCACAGGTCAATGGGCTGCTGGGGGCTGCGGAATTGGAGCTGGATGCCGACGACCTGGATGCCGTCGCAGCGGCGATCGAGTTGACGGGCGCGGGCGCCGGACCGCTGCGCCCGCCGGAAGACAGCGGCAAGCTGCCCGCCAACCTGTTCGCCTGAGGCCGGATCAGCCCCGGCGCGTTTTGCGGCTGCTGCCGAAGGCGGCGATCAGCGCCAGGCCTACCAGCGCCAACGCGATCTTGTCGCCGAAGCGCGCGTAGGGCGTCAGGCCCGTCATGCCTTGCACGGACACTGGCAGCACGCCTGCCTGCAAAGGCGCGAGCTGGGCGGCGACATGGCCCTTGGCATCGATGGCGGCGGTGATGCCGGTGTTGGTCGCCGTGAGCATGGGGCGCGCGGTCTCCATGGTGCGCAGCCGGCCGATCTGCAGGTGCTGGCGCAAAGCCCAGGAATCGCCAAACCACCCCAGGTTGCTGACGTTGACCAGAATGGTCGCGCCCGGTTCGCCATTCGGGCCGGGCAGCAATGCCGGCAGCAGGTCGGGGCCGAACAGGTCCTCGTAGCAGATGTTGAAGGCGATGTGCTGGCCGCCCACCGCAAAGGGCGTCTGGCGCTCCCCGCCGCGGTCGAAGTCGCCCAGCGGGATGTTCAGCATGTCCACGAACCAGTGGAATCCCGGCGGCACATATTCGCCCCACGGCACGAGGTGGCGCTTGTCGTAGCGCATGGCGGTGCTGCCGGCCACCAGTTGTTCGACCGGCGTATTGCCGTCAAAGCCCATCACGCTGTTGGTGTAGCGGTCGCGGCCATTGACGCGGTCGTGCAGCGGCACGCCCATGGCGATGGTCATGTTGCGTTGCGCGGCCACGTCGCGCCAGGCTTCCCAGACGCGTGGATCCAGCTGGTCCTGGAAGATCGGCAGCACCGTTTCGGGCAGTATCACCAGTTGCGGCGCGGGCACGCCGGCCGCCGGCGGCAGCGCCGTCATTTCCAGGTGGCGCACCAGGCTTTGTTCCAGCAGCGCCGGGTCGAACTTCTGAGACTGTTCGATGTTGCCTTGGACCAGCCGCACGTTCAGCGGATCGCCAGTAGGCGAGGACCAGTCCACGCGCGACAGCGGCCAACCCGCAGCCGCAAGCGCGACCGCGATACCGGCGGCCAGCGCCTGGCGCGAGTCCATCGCCTTTTTGCGGGACGGTTGCCACAGGCTGGCGACGGCGGCAGCGACGAACGCGGCGACGAAGGCCATGCCGTGCACACCCACGATGGGCGCCCAGCCGGCGATGGGGCTGTCGACCTGTGCATAACCGATATTCAGCCACGGGAAACCGGTCAGCAGCACGGCCCGCAGCCATTCGAAGCCTGCCCACAGCGCGGCCCAGGCCAGCGTGGCGGCCAGGATGCGCGAGGGCGGGGCGCCGTTGTCCAGCGGCGTGTAGCGGCGCGCGAGCGCGCTGGCCGTGGCGGGGAACAGCGCCAGGAAGGAAGACAGCGCAAGCACCCCGGCCACCGCCAGCGGCGCGGCCAGATCGCCGTAGCGATGCATGCTGATGAAGAGCCAGTACAGGCCCACCGCATAGGTGACGAACGCGAACAGCCAACCGCGCGCCCAGGCCTGTTTGGCGGACGGGGCGGTAAGGGTGACGCGCGCGGCGACCGCCAGCGCCAGGATCTGCGTGATGGCCAGCGCCCAGTCCGGCAAGGGGCCAGGCGCGAAGGTCAGGGCGTGCACGGCGCCCGCCAGCATCAAGCCGGCGGCGCCGCGCAGGAGTCGGCTGCGCGGGGTCCGGCTCATGCGTCGTCGGCGGGGCGGGTAGTTTGGGTGGGGGTGTTGCGCTTGACGCGCAGCCAGATGGCGCGGCGGGCATCGCCGCGCGCCACTTCCATGCGCAGGCCGTCGAATTCGGCAATGTCGCCGCGGCGGGGGATGCGGCCCAACTGGCCGCCCATCCAGCCGCCGACGCTGTCGTATTCGTCGTCGGGCAACTGGCAGCCGAACACCTCGTTGAAGTGCGAGATGTCGGTGGCGGCCAGCACGCGCCACTGGTTTTCGCCTTCCGGGAAGATCGAGTCTTCTTCGGTTTCGTCGAATTCGTCTTCGATGTCGCCGACGATCTGCTCCAGCACGTCTTCCATCGTGACCAGGCCGGAAATGCCGCCATGCTCATCGATGACGATGGCCTGGTGGTTGCGGCTGGCGCGGAATTCGTGCAACAGCACGTTCAGGCGCTTGGATTCCGGGATGAACACGGCGGGGCGGACCAGCGTGCGCACTTCAATGCCGGGCTCCAGCATGCAGCGCAGCAGATCCTTGGCCAGCAGGATGCCGATGATGTTGTCGCGGTCGCCTTCGTAGACGGGAAACCGCGAATGCGCGGTTTCGATCACCGTGGCCACGAGATAAGGGATGGGCTGGGTGACGTCCAGCAGGTCCATGCGCGAACGCGGGACCATGATGTCGCCGACGGTGCCCTCGGACACGGCCAGCGCGCCCTTGATCATCTTGTAGGACTCCGCATCCAGCAGGTTGCGGTCGTGCGCGGCTTCCAGAATGGCCTTGATGCCTTCGCGGTCCTCGGGCTCTCGGCGCACAAGGGAAAGCAGGCGGTCTAGAAGGGATTTGGTGGCGGGTTTGGCTGAGCGAGCAGAGGTCGCTTCGGGAGCAGGGTAAGGGTCAGACATCGTCCGGGAGGACAAGTTATGGAGGGGCCAGCATAACCGAAACTGGCTTCCCGTTTGTAACGGGGGCCATGAAAATGGGGCCAATCGACGTCATCTGCGTCTTGCTTGGCGCCATTTTCCCGCAATTTCTAGGGGTAGACCCGAAGTGCCTGCTCCGGGCTTGCGTTCAGTCGGCGGCGAGGTAAGGATCGGCGATGCCCATCTGCGCCAGCGTGGCGGTTTCCAGCGCTTCCATGCGCTTGGCGTCTCGCGCCTTGATATGGTCATAGCCCAGCGAATGCAGCACGCCGTGCAGCGTCAGGTGGGCCGCGTGGTCCAGCAGCGGCTTGCGCTGTTCCCGGGCCTCGCGCACCAGCACGGGCACGCACATGACGATGTCGCCGCGGGCCACGCCCAGGGGGTCCACGCCGTACTCGAACGTCAGTACGTTGGTGGCGTAGTCGCGTTCGCGGAAATCCCGGTTCAGGCGGCGGCCTTCGGCGGCGCCGACCAGCCGCAGGCTGAGTTCGGCGGCCGAGAATTCGACCAGGCCGTCTTCCGCCGCGGCCGCCAGCGCCCGTTCGGCCCACCGGCGCAGGCGCCAGCGGGGCAGGCGGGGTTCTTCCACTGCGTACTGGACGGACAGGGACAGTTCAGGCTTCATTTTCGGAGGCGCGGTCGTAGGCGTCGACGATGCGGGCGACCAGCGGGTGGCGCACGACATCGCGGCTGGTGAAACGGGTGGTGGCGATGCCCTGGACGTCGTGCAGCACCTTGACCGCATGGGCCAGGCCGCTGTCCTGGCCGCGCGGCAGGTCGACCTGCGACGGGTCCCCGGTGATGACGGCCTTGCTGCCGAAGCCGATCCGCGTCAGGAACATCTTCATCTGTTCCGGCGTGGTGTTCTGGGCTTCGTCCAGGATGACGAAGGCGTGGTTCAGCGTGCGGCCGCGCATATAAGCCAGCGGAGCGATCTCGATCGTCTGCTTTTCGAACAGGCGCTGCACCTTCTCGAAGCCCATCAGATCGTAGAGCGCGTCATAAAGCGGGCGCAGGTACGGATCGACTTTCTGGGCCAGGTCGCCGGGCAGGAAGCCCAGGCGCTCGCCGGCTTCGACGGCCGGGCGGGTCAGCACCAGGCGCTGCACCGTGTCGCGTTCCATCGCGTCGATGGCGCAGGCCACGGCGAGCCAGGTCTTGCCCGTGCCGGCAGGGCCCACGCCAAAGGTGATGTCGTGCTTGAGGATGTTGTTCAGGTAGTCGCGCTGGCGCGGCGTGCGCGGGCGCAGGTCGCTGCGCTTGGTGCGCAGCGCGATGCCGTCGCTTTCATCGTCCAGGGCGGGCAGCGGGTCGGCCTCGCGCGCCGGCTCGTCCTTCTGCTTCTCTTCCAGCCGCCCGACGCCGATTTCGACCAGGCCCAGCTGGATGTCGTCGACGGACAGGGCGCGGTGCACGGCCTGTTCATGGAAGCGACGCAGCACCCGGCCGGCCAGTTCCGCTTGTTCGCCTTCGATGGTGACGCGGCTGCCGCGGCGCGAGAGCTTGACGCCCATACCGTCGGCAAGCTGCCGCAGGTTCTCGTCCAGCGGGCCGCACAGGTTGGCCAGGTGGGTGTTGTCGCCGTCCAGGTTGACGACGGCGGGCATGCTGCGACGGGCGCGGGAACGGGGAGTGGTCATTCGGCCTCTTGGGGAACGCGGTCCACGTCTGCCACCCGGGCGCGCAACGAATTGGTGTGCGCTTCGGTGATGATGACGTCGACCATTTGTCCGATGAGCCGCGCGGGCGCGGCGAAGTTCACGATGCGGTTGTTCTCGGTGCGGCCCATCAGTTCGTTGGGGTCGCGTCGCGAGGGGCCTTCCACCAGCAGGCGCTGGCGCGTGCCGACCATGTTGCGGGCGATGGTGGCCGCCTGCTCATTGATCAGCGCCTGCAGGCGCTGCAGCCGGCGCAGCTTGACGTCTTGCGGGGTATCGTCGGCCAGGTCGGCGGCCGGCGTGCCCGGACGGCGCGAGTAGACGAACGAGAACGAGGTGTCGAAGCCGACGTCCTCGATCAGCTTCATCGTCTTTTCGAAGTCTTCTTCCGTTTCGCCGGGGAAACCCACGATGAAGTCGGACGACAGGGTCAGGTCGGGGCGGGCGGCGCGCAGGCGGCGGACCACCGACTTGAATTCCAGCGTGGTGTAGCCGCGCTTCATCCCGGCCAGCACCCGGTCGCTGCCCGCTTGCACGGGCAGGTGCAGGAACGACACCAGTTTCGGCAGGCGGGCGTAGGCGTCCACCATGCGCTGGGTCATTTCCTTGGGGTGCGAGGTCGTGTAGCGGATGCGTTCGATGCCGGGGATCTCGTGCACGTACTCCAGCAGCATGGCGAAGTCGGCGATGTCGTCCGTGCCTTCCATCTTGCCGCGGTAGGCGTTCACGTTCTGGCCCAGCAGCGTCACTTCCTTGACGCCCTGGTCGGCCAGGTCGGCCACTTCGACCAGCACGTCCTCGAAGGGGCGCGAGACTTCCTCGCCGCGCGTGTAGGGCACGACGCAGAAGCTGCAATACTTGCTACAGCCTTCCATGATGGAGACGAACGCGGTTGCGCCCTCGACGCGCGGGGGCGGCATGTTGTCGAACTTTTCGATCTCGGGGAAGCTGATGTCCACCTGCGAACGGCCTTCGGCGCGGCGGCGCGCGATCAGGTCGGGCAGGCGGTGCAGCGTCTGGGGGCCGAACACGACGTCCACATACGGCGCGCGCTTGACGATGGCCGCGCCTTCCTGGCTGGCCACGCAGCCGCCGACCCCGATCACCAGGTTCGGGTTCGTTTTCTTCAGGTGCTGCACGCGGCCCAGGTCCGAGAAGACTTTTTCCTGCGCCTTCTCGCGCACCGAACAGGTGTTGAACAGGATGACGTCGGCTTCTTCCGGGTTGTCGGTCAGCTCCAGGCCTTGGTCGCCACGCAGCACGTCGGCCATTTTGTCCGAGTCGTACTCGTTCATCTGGCAGCCGAAGGTGCGGATATACAGTTTGCGGGGGGAGCCGGCGCCGGTGTCCGCGTGGGTCGTTGCGGGGGCGTCTGCGAGGGGGGCAGCGGCGTTGCCGCCGTCGCGCGCGTTGCCGCGCTTCAGGGAGGTTGCTTGCATGATGGTCGCCGTGACGGGTGTAGATCCCGGGGGCTGATGGGCTGGAAAGGCCGAATTTTAACCCTTGCGCGAAAATTGTTTCTTGGTGCCGCGGGCGGTCGCCGTTACGATAGCGGTCCGGCCGGAATTCAGCGGGCGGTAATATTTCTCATTTTCCTTGAGCGGTACCGATGACACCCAATCCCATGACGCCTCCGGTCGCCGCTCCCGCGGCCCCCGCCGCGCCTGGCCTGCCCGTGCCGGACGAAGTCCGAAATCCGTTCTCGTTGGCCACCTGGTTGCTGCTGGGCGTTGCCCTGGCCGCTGTGGCTGGCGCCTGTGCGCGCTGGGTGGATCTGCCGTTGGCCATCTGGATCAAGCAGTCGGTATCCGATGGCGTGAACGAGTCCTTCGAATGGGTGGGGCAAATGGGCGAGAGCGGCCCGTACATCGGCGTGGCGCTGGCCTTTAACGTCGTCGGCCTGATCGGCCTGGCGCGCGGCTGGCGCAACCCCTTGCGCATGAGCTACGCCAGCATGGCGCGCGGCAGCCTGCTGATGTTGTCCACGATGGCTGTGGGCGGGCTGGTGGTGCTGGTGCTGAAACGGTCGGTGGCACGGGCGCGCCCCGAATTGTTTTTCGAGAAAGGCATCTACGGGCTGGGCGAATCCTTTTCGCGCGTGCAGCAGTTCAATTCCTTTCCCTCCAGCCATACCTATGCCGCGTTCGCCGTGGCGGTCGTGCTGGGCATCCTGGCTCCGCGCTGGCGCGCCGCCTTCCTGTTGCTGGCGACGCTGGTGGCGATGAGTCGGCTGGTCAATCTGGACCACTACCTGTCCGACGTGATGACCGCGGCCGGCATCGCCGTGCTGGTCGGGCACGTGCTGGCGCCTCGCGTGCTGTGCAGCAAGTACCAGTGGCCGCTGCGCGCACCGTGGCGGTGGTGGAAAAAGGGCTGAACGTCCGCACGAATGAAAAAAAAGGCCGCGATTGAATCGCGGCCTTTTTTCATGGCGTCAGAGGGGGGCAGCGTTACGCGAAGCCCACCACCACGCGCCGGTTGGTGCGGCTTTTCTTTTCGATCTTGGTGACGGCGATGGCGCCGATCTCCGCCGTATTGCGCACGTGCGTGCCGCCGCAGGGCTGGCGGTCGACGCCGGGGATGTCGATGATGCGGATCTTGGCGGTGCCGGCGGGAGGCGCGGCGCCTACGGTGCGGACCAGGTCGGGTTGCGCGGCCAGTTCTTCGGGCGTGATGCCGTTGACCGCGACGTCGAGGCTGCGATTGATCAGCGCATTCAGCCGTTCGGTCAGCTCCGCTTTTTCCAGCGTGGACTCGGGCAGGTCGAAATCGATGCGGGCGGAATCGGGCGAAATGCTGCACCCGGTCACCGGCGCGGGCACCAGCGAACCCAGCAAATGCAGACAGGTGTGCAGGCGCATCAGCCGATGGCGGCGCGCCCAGTCGATTGCTACGGTGACGCGGTCGCCGACTTGGGGGGCGGCGTCGCCGTCCAGCACGTGCAGGATGCGTTGGCGGTCGTCGGCGTAGACGGTGTCCGTCAGCGTCAGGACGCGGCCGTCGGCCAGGGTCAGCGTGCCGCTGTCGCCCGCCTGGCCGCCGCTGCGCGCGTAGCACACGGTCTCGTCCAGTTCGATGCCCTCGGGATTGACGGCGATGACGGTGGCGTCGCACTGGCCCAGGTAGGGCTCGTCGTCGAACCGCTTGCGGGTGGCGGGCATGGGGAGGTCTCCGGTTTGGGGTGTTGAATTGTTGTTGTCGGGTGGGGTCACGCCAGGGTCTTCAGGCCCTGGGGGGTCTCGATCTGGGCCCACAGGCGCGGTGTGCCGCTGGCCTGTTCAAGGTCGATCAGGGTGTCGGCGCCCATCCAGGTCATGCCTTGGCGCAGCAGGCCGGCCTGGGGATGACTGCCCGTCAGGCGGACCAGTTTCAGGGGCTGGCGCGGCAGGCTGATGCCAGGGTAGGCGTCCACATCCCATTGGATCAGCGTGGGCAGGAGGCCATCGCCCGCAGCGTGGCCCGCTTCGCGCCAGACCGGCAGGCTGCCATCGTCCGGTACCGTCAAGCGCCAGCGCAGGTCGCCGCGGGTCATGGGGATGACGGGCGCGATGCGCTCGGGATGCTCGGCCTGCATGCGGGTCAGGTCCATGGGCGCTTCGACCCGCGCCGCCCAGTGCGCCAGGAAGGGGCCCTGTTCGAGCCGTGCGCGCACGTCTCCCTGGTCCAGGCCGAACCAGCGGGCACGCTCGGGCGGCGGGGCGTCGGGATCGATGGCGATCACTTCCAGGTAGATGCCGTCGGCCATTCCCAGCACCCGGTTGTGGGTGCCCATGCGCGGGTGGGCGCCGCCGCCTTGCGGCGCGATGCCCAGCAGGTCTGCAACGTACTGCGTGCCGCTGGCAAGGTCCGCCGCGGCGATGACGAGATGATCGATGGATAGTTTCATGGTGTCCCTATGGTAGCGAATCCCGACGTGCCCGTACCCGTACAGAGGGACAAGAAGGCGCAGTACAGTGGCAGCCCCAAATAAAAAACCCGTCGCAAGCGACGGGTTTCGGTTTGAAGCTTCAGACGGATCAGGCGACTTCGCCTTCTTCGCCTTCCTTCTTGACCGGCTTGACCAGGTCTTCGCGCTTGACGCCCATCCACATGGCCAGCGCGGCGGCGACGAACACCGACGAGTAGATGCCGAACCAGATGCCGATGGTGAGCGCCATGGCGAAGTAGTGCAGGGTGGGGCCGCCGAAGAACAGCATGGCCAGCACCATCATCTGCGTCGAACCGTGGGTGATGATGGTCCGCGAGATGGTCTGCGTGATGGCGCTGTTGATGACTTCGTGCACGTCCGCCTTGCGGTACTTGCGGAAGTTCTCGCGGATCCGGTCCATGATGACCACGGATTCGTTCACGGAGTAGCCCAGCACCGCCAGCACGCCCGCCAGCACCGACAGCGAGAATTCCCACTGGAAGAAGGCGAAGAAGCCCAGGATGATCACCACGTCGTGCAGGTTGGCGATCACGCCGGCGACGGCGAACTTCCATTCGAAGCGGAAGCCCAGGTAGACCATGATGCCGATCACCACCACCAGCAAGGCCATCAGGCCGTTGTGCAGCAGCTCCTGGCCGACTTGCGGACCGACGAATTCCACGCGGCGCAATTCAACGCCGGCATCGGCCGTCTTCAGCGCCGCCATGACGGTTTCGCTCTGGGTGGCCGACGTTTGGCCTTCCTGCAGCGGCAGGCGGATCATCACGTCGTGCGAGGTGCCGAAGTTCTGCACCTGGAAGTCGGTGTAACCCAGTTTGGACACCACGCCGCGCACGTTTTCAAGCTGCGCCGTCTGGGCGTAGTTGACTTCCATGACCGTGCCGCCGGTGAACTCGATCGACAGGTGGAACCCGCGGGTCACGATGAAGAAGACCGCCAGGATGAACGTGACGAGACTGATGATGTTCAGCACCAACGCATGGCGCATGAACGGGATAGTGCGGTGAATCCGGAAAAATTCCATTTTTCGCCTTCGGTTCTTTGCTGTGGCGGACGGCTCGCGCCGCCCGCTTTATGTTCAGTTTGCCTTCGGTTTCCAGATTTCACCGATGGAGATCGTGGTGAGCTTCTTCTTGCGGCCGTAGTACAGGTTGGCCAGGGCGCGCACGCCCACCACCGACGAGAACATCGAGGTCAGGATGCCCAGGCAGTGCACCACGGCGAAGCCCCGGATCGGGCCCGAACCGAAGGCCAGCAGCGCCAGGCCCACGATCAGCGTCGTGAGGTTCGAGTCGAGAATGGTGCCCCAGGCGCGTTCGAACCCCTGATGGATGGCTTGCTGCGGCGTGGCGCCCGCCCGCAACTCTTCCCGTATCCGCTCGTTGATCAGCACGTTCGAGTCAATGGCCATGCCGAGCGTCAGCGCGATAGCGGCGATGCCTGGCAGGGTGAGCGTGGCCTGCAGCATGGACAGCAGCGCCAGCAGCAGCAGCACGTTCAGGGTCAGGCCGACCGTGGAGAACACGCCGAACAGGTGGTAGTACAGGATGATGAAGACGGCGATGGCCAGGAAGCCGTACAGCGTCGAATGGAAGCCCTTCGAGATGTTGTCGGCGCCCAGGCTCGGGCCGATGGTGCGTTCTTCGATGATCGACATCGGTGCGGCCAAGGCGCCTGCGCGCAGCAGCAGGGCGGTGTCGGCGGCTTCTTCGGAGCTCATGCTGCCCGAGATCTGCACCTGGCCGCCGGCGATTTCGCTGCGGATGACCGGCGCCGTGACCACTTCGCCCTTGCCGTTTTCAAACAGCAGGATGGCCATGCGCTTGCCGATGTTGTCGCGGGTGACGTCGCGGAAGATGCGGGCGCCCTTGGAGTCCAGCGTCAGGTGGACGGCGGCCTGCTGGGTCTGGGAGTCGCGGCCGGGCTGGGCGTCTTGCAGGTTTTCACCCGTCAGGACGACCTGGCGGCGGACCAGGATCGGACGGCCGTCGCGGTCGTTGTAGCGTTCCAAGCCGAAGGGCACGGTGCCGCCCAGCAGCGCGGCTTGCGCGGTGGGGGTGTCGTCGACCATGCGGATTTCCAGCGTGGCGGTGCGGCCCAGCAGTTCCTTGGCCTTGGCCACGTCCTGCACGCCGGGCAGCTGCACCACGATGCGGTCGGCGCCTTGCTGCTGGATGACCGGTTCGGCCACGCCCAGTTCGTTGATCCGGTTGTGCAGGGTGTTGATGTTCTGCTTCAGCGCCGAATCCTGTACGCGCTGGACGGCGGCCGGGTTCAGGGCGCCCATCAGCAGCTGCTTGCCGTTTTCTTCGCGTTCGGTGAATTCCAGGTCGGGCAGGCGGGTGCGCAGGGTCGAGATGGCGCGGTCGCGGTCGTCCGTGTTGGCGAAGGTGGCGGCAACGCCTAGCCCCGAGCGTTCGACGCCGGCCACGTTGACCTTCTGGTCGCGCAGCACCGAGCGCACGTCGGCGGCCAGCGAGTCGTAGCGGGCGGTCAGGGCGCCTTGCATGTCGACTTGCAGCAGGAAGTGCACGCCGCCGCGCAGGTCCAGGCCCAGGTACATGGGCTTGGGGGCAAACCAGCCCATCGCGCGCATCCAGGCGGGCGAGGCGGGCAGCAGGTTCAGCGCCACGGTGTAGTGCGGGTCGCCAGCGACGGTGTTCAGGGATTTGTCGATCAGGTCGCGGGCCTGCAATTGCAGGTCGGTCGACGTGAAGCGGGCGCGCACGGTGCCGAGGGTACCGTTGGTTTCGAAGAAGACCCCTTCATTGGGGATCTTGGCGTCCGTCAGGATCTGCTCGACCCGGCTCAGCATGGCCGGATCCACCTTGATGGTGGCCTTGGCGCTGGAAACCTGGACGGCAGGGGACTCGCCGTAGAAATTGGGAAGCGTGTACAGCAGGCCAATGATGACCGCGATCAGGACCGTAATGTACTTCCAGAGGGGATAGCGGTTCATTGCCGGCTACTTCATGTAAGAGTGATGAAAGGGCCGCCCGAGCGGCAAGCGCAGCGGGCGGCGGTAGGCGCCATCGGACAAAAGAGCCCGACGGGGCTCTATGGGACGCTTACAGGGCCTTGATGGTTCCCTTGGGCAGCACGGTCGAGACCGACGACTTCTGCATGATCACTTCCACCGGCTTGTCGGCCAGTTCGGAGACTTCAACGGTCACGTAGCTGTCGTTGACCTTGGTGACCTTGCCGAGCATGCCGCCGGCGGTGACCACTTCGTCGCCCTTGGCCAGGGCGGCGATCAGGTTACGGTGCTCTTTTTGGCGCTTCATCTGGGGACGGATCATCAGGAAATAGAGGATCACGAACATCAAGACGATGGGCAGCATGCCCATCAGCGCATTGCCTTCAGGGGCGGCTTGGGCCACGACGAGGCTGGCGGTATCGATAACGGACATTGAATTCTCCTGCGTTTAAGTCTGTTTGGGTTGTTTGTTGCTTGGGCTGGCCATGCCCGGATTTTCTTTGCCACGAGGGAAAATGGCGGGTCACGACGGGTCACGGCCATACTTTAGCTGTGTTTTTATGCACCCATCCCCGCGCGAGCCATGGATAGGGCAAGCCGACTATTGTATCTATCTTATTGCTGGCGTTTCACTAGGGAGGGATCCCAATCAATGGGGGCGAATCCCGGATAGAAAAGCCCCTACCTGGAAAAAGGCCCCACGCCGCACTCACTGCGTGAGCTTGCTGCCCCCCGAGGGGGCCCCTTTACCTTGGGGTGGCCCGGCGGGGAGAGGGCCCCCACGCCGCGCGTGCTTCGCCCGCTTGCTGCCCCCCGAGGGGGCTCTTTTACCTTGGGGTGGCCCGGCGGGGAGAGGGCCCCCACGCCGCGCGTGCTTCGCCCGCTTGCTGCCCCCCGAGGGGGCCCCTTTACCTTGGGGCGGCCCGGCGGTAAAAGGGCCAGATCACTCAATGCCGCGGGCGCGGTCGGCGGCGAATTGGGTGCGCCAGGCGTCGAAGCGGCCTTCGGCGATGGCTTCGCGCATTTCCTTCATGATGGTCAGGTAGAAATGCAGGTTGTGCAGCGTATTGAGCCGCGCGCCGGTGATTTCGTTGGCGCGCTGCAGGTGGTGCAGGTAGGCGCGCGAGAAATTGGCGCAGGTGTGGCACGCGCAGCTGGGGTCCAGCGGGCGGGTGTCGTCGCGGTACTTGGCGTTGCGGATCTTGACGTCGCCAAAACGAGTGAACAGCCAGCCGTTGCGGGCGTTGCGGGTGGGCATGACGCAGTCGAACATGTCCACGCCGCGCGAGACGCCTTCGACCAGGTCTTCCGGCGTGCCCACGCCCATCAGGTAGCGGGGCGCCTGGGCCGGCAGCTTGGGCGTCACGTGCGCCAGGATGCGCATCATGTCTTCCTTGGGCTCGCCCACCGACAGGCCGCCGATGGCGTAGCCATGGAAACCGATGTCCTGCAGGCCGGCCAGCGATTCGTCGCGCAGCGCTTCGTACATGCCGCCCTGGACGATGCCGAAGAGGGCGTTGGGATTGCCCAGCCGGTCGAATTCCTCGCGCGAGCGGCGCGCCCAGCGCAGCGACATGCGCATCGAGCGGGCGGCTTCCTCCACCGTGGCGGGACGACCGTCGATTTCATAGGGCGTGCACTCGTCGAACACCATGACGATGTCGGAATTCAGCGAGCGCTGGATGCGCATGGATTCTTCCGGCGTCAGGAACAGGCGGGCGCCGTCGATCGGGGAGGCGAATTTCACGCCTTCCTCGGTGATCTTGCGCATGCCTTGCAGGCTGAACACCTGGAAACCGCCGGAATCGGTCAGGATCGGCTTGTCCCACTGCATGAAGCCGTGCAGGCCGCCATGCTTTTCCATGATTTCCGTGCCCGGGCGCAGCCACAGGTGGAACGTGTTGCCCAGCACGATCTGCGAGCCGATCTCTTTGAGCTCGTGCGGCATCATGGCCTTGACGCTGCCATAGGTGCCGACAGGCATGAAGATGGGGGTTTCGACCACGCCGTGGTTCAGCGTGATGCGGCCGCGGCGGGCGCCGCCGTCAGTGGCGAGCAGTTCGAAGTTCAGTCCAGTCATGAGGCAGGGGATTCGATGAACATGGCGTCGCCATAGCTGAAGAAGCGGTAGCGCTGGGCTACCGCATGGGCGTAGGCGCGGCGGATCGGCTCGACGCCGGCCAGCGCCGACACCAGCATCAGCAGGGTCGACTGGGGAAGGTGGAAGTTGGTGACCAGCGCGTCCACGACGCGGTAGGGGTAGCCAGGCGTGATGAACAGGCGGGTGTCGCCCTGGGCGGCGGCCAGCGGCAGCCCGGGAGCCGTGCGGCCTTCGGTCTGGGCGGCGGCGGATTCCAGGGCGCGCACGCTGGTCGTGCCGACGGCGATCACGCGGCCGCCGCGGGCGCGGGCGGCCGCGATGGCGTCCACCGTGGCTTGCGGCACCGTGAACCATTCGGCGTGCATGATGTGGTCGGCCAGGTTGTCCACGCGCACCGGCTGGAACGTGCCCGCGCCGACGTGCAGCGTGACGAAGGCGCGCGCCACGCCCAGGTCGGCCACGCGGTCCAGCATAGGCTGGTCGAAGTGCAGGCCGGCGGTGGGCGCCGCCACGGCGCCGGGTTCGCGGGCGTAGACGGTCTGATAGCGGTCGTCGTCGCCGGCGTCGGCCGCGTGCGTGATGTAGGGCGGAAGCGGGGTGGCGCCGTGGGCGTCCAGCAGGTCCAGCACGGGGCCGGGGAAGCGGATGTCGAACAGTTCGCCCTCGCGGCCCAGGACGGTGGCGTCGAAGGCGTCGGCCAGGCGCAGCACCATGCCGGGGCCCGGCGATTTGCTGGCGCGCACGTGGGCCAGGACGCGGTCGGTCTCGGTGATGCGTTCGACCAGGACCTCGATCTTGCCGCCGGTGATCTTGTGGCCCGGCAGGCGGGCCTTGATGACACGGGTGTCATTGAAGACGAGCAGGTCGCCCGCGCGCAGCAGCCCCGCCAGATCGGCGAACTGGCGGTCGTGCAGCTGGCTGGCGCCGTCCAGGTGCAGCAGGCGGCTGCCCGTGCGTTCGGCGGCAGGCGTCTGCGCGATGAGTTCGGGCGGCAGCTCGTAATTGAAATCGGAAACGGTCAGGGACTGGGTCACGCGGATATCTGTCTGTCAGAGGGAGCGGCCCGGCAAAAACCGCGGGCCGCGCCGGCCGGGCCGGCTTGGGGGCAACCCGATATTGTAAAGGGGACAGTTAATAGGGGCGGAACCATGGCGAAACGCCGCGTCCCGCCGTATAACTGCGTTCTACGCCGTAGCGGATCGGCGCGATGCAAAAAACGATATCCGCGTACCCAAGGAGACACCGCATGACCCCTCGTCGCACCCTGATGGCCGCTGCCCTGGCGGCCTTGCTGGCTTTGGGCGCAGCGCCCGCGCTGGCGCAAGTGAAGATCGGCGCCACCCTGTCCACCACCGGCCCGCAAGCGTCGCTGGGCATCCCGGAGCGCAATACCATCAGCCTGCTGCCCACTGAAATCGGCGGCGTGAAGGTCGAATACATCGTCCTGGACGACGCGTCCGACACCACGCGGGCCGTCAGCAATTCGCACAAGCTGATCTCCGAGAACAAGGTGGACCTGATCGTCGGTTCCACCACGACGCCCAACACGATGGCCATGCTGGATACCGTGGCGACGGGCACGACGCCGGTGATCACCCTGGCCTCGTCGGCCCGGCTGATCGAACCGGTGGACGACAAGCGTCGCTGGGTGTTCAAGACGCCGCACTCCGATTCGCTGATGGCCGAGGGCATTGCGCGCCATGCCGCGGCCAATGGCGTGAAGAAGCTGGCCTTCGTCGGCTTCAACAACGCCCTGGGCGAGACATTCTGGGTGGAAATCGAAAAGGCCGCCAAAAAGCACGGCATCGAGGTCGTCGGCAAGGAGAGCTTTGCGCCGACCGATACGTCCGCCGTGGCGCAGACCCTGAAGCTGATCGGCGCGGCGCCGGACGCCGTGGTGGTCGGCGCCTCCGGCACGCCGGCCGCCATGCCGGCCCGCGACCTGCGCGAGCGCGGCTTCAAGGGCAAGATCTATTTCAACCACGGGGTGGCCAATAACGACTTCCTGCGGGTGTGCGGCACGGCGTGCGAGGGCGCATGGGTGCCGGTGGGACCGGTCATGGTGGCCGGCCTGCTGCCCGACGACAACCCCGTCAAGGCCACGGCGCAGGCCTTCGCCAAGCAGTACGAGGCCGCCAACGGCGCGGGCAGCGTGTCGCTCTTTGCCGCCTATACCTGGGACGTGGGCCTGTTGCTGCAACAGGCCATCCCCGTGGCCCTGAAGACGGCCAAGCCTGGCACGCCCGAGTTCCGGGCGGCGCTGCGCGACGCGCTGGAAAACGTCAAGAACCTGCCCACGGCGACCGGCGTGGTCAGCATGAGCCCGACCGACCATAACGGGCTGGACGAACGGGCGCTGGTGATGGCGACCGTCGCGTCCGGCAAGTGGCGGCTTCAGTAAAGCGCGTGGGCGGGCGGGGGTCTCCCGCCCGCAACCGTCCCAGGTTTTGTATGCTCTCGGTTTTGCAGGACTAGCAACTGGGTGGACGCAGCATGACGGGACAAGCGAAAAAGCGGGTGGGCGGGCTGAGGCAATGGCTGGCCGGCGGACTGCTGACCCTGTCGGCGGGCGCGGCTTGCGCGCAGGTCCAGGGCCTGCCGCCCAATGTGGTGAACGCCTGGAAAGCCAGCAAGCTGCCCGACAGTTCGCTGTCGCTGGTGGTGCAGGAACTGGGCGGGCCGCGCATGGTGGCGCTGAACGCCAAGGAATCCCGCAACCCGGCGTCGGTGATGAAGCTGGTCACGACCTGGGCCGCGCTGTCCGAACTTGGGCCCAACTACGTCTGGCGCACCGAATTCATGACGGCGCCCGGCGCCCGGCCTGATGCCAAGGGCGTGCTGGCCGGCCCGCTGTACCTGCGCGCAGGAGGGGATCCCCAATTCCTGATGCAGGATCTGTGGGCCCTGCTGCGTGAATTGCGCCTGCGCGGGGTCAAGCAGATCAATGATCTCGTCATCGACCGCAGCATCTTCGGCCAGGTGGCCACCGACCCCGGCGCTTTCGACGGCGCTCCGGACCGTGCCTACAACGCCAGCCCCGACGCCCTGATGGTGGGCTTCGGCGCGCTGCGCCTGCTGTTCACGCCGGACCCCGCCGCCCATAAATGGGTGCCGCTGATCGATCCGCCGCTGCCCGGCCTGAAGATCGAGGGCAATGTGGAGTGGAGCGACGTCCGCTGCCCGGGCCCGCCGGTGGTGACGACCGATCCGCTGATCACCCAGCAGGGCGTGACGATCCGCGTGGGCGGCAAGGTGGCCGGCTCCTGCGGCGAATTCAGCCTGTACCGTCTGGCGCTGTCGCAGCCCGATTACGCCACTGAGATCTTCCGCATGCTCTGGAAAGAGCTGGGCGGCACCTTCAAGGGACAGGTCCGGGCCGGCATGGTGCCGGCGGACGCCGTGGTGCTGGCCTCGCACGATTCTCCCACCCTGGCTGAAGTGATCCGCCAGATCAACAAGCGCAGCAACAACGTCATGGCGCGCACGCTGCTCTTGACGCTGGGCGCGGAAAAGGGCCGTCGGCCCGCCACCGTGACCAGCAGCGAAGCGGTGGCCAAGGGGCTGCTGGCCAAGCAAGGGCTGGACATGCCGGAACTCGTCATCGACAACGGCGCCGGCCTGTCGCGCGAGGCCCGGGTGTCGGCCGACAGCCTGGCGTCCATGCTGACGGTGGCCTGGAATTCGCCGGTCATGCCGGAGTACATTTCGTCCTTCGCGATCGCCGGGGTGGACGGAACCGTGCGCCGCCGCCTGAAGGGCGACGGCACGGTGGGCATGGCCCACCTGAAGACCGGGTCGTTGCGCGACGTGCGCTCGATCGCCGGTTACGTGCTGGGCGCCAGCGGCAAGCGCTATGTAGTGGTCAGCATCGTCAACCACGAACAGGCGGGCGCCGTCCGCGCTTTTGACGACGCCCTCATCGCGTGGCTAGCCGATCAATAGGCCAATTTTCCTAAACCGATTACGATCCTTGGGTGCGACCTGATACGCAACGCCAGTGCGTTGCGCTGTTCGGGTGGCGCCTGAGGCGAAAAACCCCGTCTTTTCAATATTCTGGAGTGTTACGCACATGCCTGTGCACGAAATCCGCCATCCCTTGATCCGCCATAAGCTCGGGATCATGCGTCGCGCCGACCTCAGCACCAAGAGCTTCCGAGAGTTGTCGCAGGAAGTGGGCGCGCTGCTGACTTACGAAGCGTCCAAGGACCTGCCGCTGGCGCCGGCCACCGTGGAAGGCTGGTGTGGCCAGGTTCAGGTCGAGAAGATCGCCGGCAAGAAAGTCACTGTGGTGCCGATCCTGCGCGCCGGCATCGGCATGCTGGATGGCGTGCTGAGCCTGATTCCGGGCGCCAAGGTCAGCGTGGTGGGCGTGGCCCGCAACGAAGAGACGCTGGAAGCGCACACCTATCTGGAACGCCTGGTCGGTGAACTGGACCAGCGCCTGGCGCTGATCGTCGATCCGATGCTGGCGACGGGCGGTTCGATGGTTGCCGCCATCGACCTGCTCAAGCGCGCCGGCTGCAAGGAAATCCGCGCGCTCGTCCTGGTGGCGGCGCCCGTGGGCATCGACGCCGTGCTGGCCAAGCATCCGGATGTGCATATCTACACCGCATCGATCGATGACGGCCTGAACGAGCACGGATACATCATGCCGGGCCTGGGCGATGCGGGTGACCGGATTTTCGGTACGACCCAGAAGACAGAGTGACGGGTATCGGATGATGGGTTGCGCGCGGACTACGGGCCAAGCACCAAGCCGCCCGGCGCGCGTAACCCTTCAAGCGGCGCCGCGCACGTAACTGACGCGCGTAACGGATCAAGCCGCCAGCCGTTGGGGCCGGCCATCGATATGCTGGCCGAACCATTGCAATTGTGGCGCCAGGCCGGCGACTTCTCCCACGATCAGCAGCGCGGGCGACCGGATTGCGTGCTCGGCGGCCAAACGGGGCAGTTCTGCAAGCGTGCCCGACAGCACGCGCTGTTCGGGCCGGCTGCCGTTTTC
The DNA here is from genome assembly GCA_963530045.1 of uncultured Achromobacter sp. Lineage (GTDB taxonomy): Bacteria > Pseudomonadota > Gammaproteobacteria > Burkholderiales > Burkholderiaceae_B > Achromobacter. The sequence continues at coordinate 19,790 of CAUSDE010000052.1, forward strand.
GATCAGCGCGAACGGCGTCTGGGCTGCGCGCCCGTGGCGCAACAGGCGTCCGGTCAGCAGATCCAGCTGGCCAACCCCCATATAGAACGCCAGCGTCTGCCGCTCGCGCGCCAGCGCAGGCCAGTCCAGGTTGTCTTCGTCCTCACGGCAATGCGCCGTGATCAACCGGACCGACTGCGCATGCTCGCGGTGCGTCAGCGGGATGCCCGCATAGGCCGCACAGGCCAGCGCAGCGGTGATGCCGGGCACCACTTCATAGCGCACGCCATGCGCGCGCAGATATTCCAGTTCTTCGCCACCCCGTCCAAAAATGAACGCGTCGCCGCCTTTCAGACGCACCACGCGGCGGCCTGCCTGCGCATGCTCCACCAGCAGGGCGTGGATGCGCGCCTGGGTCGCGTGGTGGTTTTCGCCCGGCAGCTTGCCGACCGGCACGCGGTCGGCATCACGGCGCGCCAGCGCCATGATGTCGTCGCTGACCAGGCGGTCATACAGGATGACGTCGGCTTCGTTCAAGGCGCGCAGCGCCTTCAGCGTCAATAGCCCGGGATCGCCGGGGCCTGCCCCCACCAGCACCACGCTGCCGTCGGCGGGCGCCAGCGGCGCAGCCAGGGCATCGACCAAGGCGGCCTCAGCCCGGGTGGGCTGCTGCTGGCGCAGGAAGCCGGCTACGGGGCCGTCCAGCAGCCAGTCGTAGAAGCGGCGGCGCGCGCCCAGGTCGGGGTGGCTGGCACGAATGCGCTTGCGGTAGGTGGCGGCCAGGCCGGCCAGTTGGCCCAGCGTGTGGTCGAACAGCGATTCGATGCGTTCGCGGATGCGCCGCGCCAACACCGGCGCCACGCCCGAGGACGAAATGGCCACGATGACGGGCGACCGGTCGACGATGGACGGCACCTGGAAGGAGGACAGATCCGGGTCGTCCACCACGTTGGTGAAGATGCGGCGGGCGCCGGCGGCTTCAGACACCGCGGCGTTGGCGGCGCGGTCGTCGGTGGCGGCGACCACCAGCCAGACGTCGTCCAGCCAGGCGGCATCAAACCGCCCAGCCAAATGGCGGATGCGGCCTTCGGCGGCCAGCGCAGCTAGCGCCGGCGTCAGTTCCGGCGCACCCACGACGACTTCGGCCGAGGCTTCCAGCAGGGCGAGCGTCTTGCGCTCGGCCACCGCGCCACCGCCCACCACCAACACCAGCCGCGCTTTCAAGTCGGCAAAAATCGGGAAAAGCTTCATCAAATGCCCGCCCCGGGCGTACCCGGCGAAATATCAGACGATCATAGGGAGCGGGTTTCATCCCCACAACTTTTGATTTCATGAATCCATATAGCTAAAAATCATGTAGCTAGCCCTTGCCCAGCCATTGGCTCATTTCGACGACCTCGCGGGCGACTTCCCCCAAGCGCTTCTGGCTCTGCATGGCGCGTTCGCGCAACAGGCGGTGCGCCTCATCCTCGGGAATGGCGCGCGCCTTCATCAATATCCCTTTTGCCCTTTCGACCCATTGCCGGTCGGCCAGGCGCAGTTGCGCGTCGCGCAGTTCTTCGCGGCGAGACTTCTCCATGGCGAAACGTTCGATCGCCACCGTCAGCAGCGGTTCGATCCGGGCGGCCGGCACGTCGCCCACCACATAGGCCGCGACACCCGCGCGCAGGGCGCTGCGGATGGTGTCCCGGTTGCCGTTGTCGGTGAACATCACGACCGGGCGGTCGCTGTGCTCGCTGGCCACACAGACGTTTTCCAGCGTGTCGCGCCCGGGGGCGTCGCTGTCGATCAGCACGACGTCGGGGGCGGCCTCGGCGATGGCGGCGGCCAGGTCCATGCCGGGCGCCACTTCCGCGACGATGCGCACGCCCGCCGCGGCAAGCGTCTGCCGCAGCGACACCGCGCGTCCTTCGCCATCGTTGAGCAGCATGACTTTCAGCATGAGATCCCCCAGATGCTTTCAGTCATGCAAGTTCCGTGCCATCTCGATGGCGTGCGGGGATCCGCGCCCGGGCACAGCCGCAGGGCCTCAGCCGCACAGGCGTGGTGCGCCGCCGCATCGATGGATGCACCAACTTGGTTCGCGCCTGCTGCGCCGGGCCAACGCGGCGCGCGCGCGGCGTTCGTGTAAAGCCAACGCTGGCGCGGGATTCGGGCAGGTATGGGGAAAAATAAGGCAGTTGGCACGGTGATTGCTTAAGTGGAATCAGGGGGCCAACGGCGGTCGCCCGACGCAACGCGCCGCACCACGCGGCCAGGAACAACGACGTTCCGCAGCGCCAATGGACTGGGTTCCATGGCGCGCGGAACGTTTTTTTTTGCCAGGAGCCATGCATGACGCCAGTGACACGTAGCCCCTCCACCCGACCCGCCACCCATGCGGACCTGACCGCTGACGCCGGCCGCCGCAAGTGGTTGAGCGGAACGGCGCGCGCGGTGGCGGGCGCCAGCCTGCTGTCGCTGGTTGATCCGCTGGTGCGCGCAGGCGCCTGGGCGGCAGGCACCGACGCGCCTGAGAAGACCGAGGTGAAGATCGGTTTCATCCCGCTGACCGATTGCGCCTCGGTCGTGATGGCGTCGGTGCTGGGCATCGACAAGAAGCATGGCGTGACAATCACGCCGTCCAAGGAAGCCTCGTGGGCCGCGGTGCGCGACAAACTCATGAACGGCGAGCTGGACATGGCGCACGTGCTGTACGGCCTGGTCTATGGCGTGCACCTGGGCGTCGGCGGGCCGAAGAAGGATATGGCAGTGCTGATGAACCTGAACCAGAATGGCCAGGCGATCACGCTGTCGAACAAGCTGCTGCAAGCCGGCGCGCGCGACGGCGAATCGCTGGCCAAGCTGATGGCGGCCGACAAGCGTGAATACACCTTCGCGCAGACCTTCCCGACCGGCACGCACGCCATGTGGCTGTACTACTGGCTGGCGACCTACGGCATCCATCCGATGCAGGACGCGAAGGTCATCACGGTGCCGCCGCCGCAGATGGTGGCCAACATGCGCGTGGGCAACATGGACGGCTTCTGCGTGGGCGAACCCTGGGGGGCGCGCGCCATCATGGACAAGATCGGCTTCACCGCCGTGACCACGCAAGGCATCTGGCAGGATCATCCCGAAAAGGTCCTGGGCACCAGCGCGGAATTCGTGTCGCGCAATCCGAACACGGCACGCGCCGTCACTGCAGCGATCCTCGAGGCCGGCAAGTGGATCGACGCGTCTGCCGCCAACCGCCAGAAGACGGCCGAAACCATCGCCGCGAAGTCCTATGTGAACACGGACGCCAGCGGCATCGTCGACCGCATGCAGGGCCGCTATGACGACGGGCTGGGCAAGACGTGGACCGACGAGCATGCGATGCGCTTCTACGCCGACGGTGCGGCGAATTTCCCGTATCTGAGCGACGGCATGTGGTTCCTGACGCAGCACAAGCGCTGGGGCCTGTTGAAGGAGCATCCGGACTATCTGGCGATCGCCAGGCAGGTCAACCGCATCGACCTCTACAAGCAGGCGGCGTCGGCCGCCGGCGTGGCGCTGCCCGCCAGCGAAACGCGCAGTTCCAAATTGATCGACGGCGTCGTGTGGGACGGCAACAACCCCGCGGCCTATGCCGACGGATTCAAGGTCAAGGCCTGAGGCCGGTAAAGAAAAGGGGCATGCAATGTCTACCGTAACGAATGTGGGCCGCGGCGAGGCGATCTTCGCCGCGGGGCGCGAGCGGCTGGAGTCCGTGCTGAAGGCCGTCGCGGGCCCGGTGGCCGGCTTTGCGCTGTTCGTGCTGGTGTGGCAGGTGGTGGCCATGCGGATTCCGGAGATCCCGACGCCAGGGGTGACCTGGCACGCGGCGGTGGAACTGTTCTCGGATCCGTTCTATGACAACGGCCCCAACGACAAGGGCATCGGCTGGAACCTGCTGGCGTCGCTGGAGCGCGTGGCGATCGGCTTCGGGCTGGCTGCGGTGGTCGGCATCCCGGTCGGCTTCGCCATCGGCCGCTACGCCGCGATCAGCGCCATGTTCTCACCCATCGTCAGCCTGCTGCGTCCGGTGTCGCCGCTGGCCTGGCTGCCCCTGGGGCTGCTGTTGTTCAAGGCGGCCAATCCGGCTGCGATCTGGGCCATTTTCATCTGTTCGATCTGGCCGATGATCATCAACACCGCGGTAGGCGTGTCGCGCGTGCCGCAAGACTATCTGAACGTGGCGCGGGTGCTGAACCTGTCGGAATGGAAGGTCACGACCAAGGTGCTGCTGCCGGCGGTGCTGCCCTACATGCTGACGGGCGTGCGCCTGTCCATCGGCACCGCGTGGCTGGTGATCGTGGCGGCGGAAATGCTGACCGGCGGCACGGGCATCGGCTTCTGGCTGTGGGACGAGTGGAACAACCTGAAGGTCGAGCACATCGTCATCGCCATCTTCGTGATCGGCATCGTGGGGCTGCTGTTGGAAACCCTGCTGGTCGCGCTGGCCCGCCGCTTCACCTATACCGAGGAATAGGCCATGAAGAAATTCGTACGCATCGAACGCGTGGGTCAGACGTTCACCACCCGCAAGGGCGTCTTCGTGGCGCTGCGCGACATCGACTTGACCGTGGAGCAGGGCGAGTTCATCACGCTGATCGGCCATTCGGGTTGCGGCAAGTCCACGCTGCTGAACCTGATCGCCGGGCTGACGCGCCCCACCAGCGGCGTGCTGCTGTGCGCTGAACGCGAGATCACCGGGCCCGGGCCGGATCGGGCCGTCGTGTTCCAGAACCACTCGCTGCTGCCGTGGCTGACCTGCTTCCAGAACGTGTACCTGGCGGTGGAGCGCGTCTTTGGCGGCAAGGAGAAGCGCCCGCAACTGGCTGAGCGCACCCGCGCCGCGCTGGAACTGGTGGGTTTGCTGGCGGCGCAGAACAAGCTGCCGCGTGAAATTTCGGGCGGCATGAAACAGCGCGTGGGCATTGCGCGCGCGCTGGCGATCGAGCCGGGCGTGCTGCTGATGGACGAACCGTTCGGCGCCTTGGACGCGCTGACGCGTGCGCACCTGCAGGACGAATTGCTGAAGATCGTGGCCAAGACGCGCACCACCACCATCATGGTCACGCACGATGTGGACGAGGCGGTGCTGTTGTCCGACCGCATCGTCATGCTGACCAACGGCCCGGCGGCGACCATCGGCGAGATCCTGCCAGTGCCGCTGCCGCGGCCGCGCGACCGCTTGCGGTTGGCCAATGACGCGACCTATCTGGCGTGCCGCGCCTCGGTCGTGGATTTCCTGCATCGCCGCCACGGCAATCCCGAACGCTCGCAGGCGGCGGCGCAGGCCAATGCCGTCCTGGACGCCACGGCGGCGGAGGGCAGCGGCGCCCAGGCCGCGACCCGCGCGGCCGCTTGAAGGCCAGCCCCGGAGGCCGTCATGGGCGCAAAGCAGAAGCTGGTGGTGGTGGGCAATGGCATGGCGGGCATCCGCACGGTGGAAGAACTGCTGGCGCTGGCGCCTGACCTGTACGACATCACGGTGTTCGGCGCGGAGCCCCACACCAACTACAACCGGATCCTGCTGTCGCCCGTGCTGACCGGCGAACGCACCTTGCAGGACATCGTCCTGAACGACGAGGACTGGTACGCGCGCCACGGCATCCGCTTGCTGCGCAACCGCAAGGTGACGCACGTGGACCGACTGCGCCGCATCGTGTACGCCGATGATGGAACCGAGGCGCCCTATGACCGGCTGCTGCTGGCCACGGGGTCGAACCCGTTCATCCTGCCCGTGCCGGGCGCCGACCTGGACGGCGTGGTCGCCTTCCGTGATATCGGCGACGTGAACCGGATGATCGAAGCGTCCTCGCGCTATCGGCACGCCGTCGTGATCGGGGGTGGGTTGCTGGGCCTGGAAGCGGCCAACGGATTGGCCGCGCGAGGGATGGAGGTGTCGGTCGTGCATTTGGGCGAAGCGTTGCTGGACCGCCAGCTGGACGGCGCGGCGTCGGCGATGCTGCGGCACAGCCTGGAGGCGCGCGGCCTGACGTTCCTGCTGGGCCGCCAGACCCAGGCGATCCTGGCGGGCGACGACGGCCGGGTTCGGGCGCTGCGTTTTGCCGACGGGCAGGAGATTGCGGCGGACCTGGTGGTGATGGCCGTGGGCGTGCGCCCGAATACGGAGCTGGCCGCGCGTTGTGGCTTGCACGTGGACCGGGGCGTGGTGGTCACCGATACCCTGCAGACCTACGACCCGCGCATCTACGCGGTCGGCGAATGCGTCAGCCATCGCGGCACCGCGTACGGGCTGGTCGCGCCCCTGTTCGAGCAGGCCAAGGTCGCGGCCAACCATCTGGCCCTGCAGGGTATCGGGCGCTACGAAGGCAGCGTGGTCTCGGCCAAGCTCAAGGTCACCGGCATCGATCTTTTTTCCGCCGGGGATTTCGCGGGGGGCGCAGAGACGGAAAGCATCACGGTGGCCGACGCGCTGGATGGCGTCTACAAGAAGCTGGTGATCCGCGGCGACAAGCTGGTGGGCGCCTGCTTGTACGGCGACACGGCGGACGGCGCCTGGTATATGCGGCTGATCCGCGACGGGCAAGACATCGGCGGCCTGCGAGACCAGTTGATGGCGGGCGAAAGCGCGGCAGGCGGGTAGGGGAATGGCCATGCCGTCGATCGTCCGGATTCCGGTCGTGAATGCCGGGACCGCTTCCGAGGTGTCATCGGTGTGCTGTTATTGCGGCACCGGTTGCGGCGTGCGCGTCCAGGTGCGGGACGGCGCCGTGTTGCAGGTGCGCGGCGACGAGACGCACCCCGCCAACCGTGGAAGGCTGTGCAGTAAAGGACTGGCGTTGGGCGACACGGTGCGGCGCGACGGCGCGCGCGTGCTGTCGGCGCAATGGCGCGAGGCTCGCGGCCAGCCGATACGGGACATCGCGCTTGGGCGGGCCCTGGACATCGCGGCGGAAAGGCTGGCCCAGGCGATCCAGTCCCACGGCCCCGACGCCGTGGGCTTCTATCTGTCGGGCCAGTTGCTGACCGAAGACTATGCCGTCTTCAACAAGCTGGCGCGTGCGCTGGCGGGCACCAACAACATCGACACCAATTCCCGCCTGTGCATGTCGAGCGCGGTGTCTGGCTACAAGCGCACGCTGGGCGCGGATGCGCCGCCTGCCTGCTATGAGGACCTGGAACTGGCGGACACCGTGCTGATCGCCGGCTCGAACATGGCGTACGCGCATCCCGTGCTGTTCCGCCGCCTGGAGGCGGCGCGCGCGCGGCGGCCGGGCATGAAGGTGGTCGCGGTCGATCCGCGGCGCACAGACACCGCCGCGTTCGCCGACCTGCATCTGCCGATCGCGCCGGGCACCGACGTCGCCCTGTTCCACGCCCTGCTGCATGTCATGGTGCGCGAGGGCCTGGCCGACTTCGGTTATATCGAACGCCACACCGAAGGTTTCAAGCCCCTGCTTGCGCGCGTGGAGGCATTCCCGCCGGAAGAGGCGCAGCGCATTTGCGGCGTGCCCGCCGCCGACATCATCCAGGCGGCCCGCTGGTTCGGCAGCGCGGATGCGGCGCTGTCGCTGTACACGATGGGGCTGAACCAATCGACCCGCGGCACGGACAAGAACGCCGCACTGATCCATCTGCATCTGGCGACGGGCCAGATCGGCAAGCCGGGCGCCGGCCCGTTTTCGTTGACAGGGCAGCCCAACGCGATGGGGGGCCGCGAGGCCGGCGGCATGGCCACCTTGCTGCCGGGGCATCGAGACCCCGCGTCGGCGGCGGATCGCGCCGAAGTGGCCGCCCTGTGGGGCGTGGATTGCCTGCCCGAGACGCCGGGCACGCCCGCTTTGGACATGTTCGATGCGGTCCTGGCAGGGCGCATCAAGGTGCTGTGGATCGCCGCGACCAATCCCGCGCAGTCATTGCCGGACCAGGCGCGAGTGCGCGCGGCGCTCGAGCGTGCCGAATGCGTCATCGTGCAAGAGGCGTTCGCCGGCACGGAGACGCTGGCCTACGCCGATCTGGTGCTGCCTGCGGCGACCTGGCCCGAGAAATCCGGCACGGTCACGAATTCCGAACGTCGCGTCAGCCGGGTGCACGCGGCGATCGACCCGCCTGGCGACGCGCAGCCGGATTGGCGGCTGGCCCAGGCCGTGGCATTGCGGCTGGCCGCCCGCATCGCGCCCGACAAGGCGGCGCGGTTCGCCTATCGCGATGAAAGCGAGGTGTTCGCCGAACACGCCCGCATGACCGCGGGCCGCGACCTGGACTACAGCGCGCTGGACTACGAGGTCCTGCGCCGCGACGGTCCGCAGCAATGGCCCTATCGCCCGGGGCAGGGCACGGCGCGCCTGTACGCCGATGGCGTCTTCCCCACGCCCAGCGGGCGCGCGCGCTTTTGCGATGTGGACTATCTGCCGCCCGCTGAATTGGTGACGCCCGAATTCCCGCTGCAGCTGACGACGGGCCGCTTGCGCGACCACTGGCACACCATGGCGCGCACCTCGCTTGCCCGCGTCTTGACGCAGCATGTCGAAGAGCCTTGGGTGTCGCTGCATCCGGACGATATGCGGCGGTTGATGCTGGAGCCCGGCGCGCTGGCGCGGCTGCGTTCCCGGCGCGGCAGCGTGGTGCTGCCGGTGCGCGCGGACGATAGCGTGCAACGCGGGCATGCCTTCCTGCCGATGCATTGGGGCAGCGGTTTCATGGCGGGCCTGGGCGTCAATGCGTTGACGAGCCCCGCCGCCGACCCGGTGTCGCATCAGCCTGAATTGAAGTTCAGCGCGATCGGCGCCGAACCCGCCCGGCTGGCGTGGCAGGCGGCGGGCTGGATGCAGGGTGACGGTGCCGCGCTGCGCGTGCGGCTGGCGCCATGGCTGCGCCGCTTCGATTACGCCGTGGTGCTGCCTGTTGGCGCGGGCGGCGTGCGGATCCGGCTGGCGGCGGAGACGACGCCGGAGCCTGCGCTTTTCGCGGAGCTGGCGGACGCGCTGGGGCTGACGTGCGCCGATGTCGTGTTCGATGATCCGGCGCGCGGCAGGATGCGCCGGGTGGCGGCGGCGCAGGGTGTCTTGCGGGCCTTTCTGCTGACGGGCGATCTGCGCGCGCAGGACGCATTGCTGGCCTGGGCGGCGGGCGCCGCCGCGCCGGCCAGCGTTTCCGGCCTGCTGACCGGCCGGCTTGCAGGCGCTGCGAGGTCACGTACGGTCTGCGTCTGCGTGGGGGTGAGCGAGGCGGCGATTCTGACTGGCATCGGGCGCGGCTGCGACTTGCAAGCGCTGAAATCCTCGCTGGGCTGCGGCACGGGTTGCGGTTCATGCGTGCCGGAAATCCAGTCGCTGATCGCCCGGATACCGGCCGCCGGCGTGGCGGCGTAGCCCGTCGGATCGCCATGGATGCGGTCACGAGTGGACATACGCCGGGCACGGCAACCGGTGTAGTATCAAGCCAGCCGTCGCGCGTAGCGGACGGCGCTATCTGATTTCTGGAGTGGCTTGTACGATGCGAAAAATGGCATCCCTGATTTTGGCGGCCGGCGCGCTGGGCGCGGCCGCTTCGGCGCAGGCCGGCGTTTGCGATGCGCAGTTCATGCATGATGGCGGCGCGGTGCAACTGACCGGCTCGGGCAATTTGTCGCTGGGCGCCGACCTGACCTTCGCCGAAGTTACAAAAAGCAATGGCGACAACTGCCGCGCGCGCGTGCAGGGCGTGGCCACCTTCAGCTATGCCGGCTTGCCGCCGGGCAAGTCCAAGTTGGACTACCTGATGACGGTCAAGGGCGGCCAGGCCACCTTCCTGAAATACGCCAGTGCCGGCGAGGCCCCGAAGCCTTCCGAAGGCCAGTTCGACCTGCGCATGCTGGGGCTGTTCGCCTACGACGGCAAGCTCAACGCCGGCCAGAAGTTGCCCGGTTCGTCGTTCCGCCTGAAGATCGGCAAGGAAGCGCCGGTGGGCGGCCAGCCCAGCACCACGGTGCGCATCGGCGAGAAGACCGTTGGCCAGAAGACCTCGGTCAACACCGCGCTGGGCCAGCAGTCCTGTCACCCGATCTCGTATACGCGCAACTCGGATCCCACGATGGCCACGTTCCAGGGCCTGACCATTCCGATCCCCGGCATGAACACCACGGTCACCGATTGGTACTGCCCCGCCGTGAACCTGGTGATGAAGCAGGACATCGATCAAGGCGGCGTGAAGTCCGCAGTTGAAATTACGCAGATCAAGTAGCACACAGTAGCAAGCACGCCATGCAGCGGGCATGGCGGCTGGTATGATGGTTTTGTCATAGACACACAACAGGAGCTCAAAAAATGGCCACGAGAAAATCCGAAGAAGTCGCAAAAGAAAAACTCATCGACAGTGTCAAGACCAGTTTGAATGACGCGGAAAACCTGCTGCGCGAAGCAGCCGGCACCACCGGCGACAAGGCAAACGAATTGCGCGACCGCGCCATGACTTCGCTCAAGCGCACCCGCGAAGCCCTTTACGAGGCGCAGGACGCCGTGCTCGAACGCGGCCGCAAAGCCGCCCGCGCCACGGACGACTACGTGCATGACAATCCCTGGCAAGCCATCGGCATCGCAGGCGTGACCGGCCTGCTGCTCGGCTTGCTGATCAGCCGCCGCTGATAAGGCTTGAACGTCCGGGCGGGCGGCGCCGGCGTTGTGCCGCGTTGCCCGCCCGGCGTTCTTGACGCCATGGGTCTACGAAAATCTGTTTTCGGAGTCGCGTCCAGCCTGGTCGGGCTGTTGCGCACGCGCCTGGAGTTGCTGACGCTGGAGGCCGCCGATGAAAAGGCGCGCCTGCTCAAAGTGCTGGGCATGGCGTTTGCTGCGCTGCTCTTCCTGACGTTGGCGGTGCTGGTGTTCACCGTGACGGTGGCGGTGCTGTTCTGGCCTACCGAAGACCGCTATCTGGCCCTGGGCCTGCTGGCGGCCTTCTACGGCATTGTCGGCATCGGCCTGTTGCTGGCGGTACGCCACGCGCTGGTCTATGGCGCGCCACCGTTCGCGGCGACGTTGGAAGAGCTGGGCCGCGACGCGGAACTGCTGGACCGGATCCGCGATGCGCAAGACGACGACGCACCGGCCGCGCGCCGGCGCGAGGAGGGCTGAGCCATGTCGAAAAGGTCTCCTACCGTTGATCGCGCGGTCCGCATCGAACTGCTGCGCGCCCGCGCAGCCATCGAACGCGAATCGTTGGCGCAAAGCATCGTGAGCACCAGCCACAAGCTGGAGCCTGCCTCGATCATCCGGGGCTTGCTGCCCAGGCTGGCCTCGGGCGGCGCCTCGCGCTGGGCCTTGCAGGCGATCACGCTTGCCCGCCGCTATCCCCTGGTCAGCTCGTCCTTGTCCACCATGCTCATGCGCGGCGGCAAGCGGTTCAAGCTGCTCAAGATCGCCGGCGGCGCGCTGGTGGGCTGGCAGGTGTACAAGCTGTGGCAAAGCTCAAGAGAGGGCGGGGAATAGGACGCGCGTCAGCGAAAGCGCGTCACCAGACCCGGGTCAGCAGACGCGCTTTCCGCCCACCCGCCCAATAAAAACCCCGCTTCTCCAAGCGGGGTTTTTCTTTGCGCCGACCGCTTGCGGCCTGCGGTCTTTACAGGCCCAACTGGCCCCACAGGTCGTCCACGCGCTTCTTGACGTCGGCGTCCATCGTGATGGGGGTGCCCCATTCGCGGTGGGTCTCGCCGGGCCACTTGTTCGTGGCGTCCAGGCCCATCTTGCCGCCCAGTCCGGAAACGGGAGAGGCGAAGTCCAGATAGTCGATGGGCGTGTTTTCGACCAGCAGGGTGTCGCGCACGGGATCCATGCGGGTGGTCATCGCCCACACCACTTCCTTCCAGTCGCGCGGGTTGATGTCTTCGTCGACCACCACGATGAACTTGGTGTACATGAACTGGCGCAGGATGCTCCACAGGCCGAACATGACACGCTTGGCATGCCCCGCGTACTGCTTGCGGATCGACACCACGGCCAGCCGATAGCTGCAGCCTTCGGGCGGTAGATAGAAGTCCACGATTTCCGGCAGTTGGCGGCGAAGCAGGGGCACGAAGACTTCGTTGAGCGCCACGCCCAGCACGGCGGGCTCGTCGGGCGGCTTGCCGGTGTAGGTCGAGTGGTAGATAGGGTTGCGGCGCATCGTGATGCGCTCGACCGTGAACACCGGGAACCAGTCTTGCTCGTTGTAGTAGCCGGTGTGGTCGCCATACGGGCCTTCCAGCGCCATTTCGTAGTCGCTGTTGGGCGGCGGGTTGACGCCCTCGGGCACCACGGGCTTCACGGCGCGCGGGTCGGACGACGGCAGCAGGTGGCCTTCCAGCACGATTTCGGCCCACGCGGGCACTGACAGGTTGCTGCCCAGCGCCTGCGCCACTTCCGTGCGCGAACCGCGCAGCAGGCCGGCGAACTGGTATTCGGACAGGCTGTCGGGCACCGGGGTGACGGCGCCCAGCGTGGTGGCGGGGTCGGCGCCCAATGCGACGGCGATGGGGAAGGGCGTGCCGGGGTTGGCCAGCGCGTGGTCGCGGAAGTCCAGCGCGCCGCCGCGGTGCGACAGCCAGCGCATGATCAGCTTGTTCGGCCCCAGCAGTTGCTGGCGATAGATGCCCAGGTTCTGCCGCTTGGCATTGGGGCCGCGCGTGATCACCAGGCCCCAGGTCAAGAGCGGGGCCACGTCGCCGGGCCAGCAGGTCTGGATCGGCAGGCGGGTCAGGTCCACGTCCTTGCCTTCCCAGACGACTTCCTGGCAGGCCGGGCTTTTGACGTTCTTGGGGCTCATGTCCCACAGGGCGGCCTTCAGCATCGATACCTTGGCCAGCGCGTCGCGCAAACCCTTGGGCGCTTCGGGTTCGCGCAGGGATGCCAGCAATTCGCCGATGTCGCGCAGGGCGCTGACGTTGTCGGCGCCCATGCCGCGGGCCACGCGAGACGGCGTGCCGAACAAGTTGGTAAGCACCGGCATCTGTGCCGGCTTGCCGTCATGCTGGGCTTTTTCGAACAGCAGGGCCGGTCCCTCGGCACGCAGGACGCGGTCGGAAATTTCGGTCATTTCCAGCCGGGTGGACACCGGCGCGGCAATGCGTTTCAGGTCGCCCATCCGTTCAAGTTGGGCGAGGAAGTCTCTAAGGTCGCGGTATTTCACTACAGATCCCAGCGATTTGGTTACATTTTGGGGTGAAAGAGAGGTTAACATTGACTCCCTCTTTTTCACGCAGGAGGTTTTTATGCCCGATGCGTCAGTGGCCAGCCTGTTCAGGAACATGGCCCAAGGAGTGCACGAATATCTTGCCGAGTCCTTGCGTATCTGCTCAGTCTATCTGGGCATCGCGGTGATTGTGACGGTAAGCATGGGATTTGCCCTGCCTGGTTTGCGCGATCAGGCATTGCAAGTGCACAAAGCCTTGTTGACCGCCCTAGCGCCTTCATCCATGCAATCCGGCACCGACTCCGAAATCGGTACCGAATTAGGTTCCGACACTGCGTCGGCAATTGCCATGGCCGTTCCAACCGCTCCCGCCAGCAATGCCACCGGCATGCTGGGGCCAGCCCGCGTCGCGCCTCCGGCACCGCAGAAACCCGCCACGGTGGCGACCGGTCCGCAGGCCGAAGCATTGCGCAACTATATCTCGCGCAAATACAAGGTGGCGTATGACGCCACCGGTCCGCTGTTGAACACCGTGTACAAGGTCAGCCGCGACAAGCAGCTTGACCCGCTGCTGGTCTTGGCCGTGATCGCCATCGAGTCCCGCTACAACCCCCTGGCCGAAAGCCATGTGGGGGCGCAGGGGCTGATGCAGGTCATGACCAGCGTGCACCAGGACAAGTTCGACGCCGTCGGCAAGACGGCGCTGGACCCGGTCGCCAATATCGGCGTCGGGGCCACGATCTTGCGCGACTGCATCAACCGCCGCGGTTCCATCGATGGCGGCCTGGCCTGCTACGTGGGATCCACGGGGCCGGACGACAACGGCTACGGCGCCAAGGTGCAGGCCGAACGCCGGCGCCTGGCGCTGGCGTCAGGCATTGCACTGGCCCGGGACTGATCCCGCGCCTATTCTTGGCAGCAAAGCAGGACCACAACGCGCGCGCCATCGGGGCGCGCGTTGTTTTTGGCTTAGCGCTGCAGCCATTTGCCCATGCGGGCCACCGCCTCTTCCAGCCGGTCCAGGCCGGTGGCGTAGGAAAAACGCATGGTGTGCCCGCCGTGGGCGGGTCCGAAGTCCAGCCCCGGCACGGCGGCAACTCCGGCTTCCAGCAGCAGGCGCTGCGAGAACGTGCCGCTGTCCATGCCCAGGTTGCTGATGTCGGCATAGATATAGAACGCGCCGTCCGGTTTGACCGGCACCTGGATGCCCAGCCGTTCGAACTCGGGCAGCAGGTAGTCGCGGCGTTGCTTGAACGCTTCGCGGCGGTGCTCGAAAGTCTTCATTGCCTGCTCCGTGAAGCAGGCCAGGGCGCCATGCTGGGCCAGGGTCGGCGCGCAGATCTGCAAGCTGGCGGCGATCTTCTCCACCGGGGCCACCATGTCCTCGGGCACGATCATCCAGCCCAGGCGCCAGCCCGTCATGTGGAAATACTTCGAAAAGCTGTTGATGACGATGACGTCGTCGTCCAGGGTCAGCGCGGAGCGGGGCTCGCCCTCGTAAGAGAGGCCAAGGTAGATTTCGTCGACGATGGCGAAGCCGCCGCGCGCGCGGACCTCACCCAGCAGGTCGGCCAGTTCGCCAGGGGCGATCGACGTGCCGGTGGGGTTGCTGGGCGAGGCCACCATGACGCCTTGCGTGGCCGGGCCCCAGTGCTGGGCCACATCCTGGGCCGACAACTGGAAGCGCTTTTGCGCCGAACTGGGGATCAGCCGCGGCACGCCGCCTGCCGCCAGCACGAAATTGCTGTTGGCGGGGTAGGAGGGGTCCGGCATCAGCACTTCGCCGCCGTTGTTGACCAGCGCGGCGCAGGCCAGCGTCAGGGCGCCGGAGGCGCCTGCCGTGACGATCACGCGGGCCGGATTGATCGTGGCGCCGAATTTGTCATGGTAGAACTGCGCAATGGCTTCGCGCAGCGGCGTCAGGCCGGCCGGCGGGCTGTAGCCGCTCAGGCCGGCGCGGGCGGCGCGTTCCAGCGCTTCCACGACCTGAGGGGGCGCGGTAAAGTCCGGTTCGCCGATGCCCAGGCTGATAATGTCCTTGCCAGCCGCCTGCAGCGCTTGACCCTGCTTGAAGAGTTCCACTGCGTGGAAAGTCAGAAAATCGTGGGTGCGCGTGGCGAGGCGAGGCATTGGATTCTCGAAAGCGTTTTGTAGCGGAAAAAGGAATTGTAGTCATGCAGCCATCCCGGCGCGCTTTCCTGCTTGGCCGCAGGCCGGTCCAGACCCCATGGGTGGCCTTCATGCAGCGTCTGAAGCTGCTGTGCCAGGGGCAGGTCCAGGATCTGGGTGAAGACGGGCCCGGCGGGGCGCAGGCCATTTTGACCCCGTCGCGCGACGCCGATGTCGCGCATGCGCGCACGCTGTGCGCGGAGTACCGCATTGTCATGGCGCTGGAAGGCGCGACCGGGCCTTACGCGCCGGGCGCGGGCCCGCGCCTGCGGATCGACCCTTCGTCCATGACGGGGCTGGCCCGATTGGCCGGGGAGACGCCGCGCTGGCGGGCGCAGCCGGGCGTGCCGCTGGCGGCGCTGACCCAGGCCGGGCTGCGGCAATTTGATGGCTTTCCCGGTGCCATGACATTGGCGGAATGGCTGGCGGCGCCGGCGCCGTGGCCTGCGGGGCGATGCGCAGCGTCGGGCGTGCTGTCGGTGGAGGTGATGCTGGCTGACGGCATCGAGGAATCCCTGGGACCGTTCGGCGAAGCCGACGTGCAGCCGCTGCGTTCGGCCACGGTGCAAAGCCTGGTGCCCGAGCTGTTCAAGCTGGCGTCGGGCGGCGACGCCTTCGCGACCCACGACGGTTACCACTGGCTGGGCCGCTACCGGCTGGACGCCCTGAAGCCCGAAGCGCCGGCCACCGTGAACCTGGCGCACCTGCTGCTGGGGCACGGCGGTACGCTGGCCTGGGTGCAAGGCGTGACGCTGACCGATGCGCCGGCCTTCGCGGCGACGGGCCCGCAGGCGGAATCGCCCGGGCTGGCGACGGCCCGGCTGGACGGGCGCGTCAAGGCGCTGTTCGACCCCGATGGTCGTTTTCCCTTATTCCTGCCCCGTGAATCCTGACATCATTTCAGCTTGCTGTAAGATTTCGCCGCTCGTCCCCAATAAGAGGAAAGGCGTCGTGGACGTATCGCGCCGCCCGCCATGGGAATAGAATTCCTCCCTCTTTCCGTGTCTCACCTAATTAGCCAGTAGCCGCCCTATGGATGCCAACCTTCGCAAAGCCGCCCTTGAATATCACGAGCATGGGCGCCCCGGCAAAATATCGGTCACGCCGACCAAGCAGCTGACCAACCAGCGCGATCTGGCGCTGGCTTACTCGCCGGGCGTGGCGGCGGCCTGTGAGGAGATCGTGGCCGATCCGGCCAATGTGTTCCGCTACACCGCGCGCGGCAACCTGGTGGGCGTGATCACCAACGGCACCGCGGTGCTGGGCCTGGGCAACATCGGCGCGCTGGCCTCCAAGCCGGTCATGGAAGGCAAGGCGGTGCTGTTCAAGAAGTTCGCCGGCCTGGATGTCTTCGACATCGAAATCAATGAAACCGACCCGGACAAGCTGGTCGAGATCATCGCCGGCCTGGAAGCCACCTTCGGCGGCATCAACCTGGAAGACATCAAAGCCCCGGAATGCTTCACCGTCGAGCGCAAGCTCCGTGAACGCATGAAGATCCCCGTCTTCCATGACGACCAGCACGGCACCGCGATCTGCGTGTCGGCGGCCTTCATCAACGGCCTGAAGGTCGTGGGCAAGGACATCGACAAGGTCAAGGTCGTGACTTCCGGCGCTGGCGCTGCCGCGCTGGCCTGCCTGGACCTGATGGTGGACCTGGGCCTGCCGCTGGAAAACATCTGGGTGACGGACATCGAAGGCGTGGTCTTCGAAGGCCGCACCGTGCTGATGGACCCGGACAAGGCGCGCTTTGCGCAAAAGACCGAGGCCCGCAAGCTGGCCGAAGTGATCCAGGACGCCGACGTGTTCCTGGGCCTGTCGGCGGGCGGCGTGCTCAAACCCGAAATGGTCGCCACGATGGGTCCGCGCCCGCTGATCCTGGCGCTGGCCAACCCCACGCCGGAAATCCTGCCTGAACTGGCGCATTCGGTGCGCGACGACGTGGTCATGGCCACGGGCCGTTCGGATTACCCGAACCAGGTCAACAACGTGCTGTGCTTCCCGTACATCTTCCGCGGCGCGCTGGATGTGGGCGCCACCACCATCACGCGCGAAATGGAAAAGGCGGCGGTCTACGCCATTGCCCAACTGGCGCAGGAAGAGCAGAACGAAGTCGTGGCCGCGGCCTACGGCACGTTCGATATTTCGTTCGGCCCCGACTACCTGATCCCCAAGCCGTTCGATCCGCGCCTGATCGTGCGCATCGCGCCGGCGGTGGCCAAGGCGGCGATGGAGGGCGGCGTGGCGACGCGTCCGCTGGCCGACCTGGAAGCCTACGAAGAGCAGCTGCAGCAGTTCGTGTACCACTCGGGCGCGTTCATGAAGCCGCTGTTCTCGGCGGCCAAGCGCATTGTGCGCGAAGGCGGCCCGGCCCGCATCGTGTTCGCGGAAGGCGAGGACGAACGCGTGCTGCGCGCCGTGCAAGTGGTGGTGGACGAAGGCCTGGCCCGCCCCATCCTGGTGGGACGTCCTTCGGTGCTGCTGACCCGCATCGAAAAGCTGGGCCTGCGCTTGCGCCTGGGCGAAGACGTCGAAGTGACGAACCCCGAATACGACGAACGATTCCATCAATATTGGACGACGTACTGGGAACGCATGTGCCGCCGCGGTATCACCAAGGAAATGGCGCGCGTGGAAATGCGCCGCCGCATGACCTTGATCGGCGCGATGATGGTGCACCTGGGCGATGCCGACGGCATGGTCTGCGGGTCGGTGGGCGCCTATCACGACCACCTGCGTTTCGTGGACGAGGTGATCGGCCGCCGTCCGGGCCACAACGTGTACGCCGCCATGAACATCCTGCTGCTCAACGAGCGCACGGTGGTGCTGGTGGACACGCACGTGAACGACGAACCCTCGGCAGAGCAGATCGCCGAATTCACGATCGCCGCCGCCAACGAAATGCGCCGCATGTATCTGGCGCCGAAGGTGGCGTTGCTGTCGCGGTCGAACTTTGGATCGGGCAGCTCGGCCTCGGGTGCCAAGATGCGCCGCGCCTTGGAGATCGTGCGTGAAAAAGCGCCCGAGCTGGAGATCGACGGCGAAATGCACGGCGACTGCGCGCTGGATGAAGCGTTGCGCATGCGCATCCTGCCGTCGTCCACCTTGAAGGGCGAAGCGAACCTGCTGGTGTGCCCGAACGTGGATTCCGGCAACATCGCCTACAACCTGCTCAAGACCGCGGCCGGTGGCAACGTCGCGGTGGGCCCGTTCCTGCTGGGCTGCAATGCGCCGGTGCACATCCTCACTTCCAGTTCCACCGTGCGCCGCATCGTCAATATGACCGCGATGACTGTGGTCGATGTCAACACGCCACGTTGAAGTGAGTCCGGCCGGCCCGGCGTGCCCACGCACGCCGACCGGCCTGGTCCTGACCGGAGGCGGCGCTCGCGCCGCCTATCAGGTGGGGGTGCTCAGCGCCATCATGGAGCTGCTGGACCCCGACTGGCATTCCCGGTTCCAGAACCCCTTCGACATCATCTGCGGCACGTCCGCCGGCGCGATCAACGCCGCCGCGCTGGCCTGCCGCGCCGACCGGCCCCACCTGGGGGTACGGCGCATCCGGCGCCTGTGGTCGTCGCTGAACACCGACATGATCTATCGGGCCGACGCGCCGGGCCTGATCCGCACGGGCGTGCGCTGGCTGGGCCTGCTGGCCCTGGGCTGGATGTATTCGGGGTTGACGCGCAAGCGACCCCAGTCCCTGCTGGACAACAGCCCCATGGAGGCGCTGCTGGGCCGGGTGCTGGACTTCCGCAACCTGCAATCCAATCTGGAACGGGGTTCGCTATCGGCGCTGGCGATCACGGCGTCGGGCTACACCAGCGGCGAGCATCTGACCTTCTACCAGGCGCACACCCCCATCGAGCCTTGGCACCGTTATCTGCGCCTGGCCATTCCGACGCCGATCGGCATCGACCACCTGATGGCCTCGTCGTCCATTCCCTTTGTCTTTCCCGCCCGCCAGGTGCAGGTGCACGGCAAGGGCGAATGGTGCGGCGACGGGTCGATGCGCCAGTTGGCCCCGATCAGTCCGGCCATCCACCTGGGCGCGCACCGGGTGCTGGTG
The DNA here is from genome assembly GCA_963530045.1 of uncultured Achromobacter sp. Taxonomy (GTDB): domain Bacteria; phylum Pseudomonadota; class Gammaproteobacteria; order Burkholderiales; family Burkholderiaceae_B; genus Achromobacter. Next base: position 39,120 of record CAUSDE010000052.1, read on the forward strand.
ATCGGCACGGGGTTCCGCGACGACACCCACCCCGAGCATCGCGCGGATTCGCCGCCGTATCCCTCGCTGGCGCAGGTGGGCGGCCATGCGCTGTCCAGCATCTTCCTGGACGGGTTGTCCGTGGATGTCGAACGCCTGGAGCGCATCAACTATCTGATGGACCATGCGACGCCGGACGGCACCCAGGTCAATGTCAGACGCATCCAGGTGCTGACGATCACGCCCAGCCAGTCGCTGGACACGATGGCGCTGGAGCATCTGCAAGATATGCCTGCGCAAGCACGTGCCCTTTTTCGCGTACTCGGTGTATCGTCCGATCCACACCGTCCAGGAGGCGGGGCGCTGATGTCCTATCTTCTATTCGAATCCAGCTACACCCGACGATTGATCGAACTGGGTTATGCCGATACGATGCAGCGTAATGACGAAGTGATCGCCTTTTTCAAGGAGGCTCAGGCATGACGCGCAATGGCCAATCTACCTTGCAGAAGCAGCTGCTGCGGGGCGGGGCGCTGCCTCATGAAGGGCTGGACAAGAAGGCCGTGGTGGATGCTTCCCATGAGCTGGGTCTGGCGCTGTTCGTCGCCAATTGCGACCCGGCCCGCAGCCGTTCTGCGGTGTTGCGCGCCATCGTCAAGGCGGTGGACTTCCCCGAGTACTTCGGCGGCAACCTGGATGCCCTCTACGACTGCCTGTGCGACACGGTGCTGGACCACAAGACCGGCGTCGTGCTCTGGCTGTACCGGCTGCATTCCGGCGATCCGGTGCTGGAAGAGGATGCCGCCCGCATTGAAACCGTCTGCTCGGACGCGGCCGATTTTGCTCGCGAAAATGGCCGCATCTTTGCGTTCGTCATTGAGCATGCGGGCAAACACCCGGATCCCGAGCCCGGCGTCGCGGCAGCCCCCTACGGCGAAAACGATTGAATTGAGGATTGCCCGGGCGCCCGGGATGACCCGCCCGGCTGCGGCGCGCGCCGGGCGCATGGCGCGGCAGGTGGCGATTACCAGCCGCGCAGCGCGCTGACGGCCGACAACAGGGCCAATCCTGCGGTTTCGGTGCGCAGCACCCGGGGGCCGAAACGCACGGCCTGCACGCCCGCCTGGCGGGCTTGCTCCAATTCCTTGTCCGACCATCCCCCCTCGGGGCCCACCAGCAGGCTGAGCGCCTGCGCGTCGGGTTCGGCCCGAAGCTTGCCGGCCAGATCGTCAGCCGCGTCCGGGTGGCACAACAGGCGCAGGCCATCCGCGGGCTGCGCCAGCCAGTCGGCCAGCGATTGGGGCGCGTCGACTGCCATCAGGCGGTTGCGGCCGCACTGTTCCGCGGCGGATTGGGCGATGCGTTGCCAATGCGCCACGCGCTTGTCCAGCCGGGCACCCGACAGTTGCAGCACGCTGCGTTGCGCCGCGATGGGGCTGACGCGGGCGGCGCCCAGTTCCACGGCTTTTTCCACTACCCAGTCCATCTTGTCACCGGTGGGCAGACCCTGCACCAGCGTGATGCGGCCTGCCAATTCGGCTTCGTGGGGATTGAAGTCGCCCAGTTGCGCGAAGCCCGCCTTGCCGTCGATATCCAGCACGGCCGGGTACTCGCCGCCCTGGCCATTGAACAGCACGACGGTTTCACCGGCTTTCAAGCGCAGCACGCGCAGCGCGTGGTGGGCCAGGGCTTCCGGCAGGGCGATTCGGGTGCCGGCGGCAAGCGGGGCGTCGCAGTAGAAACGGGGGGCGGACATGGGTGGAGCAAAAAAGCGTTAACGGAGCGCGTAGCCTACCACCTTGACTCCCCATTCGAAGAAGGTCGGCGCGCTGGACGCGAGGTTGAGTCCCAGCAGGGTCAGGAAGCCTACCGTCATTTTCTTGTCCAGGCGCAGGACGTGGGCGCGCAGGTCGGACAGGTCTTCGTGGGTGGCGAAGCGCTTGAGCTCTTCGCGGTTGGGCAGTTGCGCGATCTGTTTGCGGATTTCGGCGAGCTCCTCGCGTCGCGCAAGCGGGGCGACGGCCGCCGCCAAGTCATTGCGCCATTCCTGCCGGCGCTTGGCGGCAAGTTCGGTTTCGCCCTTGATTTGCGCGTGTTCCAACGCCCGCGCCACGGCAATCGCCCGCTCTTCGCCCAGGGCGGTGCGTAGCGCCATGATGCCTTCGACAGGGATAGTCAGACTGAGCATGAGGCTCATGGTAGGAGGCTCCAGGGCTGATGTCAGGGCTTTATCCTGAATGTCGGACCCCTTTCCCGCAATTGTGGACGCCACGCTGACATTTCTCCCGGGGAAACGCCTGTTTACATCAAGCTTAAGGGCGATGGCGTGAGGGAAATCCCCTGATGCTAAAATCGTCTGCTTCGCAACCTACTCAACTGGCCCCTATATTCCCTGTGGGCGTGCCAGCTTCAAAGAGCCTTCCGAATGAGCAATCCGACCGCCCCTAAACTTGCCTTGGCGGATGCCATCCGCGCCCTCGCGATGGATGCCGTGCAACAAGCGAACTCCGGGCATCCGGGCGCTCCCATGGGCATGGCGGAAATCGCCCAGGCCTTGTGGACGAGCAACCTGCGTCACAACCCGAAGGATCCCGCCTGGGCCAACCGCGACCGCTTCGTGCTGTCCAACGGCCACGGCTCGATGCTGATCTACGCCTTGCTGCACCTGACGGGCTACGATCTGCCGATCGAAGAACTGAAGAATTTCCGCCAGCTGCATTCCAAGACGCCGGGCCACCCCGAAGTGGGCATTACCCCGGGCGTGGAAACGACCACCGGCCCGCTGGGCCAGGGCCTGGGCAATGCCGTGGGCATGGCGTTGGCCGAAGCGTTGCTGGCTGCTGAATTCAACAAGCCCGGCCACACCATCGTCGACCACCACACCTACGCCTTCACCGGCGACGGCTGCCTGATGGAAGGCATCTCGCACGAAGTGTGCTCGCTGGCCGGCACGCTCAAGCTCGGCAAGCTGGTCGTGCTGTACGACGACAACGGCATCTCCATCGACGGCCACGTCGAACACTGGTTCGCTGACGACACCGCCAAGCGTTTCGAAGGCTACGGCTGGAACGTGATCCGTGGCGTCGACGGCCACGACGTCGCCGCCGTGGACGCCGCCATCAAGGCCGCGCGCTCGCAATCGGAAAAGCCGACGCTCGTCATCTGCCGTACCGTGATCGGCAAGGGTTCGCCCAACATGGCCGGCACGCACAACGTGCACGGCGCGCCGCTGGGCAAGGACGAGATCGCCGCCACGCGCGCCGCGCTGGGCTGGTCGGCTGAACCGTTCCAGATCCCGCAAGACGTGTATGACGGCTGGGATGGCCGCAAGTCGGGCGCTGCGGCCCAGGCCGAATGGCAATCCGCGTTTGACGCCTACACCGCCGAATTCCCCGCCGAAGCCGCTGAGTTCACGCGTCGCATGAAGGGCGAGATGCCCGAGGGCTACGCCGACCAGTTCAAGGCGTTCCTGGCTTCGACCCTGGAAAAGGCCGAAACCGTCGCTACCCGCAAGGCCTCGCAGTTCGCCATCGGCGCGCTGGCGCCGGTGCTGCCGGAAATGCTGGGCGGCTCGGCCGACTTGACCGGCTCGAACTTCACCGACTGGAAGGGCGTTGCCGCCGTCCGTGCCGGCGACAAGGGCATCCAGTTCGGCCGCCACATCAACTACGGCGTGCGCGAATTCGGCATGGCCGCCATCATGAACG
>CAUSDE010000053.1:0-42430 GCA_963530045.1 uncultured Achromobacter sp.
TTGATGGTGTCCAGCGCTTGAACCGCCAGCCCCCGCCCCGACCCCTTGGCCGCCAGGAAGAAGATCTTGTCCAGGCCCGTGCCGGGGCTGGCCTTGAGCAGCGGGAAGATCGTGCCCAGCGTCTTGCCGATACCGGTGGGGGCTTGTGCCATCAGGCAACGGCCGTCGCGCGCCGTGCGGTACACGGCCACGGCCAGGTCGCGTTGCCCCGCGCGGAATTCGCCATGCGGAAACGCCAGCTTTTCCAGCGCGGCATCGCGCGCTTGCCGATGAGCAAGCTCGGTCTTGGCCCAGGCCAGGAATCGGTCGCATTGTTCCTGGAAGAAGGCCGCCAGCGCCGGCGCCTCATGCGTTTCCACCAGCACCGTTTCTTCTTCGGTGACGACATTGAAATACACCAGGGCCACGCGCACCTGGTCCAGCCCGCGTGACTGGCACAGCAAATGGCCATAGACGCGCGCCTGCGCCCAATGCACCACGCGGTGGTTCTCGCGCACGCTGTCCAACTGGCCGCGATACGTCTTGACCTCTTCCAACTGCCTGGCCACGGGGTCATAGCCGTCGGCCCGCCCCCGCACCAGCAGGTTCTCATACTGGCCGGACAGCGCCACTTCGGTCTCGTAGGACGGCCCGCGCCGGCCCGTCACCACCGCGTGGCCCGCCATGCCTTCCAGCCCTGTCGGCGCCGGCGTGAAACGCAAGTCCAGATCGCCGGCCCGCGCGGTGAACTCGCACAGCGCACGCACCGCCACGGCGTAGCTCATGCCGCATCCTCCCGCCAACTGACATGGCAGACGCGAACCGGCATCCCATGCGACTCGCAATACTGCAGCCAGCGGATCTGGTTATCCTGCAGCTTGTCGCCAGGCCCTTTGACTTCGACCAGCTCGTAGCGGCGCTCTGCCGGCCAGAAACGGATCAAGTCCGGAAAGCCGGAACGGTTGGTCTTGACGTCCCGCAGCAACCGGGTGAAATACAGCTTCAGATGCGCGGCAGGCAGGCAATCCAGCGCTTGGGCCAAGAGCGCCTCCGACAACGCGCCCCAGAACACGAACGGCGACTGCACGCCCGATTTTTCCGCGTAGCGCTGCAAGATCACGTCGCGATACGCGGACGTGTCCAAGTGCCTCAGACAGTCGTCGAACAAGGCCGCGCGGCGCTGATGAAAATCCGGCGCATCCAGGTCCGCCGGGGCGCGCTGGAACGGATGGAAGAACGCGCCCGGCAACGGCGCGAAGACGGCCGGCCAGCACAGCAGGCCGAACAGCGAATTGATCAGCGCGTTCTCGACGTAGTGAACGGGCGCATCGTCCTGATGCAGGTGGTCCCGGGTAACGAATTCCACGGGCATCGGCTCGGCCGGCCGCGGCAAGGTCAGGTCCGTGCGCAGCAAGGCCGGGGCCGCCGGCCGCGCGGGCGCGCCCTGCCCCGCGCCCCGGTACAGGCGCGGCAGCATCCGCGCCACGCGCTGGCTTTCCTCTTCGCTCTCGGGCGCGGCTTGCGCCAGCAAGGCCAATGCCAAGGCGTCATCAAACTGCGACAGGCGTTCATGCACGCGTATGCGGCGATGCCGCGCGCCGGGGTACGCGCAGCGCGCGTAGACGCGTTGCGCCGCCGGCCAGTCCTGCGATCGCTCGCACGCCTGCCCAATACGCAGCAGCACCTTGGCGCGGCGCTTTTCCAGCCAGGGGTTCTGGCTGGCGCAATCGTCCACTGCCCGCAGCAAGGCGTCCAGCTCGGCCCCTTCGTCCAGGGCCGCCCGGCAGGCATGCAAAGCCAGATAGCCGTCCACGTCCGCCCGCGTCTGGAATGCCCGCGACGACGCCTCGAACGGCACGGCCTCGTACTGGAACACGCCCAAGTCGGCCAACACGAATTCCGACCAGTCCTGGTACAGGTTGCCGAAGAACATCAGGCGCAAGCGTTCGCAAAGATCTCCCACCATCACGCGCCAGACGGGCTCGCCGGCCGCGGGGTTCCATGCGGCATAGGGCTGGGGCGCATCGTGGCGCGCGCGCAGCGCCGCCAGCAGATCCGCCTTGCGCGCCGTGGGCTTGACCGGCCCATCGGCAAACAGGCGGCAAAGCTCGGGCTTGGTGTGCAGGGCGAACAGCTCGTCCAGCGTCATCGGCGCGTCGGCATCCAGCCAGCCCAGCGCGCGCAACGGCGCCGCGGCATCCTGCGTGCTGGCGATTTCCTCGTAAACCAGCCGGCTGGCGCGGAACCACGGCCCGCGCCGCATCAGCATGCGCACCATCAATGCCTGGGATGCCTGCGGCAATGCCTGGAAGTCTTCCAGGAAACGGCGTTCGCCGGCAGCCAGCAGGTCGGCGTAGCGGTCAGCGACCCACGCCAGCGCGCGCTGGAAGTTGTGAAGGTAGTAGTAACGGTGCGGGGGAAACATCGGCCGGGCCGGATAACTGGGTATTTATCCAGTAATCATAGCAGGCGGGTGAACCGCGCGCCTGCCCTTGGCGGACGATCCGGGCCCGGCGCATCAAATAAAAAAGCGGCGCCGGAAAGCCTGGGCTTTCCGGCGCCGCCGTCATACGGAACCGTCATACGGAACCGTCGTACGGATACGTCGTACGGAACCGTCATACGGATCCGGCTTGCGGAACCGCGGGGCGTCAACGCGCGGGCTGCGCGGCCGCCCCCACTTCCTTGCGCACCTTGGCCACGTCCGCGGCGCTAACTGCCGCGCCCTTGTTGCCCCAGCTCGACCGCACGAAAGTCACCACGTCGGCGACTTCCTTGTCGGTCATGCGCCAGTCGAAACCGGGCATCGCGTAGGCCGTGGGCGCCGCCGTCGTGCCCGGCATCTGCGCCCCCTTGAGCACGATGTGGATCAGCGAAGCGGGGTCGGCGGAATTCACCGTCGAACTCAGCGCCAACTGCGGGAACGTTTCCGTATAACCCTTGCCGGTGCTGCGGTGGCAGGCGGCGCAGTTGTTCAGGAACGCCATCGCGCCATCGCTCTTGTCGCGCCCGGTACGCAGCGCTTGCGCCACGGACTCGTCGTACGCCAGCGGCTTGGTCGCGTCCTTGTTGACCGGCGGCAAGCTCTTCAGATACACCGCAATGGCGTTCAGATCCGCGTCGGACAGGTGCTGCGTGCTGTCCTCGACCACTTGCGCCATGCCGCCGAACGCAGCCGAATGACCGTTGCGGCCAGACTTCAGGAACACGGCGATGTCTTCCTTCGTCCAGTTGCCCAGGCCGTCGGTGGCGTCGCCGCGCAGGTTCTTGGCCAGCCAGCCTTCCACCACGCCGCCCGACAGGAAGGCCGAGCCGTCCGCGTCGCTCAGCGCCTTTTCCTGCAGGGCGAAACCGCGCGGTGTGTGGCAAGTGCTGCAATGGCCCAGGCCTTCGACCAGGTACTGGCCGCGCAGCAGCGCTTCGCGGTCGGCGCCCTTGACATCGCTGGCGGCCGGGCCGCTGACGACGTCGGGCGCGAACATCCAGCGCCACACGGTCAAGGGCCAGCGCATCGACATGGGCCACGAGATATCCGTGTCCTTGTTCTCCTGCTTGACCGGTTCCACGCCATGCATGAAGTAGGCATACAGCGCCTTCACGTCATCGGGCGTGACCTTGGCATACGCGGTGTATGGCATGGCCGGATACAGCGAATGCCCGTCGCGCGCCTTGCCGTGGCGCACGGCCTGGTCGAAGTCCTCGTACGTGTAGTTGCCGATGCCCGTCTCTTTGTCGGGCGTGATGTTGGTCGAATAGATCGTGCCCAACGGCGACTCGATGCCCAATCCGCCGGCAAAGGGCTTGCCGCCCTTGGCCGTATGGCAGGCGATGCAGTCGCCGGCGCGCGACAGGTACTCGCCCTGCTTGATCATCTGCGCATCCGCCGCGGCGGGCGTGCCGTCCGCCGCGAACGCGGCGCTGGCGACCAGGGCCGAGAAGGCCGCAACAATGGTTTGCTTCAACATTGTTCCGTCTCCTTAAGCCTGGACCAGCGGGCCGGGGTTCTTCAGATACTGGTCGCGGATCGCCTGCGCGGCCCAGAAGGCCAAGGCGCCCACCAGCCCCGTCGGGTTGTAGCCCATGTTCTGCGGGAACACGCAGGCCCCCATCACGAACACGTTCGGCACATCCCAGCTTTGCAGGTACTTGTTGACCACGCTTTCCTTGGGGTTCGAGCCCATGATGGCGCCGCCGGTGTTGTGCGTGCTTTGGTAGACGCGCGTGTCATAGCGCGCGCCCTTCTTGCGCACGGCCACGTAGTGCTTTTCCGGATTCATGGCCTTGGCCACCGTCTCCATGCGCTTGCCCATGTAGCCCAGCATGTCGAACTCGTTGTCATGCCAGTCGAACGTCATGCGCAGCAACGGCTGGCCATAGGCGTCCTTGTACGTCGGATCCAGCGACAGGTAGGCGTCGCGGTACGACATCACCGAACCGGAAATGCCGATGGTCATGAAGCGCTGGTACGCGTCCTGCACGCCGGCCTTCCACGCGGTGCCCCAGGTGGGCGTGCCCGGGGTGGTCGGCGTCTGCTTGATGGGACGGCCGCCGTAGCGCACGTGGCGGATGCTGGCGCCGCCCAGGAAGCCCAGCGGGCCGTGGTCGAACTGGTCGCCGTTCAAGTCGTCCATGCCCACGCCGCCCGCGCCGGTGCCCACGAACGGGTTCAGCTGGGTGCCCTTGGGCAGCAGCACGTTCACCGCGCCGTTCATCTGGTACGCGTAGTTCTTGCCGACCACGCCTTCGTTGGTCTTCGGGTCATAGGGTTTGCCGATACCCGACAGCAGCAAGAGGCGCACATTGTGCATCTGGTAGGCCGACAGGATCACCAGGTCGGCCGGCTGATCGATTTCCTGGCCCTGGGCGTCGATGTACGTCACGCCGATGGCCTTCTTGCCGGTCGAATCCAGATTGACCTTGATCACCTGCGAATGCGTGCGCAACTCGAAATTCGGCTTCTTCAGCAGCACAGGCAGGATGGTCGTCTGCGGCGACGCCTTCGAGTACATGTAGCACCCGTAGTTCTCGCAGAAACCGCAGAAATTACAGGGACCCAGGCGCACGCCGTACGGGTTGGTATAGGGGCCCGAGGCATTGGCGGCGGGTGCCGGATACGGATTGAACCCGACTTCGCGCGCGGCCTTCTCGAACAACTGCGCGCCATACGTGTTGGGCAGCGCGGGCAGCGGGAATTCCTTGCTGCGCTTACCTTCCAGCGGGTTGCCGCCTTCGACGATCTTGCCGTTCAGGTTGCCGGCCTTGCCGGACGTGCCGCACACGTACTCGAATTTCGAGAAGTACGGTTCCAGTTCGTCGTAGGTCACGCCGAAGTCCTGGATGGTCATGCCTTCCGGAATGAACTTCTTGCCGTAGCGCGTTTCGTAGCGCGTGCGCAGTTCCAGCTCTTCAGGCAGCGCGCGGTAGTGCATGCCGTTCCAGTGGAAGCCAGCGCCGCCCACGCCCGTTCCCAGCAGGAACGAGCCGTTCTGGCGGTACGGCACGGCCACGTCGTCCACGCCATGGCGGATCGTCACGGTTTCCTTGGACAGGTCCTGGAACAGCTTGCCGCGCACGGAATACGCCAGCTCGTCGATCACCTTCGGGTACTCGGCGTCCTTCGGCGTGTCCTGCATGCCGCCGCGCTCCAGCGCCAGCACGTGCAATCCGGCCTCGGTCAGTTCCTGCCCCAGGATCGCGCCGGTCCAGCCGAACCCGACCAGGACGGCATCCACTTTCTCTTTCTTGATCGCCATGATTAACCCTTCTCCCCAGAGATCGACACGGGGCCATAGGGGTACTTCAAATTGGGCTGGTCGACCCAGTCCATATAGTCGGCGCGCGCGCCCGGAAAGCCCACCATCTTCCAACCCACCATGTTCTTGTTGCCGCCGTAGATCGGATCGGCAAAGAACCCTTCCTTCGTGTTGGACAAGAGGAAGCTGAAGAACGTCCTGGAAGGCACGGTCTCGAATTCGATCTTGCCGCCCTGCAGATCCTTCAGGATCTGTTCTTGCAGCGGCTTGTCCAGTTCGGCGTACACCTTGCCGTGCGTCTTCACGCACCAGGCGTTGCAGGCTTCGATGCCGTGGCGGTAGACCTCGCGGGGATTCTGGTTCAGCTGATACCCCAGTTCCGGCACCTGGTCCGTATGGAACGGGCCCTGCATGTACCAGAGCTTGCCGTGGCCGAAGGGCGTTTCCATCTGGCGGTCGATGAACTCGGGCACGCCGGCGGCGATGGCGCCCGGACCGTACTCGTCGGCGGGGATCAGATGATCCACGGCCGCCACGATGAAGGTCCATTCAGGCTGGGTGAAATAGGTGGGTGCGTAGGGCTTGGCGGCCTGGGCGGCCTTGCCTTCGTCGGCGCTGGTACAGGCCGTGGTCAAGGCCCCTACCGCCATCGTCGACGCTGGCACGATGGCCAACGCTTGCAGAAACCGCCGGCGCGGCTTTGCATCTTCTGTCATAGACATCTCCGTGAATACTCCAAGTTGTCCTAGCGCGCTACCGAACATGAAACCTGGAAACACGAACTGCCGAGCTAGTGACAACACGCTCTTTGCTTACAGAAAATCGACCCTGCTCTTGAAAAGGGACATAAGAGAAGGTGCTCGCATTATGCGCCTTTTCAACCATCTGATCCGCTCAACTGACCATATCAGTTCGATTTTCTTGACATGGGATTGTCTTTTGCTTTAAGGACAATGTAAGAAGCCCGCAAAAGCGGGCTTTTCTGACAAGCGGGTTAACGGATTCTGTATATTTCGCGGCAGGAACAGCAACGGATCCCCCCATGAACGACAAGACGAAGACTTGGCGCAGTTCGACGACCACGCGCAGCTGGAGTTCCACCTCGGACCTCACGCCCGAACAGCGCGTGAACATCGAAGACCTGCTGGACAGCAAGATGGACAGCGTCAGCGTCACTCAGGAATGGAGCTACGCCGGCCTGGAAAACGGGGAATCGTTCAAGGTCCTGATCAAGGACGGCGCGGTCACGGTGACCGGCCGCAAATACGACAGCCTGGACGAGGTTCCACGCGCCGAACGCGAACGCATCGAGGCGTTGCGCAGCGGCAAAGACCTGGGCGGCCTGTGGGACATGCTGAAAAACGCGGGCATCGACGTGCAGGACTTCGCTGGCGTTGCCGCTGACGGCAAGCGCAAGCCTGCGTTCACGATCGAAACCGACGGCGCCGATCAGACCGACGCCTCCTCGGCGCCCCCTGCTGCCGCCGTCGGCACATCGCACGCCTCCCGCATCAATGCGGATCCGTCCTTGTCTCCGGGCGCGGTCCCCTCGGGCGGCGGACTGCGGCGCATGCTGCTGATCGGCATCGCGATCGGCCTGGCGCTATGGGTGGCGCAAGCGTTGAACCTCTTCTGAATCCGCCGGACGGCGGCCTCAGGTGGTGGTCTGGACGTGCAGCCGGCTCGATTTGCAGCGGTGCAACGCGCGATAGTATTCCAGCGGCCGGCCATTCGAGCCGTAGGCAATGGACTCGATGCGCAGCAACGGTTCGGCGCTGTCCATGCCCAGCAATTCACACGTGTGCGTGTCGGGCGCCACCGCATCGATCCAACGCTCCGCCCGCACGATGCGCAACCCGTACTGGCGGCGCAGCACGTCATACAACGAACGGTTTTCCAAGCGCGTGCGGTGCAGGCCGGGCGCCAGATCCGCCGGCACGGCGGTCTCCACCAGCAACTGCAGTTCGCCGTCCACGCTGCGCAGGCGCTTTAGCGCCACCACCATGTCCGCGTCATTCAGCGCCAGCGACGTCGCTTCCTGCGCGGTCGGAGCGCGTAGCTCCTGCACCAGCACCTGCGTGCGGACGCTGCGGCCCTTGCGGGCCATTTCGTCCGAAAATCCCAGCACCGTCGATACGAAATCCTCATCCCGTTCGCGCGCCGACACAAATGCGCCCTGCCCGCGGATCTTGTAGATCAGGCCATTACGCACCAGATCCGCCAACGCCTCCCGCACCACAATGCGTGAGATGCCGTACTGTTCGCCGAACTCGGCTTCGGTGGGCAGCTTGGCCCCCACCGCCAGTTCCCCTTGAAGGATCTTGCCGCGCACCACATCGCGGAACTGCGCCCAAAGCGGGGCGCCGGCGCTGCGGTCCAGTACGTCTTGGGTCGGGATGGGGCTGCTCATGTCGTGATAAGGCTAAGACTCGAATCAATATCTACAAAATGCCGGTCGCGCAGGATGGCGGCGCACGCCAGCCACTCGGCGCGCAGGCGCTCGTCCGTCCAACCCAGCGCCTGCCCGGCCAGGTCCGCCAATTCGGCCAGCAGGCCGTCGGTGACGCGGCCGCATATCGCCAGCAAGGTCCGGCGGACCACCAGATCGGCCAGACGCTGCACGCCGGTATCGCGGCATAGCATCCGGATCTCGGCTTCGGAATAGTCCGGCGCATGGCGCAGCGGAACATCCCCGGCGGCGGCGAAGGCCTGCGCCAACCCGGTCGCACGCGAACCATAGCGGCTGACCAGCCCGTCGATGCGTTCGCGCGAAAGGCCTGACCTGGCCTGGATCGTATCGACCAGTTGTTCCCTCGCCGGCCCGTCCGCGGGCATGTCCGCGCCGCCGCCAATGGCCAGCGCCTCGGTCAAGCGCAGACGGGGCCGGTCCAGTTGCGCCAGCACCTGGTTCGCGGCCAATTCCGCAAGGGACCGGAACGTGGTCCATTTGCCGCCCACCAGGCATACCAGCGGGACCTCGCGCGCGGCGTTCGGCGGATCGACCACCACCGCATGGTCGCGCGATATCTGGCCGGGCTTGTCCGCATCCGAATACGCCAGCGGACGCACACCGACGTAAGTGTAGACGACGTCTCCGCGCGCAAAATGCAGCCGCGGAAAGACCTCGCCCAGCACGTCCAGCAGGTAATCGATCTCGGCGGGTTCGGTAGCCGCCTGGTCGGGGTCATCGACCGGAATGTCGGTGGACCCGACCAGCACGCGATCCATGAAGGGATAAACGATGCAGACCCGTCCGTCCGACGCTTCGAAATACACCATGCGCCCGTCCAATGCCTCGCGCAGCGCGGGATGGTCGAGGATCAAGTGCGAGCCCTTCGTGCCCATGACGCGTGAGCCCGTCCCTTCCAGGACGCCGGCCGACCGGTCCAGCCACGCGCCCGTGGCATTGACCACGGTGTCCGCCGTGACCTCGACGGTCTCTCCGGTGATCTCGTCGCGCAGGCTCAGCGTCCTGCCCTGGCACGCCGTCACATTGCAATAGTTGGCCGCCAGCGACGCGGGCTGGTCGGCATGCGCGTCGGCCATCAGTTCCTGGATCAACCATTCGGGATGACTGATCCAGGCATCGAAATACGTGGCAGTCCAGCCCACCGCGTCCCGGAACAGCGTGTTGTCGGCGGCGGAGGCGCGGGCGATGCGGTGCTCCGGCATGACGCGCTGGCGGCGCCCCAAGCGGTCGTACAGGCGCAGGCCCAGCGCCACCACGAATACGCCGCGCGCCCCGGGCGACGCCTTGAACCCCGCAAAGCGCAGCACGCTGCCCAGCAGGCCGCCGAAACGGCTGGACAAAGGCACCACCGTTTCCAGCGGCCGCACCAGGTGGGGCGCGTTGCGCAGCAGCCGGTTGCGTTCGCGCGTGGCTTCGGCCACCAACGCGAACGCGCCGCTTTCCAGGTACCGCAAGCCGCCATGGATCATGCGCGACGGCGCACTGCTGGCGCCGGCCGCAAAGTCGCCCTTGTCGACGATCAGGCAGTCCACGCCCTGCAGCGACAGATCGCGGAACACGCCCACGCCATTGATGCCGGCGCCGACGATCACGGTGGAAAAGTGCCGGCCCGCCAGCGCGGCCGGACGCACATAGGGCAAGGTCGCCGTCGTCATGGCGCACGCCCCGCCAACTGTGTGAACGCGGGCGCCATATTGTGGATCAGCGCTACAAATTCCGACTGGAATGCGGCGTGGGCTTGTGCCGTCGTCGCATCCGGAGCTTCAGTCACGCAACGCACGGGCAAGACCTCGTGCGCGCATGCGCCTTGCGACATCGCCGCGTAGCCGGCCGCGCCGCGCGCGCCGGTCTCGTCATCGCCGCAGCGCTCCACCGGATGCCCCAGGAAATCGGCCAGCAAGCGCACCAAGCGCGGATCGCGCGCGCCACCGCCCAAGGCGGCTACCCGGCCAGGCACACCCAGGCCATGCGCGGCCAGGCGCTTCAGGTGCCAGGCATGCAATGCCGCCACGCCGTCGATCACCGCCCGCGCCATGTGCGCGCGCCCGTGATGCCCCTTCAAGCCCACGAATCCCGCCGACGCACCCGCCGCCACCCCGCCCCCGTTGATGAACGGTAGAAAGCGCAGGCCCTCCGCGCCCAGCGGCACCGACATCGCGCAATCCACTGCCGCGGCCGCATCGTCGAATTGCAGCGCGCGCGCCAGCCACGCCACGTTCGCCATGGACGAAGGGCTGTTCTCCAGATATAGCCGCGAGGCCGGCGGGCCATGGCGCACGATCGCGCCGACCTCCGGCTTGGGCTCGCGCGCATCAGCCACGACGGCGTTCACGCACCAGGTGCCGAACACCGCCACCGCATGGCCGCTTTTGACGGCGCCCACCGCCGACAGGGAGGCCAGCAGGTCGATCGCTCCCATGACGACCGGCAGGCCGGCGGGCAGGCCGCAGACTGCCGCGCGCGCCGGCGACAGGCGCCCGATCACCGTGCCCGTGGGCACGATCGGCGGCAAGGCGCGCGGCAACAGATCCGCCAGGCCGGCCGCCTCGAATGCCAACGCGGACCACATGCCGGTTTCCAGATTCAGCAGGCCCGCCGTGCTGACGTCGCTGGAGTCGGTGGCGATGGCGCCGCTAAGCAGGAAGCCCAGATAGTCCTTGGCGAACAGCAGGCGGTGAATCGCCCGATGCCCGCCGCCCTGCGCATCGAACAATTCCGCGGCCAGCAGGCTGGGCTGGCCCGACCACGGCCGGCAGCCCACTTCCTGATACAAGGCGTCCCCCTGCCGCTGCGCCAGGTTACGCGCGCGGCCAGCGGCCCGCTGGTCGGTCGACGCGACGGCGCGTCCGGCCAGCAAACTGCCCCGCTCGTCCAGCGCATATAGCCCCGCGCCATGCCCGGTGCAGCACAGCGCCTGCACCTGGGCCACACGTGGCCCAAGTTGCTCGGCCACGCCGCGCAAGGCCTGCATCAGCGCGGCGTCGATGGCGTCCGCCCGCAATTCGCAGCCGCCGCCTGGCAGATGCCTATAAGGCAGCCCGCCGCCCGAAGCGGCCAGCGTGGCACCCGTCCCGGCCTCGAAGGCAACTGCCTTCAGGCCCGTGGACCCCATGTCGATACCCAGGAATATGTTGGCTTTCATGTTATGACATTGTCTACAGATATTTTCGGCAGGATAGCAGTGTTTCCCCTAGTAAAAGAAATAATTCCGCTGCCATATAGTTCAGTCGATGTCATAACAACGAGTTGAGCCAATCAGGCCCACTACCGGGTATCCACGCCAACAGGCAATGGATCAATGCGAGGAAAAGGAGCGCAACATGAGAAGAGATTTCTTGAAGACCGTAGCCGCTGCGGGCGCCAGCCTGGCAGGAGCCAATGCCTTTGCACAAAGCGCGCCCGCCGCGCCGGGTACGGGTTTGAAAGGCGCCGCCAGCGACGTCTATGTCATGAACGTCATGGTGTCCGGGGTGGAATACTGGTTCCCGGTCTATGAAATGATGAAGCAGCTGGGCCACACGCTAGGCGTCAAGACGCGGTATTCGGGCACGCCCGAGTACGACGTCAACAAGCAGCTGGCCTCCTTCGAGCAGGAGCTGGCCCGCAAGCCCGCGGGCATTCTGCTGCACCCGATGAACCCCGACCCGTTCATTGAACCCATCAACCGCGCCGCGGCGATGGGGATCCCTGTCGTCACCTTCGCTGCCGACTCCCCCAACTCCAAGCGCGTGTCGTTCGTCACGTCCGACAACGAACGCGAAGGCGCCCAGGCCGCCGATGCGATCGCCGCCGCACTGAACGGCAAAGGCGACTACGCCGTGCTGGAGAATCCCGGCCAGGACAACCACGACCGCCGCATCGCCGCCTTCATCAACCGCATGAAGACTCAGCACCCCGGCATGAAACTCGTGGGCCGCGCCGCCAGCAACCAGGACCCCAACAAGGCCTACCAGGCCACCTTGAGCCTGGCGCAGGCCAACCCGGGCCTGGCCGCGCTGTTCATGCCCGAAGCCAATTCCGCGCTGGGCGCGGCGCAAGCCAGCATCGAAACCAAGAAGAACATCAAGGTGCTGTGCTGCGACGTGAACGCCAAGATCCTGGACATGATCAAGTCGGGCGAAGTCTATGGCTCGGTCAACCCGAACCAGGGCGTGCAGGGCTACATGGGCATGATGCTGCTGTTCCTGGCCCGCAACCAGCAACTGATCGACCCCATGAACGACGCCAAGCGCAACGGCACCAACCCGATGGCCGTGCCCTTCCTGGACAACGGCCTGTCCATCGTCAGCAAAGCCAACGCCGACGACTTCTATTGGGACAAGTACCTGGCGCGCCGCGGCACCAAGGGCATCAACGAATGACCGCGCAACCGCCCCTGCTGGAACTGCACGGCATCGCCAAGCGTTTCGGGGCGTCGCGCGCGCTGGCCGGCGTGCATTTCTCCCTGCAGCGGGGCGAAATCCACGCCCTGTGCGGCGAGAACGGCGCCGGCAAGTCGACGTTGATGAAAATCATCGACGGCATCCACGCGCCTGACGAGGGCGATATCCGGATCAACGGCGAGCGCGTGCTCATCGACGGGCCGGCCCACGCCATGCGCTTGGGCATCGGGCTGGTCCACCAGGAGATCGCGCTGTGCGGCGACGCCACGGTGGCCGAGAACATCTTCATGCCCGAGATCACCACCCGGCCGCGCGCCTGGATGGATTTCGCCAGCCTGAACGCGCGCGCCGCCCAGGCGCTGGCAAGGCTGGGGCAGCAGATCGACCCTGGACTGCGCGTGGACGACCTGGGCATCTCCAGCCAGCAACTGGTCGAAATCGCAAAGGCGCTGACCTTGGACTGCAAGGTCCTGATCCTGGACGAACCCACGGCGGCGCTGACCGAAGTGGAATCCGCCGCCCTCTTCCGCGTCCTGCACGACTTGAAGGCGCAGGGCATCGGCATCATCTACATCAGCCACCGCATGGCCGAGATCTTCCAGCATTGCGACCGCGTCACCGTCCTGCGCGACGGCCGCGACGTGCTCTGCGCTCCCCTGTCGGCGCTGACGCCCGATGCGCTGGTGCGCAGCATGGTCGGGCGCGACCTGGGCAGCTACTACCCGCCGAAGCAGGCGTCAGGCGGGGACGCCGCCCCCTTGCTTGAGGTCGACGGCATCGCCGACGACGTCAGCGTGCACGGCATCTCGTTCACGCTCAAGCGCGGCGAGATCCTGGGCATCTCCGGCCTGATGGGCGCCGGGCGCAGCGAGCTGGCCGAGACCCTGTGCGGCCTGCGGCGAGCGCGGCGGGGCAGCGTGCGGCTGCGAGGGGAACCACTGCGGATCCGCCGCTACGGCGACGCCCTGCGCCATGGCATCGCCTACCTCAGCCAAGACCGCAAGGCGGCCGGCCTGTTCCTGGAGCTTCCCATTGAACAAAACATATCGTCGATGGCCCTGGCCCGCATCAGTTCGCGCTTCGGCCTGTTGCGGCGGCGCGCCGAACGGCGCCTGGCCACGGAACTGGGCGCGCGCCTCAAGCTCAAGTCCGACGGCGTGGCCATCGATGCCGCCAGCCTGTCGGGCGGCAACCAGCAGAAGGTGGCGATCGCCAAATTGCTGGCCACCCGCCCCGCCGTGCTGTTGATGGACGAACCCACGCGCGGCGTGGACGTGGGCGCCAAATCCGAGATCCATCACATCCTGCGCGACCTGGCCAGCCAGGGCGTGGGCGTGGTCGTGATCTCTTCCGAACTGCCGGAGATCATCGGGCTGTGCGACCGGGCGCTGGTGATTCGCGACGGCCGCCTGGCCGGCGAACTGGCCGCCAGCGAAATGACAGAAGAAAGGCTGCTGAGACTGGCCTCGGGCCTCAGCGCCCAGGAGACGATCTGATGTCCGAACTCAAACCCTCCTCCGCGGCCGACGCCGCGTTGCTGCATGACGCCGGACTGACGCCCGCGCGCCCCGCCACCGGGGTCCCCTTGCGGCACAGGCTGGCAAGCATGCGCGAAGCCGGCCTGTTATTGATCATTGCGCTCCTTGCCATCGGCATGAGCTTCGCGTCGCCGCATTTCCTGACCTGGGAAAACATACGGGCGATGCTGCTGTCGTTCTCCATCGAAGGCATCGTCGTGGTGGGCATGACCCTGCTGGTGATCGTGGGCGGCATCGACCTGTCGGTAGGCTCCGTCGTCTGCATGGCGATGGTGATCACCGGCAAGCTGTTCCTGATGGGCGTCGACCCGTGGACCGCCAGCCTGGCCGCCATCGCGGCAAGCGGCGTCGTCGGCGCGCTGATCGGCCTGTGCGTGACGCGCATCGGGCTCAGCCATTTCATCGCGTCCCTGGCCTTCATGGTGATCGTGCGCGGCTTGTCGCTGGCCATCACGCAAGGCACCCCGCAGTCGCTGTTCTCGCTTCCGGCGCAATTCAAGTTCATCGGCCAGGGCGTCATCGGGGGCATCCCCGCCGTCATCCTGATCTTCGCCGCCATCGTCATCGTCAGCGACTTCGCCTTGCGCCGCGCCGCCCTGCTGCGCAAGGTGTTCTACACCGGCAGCAATGAGAAAGCCGCCCTGTACTCCGGCATCCGCACGGGCCGCGTGAAGTTCTGGGTCACCGTGCTGTGCTCGACGCTTGCGGGGCTGGCAGGCGTGGTCTACACCGCCCGCTTCGGCGCCGCCACGCCCACTTTCGGCCTGGGAATGGAGCTGAACGTGATCGCCGCCGTAGTAATCGGCGGCGCCAGCCTGAAAGGCGGCTCCGGCACGGTCCTGGGCGCCGTGCTGGGTCTCGCCCTGCTGTCGGTCGTCACCAGTTCCCTGATCCTGCTGGATGTCTCGCCGTACTGGCAAGACGTCGTCAAGGGCCTGATCCTGCTGGCCGCCGTCACCGTCGACCATCTTATGAACGTCAAGAAAGGACACCGATGAACATCACAACACTGGGCGCGTCCGGCATCGAATGCGAAACCGTCGGGCTGGGCACCTGGGCCATGGGCGGCTGGATGTGGGGCGGCGGCGACGACGCCGCGGCCATCGACGCCATCCGCGCGTCCGTGGATGCCGGCGTCCGCCTGATCGATACCGCGCCCGCCTATGGCCTGGGGCATGCCGAACGCCTGGTCGGCACCGCCCTGAAAGGACGCCGGCACGACGCCGTCATCGCCACCAAATGCGGATTGGTCTGGCACACGCAACAGGGCGCGCACTTCTTCGACGAAGACGGCAAACCCGTCCACCGATACCTGGGCCGCGCCTCCCTCTTCCATGAAGTGGAACAAAGCCTGGCCCGCCTGCAGACGGACTACATCGACCTCTACATCACGCACTGGCAGGACAGCACGACGCCCGTCGCCGAAACCATGGGCGCGCTGCTGGACCTGAAGCGCCAGGGCAAGATCCGCGCCATCGGCATCAGCAACGCCACGCCCGAAACACTGGCCGAATACCTGGAGCATGGCCCCGTCGACGCCATCCAGGAACGCTACAGCCTGATTGACCGCGATATCGAATCCACGTTGCTGCCCCCATGCCGGGACCACGGCGTGGCATCGCTGGGCTATTCGTCGCTGGCGCTGGGCCTGCTGGCCGGCCCGATCGACCCCGCCCGGCAATTCACGGGCGACGACCAGCGCGCCGGCAACCCGCGCTTTTCGGCTGCCAACCGCCAGCGGCTGAAAGGCTTCTTCGAGGCCTTGACGCCTTTGCAGCAACGCCTGGATTGCTCTTACGCGCAATTGATGATCGCCTGGACCACCCGCCAAGGCGGCGTCAGCACCGCCCTGTGCGGCGCGCGCACGCCCGCGCAGGCGATCCAGAACGCCGGCGCGGCCGACCTCAAGCTGGATTCGGCCGCCCTCGCCGCCATCGACGCGGCCGCCGCCCGCCATCTTGCAACCCTGGACTGACGGACAAGGAATTCTCAATGACGCACAACAAAGAAGCGCGCCTGAACCGCCTGCTGACCGCCGGGCGCTGCCTGGACATCGCCGTCGACCACGGCGTCTGCAACGAACCCGGCTTCCTGGACGGCCTGGAAGACATGCCCGCCGTCATCGACCAGTTGGCCGCGGCGCGCCCCGACGCCATCCAGCTCAACTACGGTCAGGCCGGCCTGTTGCAGCAGCGCCCGGGGCGCGACAAGCCCGCGCTGGTGATGCGCCTGGACATGGGCAACCCCTACAACGCCACCACGCACCGCGTGATGTGGGCCGTGCTCCAGAACACCCAGGACCCGGTGCTGCCCGCCGTACAAATGGACGCGGCCTGCGTCGTCGTCAACCTGTTCATGCTGCCCGACGAACCCGACCTGTTCCGCCAATGCGTCTCGAACATCGCGCGCGTCCGGGCCGACTGCGATCGCTACGGCATGCCGCTGATGATCGAGCCCCTGGTCATGGCGCCCCACTCCGCCCGCGGCGGCTACATGGTGGATGGCGACGCCGAAAAGATCGTGACGCTGGTACGCCTTGCCCGCGAAATGGGCGCCGACATCATCAAGGCCGATCCCACCACCGAAACCCGCGATTTCCACCGCGTGGTGCAGGCGGCGCGCTGCCCCGTGCTGGTGCGGGGCGGCGGCCGTGAAGACCTGCAGCGCGTGTTCGGCCGGTCCTGGGAACTGCTGGACCAGGGCGCGGTGGGGTTGGTGTATGGACGCAACGTCTACCAGCACGCCAATCCGTCGGCGGTGGTGCGGGCGTTGATGGCGATGATCCACCAGGGTGCCAGCGCGCGGGAAGCGTGGCAGATGTATGAGGCCGAGCCCGGCCGCGGGTAACAGCCATCTCGACAAATTTGCGGCGGCGCTGCGATAATGCGAAAAATTCCCATCTGCATTTCGCATGCCAGGCCAGCTACCGCTTGATCCGGCCGTCGGCCAGCCGAAGGGATTTGCCACCCTT
This sequence comes from uncultured Achromobacter sp., assembly GCA_963530045.1. Lineage (GTDB taxonomy): Bacteria > Pseudomonadota > Gammaproteobacteria > Burkholderiales > Burkholderiaceae_B > Achromobacter. Next base: position 17,094 of record CAUSDE010000053.1, read on the forward strand.
TTGGCTTTGGTCGACCCGTGCTTGAGCGCTATTACCGAGAACTGCTGAACTTCTGCGCCCGCACGGTCAAGAACCGCGAGGCGGCCAAGGACGTCGTTCAAGAAAGCTACGCGCGCGTGCTGGCAGTTCAGGAATCCGGCCAACCCATTGCCGAACCGCGCGCCCTGCTACACCAGACCGCCCGGCGGCTGATGATCGACCAACACCGCCGCCAGGCCATCCGCGAACACGAAGATATCGACGGTCTGGGCAACGATGACACCCCGGCCTCGCCGCGCCACCTCCAGCCCGAGGCCGTCTACGAGTCCGGGCAGCACGCACAAGCCATCCTTGCCGCCATCGAGGCCCTGCCGCCGCGCTGCCGCGAGGCGTTCATATTGAACCGGTTCGACGGCCTGTCGCATCAGGAAGTGGCCGACCGCATGGGCATCTCGAAGAATATGGTGGCGCAGCACGTCATCCGCGGGGTGCTTGCGTGCAAGGCGTGCGAAGACCGCCTGAACGGGGTGCCATCCAATCCCCCGCCATCCCGGGAGCGCAAGGCATGAACATGGCTTTACACTTTCCGACCTCCAGTATTCGGGCGCTCGCGCGTTTACATTCATAAGAGCCCCTGCACCATGATCCCACCCGCTTCCGCGAACAGCCGATCGTTGCCGCCCGCATCGCCCGGCCAGGCCGATGCCGAGGCGCGCGACTGCGCGGAATTCCTTGCCGCCCAGGACCCGCTGACCGCCCTTGCGGCCAGCTGGCACGTCCGCCGGCAAGACGGGCTGACCGCCGGCGAAGCGGCCGAACTCCGGGAATGGCTAGGGGCAGACCCGGCGCACCAGGCGGCTTTTGACGGCGTGGACGCCGTGTGGATGCGGTTGGACGCCCTGCCTGCCGAGGGAATCGCCCAGATCAGGGCCGGCCGTCCCGCCCTCGGTGCGCAAGGCGAACCGGCCACGCTGCCAAAATCCCCCGGGAATCATCGCCGGCCTGAGCGCCGCTCCTGGCTATTCGGTATGGGCGGACTCGTGCCGCGGATCGCAACCGCCGCCATCGTCTTCGCTGTCGCGGGCGCCGGCTGGCTGGGGTGGGACGCCTGGCGCCACGGCCCGACGTTCAGCCAGACCTACGTCACCGCCCGTGGCCAGCAACTGGATGTACAGCTGCCCGACGGAAGCATGCTCACGCTCGACACCGCGACCCGGGCCGAAGTCAGGCTGTACCGGGAGCGGCGTGAAGTACGCCTGCCCGAAGGGCAAGCCCTGTTCACCGTGAAAGCCGACGCCAGCCAGCCCTTCGACGTGCTGGCCGGCCCCGTGCGCATCACCGTCGTCGGCACACGCTTCTCGGTGCGCCACACGCGGACCGGCCTGAATCCCGGCAACGTCAACGTTGCCGTGGAATCCGGGCGCGTGCGCGTCGCGACCGCGCATGCGGGCGCGACGGCTCCGGACACCGTGGAATTGACCGCAGGCCAGTCCATCCAGACCGACGGCAAAGGCAGCTTGCCGCCAGGCGCCGCCCCCTCGCCCGCGAGCGCCATGCTGTGGCGCGAAGGACGCGTGAATTTCGATCGCACGCCCCTGAGCTTGGCCTTGGCCGAGTTCGAACGCTACGGGGCCACCCGGCTGGTGATCACCGACCCGGCGGTGGCGGCCATGCGCATCAATGGCAGTTTCGACCCGCGCCGCGTGGATGCCTTCACCAAGGCGCTGCCGCAGGTGTTGCCGGTCCGCCTGTTGGCCCGCGATGGCGTGACCGAGGTCGCTGCGTCCCGGTGATGCCCCTTCCGGGACGGCGTTCCTGACCGGCCACTACCGGTCGCCCCCAGCCGGACCCGTAGCCCCGGAAGCCTTCCCGAAGAAAATTTGTAAACGGACCTCAACTGTTTTGAGGGTGGCGCGTCTTCATTGGTAGTGATTCTTATTGTGACTACCGTTCCGGAGATCCTTTTCATGCCGTACCCGCGCTTGCACCCCGCCCCTTTCGCCCTGTCAGTCGCCCTGGCGATCTCGGCGTTGGCTGCACCTGCCGCCTACGCGCAGCCCGCTCCTGCAATGCCTGCGGCCACCACGTTCGATATCTCGCTGCCGGCCCAGCCGCTGGGCGCGGCGCTGAATGAGTTGGCACGCCAGGCAGCCCTGCAATTGATGGTGCACCCCGATCTTGTCAACGGAAAAACCGCTCCCGCCGTGTCCGGCAAGTTCACAGCACAGCAAGCGCTTGACCGCGTATTGGCAGGCAGCGGCATGACGGCGACGATCGACGGCAATGTGGCAGTCGTGAAAGCAACGCCCGCTTCGACCGGCGCCACCACCCTGCCCGCGGTGACGGTCACGGGCGAGGCAACTCGGGAAACCGCCACCGGCCACGTCGACGGCTACGTCGCCAAGCGCAGCGCAACCGGCACCAAGACGGACACCGAAATCGTCGAGACGCCGCAATCGATCTCGGTGGTGACCGCTGACCGGATCGAGGCCATGGGCGCAACCCGCCTGACGGACGCGCTGACATACACCCCGGGCGTCAAGGCATTCGACAGCTTCGACACCCGCTACGACTGGCTGTCCATCCGCGGTTTCGACGCGTACTCGCCCGGCTTCTACCTGGACGGCATGCAACTGCGAAACAACGCCGGCTACTCCGTCTGGCGCACCGAAACCTATGGCACCGAACGCATCGAAGTCCTGCGCGGCCCCTCTTCGGTGCTGTACGGCCAGAATTCGCCGGGCGGCATGATCAACGTCGTCAGCAAACGGCCCACCGAAGAACCGCTGCACGAACTGCAGGCGCAAATCGGCAACTATTCCCGCCGCCAGATTGCGGGCGACTTCTCGGGGCCGGTCGACGAAAACGGCAAGGTGCTATATCGCCTGACCGCCATGGGCCTGGACAGCAATACGCAAGTCGACCACGTCAAGGACGACCGCTACTACATCGCGCCGGCCATTACGTTCAAGCCGTCCAGCGACACTACCTTGACGCTCCTCAGCCATTACTACCGCATTGACGCCGGCAACTCGTATGGTTTCCTTCCGCCCGACGCGACGCTGCTGTCCAATCCCAATGGCCGAATCCCAACGTCAACCTTCGTCGGCGAACCCGACTTCGACCGCTTCAACCAGACCCAGTGGTCGCTGGGCTATCTGCTGGAGCATCGCCTGAACGACACCTTCACCGTCCGCCAGAACGCACGCTTCAGCAAAATCGAAACGGATTACCGCCAGGTCTACCAAGGCGGCTTCATTCCGGCCGACCCGGACAATCCGCAAAACCCCGCCAACTACCGCGAAGTCCAGCGCTATGTGTTCGGCAGCCCGGAAGACGGCCGGGTCTTCACGTTGGACAACCAGCTGCAGACCAAGCTGGGCGCGGGCGACTGGCAGCACACGGTGCTGGTGGGCCTGGATTATCAGCATTCCGTCTACAACCAGCAGACCTATTTCGGCTCCGCCCCATCCCTGGACATCTATTCACCCGTATACGGCCAACCCGTCACCGTGCCCGATCCCTATATCGACAGCCACACCAAACTGACGCAGACCGGCATCTACCTCCAGGACCAGATCAAATGGAAGGAGAATTGGGTCGCCACGTTGGGAGGCCGCTACGACATCGCCAAGGTCAGGTCGCACAGCTACCTGGACGACACCGACGTCAAGCAGAGCGACAACAAGTTCAGCGGCCGCGCGGGCCTGGTGTATCTGGCGCCCAACGGCCTCGCGCCCTATGTCAGCTATTCGGAATCGTTTTCGCCGGTGACCACCGTCAACCCCGCCAGCGGCAACCCCTTCAAGCCCGAAACCGGCAAGCAATATGAAGTGGGCCTGCGCTACCAGCCGCCTGGCACGCGCGACATGTACAGCGCGGCGGTCTTCGATCTGCGCCGCCAGAACGTCATCACGTTCGGCCAGAATTTCACGCCGATGCAAACCGGCGAAGTCCGGGTGCGCGGGTTGGAACTCGAAGCGAACTTCCAACCGATCCCGCGCTGGAACGTGGTGATGGCATACACCTGGACTCCCGAGGCCAAAGTCACCGCCAGCAGCGACCCGGCCCAGATCGGCAAGCAACTGGTCGCCACGCCGCGCAACCAGGTATCGCTCTGGAGCGACTATCGCTTGGCCAACGGCCTGAAAGCCGGCGCCGGCTTGCGCTTTGTCGGGTCGACCCACGGCGCCAATGAAACCGCGCCGGCCAAGATCCCGTCGTACACGCTGTTCGACGCCATGGTGAGCTACAGCTACCAGCGCTGGACGCTGGCGGTGAACGCGCGCAACCTGACCGACCGCATCTACATCGGCCGCAATTGCGATGCATACAGCTGCGGGTATGGCGAGCGCCGAAGTGTCGTGATGACGGCGGCATACCGCTGGTAGCGGCATGGGCTCCCGCCGCGCCCGCATTACTATATCGGCGTATGTTCAGGAGCCCTCACGTCATTGATATGCCAATGGAATCGTTCGGCGCCCCGCATGACAGCGGCGTGTCCATCCCTGCCAAGTGGCGCACGGACCTTGCCCGCGCGTCCATAGAACCGCAATCCATTGGCGAATCGCGGGCAGACGTCTTCCGCGTTCGCCGCCGCGGTCAGCCAGACCTGTTCTTGAAGTCCGAACTCGCTGGCGCCGTGGACGAACTGCCGGATGAGATAGCGCGGCTTCGATGGTTGCGGCAGGTCGGTCAACCGGCCCCCACCGTGCTCGATACCGCAGACGACGGGGGCCGCCACTGGCTGCTGATGACTGCGCTGGACGGCTGCGACCTGGCCAGCGCCGCCCTGCCCCCGGGTCAGGTCATCAGCCTGTTGGCCACGGCATTGCGTCATCTGCATCGCATCCCGACAGTCTCCTGCCCATTCGACCACAGGCTGGAGCCCCGCATCGCTGACGCAAAACGCCGCGTCGACGCCGGATTGGTTGATGAAGCGGATTTCGACGATGAAAGGCTGGGACAATCAGCCGGCCAGGTGCTGGCCGAACTGCTATCGACCTGCCCCACGGTACATGACCTGGTCGTCACGCATGGGGATGCCTGCCTGCCGAACTTCATGGTCGACGGTAACCGTTTCACCGGTTTCATCGACTGCGGCCGATTGGGCGTCGCGGACCGCTTTCAGGACCTTGCCCTGACTGCGCGCAGCATCACCCGCAATGTCGGCGAGGCGTGGGTCGCGCCCTTCTTCCGCGAGTATGGCGTCGCGCCCGACGCGCAACGCATCAAGTTCTATTGCCTGCTGGACGAATGCTTCTGACAGCCCGGGCGGCCGATGCCGCCCCATCCCGTTCTGGTTAGCCCCCCGGCTCGGGGTCGGTGATGCCGACCATGTCCAGCGACGTCTTGATTCCGTTGCTGATCAGTTCGACGAGCCCCGTGGAATTCGACGCATGTCCAATAATGAAAATCGCGGGATTTTCGTTCAGCACCGCCATTAGTTCGAATCCCCTTGGCCCTCTACGAGGGCAGACCCCCGGCCGCGCCCGGCGGGAGGCGCCGGGTGGATCCCCTGCCGCCCCCTTGCCGTCCAGTACAATTCCCGGTTTGGCGACGTTGTGATCGCCCACCCATCTGGACCAAAGCATGTTGCGACTGTCTGAAATCAAGCTGCCGTTGAACCACACCCCCGAAGAGTTGCCCGCTGCGATTCTGAAAAAACTGGGCGTTCCGGCCAGCGACCTGCACGGCTTCACCATCTTTCTGCGCAGCTACGATGCGCGCAAAAAACACAATATCCTGCTGACCTACACGCTGGATATCGACATCGACAATGAAGCGGCGCTGCTCAAGCGGTTTCACGATGATCGCCATGTGAAGCCCACGCCCGACACCGAATACAAGTTCGTTGCCCAGGCGCCCGCCAGCCTGAACAAGCGCCCCATCGTCATCGGCACCGGCCCCTGTGGCCTGTTTGCCGGACTGGTGCTGGCGCAGATGGGTTTCAAGCCCATCATCCTGGAACGGGGCAAGGCGGTGCGTGAGCGCACCAAAGATACGTGGGGCCTGTGGCGCAAGCGCGTGCTGAACCCGGAATCGAACGTGCAATTCGGCGAAGGCGGCGCGGGCACGTTTTCGGACGGCAAGCTGTACAGCCAGATCAAGGATCCCAAGCATTACGGCGAAAAGGTGCTCAAGGAATTCGTGCTGGCCGGCGCGCCGGAAGAAATCCTGTATGTGAGCAAACCGCACATCGGCACGTTCCGCCTGGTGGGCATGGTGGAAGTCATGCGCGACACCATCACCAAACTGGGTGGCGAGGTCCGGTTCTCCAGCAAAGTGGAAACCGTGCAGCGCGAGAACGGCCAGATCACCGGCGTGACGCTGGCCAGTGGCGAGCACATCGAGGCCGACCACGTCGTGCTGGCCATCGGCCATAGCGCGCGCGACACCTTCCAGATGCTGCACGACCAGGGCGTGTTCATGGAGGCCAAGCCGTTTTCGGTGGGTTTCCGGATCGAACACCCGCAATCGTTGATCGACAAGGCGCGGTTCGGGCCGAATGCCGGCCATCCGATCCTGGGCGCGGCCGACTACAAGCTGGTGCATCACGCCAGTAACGGGCGTTCGGTATACAGCTTCTGCATGTGCCCCGGCGGCACGGTGGTGGCGGCTACCTCTGAACCCAATCGCGTCGTCACCAACGGCATGAGCCAATACTCGCGCAACGAACGCAACGCCAACGCGGGCATCGTCGTGGGGATTTCGCCCGAGGTCGATTACCCGGAACACGTGCTGGCCGGCGTGGATTTCCAGCGCGCGCTGGAATCGCGCGCGTTCGAGCTGGGCGGCGGCGATTACAGCGCGCCGGGCCAGCTGGTGGGGGATTTCATCGCGGGCAAGGCCTCGACCGAGTTCGGTTCCGTGCTGCCCTCTTACACGCCCGGCGTGCACCTGACCGACTTGGCCACGGCATTACCCGAGTTTGCCATTACCGCCATCCGCGAAGCGCTGCCCGCCTTTGACAAAACCATCAAGGGTTACGGCATGCACGACGCCGTGCTGACGGGCGTGGAAACGCGGACCTCGTCGCCGATCCGCATCAAGCGCGACAACGAGACCCTGCAAAGCATCAACACCAAGGGCTTGTTCCCTGCTGGCGAAGGCGCCGGTTATGCAGGGGGAATTCTGTCGGCGGGCGTGGACGGCATCAAGATCGCCGAGGCTGTGGCGCTAAGCATCATGGGCCGGCAGGCCTGAGCTGGTTTCATACCGGATTCGCGGGCGGTGCAACGCCGCCCGCCGGCATCAACTGCGGCGCTGGTAACAGCCCAGGAACATCGCCACCGCGGAATCCGCTACCCGCTGACGTTCCCCCGGGTTCAACGGTGCTTGCCCCAGCGTCACCTGGGGCCAGAACGCAAAACTCTTCACCAGTCCTTGCAACTGATGGCCCGCAAAGTCCGGATCGACTTCGGCCAAGCGTCCGTCCGCAATCGCGGCCTGGATCCAGGTCGTGACGCCGCTTTCCTTTTCCCCCATCCGGCACACGATGCCCTGCGCCCGCTCGGGGGAATGGATGATCTCGGCCAGCGCCACGCGCGCCAGATCGATGAAATTGGCATCGCCCAGCAATTCAAGCTTCTGCATCAGTAGCTGCTTGAGCTGCTGATCCAGCGGCAGATCGGGGCGGTAGGCCAAGTCCACGCTGGAGGCGCTGCTGTCCCACAGTTGCTCGAGCATCTGTCCGAACAGCTCTTCCTTGCTGGGGAAATGGTTGTAGACCGTCCGCTTGGAAACGCCCGCGGCGGCGGCGATGCGGTCCATGCTGGTGGCCTCGTACCCCGCCGTACGGAATTCGTCCACCGCCGCGCGCATGATGGCTTCACGTTTGCGGTCGGTCAGACGTTTGCGCGGATTGGGCATGGGACGGCCTAAGACGGTAGAAATCCTATTTTACACCGGGCAGTGTACTTTTCTAAAAAACAAAACTACACTGTGCAGTCTACATTCAAGACGCCTTTCATGAAGCGCCTTTCCGTCTACGCCCTAGCCTTCTTTCTGCTTGGAATCCTTGCCGTGACCGCCAATACCGCCTACGTCCATCGCACTCAGCCGAGCTACCCCGACTCGCCCCAGCACCGCGACGGCCGCTTCGGCAACGTGTCGCCCCGTCCGCCCATGGGCTTCTGGAATGGCCTGAAATTGACTTGGGCATTCCTGTTCGACAAGCCCACGGGCACGGTTCCCGATCAACCGATTCCGGTCCGCGCCCTGGATCGCGCCCAGTTGGACGCCGCCCCCGACCGCAGCCTGTACCGCCTGGGCCATTCCACCGTGCTCTTGAAGCTGCGTGGGCGCTACTGGCTGACCGACCCGGTCTTCTCCAAACGCGCCTCGCCGGTGCAATGGTTCGGCCCGGCACGCTTTCATGCGCCGCCTATCGCCATTGAAGACTTGCCGCCCATTGCGGGGGTCATCCTGTCGCACAACCACTACGACCATCTGGACCACGCAGCCGTCATGCAATTGGCCGGCAAGACGGGCCGATTCATCGCCCCACTAGGCGTCGGCGACCAGTTGATCGCCTGGGGCATCGATCCGGAACAGGTCGAACAACTGGACTGGTGGCAATCGACCGAAGTCGACGGGCTGCGCCTGACGGCCACGCCGGCCCAGCACTTCTCGGGCCGCGGCTTGACCGACAGCGACCGCAGTCTGTGGGCATCCTGGGTCATCCAGGATGCGGACCTGCGCGTGTTCTTCAGCGGAGACACCGGCTACTTCGACGGCTTCAAGGCCATCGGCGACGCCTTTGGGCCGTTTGACCTGACGCTGATGGAGACCGGCGCCTACGACAAGCGCTGGGCCTACGTGCACATGCAGCCGGAACAGACCCTCCAGGCGCACCTTGACCTTCGCGGACGCTGGTTGCTGCCGATTCATAACGGCACCTTCGACCTGGCCATGCATGCCTGGCAGGAACCGTTTGAACGCGTGGCGGAACTGGCCGCAATCAATGGCGTGGCGTTGACCACGCCCGAAATGGGCGAGCGCGTGGACCTGAACACGCCCCATGCGGGCCAAGCTTGGTGGCGCAAACTGGCGCCTGCCAGCCGGACCGTGCAGCCGACCGCGTCACCGGCGCAATAACTCCTCAATTGCCGTGGCCAACGTGCGCAGGCCGTTCTCGCCGGCCGTCCTCAGGCCAGGCGCGAATCGGCGCTGCTTGTTATGGTACGTTTTTACCGGATCGCAAAGCTCAGCCCCAACCTTGCCTCCCGCGGACAACGACGAGATCAAACCATGGCTATTCGACGGATTCCCTTGCTGCTCGCCACGCTGGCCCTGTCGCCCACGCTCCCCGCCCAGGCGGCCTCCAAGGTCGAAGCCTGGGTGCCGGCGGGGCCGACGGCCTGCAGTTTCTCTGGTTGGACGACCAACAAGAAGCCTGTGATCCAGGTGCGCGCCGCGCCCTCCCCCCAGGCCGTCACGGTGGGCCGCCTGCCGACGACTCGCGGTGACGATCCCGATCCCGACGACATCGACTACTACAGCGTCACCTTCGACGTGACCGAGGCGCGCGACGGGTGGCTCAAGATCAAGAATGCCAGCGACGATATGACCGGCGGCGAAACGAGCCGCCCCCGGCCCGTGTACCGGGGCGAAGGCTGGATCGAGGCAGCGGATGCGCAGGTCGGCATCCAGTCGGCGCGGGGATACGCCCGCCCCGACGCCGGCAGCGAACGGCTGCTGGACCTGGGAAGCGACTGGCTGACGGAACGCGCCACGTTGCGGGGCATCGTGGCCTGCGAGGGCGAATGGCTGCTGCTGGATTACGAGATGCGCCAAAGCGAAAAGTGGGAGCCGCTTGCCGCCAAGGACCGCACGCAAGGGCGTGCCTGGTTCCGTGGCCTCTGCACCTCTGAGGAAACGACCTGCGATATGCGGTCGGTCGACAAATAGCGGTCGGCGGACCTACCCTTCAGCCTTGGCCTGTTGGGCCCGGTATTCCGGCACCGTGACGCCGCCCACGCCCCAGTTCTCCATGTCCACCTCGTCGATGACGACAAAGGTCGACGCGTGCGGCTTTCCCAGCACCTCGAACAGCAAGTCGCTGACGCCCTTGATGAGCGCGCGCTTTTGCTCGGGCGTCGTCGCCGTCGCGCCGGGCGCCGTCCCTTCTCGGGTGACTTTGATATTCACGTAGGGCATCTCTTGTTCTCCGTGTAGATCCATCGTTGCAGGGTCGGGTCTTTTCGACGGTCAAGCGCCCGCGACTTGGCCGCCGTCCACATGCAGGATCTCGCCGGTCACGAAACCGGCGTCCTCCAGATAGAGTACCGCCTGAGTCACGTCGGCGACCTCGCCCATGCGCTTCATGGGGTGCAAGGCGGCCAGCGCGCCGTGCGTTTCCGGGGCGTGCATGGGCGTCTTGATGATGCCCGGCGACACCGCGTTCACACGGATGTTGCGCGAGGCATACTCGATCGCAAGGCTACGCGTTGCCGCGGCCAAGCCGCCCTTGGTCAACGACGCCAGAACCGACGGAACGTTGGAGCTGGCATGGTCGACCAGCGTCGTGGTGATCTGCACGATGTGGCCGCTGCCCTGCGTGAGCATCGCCTCGACGGCAGGCTGCGTGATGTAGAAGAATCCATTCAAATTGGTCCACAGCATGTCCCGATACTGCTGCTCGGTATATTTCGTGAATTCGCTGGCGACGAAAATGCCGGCGTTATTGACGAGCGTATCCACCCGCCCGAAACGGGCCAGCGCCTGCTCCACCACCTGCTTTCCCGTGGCCGGATCGCCGATATCGCCAGCGATGGCCAGGTAGTTCGGATTGTCCGACGGCTTGATGGACCGTGACGTCCCGACGACGCGGTAGCCACGGCTGAGAAACGCGCGAGCGATACCGTCGCCCAGGCCCTGCGATGCGCCGGTAACGATGGCGACTTTCTGTTCGTTGCTCATGATGCTTCCTTCTGTATTGGGTTGGCGTGACCCGTACATTAGGCGCATCGCACCTGTTCGAAAATCCGCTATTCTTGCTCAATGGCTGATAAAAAACGCACAGAGCCCGACTGGCAAGACATCCGCGTATTCCTGGCATTAGGCCGCTACGGCAGCCTGTCGGCGGCCGCGCGGGCGCTGGCGACCAACCACTCGACGATCTCGCGCCGCCTGCACTCCTTGGAGGCGACGCTAGGGGAAAAACTGGTCGAACGCCGGCCCGAGGGATACGTGTTGACCCCGGCAGGAACGCACGCGTTGGCCGCCGCCAGCGACATGGAGGCTGCCGTCCACACCCTGGGCAGAGGCAGCGCGGATGGCGCCCCGCGCGGCCTTGTCCGGGTCAATGCGCCCCCCGCCCTGTCTCAGGGGTTTCTGGTGGGCAGACTGGCCAGATTGCCGCTGCAGCACGCCGGCATCGACATCGACCTGGCCACAGACCTGCGCTCGGTCAGCCTTGAACGGCATGTCACCGATATCGCCGTCCGCCTGGGCCGCCCCCAGGACGGCGACTTCATCGCAAAGCCGCTGGGCCTGATGGCATTCGGTTTCTACGGGACGCCTGCGCTTTGTGAACGAATCGAAGACGGCGCGGAACCTGTCTTGGTCGGGTTCGACGAGGCGAACGCCTATCTGCCCGAGGCGGTTTGGCTTGCCCGCCAGTTTCCGCAGGCACGCATGGTCTTTCGGGCGAACAATCAGGTTGCGCAGGCGACCGCGGCCAGATCAGGCGTGGGGATTGCGCTGCTGCCCCACTACATCGGACGGACAACGCCAGGTCTTGCGCCTTGCAAGCTGGTCGAGGCGCCGCCGCCGCGCGAGATCATGCTGCTGACTCGAAGGCAGGACCGCAAGGACCTCCCGATTAGGACGGTTGTCGACTATCTGGTTGAAGTATTTGACGATGAGCGGGCCTTGTTCTCACAGTGATTGAATTCCCAAATGCCTACTGAACCCCGCCTTGAAGACCTGCGCCGCTACGCGGTCGCGCGCAGCCTGTTTACGCCCGTCACCTTGCCGGCGGCGATCCGGCGCCTGGGCTTCGTGCAGGCCGACCCGATCCGCGCCCCCGCCCGGGCACAGGACCTGACGCTGCGCCACCGCGTCAAGGACTACCGCGCCGGCGACCTGGAGCGCCGCTACACGCGGTTGGCGATCGACGAAGACTGCCTGGTCAACTACGGCTTCCTGCCCAGCGAACACCTGGCGCTGATGCATCCCCGCCAGGCCAGGAAGGCCTGGGATGCCGAAACCGAACGCAAGGCCGCCGACGTGCTGGCCTTCGTACGTGAACATGGCGCGGTCCACCCGCGCCAAGTCGATCAGCACTTCCAACACGGGCGGGTGAAAAACTATTGGGGAGGGTCAAGCAACGCCAGCACGCAATTGCTGGACGGCATGCACTATCGCGGCCTGCTGCGCGTGAAACGGCGCGACAGTGGAACGCGCATCTACGAGGCCGCCGCGCATCCGCCCGCGGACGATAGCCCCGCCGGCGGTGTTCGGCGCGCCGCCACCTTGATCGACCTGGTGGTCCGCAAATACGCCCCGCTGCCCGCCGCCAGCCTGACCTATCTGCTGCGGTTGCTGGGCTATGGGGCGCCGCACCTGACCGCGCAAATCCAGGCGGCGCTGCGCTTGGCGCGCGAGCACCTGGCCAGTTGTCGCATCGATGGAACCACCTGGTACTGGCCTGCCGACGAAAACCCGCGCTCGCGCCGGTACGCGGTCGATGACCGGCTCAGGCTGCTGGCCCCGTTCGACCCCGTGGTCTGGGACCGGCGCCGCTTCACGCTGCTCTGGGACTGGACGTACAAGTTCGAGGCCTACACGCCGCCCGCGCAACGCCAGTTCGGCTATTACGCGCTGCCGATGCTATGGCATGACGAGGTGATCGGCTGGGCCAACGTGTCAGCGAACGAGGGACGCCTGGCGCCCGCGTTCGGTTATGTGGCGGGCAAAGCCCCCGCAGGCGTTGCCTTCCGCAGTGCGCTGGATGAGGAAATAGCGCGCATGACGCACTTCCTCACCCCGCGCCGACCCATCCGGCAATCAGCGTGACGCGCCGATCTGCAGCACCTTGAAATCGCGCTGCATATAGCGGTTCATCACCTGCGACAGGATCGGGTTTCCGGCATTCTCGGCTTTGGGGGAAGCCATGCTCACGACCGCCGCGCACAGGCTGCCGGCCTGGACGGTACGCCCGGAAACCGTGGCCGCTACTGCGCCAGCCATGCTTTCCTTCCATGCCGCGCCGATGCCGTCAACGGCCTGCTTGGCAGTGGCGCAATCCGCGTAAGCCAGGGAAATCACCACGGCAGGTACGTTGTCGATCTGGGCGTCTGCCAGGATGCCGGAGAAGTAAGGCGGGATGCCGCGCGCGCTGGATGCCGCAGCCGCTTCAAGATTGCGCTTTGCCGTTACCAGGTCTGCGGGTGTCGCGGGCAATACCTTCGCCGGATCGACGCCTTCCAGGCCCAGGACAGGCGAAATGACCGCGGCCTGCACAATGTGGCCGCGACCCGAAGGAACAACTTCCTTCAACCCAGCAACCGATGCGGCAACGACTTCACTGTCGGCCACCGACGGCGTCGGTTTGGCCAGTATGTTCATTCCCGTTGCGGCGGGCGCCTGAACCAACGCGGTGTCCAGCGGCAGGACAAAGCTGGCCTTGCCCATCGAGCCTCTCCATGGGTCTCGGGGATTGGCCTTTTTCATATCGATCTTCTGGGCCTCGCCATTGGCGAGCACGCCGGGGACGTCACCGCCCACCGCAGAAAAATCGGCCTGCTTGAGGCGATCCACCAGCCCTCCCACGGATTTCGCGTCCTTCATCCCCCAATAGGTGATCGTGCCGGGCGCCTGGCCGAACGCGGCGAAATAAGAGAGTTCATCGAAAGGGATTTTCGCATTGGTCGACCACTGATCCAGGCCGTATCCCACGGATTGAAGCGGGCTGATCCACTGCGCCATCGCCAATCTACGCATGCCATCGGCTGAAGGCCCGGTTTTCTCCAGCCCCCGCCAGGCTTGCGTGTCCACAAAGAATATCTGCATCGCTTCAGGGGAAGTAAGCACCACTTGCGGTATCTGCTTGAACGCCTGCTGCAACGATTGGGTGCTGTCTTGTGCAGCGGCCGAACCTGCAAAACCGGCCATCAAGCAGAGGGCAAGAGCCTTTAAGCGCATCAGTCTTTTTCCTTTTGTGGATTCGTTTGGCATTGATGCAATCTCTGTGCATGTCGCTGAAGACGGCATGTAGGCCACCCTCGAGGACATCACCGGATCGCTGCCGGACGATGGTACCTCAATGCTTCTGATCAGTCTGATGCGCTTGAACGCGCGCCCTTGTGAACACGCGTTCCCGACCGCTTACCCCACCAGCAGTGTCTTGGGTTCCAGGTAGGCGTTCATGCCCCACCTGCCCGATTCCCTGCCCAGGCCCGAGTGCTTGAATCCGCCGAACGGCGCTTGCGGCTCATGCGCAAGGGTATTGATCAGCACGCGGCCGGCATCAATCTGTCTTGCGATCCGGCCGCAGCGTGCGACGTCACGCCCCAGCACCATGGCGCTCAGGCCATAGCGCGTGTCGTTCGCCAACGCAATGGCGTGCGCATCATCGTCATAGGCGATGATGGCCAGCACCGGCCCGAAGATTTCTTCCTGCGCGATGCGCATCTCGTTCTGCACGTCCGTAAAGATGGTCGGTTTCACGAACCAGCCTGCGCCCAGCCCCTGCGGACGCCCTTCTCCCCCGGCCAGCAGCCGTGCGCCTTCTTGCGTACCTAACCGGATGTAGCCCTGGACACGCTCCCATTGCCGCGCGCTGACCATCGGACCGATATCCGTATCGGCCTCGCGTGGGTCCCCCGACTTGATGCGCGAAACCGCGTCAAGCATGGCCTGTTCGAACTCGGCCAAGCGATGCCGGGGCACCAGGATGCGCGTGCCGGCCACGCATGCCTGGCCGCTGTTCATGAAGCCGCCCTGCAGAATCAGGGGCATCACCGCCGCGAAATCCGCATCGTCCAGCACGACCGTGGGCGACTTTCCGCCCAGTTCCAACGTCACGCGTTTCATCGTGGCGGCGCCCGCGCTGACCAGATGCTGGCCCACCGCGCTTGACCCCGTGAAAGATATCTTCGCCACGTCCGGGTGCGCCGTCAGCGCCTCTCCCACCACCGCGCCCGTGCCGTTCACGATATTGAATACGCCCGCAGGCAGGTCCGCGGCGTGGAGCGCTTCGGTGATGATTTGCGTCTGCAGCCCGCTCATCTCGCTAGGCTTGATGACCGCCGTGCAACCGGCCGCCAGCGCCGTCGCGAGCTTGCCGCAAATAAAGCCCGCGTCGCTGTTCCAGGGCGTGATCAACGCGGCCACGCCCACGGGCGTCATGATGACCTGCGCGGTGCCCGCCTGCTCTTCGAAGGCAAACGACTCCAACGCCACGATCGCCTGCGCGATGGCTTGGGCCGGGTAGGTCGCCATCCAGCGGGAACGCACGGCAGGAGCGCCGTACTCGGTCACGATGGCCTCCATCAACGCGTCCTCGCGCGCCTGAACGGCGTCGAGCATGCGGCGCAAGACGGCGATGCGTTCTTGCCGCGTCGTGCGTGACCAGGCCGGAAACGCCGCCTTGGCCGCCGCGACGGCAAGCTGGACGTCTTCCTCGTCGCCCAACCTGACTTTCCCGATCACCTGCTCGGTGCTGGGGTTGTGCAAATCGAACCATTGCTGCCCATGGGGCGTGACGAATTGGCCGTTGATATAGATCTGCTCGATACGCTGCATTGTCATTCTCCGAAGGGCATGCGGCCGGCGAAAACTGTCGGAAACCATGCGTTGGAAGCAGTGTAGAAAGGGGCGATAATCCTGATAAGCCGTCCAATTATTTATGACCAATCCCGAAAATCAGGATTATCCATGCACCGCACCGGCGTCACCGAACTTGAAGTCGTCCTGGCGGTTGCCCGCCATCACAGCTTCCGCGCAGCGGCGCTGGAGCTCGGCATGTCCGCCACCGCCGCCAGCAGCGCGGTCGCCGGCCTGGAAGCGCGCCTAAAAGTCCGGCTGTTCAATCGCTCGACACGCAGCGTTGCGCTGACGGATGCTGGCCAGCGCTTCGTCAGCCGCGTCGCCCCCGCCGTGGCCGAAATCCAACGCGCCAGCGAAGAGGCCGGCACGGAGCCCGATGCGCCCAGCGGCACGTTGCGAATCAACGCGCCGCCCGAGACCACCCTGATGCTGCTGCAGCCGCTCCTGTACGAGTACCTGCGCCGCTATCCGCAAATGCGGGTCGACGTCGTCACCGAGCGGCGCTTGATCGACATCGTCGAAGAAGGATTCGATGCGGGCGTCCGGCTGGCCGAGTCCGTGCCGCAGGACATGATCGCCGTCCCGATCACGCCGGACATGCGCATGCTTGTCGTGGCCAGCCCCGACTACCTTGCACGCCACGGCACGCCGCAAGCACCGGAGGACCTGATGCGCCATCACGGTATCGGAATGCGCATGTCGCACGGCGGCTTGTACCGATGGGAACTGGAACGGGACGGGCAAAAGCTCCAGATCGACATGCCGGTGCGCATGTCGTTCAACGAAACGCGGGCCATGCGAGATGCTGCCCTGAACGGCATCGGCATCGGCTTCCTTTCCGAATGGTTCATCCGCGACGATTTGGCAAACGGCGCGCTGGTCCCGTTGCTGGAACCGTGGTGCCCGTATTTCGGCGGGCTACGCCTGTATTACTCGGGCCATCGTTACGTGCCGGCAAGGCTGAAGGCGCTGATCGGGCTTGTCCATGAATTGCGGGACGCCACGCCTGAGGGCTGAGGATGGGCCATCCTGACGCGGGTACCGGGCTGCAGCGTCGGAACGTGGACATAGCCGCCTGACACTACTGCCTATCAACCAAGCTGCCCACAAAATCGAAGAACGCGCGGGTCTTGGCGGGAATGTGATGGCGGGATGGATAGTAGGCATAAAGGGGAAATCGCTGATCCGCCCAATTGGGAAACAGTTGGACCAACTGATTGGACGCGATGTATTCGTCCAACCCCAGTTCAAACAATTGCGCAATGCCAAGCCCGGCCAGGCAGGTGCTGTAAACCGTGCCCGGGTCGCTGACGGTGAGCGCCCCCTGGGGCTTTACCACCAGCCGCTTTCGGCGTTGATGGAACTCCCATGGAAAAGGCCTACCTGTCACGGGTTCCCTGAACAGGATGCAACGGTGCGCGCCCGTTTCCAGTTCACGGGGATGCGTCGGGCGGCCAAACCGCTCCAGATACGCCGGTGCGGCCATCGCGAACACACGCGTGTCGAACAGCTTTCTGGCTACTAGCGACGACGATTGAGGATTTCCGAATCGAAGCGCCAGATCGAAGCCATCCCCCACCAGGTCACCCAGGTCCTCTTTGCTGCGTAGTTCGATCTCAAGCTCGGGGTGACTATCCATGAAAGTCCCTAAACGCGGCCCCAGGACAAGTCGAGCAAATAGCGGATCTACATTGACACGCAGCCGGCCCTGGATCTTTTGGGCGTTCCCGGCAGCGGCTCCAGTGACCTCGACGAGCGCGCCGATCAGCGGCATCACCTGGTCGTAGAACTGGCGCCCTTCGTCGGTCAGCCTGACGGACCTCGTCGTCCGGTCGAAAACACGGATTCCCAGCCTTGCCTCCAGCCGTGAGACCGCTCGGCTCACGCCCGACTGGGACATGTCCAAAACCTCGGCTGCTCCGCCAAAGCTCTTCGTGTCGACAACCGCGGCCATGACGTCCACGCCTTCGAGAAGATGGGAATCGAACACGCTCATTAATGATCCTGACGCATAAATATTATGCGTTTCATGCTATCGCATATCGCCCCACCGTGCTTCAGAATTCTTCCACGGCGACACCCATCTGCTTCAGCGCGAGATAGCAACCATGCACTGACGATGCTGTCGATTCTTCACATTCGTCAGGACAAATCCATGCAGTCAAGTTCCACAACCCCAGATTCCGAACACTTATCCGCGGAGTCACATTCAAGCTCAAACACTCGCGGCATCAAGATTTCCAAGGCGCGCAGCGCTGCCGCGGTGCTTGCCCTGAGCCTGGGGTGCTTCTCTTTTGTCAGTACCGAACTCATGCCCGTCGGCGTGCTGCCGTCGATGGCCGCGGGCCTTGAGGTGTCGCTGGGGATGGCGGGCTATCTGGTCACGATCTTTGCGTTCATGGTTGCCCTGACGGCAGCCCCGCTCACCAGCCTGCTTGGCTCTGTAAACCGCAAGGCGCTCATGGCGGGATTGCTTGCCGCTTGCTTTGCCGGAAACCTGATCACCTATCTGGCCTCAGACTACTTCGTTGTCTTTATCGGCCGCGTTCTGGTCGCCGCCGCGATTGGCGTGTTCTGGTCAACTGCCGTCGTCACCGCCGTGCATCTGGTCGCTGCCCGCAATGCGGTGCGTGCGACATCCGTGGTGTTCGGCGGAGTCTCTTTGGCCACGGTGCTTGGGGTGCCCGCGGGAACGATGCTGGGAGATGCCTACGGCTGGCGTGCGGTATTCGCAGCGCTCTGTTTTCTGAGTTTTGTGGTGTTCGCCCTGATCGCATGGTCCGTACCTGCGGTGCGGATCGCCAAAGCGGGCAAGCACGGGGCAATGCCCTCCGTACTCAAGAATGGCCGCTTGCTGGCGATCTTCGGCATCACGGCCCTTGTCGTAACGGGCAACTTCCTGGCCTATACCTACGTCGCCCCCTATCTTGAACAAGTTGCGCAACAGGGTCCCAGCCAGATAAGCATGCTCTTGCTGGTTTACGGCGCGGCCGGCGTCATCACGAATTTTGCGGTCGGCCCCTTTGCCCTCAAGGCCCCACGGACCAGCCTGGGAATCGTCGCGGCGCTGTTTACCGCAAGCCTGGCATGCATGAATGGGGCATCAGGACACCACACCGCCATTTTCGTGGCGATTGCGGCCTGGGGCGCCGCCTATGGCGCGCTCCCTGTGCTGTTGCAGACCTTGGTCTTCCAGGAAGCCTCCAAGATTCATGGCGGCGCAGATGCAGCGACCGCCATCAACGTATCCGTGTTCAACGCAGCCATCGGTCTGGGTTCGTTGATCGGCGGAATGCTGATAAATGGCGTGGGTCCACAGCCGATTCCGTATGTGGCGGCGGGCTTTGCCCTGGCCGGACTGGTCGCCGTTGCTGCCAGCCGCGAGCGGCAACGCCGGCGACCCATGTCAGGATAGGGAGACGCTGGCGCGGCGCAGTTGCTCGGCGCGAGAGCGGTACTGCTCTATCCATTTCACGGACTGCGCGATGCCTCCGAATGGAAAGAAGTGCAGGCTTACCTCTCCATGTTCTTCGGTGAGCCCCGCAGCCAAGCGATCCACAAAAACATCCGGCCCAGCCGTGCCGAATAGCTTGCCCAGGGAAATGCCGTACTTGGACCACATCGATGCGCATGCGCTGACGCCGCACAACGCGGCATAGCGAGCAAGCACCGCAATACCGGCGGGGCCCGGCACGCCCACGCGCACGGGATGTTCGATGCCCCGCTCGCGTAGCGTCGTCAACCACGCCAGTACGATGTCGGCATCGAATCCAAACTGCGTGACGATCAGGGGCGTCATGCCGCGTCTGCCGATGCTGTCGCACTTGCGTTCAAGCACCTCCCACCGATCGGCCGCGCTCATGACCGGATGGCCTTCCGGATGCCCGCCTACGCCGACAACCTGGATACCCGCGCGCTCGAAAACGCCGGTTTCGATCAGCGAGGAACTGTCGGCAAACGGCCCCAGCGGCGTCGACGGATCTCCTGCGATTACGAAGCAGCGCTCGACGCCGGCTTCAGCGACCGCGCGCGTGACGAAGGAATCCAGCTCGGCAAGCGAGGCGATACGGCGCGCAGAAAGGTGCGGCATGGGTACCAAGCCCAGTGCGCGCACGGCCCGCGCCGCAGCCAGTCGCGAGTTGTCGTCCTGGCCCGGCAGATAGGGAATGGAAATGGTCGACCCCGGCAATATCCGCGGCGCCGCCGCGGTCAGCGCCGGGATGTCCTTCGCGCTGACTTCCAATGAATAGGCATCGGTGATGTGGCCGGGCGACTTGGGGGAACTGGGATGAATCAAGGGCATCAATGACAGGCACGCCGAACGGCTCGGCTAGCGGTTTACGTTCAACGGTGGGATTCAGCGGGTGACTTCTTGCGCAGGGGCCGAGGTGGCGCCAGCGGCGGGCTGGCGGGCCAGTTCGATGAAGGCCCGCACGTAGTCGATGGCGGTTTCCGCCTCGCGTGCGCCCAGGAAGATCTGTTTCGCGATGCCGCGCGCACCCAGCCGCACAGGCACCACGTCCATCCTGGCCGCGTACTCCTCGACCAGCCAGCGCGGCAAGGCGGCCACGCCGCGTCCGCTGGCCACCATCTGCACCATGATGTCGGTGGTTTCAATGGCTTTGTGGCGCTTGGGCGTCACACCGGCCGGCAACAGGAACTGGTTGTAGATGTCCAGGCGCTCGATGTCCACGGGATAGCTGATGAGCACTTCCTGCGTCAACTGCTGGGGCTTCACGTACGCGGCCGTTGCCAGGGCATGGCCCTTGGGCACGACCAGCACCTGTTCGTAATCGAACACGGGCTCGAACTTCAGGCCCGGCTTGAACAGCGGGTCGGGCGTGACCAAGAGGTCGATCTCGTAGCCGAAGAGCGCGCCGATCCCGCCAAACTGGAACTTCTGCTTGACGTCCACATCCACGTCGGGCCACGCCGCCAGGTAGGGCGAAACCACCTTGAGCAGCCATTGGTAGCAAGGGTGGCATTCCATGCCGATGCGCAGCGCGCCGCGCTCGCCCTGCGCGAACTGGCCCAGGCGCTCTTCGGCCAGGTCCAGTTGCGGCAGCACGCGGTTGGCCACCGCCAGCAGGTATTGGCCGGCCTGCGTCAGGCGCAGGCTTCGACCTTCGCGCAGCCAGACGTCGGTGCCCAGTTGCTGCTCCAGCTTCTTCATGCTGTGGCTCAGGGCCGACTGGGTCAGGTTCAGTACGCCCGCGGCGGCCGTCAACGACCCTTGCTTTTCGACCTGCTGGACGATGCTGAGATGGATGCGCTCAAGCATTCAGATGATTTCCGCTCATGGATTCGTGAAATAAAACCATTTTACTTCATCACCCCCCTCACCTAGTATGCGACTCCGGCCTGTTGCTGCAACTGCACAAAAGCAGATGTGGCGCCGCGTAGATCCATTCATGTGAAGCAAAAATGACACGTCCACTCCGTCTAGTAGCCGTTTCCGGCGGACTGCAACGCCCCTCCAAGTCGGCCGCCCTGGCAGAGCACCTGCTGGACCTGATCGCCGATGAAGTCCCGTGTGAACCCCACCTGGTCGACCTGGGCCTGCTCGCGCCGCAATTGGCTGGCGCGGTTTGGCGCTCACAACTGCCCGCCACCGTGGAGCGGGAACTGGTCGCGGTCGAGCAAGCGGACATCCTCGTGGTGACAACCCCGGTCTACCGTGGCTCGTACACGGGACTGTTCAAGCATTTCTTCGACTTCATTCATCAGGACGCCCTGATCGACAAGCCCGTCTTGCTGGCGGCCAACGGCGGCAGCGAACGCCACGCCCTGATGATCGACCACCAATTGCGGCCGCTGTTCAGCTTCTTCCAGGCTCGCACGCTGCCGCTGGGCGTCTACGCGACCGACAAGGATTTCGCCGACTACCGTCTGCAGGACGCAGCCCTGATCGAGCGGGCCAGACTGGCAGTCGAACGGGCACTGCCCCTGGTCGAATTGATGCGCCAGCCCCTATCTGCCGCCGCAGAAGAGGCGATCGCAGCCTGAAGCAAGGCCAATCCGATTGCCGTTTCAAGGGCGATAGCGTCCAACGCGCGGCAGTCGGACGCCACGCATCGCCGGGGCGGCTAGCGCAGTAATGCGGCTCGCGGGCCATGACCCGCGCCTTGCACCCAATCTACCCAATTCAATTCCCCGCATTTTTTCGCAAATTCAGCGTACCTAATCACCATGAGCCAAGATTTCACATTCCGCATCAAGAGCATTTCTTTTGATGAAAACTATCAGCCCTCTGACAGTACGCGCATCACGACGAACTTCGCCAATCTGGCGCGGGGAACGAGCCGCCAAGAGAATTTGCGCAACACCCTGCGGATGATTGACCGGCGTTTCAACAACTTGGCGCATTGGGACAACCCCAAGGGCGATCGCTACGCGGTCGAACTCGACATCATTTCCGTTGAAATGCACCTGGGCGCCGAAGGCGCCAGTGACGCCTTTCCGCTGATTGAGATATTGAAAACCAATATCGTCGACCGGAAAAACAACGAGCGCATCGAGGGCATTACCGGGAACAACTTCTCGTCCTATGTGCGCGACTACGACTTCAGCGTGCTGCTGTCGGAACACAACCACAATAAACCCACCTTCAGCACGCCCGACAATTTCGGCGAATTGCACGGCAAGCTGTTCAAGCACTTTGTCAATTCAAGCACCTACAAAGCGCACTTCAGCAAGCCGCCTGTCATCTGCATCAGCGCGTCGAGCAGCAAGACCTACCACCGGACTGAAAACCAGCACCCCATCTTGGGCGTTGAATATCAGCAAAATGAATTTTCCCCGACGGATCAGTACTTCGAAAAAATGGGCTTGCAGGTCCGCTATTTCATGCCGCCGGGTAGTGCCGCGCCCTTGGCCTTTTACTTCCAAGGCGATCTGCTTGGCCACTACACCAATCTTGAGCTGATCAGCATCATCAGCACGATGGAAACGTTCCAGAAGATCTACCGCCCCGAGATCTACAACGCCAATTCCGCAGCAGGCAAGCTCTATCAACCGAGCCTGAAAAACCAGGATTACTCGGTGACGCAGATTGTCTATGACCGCGAAGAACGCAGCCAGCTGGCCGTCAAGCAAGGGAAGTTCACGGAAGAGCACTTCATCAAGCCTTACGCAAAGACGCTCGAAAGCTGGGCCGCCAACTACGCCCTCTAATCACTCAAAACATACAAGACTACAGATCATGAAAAAACTACTGCCCACCTCGACCGCCGGCAGCCTGCCCAAGCCTTCCTGGCTTGCCCAGCCCGAAAAGCTGTGGTCGCCATGGAAATTGGAAGACCAGGAGCTGGTCGAGGGCAAGCAAGACGCCTTGCGCCTGGCGCTGCAAGAACAACAACATGCCGGCATCGATATCGTCAGCGATGGCGAGCAAACCCGTCAGCACTTCGTCACCACGTTCATCGAGCATCTGGATGGCGTCGATTTCGAAAAGCGCGAAACCGTCCGGATTCGCGACCGCTATGACGCCAGCGTGCCGACCGTCGTGGGCGCCGTGAGTCGCCAGAAACCGGTTTTCGTTGAAGATGCCAAGTTCCTGCGCCAGCAGACCAAGCAGCCCATCAAATGGGCCCTGCCCGGCCCCATGACGATGATCGACACGCTGTACGACGCCCACTACAAGAGCCGCGAAAAGCTGGCCTGGGAATTCGCCAAGATCCTGAACCAGGAAGCCCGCGAACTGGAAGCCGCCGGCGTCGACATCATCCAGTTCGACGAGCCGGCCTTCAACGTCTTCTTCGACGAAGTCAACGACTGGGGCATCGCCACCCTGGAACGCGCCATCGAAGGCCTGAAGTGCGAAACCGCCGTGCACATCTGCTACGGCTACGGCATCAAGGCCAATACCGACTGGAAGAAGACCCTGGTTTCGGAATGTCGTCAGTACGAGGAATCGTTCCCCAAGCTGCAGCAATCCAATATCGACATCATCTCGCTGGAATGCCACAACTCGCACGTGCCGATCGATCTGCTTGAACTGGTTCGCGGCAAGAAAGTGATGGTCGGCGCCATCGACGTGGCCAGCGACAAGGTCGAAACGCCGGAAGAAGTGGCCAATACGCTGAGGAAGGCGCTGCAGTTTGTGGACGCCGACAAGCTGTATCCGTGCACGAACTGCGGCATGGCGCCGCTGTCGCGCGCGATTGCGAAGGGCAAGCTGCTGGCCTTGAGCGAAGGCGCGGAGATTGTTCGCAAGGAACTACTCGGCTGATCCTGAGCGAAAGCGGTAAGGGGTGCGGAGAGGTTAAAGCGATAAGAAACCAGACTACGGTTTCATCCATCTCAGCCTTCCCCCCCACCCATGAAAAAGGCGCCGAGGCGCCTTTTTCCATTTATGCACGACGAAAGGCGAGCCAGCAACGGGCCCGGCAGTGGCGCCCAGGCGGCGGTCTTATCGTTGCTCTATCTACTGTTCCCTCAGCCCCAACGACTTCATCAACGGGGCGAACAATGTCTTTTCGTCCTGCACGCGAGCCGCGTACTCGGACGCGCGCAGCGGTAGCGCCTCGGCGCCGGCGTCCAGAAAACGCGCCTGGATCTCCGGCCGTGCCAGCACCTTGTTGATTTCGGCGTTCATGCGCTCGACCACATCATCGCGGGTGCCGGAGGCGGCATACACGCCAAACAGGCTGTCCGCGAAAACGCCGTCGATGCCGGCCTCGGAAAAGGTTCGGATGTCGGGCGCCACGGCCGCCCGTTGGCGGCTCGCCACCGCCAGCACCTTCAGCTTGCCCGCTTGCACCATGGGAAAGACCGTGGCCGGTCCGAACGCGAAGTCGATCTGGCCCGCTGCCAGGTCTTGTATCGCCGGCGCCACGCCGCGATAGGGCGCATGGGTAGCCTGCATACCGGTCGCCTGCTTGAGCAACTCGCCCGCCAGATGCGGCGTCGTGCCGTTGCCGGCCGACCCGTAGTTGAGCGGATTGGGCTGTTTGCGCGCGTATTCGACGAACGCTTCGAGCGTATCGACGCCCAGCGAGGACCGGACGAACAGGAACAGCTGGCTGTTGGCCAACAAGCCGACCGGCCGCAAGTCCCGCTGCGGATCGAACGGCATGCTGGCGAACATCAGCGGATTGACCGATTCCGTCGTCGAGGGATTGAGCAAGAAGGTATGGTTGTCTCCACCGTTGCGCACGACCTCGGCGCCCGCCAAGTTGCCGCCCGCGCCGCCCCGATTCTCCACGATAACGGTCTGCTTCAAGGCCTCGGCCAAATGCGGCTGCACCGTGCGCGCCAGCACGTCGACCAGCCCGCCAGGGGCCAGCCCCACGACCAGGCGCACGGGCTTGGCGGGCCAGGCCTGAGACGGCGTTTGCGCATGGCTGCCCGTCGCCCAGCCCGTCAGGGCCAGCATCATCACGG
Source organism: uncultured Achromobacter sp. (assembly GCA_963530045.1). Lineage (GTDB taxonomy): Bacteria > Pseudomonadota > Gammaproteobacteria > Burkholderiales > Burkholderiaceae_B > Achromobacter. Next base: position 42,234 of record CAUSDE010000053.1, read on the forward strand.
CCAGGCAATGTCTACGCAGCAGCATGCGATTCTCCTATGGGGCGCCACCGCGCGATCCTGCGTCCGGTGCGTCAGGTGCCGCACCCCGGTGAACCGCCGCGATGCCTCATCGCGGCGGCAGCCCTGCATCTGCCGGCTATTCTTCACAAAACTTTAAGCATAAAGAATCCCGGATAACCCTAGTCACTGTATTCGAC
>CAUSDE010000054.1:0-41674 GCA_963530045.1 uncultured Achromobacter sp.
GAACACGCGGCTGAACGCGGCCTGGGATTGATACCCCACGCGTTCGGCCGCGTCCTGGATGCCCATGCCCTGGCTCAGGTGGCGGCGCGCGACGCGCATGCGCAGCAGTTGCAGCAATTGGGCGGGCGTCGTGCCGCTTTGCAGGGTGAAGCGGCGATGGAACGTCGCCTTGGACATATGCAGGCGGTCGGCCATGTCCTGCATGCTCCACGTGGCGGCAGGATCTTCCAGGATGGCCTGAAGCAGGCCCGCCATCGCCGGGTCCCGGGCCAGCACGAACAGCCCATAGGCCTGCCGGTCGTGGATGGCCAGATGGCGCAACATGAAAAAGATCAGCAGGTCGGTCAGCCGTTCCAGCACCACGGGCGACCCGCCGGGTTCGCGCGCCGTTTCCCCCAGGATCAATTCGAAGACGCCGCGCGCCGTGCGAAAGCGTTCGTCATCGGCGCGCAGCACCAGGTAGTCGGGCAGGGTGTCGGCCAGCAGGTCTGCCAACCCCGGGCGGAACTGGAAAAACCCGCAGGCCAGTCCCGTGCTGTCCGCCTGGCGCGGCAGCAACGGCTCCATGGCCGTGCACAAGGCACTGCCAGAGGCGGGCGGATCCAGCGGCGTCAGGGCATGCGGGATATCGCGCAGGAAGAAGATGCCGTCGCCCGCGGCCAGCGTCAGCGCGTCTTGCCCTTCGCCCAGGTCGACCCGGCAGCGGCCGTGCAGGATCAGATGGAAACTGGCGCGCGCCCGCCCGCTGGTGCTGGCGGACCAATTGCCGCAGTATTGCCCCAGGTGATACAAGCTGGATTGGACTTCCAGGCTGGATAGCAACAGGGCATCGACGGCGGCTTGGTCGGTATGGTCGGGATGGAAGGGCAAGATGGTTGGGCCGGGTAGGGGGCGTCAAACTGATCCGGTCGGAACGCCGTCGCAGTTTGGGAGGATGATGGCAGATCGAATCCGGTTATAAGCGCATAGCTGAAAGTCGATAAGATCTAGCATCAAGTTGCGATCTTCGTGCATTGTCGCTTGCTGCCGGGCACCCGCACAATATGCTTTTCCACGATACCCCAGGAGATCTTCATGGCCCGTTTGCCCGTCCATACCGCGCAAAGCGCTCCCGAACCCACGCGCGCCGCGCTGGCCGCTGCGCAACAGGCCTCGGGATACCTGTCCAACCTGCTGGGCGTGCTGGCCAACGCGCCCGTCGCGCTGGAGGCCTACCAGACGCTGTCGCAAATCAATGCGCGCGCCGGCCTCACCTTGCAGGAACGTGAAGTCGTCCAATTGGTGGCGGGCACGCGCCATGGCTGCACGTTCTGCGTGGCCGGCCATACGGCGCTGGCCCGCAACAAGGCGCGGCTGTCACCCGAAGTCGTGGACGCGCTGCGCGCTCAGGGCGTGGTGCCCGATGAACGCCTGCAGGCGTTGGCGGCTTTCACCGAAGCCGTCATCCAGACGCGTGGCCGTGTCAGCGACGAGGCCCTGCAGGCCCTGCGCGACGCCGGCTACACGGACGGCAACGCGCTCGAAGTGATTGTGGGCGTCGGGCTGGCCACCATCTGCAATTTCGGCAACAACCTGGCCCAGACTCCGCTGAACGACCAATTGCGTGACTACGCCTGGAGCGGCGCGTGATGGCGGGGCAACCGCTCAGCGCGTCGCCCGCTGCGGGCTGGGGCTTGCCCCCAGACTTGGCGGCATGGCTGGACCAGCATGCGGACGCCTTGGACGACGGCAGCCTGGACGCCGCGACCGTGCTGCCCAGGCTGGCCGGCGCGGGCCTCTTCCGGATCGGCGTGCCGGTGGCTCAGGGCGGTTTGCCGGGCACCGACATCGGCGACGCGATCGAGGCCGTGTCTCAGGTGGCCGAGCGGTCGGTCGCCAGCGCCTTCGTGGCCTGGAGCCAGCGCGTCTTCATCGAATACCTGCTGCGCAGCCCGAATACGGTGTTGGCCGACGCCTGGATGGCGCCGCTGCTGGCCGGCGAACACGCCGGCGCCACGGCGCTGTCCAACGCCATGAAGTTCCTGTCGGGCATCGAATCCCTGCAGATCGGCGCCCGCGAAGCCGGGAGCCAATGGGTGCTGGATGGCCGCATGCCCTGGGTGACCAACTTGCGCACCCAGGGGTTTCTGGTCGCGGCCGCGGTCACCGCGCCGGATGGCACGCCTGCCGTGGTGGCGCTGCCGCACGACATCGCCGGCCTGGTCCGCAGCCCGGACCTGTCCTTGTTGGCGCTGCAGTCCAGCAACACCGCGGCGCTGGCGGTGCAGGGCGTGCGTATCGGCCCGGAATGGTTGATCCATCCGGATGCCCGGCAGTATCTGCCGCGCGCGCGCCCGGCGTTCGCGGGGCTGCAATGCGGCCTGTCCATCGGGCTGGCGCGCCGCGCCCTGCAAGCCGCCACGCAGACCGGCCAAGGCCAGGCGTCGCGCGGCATCTTGGGCGAGCCGCTGCAAGCCCTGCACGTGCAGGTCGAAGCGCTTGCCGCCAGCCTGATCGCCGGCGTGCGCAGCGAACGGTTCGTGGCAGAGCCCTGGGCCTTGTTCGAAATCCGCATCGCGCTGGCCGAAGCGGCCAATCAGGCGGTGCAGCTGGAATTGCAGGCCAGCGGCGGCGCGGCCTATCTGAAGCCCGCCGGGGCGGGGTTCGCCCGGCGCTGGCGTGAAGCCGCGTTCCTGCCGATCGTCACGCCCAGCCTGGTCCAGTTGAAGACCGAGTTGGCCAAGCGCCAGGCCAAGCTCGCCGCCGAGGCCGCCGCATGACGGCCGGCGCGCCGTCGGTATTGCAGGCGCGCGGCTTGGCGCTGCGCTATCCCGGCGCGGCGGGTCCGGTGTTCCATGACGTGGACCTGGATCTGGCGCGCGGCGAAGTGGTGGCCGTGCTGGGCGCCAGCGGAGCGGGCAAGTCCAGCCTGTTGCGCGTGCTGGCCGGGCTGCAGGCCGCGACCGCCGGGTCGCTGTTGATGGAAGGCTCGCCCTTGGCGGGCGTGCATCCCCGTGTGGCCGTGGCATTCCAGGACCCCAGCCTCCTGCCTTGGCTGTCGCTGGAACGCAATGTCGCCTTCGGCCTGGATTTCAAGCATCAACCCGCGCTGACGGACAGCCAGCGCAGGACGCGGGTGGACCAAGCCATCGACGAGGTCGGCCTTTCCCACGCGCGGCACCTGCGCCCGGCCCAGTTGTCGGGCGGCATGGCGCAACGCACCGCGTTGGCGCGCTGCCTGGCTCGCCAGCCGTCGGTGTTGCTGCTGGATGAGCCCTTCGGCGCGCTGGACGAGGTGACGCGGGGCGAGATGCAGGCGCTGCTGCGCAAGGTGGTGGCCGATTTCCGGACCGCGGCCGTCCTGATCACCCACGATATCGACGAAGCGCTGGTGCTGGCCGACCGGATCGTGCTGCTGGGCGGCGCGCCCGGACGCATCCTGGGCGTATGGCAGGTCGGCCTGCCGCATCCGCGCGCCGACCTGTTGCCCGAAATGGGCGCGCTGCGCCTGGAAATCCTGACCCGCTTGCGTGCTGCGCTGCGGGCCGTGCGCGGCGATGCCGCGTTGGTTTGAATAGACGGTTGTCGTCCTCTTGCTAGGAGCTCATTGATGTGCCTGGAACACATGTCGCGTCGCGACTGGTTGAAACTCTCGGCCCTGCTGACGGCAGGCGGCGCAACCTCATTGCTGTCGGCGTTCAACGCCCGCGCGCAGAGCGAATCCGACGCGCCCGTGCGCATCGGCTACCTGCCCATCACCGATGCCGCGCCGCTGCTGGTGGCGCATAACAACGGCCTGTTCGACAAAGCCGGCGTCAAGGCCGAGAAGCCCACCTTGCTGCGCAGCTGGGCGCAGGTGATCGAGGCCTTTATCTCGGGCCAGGTGAATGTGGTGCATTTGTTGTCGCCCATGACGGTATGGGCGCGCTTCGGCAGCAAGGTTCCGGCCAAGGTCGTGGCCTGGAACCACGTGGGCGGATCGGGCCTGACGGTGGCGCCCGCCATCAACAACGTCAAGGAACTGGGCGGCAAGACGGTCGCCATCCCGTTCTGGTATTCCATCCACAACGTCATGCTGCAGTACCTGCTGCGCGAGAACGGCCTGACGCCGGTGGCGCGCAAGGACGGCTCGGTCGGCGCCAACGAAGTCAACCTGATCGTCATGGCGCCGGCCGACATGCCGCCTGCGCTGGCGCAGAACCGCATCGCCGGCTACATCGTGGCCGAGCCCTTCAACGCGGTCGCTGAAACCCTGGGCGTGGGCAAGGTGTTGCGCTTTACCGGCGACGTCTGGCGCAACCATGCGTGCTGCGTGGTGTTCATGCACGAGCGCGACCTGGAGCAACGCCCGGAGTGGTCGCAAAAGGTGGTTGACGCCATCGTGCAGGCCCAATTGTGGATACGCGACAACCGCGCCGAAACCGCTCAACTGCTGTCCAAGGAAGGCATCAACCGGTATACGCCGCACGGCCTGCCGGCGCTGACCAAGGTGCTGGCGCCGCCCGCGTCCGACCGCGAGGCGTACCTGGGCAGCGGCGCCATCCGCCATGCCGATTGGGACGAACGCCGCATCGACTTCCAACCCTATCCGTTCCCGAGCTACACCGAGGAGCTGGTGCGCCGCCTGCGCGACACGCTGATCGAGGCCGACCGGGGCTTCCTGGCCGACCTGGACCCGGCGCGCGCCGCGCGCGAATTGGTCGATGACCGTTACGTCAAACGCGCGATCGAATCCGTGGGCGGCCTGAACCGCTTCGGCTTCCCGGACGCCTACACGCGGACCGAAATGGTGCAGGCGTGACGGCTCGCGAGTCATTCGCGGGTTCGCAAGGGCACGCGCCGGCCGGTCCCGCCGGATCCGCCGGCCCGGCCGGATCAAGCGCTATAGCGCCCGGCCGTCCTGGCAACACCGGCCTGGGCCTGGCCGGGCGGTGCGCACTGGGGCTGGCCGGCTTGGCGGCCTTGCTGGCGCTGTGGTGGCTAGGCACCGACGTCTTGTCGCCTGTGGGCGGCATGGCGCGGCGCTTTTCGCCGGGCGCCACCTTCGTCAGCCTGGCCGAACTGCTGACCGCATCGGACTTGCCCATGCATATCCTCGTCAGCCTGCGGCGCATCGCCGTGGGGCTGGGCTTTGCGCTGTTGATCGGCGTGCCGCTCGGGCTGGCGATCGGCAGTTGGCGGCGGCTGGAGGCCGCGGTGTCGCCCGCCATGCAGTTCCTGCGCATGATCTCGCCGCTGTCATGGATGCCGATTGCGGTGATGGTGTTCGGCGTGGGCGACGATCCTGTGTACTTCCTGCTGACCTTCGCCGCCGTCTGGCCCATCGTGCTGAACACCGCGGCGGGCGTGCAGCAGCTGGATCCGCGTTGGTTGCAACTGGCCCAAAGCGTGGCCGCCACGCGCTGGGAGACCTTGCGCAGCGTGATCCTGCCCGGCGTGCTGGGCCACATCCTGACCGGGGTGCGGCTGGCCATCGGCATCCTGTGGATCGTGCTGGTGCCTTGCGAAATGCTGGGCGTGTCTGCGGGAATGGGATATTTCATCCTGGACACGCGCGACCGGTTGGCCTATTCCGAACTGATGGCCATGGTGCTGATGATCGGGGTCCTGGGCTTCCTGCTGGACGCGGCGGCGCGCGCGCTGTACCGCTATTGGCGCGGGTAGGGCGCCACGCCTACTTGCGCACCGTCTTGCCCGGGGGCGGGCACACCATGGCGCGCAGCTTGCGCTGGACCGGGTCGCGCGCCACCGGCGCGTTGTGGATGCCGGCCACCGGGATCGATTCCACCAGCGCGCCCGTGGCGTTGCTGCCGGCGTAGTGCCGGGTTTCGGTGACCGTGTAGGTGTTGGCGCTGCAGTTCAGCAGGACGGGCTGCGCCACCGAACCATACGACTGGCCGTTCGTCTCCGAGACACGGGGCTGCGCATAGAACCAGGCGACCGTGACCGCCATCACGACGGGCCGGTCGGTCATCGGCGCAATGGACGCCGTGTCGTAGAACACGCCAGGCATCGCCTGCGGATCCAGTGGCGTCCACGCCGGGCCCTCGCCGAAGATGAGGTTCGACACGTCAAGGTCGCGGGGCAAGATATTCACGGCGCAGGCATCGGGAGGAATCGGGTCGCCTTCGCGCACGGTCACGGCCTGGCAGACCTCGGGCGGCGCGGCAGCGACCGATTGCGTCCAGCCGGCAGTCCCCAGCATAGCCAGGGCCAGGGCGAAGCGTGCGTGCCTTGCGATCATGTCGGGTTTCCGTGTGCAGCCGGGTGCGGTGTGAGAGTATGTCACGTCAGTATAGAGAACGATGCACAACACGCTATAGTTTCGTCAATTTCCAAAAGTCGCCGGCCGGATGGCGGGCGCCCACGCATCAGGATGCTTTGCAGCCATGAACCTTAGACTGCTTGCCAGCGGCGCCGCGATCGCGGTTGCAGGGATCATCGGCTATGGCCTCTATCAGCAGGTGCCCCTGGGCAAGCCGCTAGCGCGCAGTGAGGTGATCGGCGAACTCAACGGCCCGCCATTCGCCTTGTCGTCCCGGGTGTCCCTGCAACGGTTCGGCGAGCGCCAACTGCTGATCGGCCAACGGCTGGTCTCGGGCAAGGACATGGCCGCACTGGAAAAGGCGCCGCTGCTGGACGCGCTGGTGCCGGCCCTGAACACGCGCCCTCAGAATCCGTGGCAATTGGCCGACACGCGCAACCTGATCTATGGCGGGCAGGGCACGGGTGTGTTCGAACTGCTGGGCTCGATCAGCGGCGACACGGGCGTCAGCCTGATCGGTTCTCCCCAAGGCCGCACGCTGTACCTGGTCACCGGCACGCCGCGCAGCCCCGCTGCGTCGACCGGGGGCGAGCCGCCGGCCGCCTGGGAAACGCTGCGCTCGGACGACCAGGGCAAGACCTGGACCTACGACCCTGACGTAGCGTTGGGGCCGCCGCTGCAGTTCATCGTGTTCCTGACCCAGGACCGTGTCATCGCGCTTGAACGGCACGACGCCGGCCAGCGCCTGTTGGTCAGCGAAGACGGCGCCCGCCGCTGGTCGGCCACCTTGCTGGACGAACAGGTCTGGCCCGACGCGCAAGCCTTCGACCGCGCTTTCCAGGACAGGGCCGGCAAGGACGGCGGCCAATTGGCCTACGACTGGTCGCTGTACCCGCTGGACGAGAGGCGGGCCGTGGGCTGGAGCTGGCGCACCCGGATCAGCCTGAATGCGTCGGAAAAGAACGAGGTGCTGGAAACCCGGCGGTTCGAAGTGGAGTTCCAGGACGGCGCCTCACCCGCCTTCCGCATCACGCCGCACGTGCCGCCGGTCCCGGCGCCCGCGCCCGATGCGCGCCATACCCGCGACGAGCCCGTGTTCGAGACCTCGGGCAATGGCATCTATGAACTGGATAAGGCCGAACGCGTATGGAACGAGCGTTCGGCGTCGCCCACGGTGCAGGGCAAACCCAGCTGGATCGGCGACGCCTGGTTCGGCCGCCAAGCCTGGGTGATCAAGACCTACGCGGACCATTTGTTTTCATTCAACGAATACACCAAGACCTATTTCACGACGCGAGACCAGGGCAAGACTTGGCGTCCGTTCCAGGTGCCGCAGGATGTGGAGACGGGATTGCTCGGGATGGACGCGTCGGGCGAAGCCTTGCTGTCCCTGGCGGAACGGGATGGGAAGACGGTGATACGGCGGTATCCGCTGGATTGACGACGCGTCCTGTCGCCCATCAGGCCGTGCGATGGCTTCCGCCTTCCTGGCTCTCGCGTCCGGCCTGCTTGGGACGACGCCCGCCCAGGCGGCCGCCCGGTCCAGCCTTAAACCATCAGCACTGGACAAGGCGCGTGGGCCAGAATCCTTCCGCTCACCGACCCCATCAAGGCATTCACGAGCGGGCTGCGGTGATGCGATCCCAGTACGATGCAGGCGGCGTTGACGCTTTCCGCGTACTTGACGATTCTTTCGGGCGTGAATCCCGTCAGCTCGTGGCATTCGAAGTTCACGTTTCCGCGGCGAAGTATGTCGATCACCGAGCGCATGGCCTTGCCGCTTTCTTCGTGGTGCCAGGCCTCGATCTCGGCCTTGCCGATGAACGACTCGACGTCCCCCGACACCTGGGGTTCGCAATGCACCACATGCACGACGAAATCGCGGCTCAGCAATGGGCTTGCGACCAGGTAGCGGGCCGCTTCGTCGCTGTGTGTCGATCCGTCGGTGGCGAGAATGATCGTGTTCATGGCAGCTCCTTGGTGTGTGCCTGCTTCACGTTGTGGCGGTTGGCCGAAGCCTTCCTTCTGGGCAGCAGCAAGCTGGCGCCGATGGATGCGGCCAACACCAGACCGACCACGCCAAGCGACCAGTGCACCGGCACGTGGACCCATTGCGCCGCCAGCATCTTGCCGCCGATGATGATCAGCACGATCGCCAGCCCATACTTCAGATAATGGAAGCGGTCCACCATGTCCGCCAGCAGGAAATACAGCGCCCGCAGGCCCATGATGGCGAAAATATTCGAGGTGAAGACAATGAACGGGTCTCGCGTCACGGCGAAGATCGCCGGAATGCTGTCGACAGCAAAGACGACGTCCGTCGCTTCGATCATCAGCAGGACGACGAACATGGGGGTCGCATAGCGCAGCCCGTTGAGGCGGACGAAGAAGGATTGTCCGTGATAGTCGGGAGTAATGCGCATCCGTGCCCGCATGAAACGGACAAGCGGGTTCTGGGCGATGTCGGGTTGGCGACCGGCCGTGGCCAGCATCCTGGCGCCGCTCACTATCAGGAAGACGCCCAGTACGTAGAACAGCCAGACGAATTTCGACAGCAGCCAGACGCCGGCAAGAATCATCCCGATACGCATCACGATGGCGCCCAGCACGCCGTACAGCAGCACCCGCCGTTGCAACTCCGGGGGCACCGCGAAGTACGTGAAGATCAAGGAAAAGACGAACATGTTGTCCGCGGACAGGGACAGTTCGATCAGGTAGCCAGTGAAGTACTCAAGGGTTTTCTGGTTGGCCACCGCGCGGCCGGCGTTCGCATCGAGAAACGACCACATCGATAATCCGAACAGCGTCGCTAGCGTGGCCCAGGCAAGCACCCAGCCCAGCGCCTCCCGCGTCGATACTCGGTGCGCGCGACGGCCGCCCAGCGCATACAAGTCAAGCGCCAGCACGGCCAGCACGAGGCCGACGAATCCCACCCACATCGGCGTTGTGGCAAAAGTCTCGACGTGACCCATTTGCCGCCTCCCGCCATCGCCGCCAACCGCTGGAATGCGGCCGGAATCCTGAACGATGCAAGATACGAAACCAGTCTAGAACACGCTTATTCGTCGGACAATTCGCATATCATGAAGTGATAGTCAGATTTTTTGGAGTGATCGGCCATGGTCTCTCTCAACTACAAACATCTGCGCTATTTCTGGATGGTTGCCAAGGCCGGCAGCATTGCGCGCGCGGCGCAGCAATTGCAGCGCACGCCGCAATCGATCAGCGGCCAGTTGCAGGAACTGGAATCCTCGCTGGGCTCCGCGCTATTCCGGCGGGTGGGCCGCGGGCTTGAGTTGACCGACGTCGGCCGCCGCGCTGCGCAGTATGCGGACCGCATCTTCACCCTGGGCGACGAACTGCTGGACGATCTGCGTGACCGGCCAGCCCGGCGAGTGGTGGAGTTCAAGATAGGAATCGCCGAGGGCGTCCCCAAATCGCTGGTTTACCGGATGATCGAGCCGGTGCTGCGTCTGGAAAAGAGCGTGCGGCTGATCTGCCGCGAAGGCCGGCTTGCCTTCCTGCTGGCGGATCTGGCGGTGCACCGGTACGACATGGTGATTGCGGACCGCCCGATGCCCAGCCAATTGAACGTCCGTGGCTTTAGCCACTTGCTGGGCGAGAGCGGCCTGACGTTTTTTGGCGCGCCGGCCTTGCTTGAACAATTGCCGGGCCGCTTTCCGACGATGCTGGACCAGGCCCCGTTCCTGTTGCCGGGCGAGGATGCCGCGATCCGGCCGCGTCTGGTGCAGTGGTTTGACGAGCATGACATCCGGCCGCGCATCGTCGGGGAATTCGACGACAGTGCCTTGTTGAACTCGTTCGGCCAAACCGGGGTCGGCCTTTTCGTGGCGCCGACCGCGACCACGACTTATCTGGTCAAGCAATATCGTGTGCGCGCCATCGGCAGTATCGGCGACGTCAAGGAGCAGCTCTACGCGCTGACGACCGAGCGGCAACTGCAGCATCCCGCCATCATCGCCCTGAACAAAGCAGCCCGGGAGGACCTCTTCGGGCATGACGACGGCACCGCCCGCCGCCCGGTGCGAAGGCCCTCTTCGGGCAGGAAGGCCGGCGGCGGCGCACCAGGCGGGGCATGACCCGCCCTGGTCTTTCACAGGGGCGCCCGACGCCTCACTCCGCCAGCACGTATTCCGGATAGCGCTTGCAGATCTCGGCGACCTGGCTGAGCGTGCCGGACAGGTGTTCCCGCAGCACTTGCTGCGCCCGCCCGGGCTCCTGCGCCACGATGGCCTCCAGCAGGCGCTGGTGGTCGTCCATGATGCGTTCGGCCTTGCCGGCCTCGGGCAGATGCAGCCGGCGCAGGCGGTCCAGGTGGCCGCTGTAGCGCTGCTCCAGTTCCCAAAGGCTGGTCACGCCGGCAGCCGCATGCATATCACGGTGGAAGGCCTGGTCGGCGTCGATGAACTGCTGGTATTCGCCATTGGCATGGCTGACGCGTTGCAGATCGATGCTGGCTTGCAGGCGCTTGTGCAGTACCGGGTCGGGCCGCTGCGCCAACAGGTGCACGATCTCCAGTTCCAGCGACTGCCGCAGGAAATGGGCCTGGCGGGCGGCGGGGATGTCGATGCGGCTGACGACGGTGGTGTGCTGCGGATAGATCTCGACCAGGGCTTCTTCGGCCAGGCGCATGAGGGCGTCGCGGATGGGCGTCTGGCTCAGGCCGTAGGTTTCGGCCAGCGTGACGCGCGACAACGCGGTGCCCGGGGCGAGTTCCAGCGACACGATCTGTTCGCGTAGGTGTTCAAAGACCTGGGGGGCGGCGTGGCGCGACCGGTCCAGTCTGAGCTTTTGGCTTTGCATCCGAAGGCGTGTCGGGAGTACGGTGGTCGAAGCCCGCAGTGTAGCGGGTTTTTACCTAGCTGACGCACTAATGTATTAGTGTTTAAATGATCTCATCCCCACCACGATTCACTCCCATTCCCCTATGAAACGTACCTACGAAAGTCTGCGCAGCGCCGCCTGGATGGCCAAGGATGACCTGCGTTCGTTTGGCCACCGTTCCCGCATGATGCAGATGGGCTACGCCCCGGACGACTGGGTCGGCCGGCCCATCATCGCCATCATCAATACGTGGTCGGACCTGAATCCCTGTCACAGCCATTTCAAGCAGCGCGTCGAAGACGTCAAGCGCGGCGTGTTCCAGGCGGGCGGTTTCCCGGTGGAATTGCCGGCGATCTCGGTGTCGGAATCCTTCGTCAAGCCGACGACCATGCTGTACCGCAACTTCCTGGCCATGGAAACCGAAGAGTTGCTGCGCAGCCACCCGGTCGACGGCGCCGTGTTGATGGGCGGGTGCGACAAGACGACGCCAGGGCTGCTCATGGGCGCCATCAGCGCCGGGCTGCCGTGCGTGTACGTGCCGGCGGGCCCCATGCTGCGCGGCAACTGGAAGGGCAAGATCCTGGGTTCGGGCTCGGATGCCTGGAAGCTGTGGGACGAGCGCCGCGCGGGCAAGATCACGCAGGAGCAATGGACCGAAGTGGAAGGGGGCATCGCCCGCAGCTACGGCACCTGCATGACGATGGGCACGGCCAGCACCATGACGGCCATCGCCGAAGCCATCGGCATGACCTTGCCGGGCGCCTCGTCGATTCCGGCGGCGGACGTCAACCACATGCGCATGTCCGCCGAGTGCGGCCGCCGCGTGGTGGACATGGTGTGGGACGACCTGACGCCCAAACGCATCCTGAGCCTGGCGTCGTTCAAGAACGCCATCAACGTCGCCATGGCGATGGGCTGTTCCACCAATGCCATCGTGCACCTGGTCGCCATGTCGCGCCGCGCCGGCCATGCGGTCAGCCTGGACGATTTCGACGCCGCCAGCCGCAAGGTCCCGGTCATTGCCAACATCCGGCCCAGCGGCGACACCTACCTGATGGAAGACTTCTATTACGCGGGCGGCTTGCCTGCGCTGATGTCGCGCCTGCACGGCCACCTGGACCTGTCGGCCATGACCGTCACGGGTAAATCGCTGGGCGAAAACATCGCGGGCGCCGAGGTCTATAACGACGACGTGATCCGCAAGCTGGAAACGGCCATCTACGACGAAGGCGCGCTGGCCGTGCTGCGCGGCAATATCGCGCCCGACGGCTGCGTGATCAAGCCCAGCGCCTGCGCGCCGCAGTTCCTGCAGCACACCGGCCCGGCGCTGGTGTTCGACGACTACCCGAGCATGAAGGCCGCGGTGGACGACGAGAACCTGGACGTCACGCCCGAGCACATCATGATCCTGCGCAACGCCGGCCCGCAAGGCGGCCCCGGCATGCCGGAGTGGGGCATGCTGCCGATTCCGACCAAGCTGGTGAAGCAGGGCGTGCGCGACATGCTGCGCCTGTCGGACGCCCGCATGAGCGGCACCAGCTATGGCGCCTGCATCCTGCACGCGGCGCCCGAAGCCTACATCGGCGGCCCGTTGGCGCTGGTGAAGACGGGCGACACGATCACGGTGGACGTGCCTGCCCGCAGCATCCACCTGAACATCAGCGACGAGGAGCTTGCCGCGCGCCGCGCCGCCTGGACGCCGCCGCCTAAGCGCTACGAGCGCGGGTACGGGTGGATGTACTCCCAGCACATCCTGCAAGCCAACGACGGCTGCGATTTCGATTTCCTGGAAACCGGATTCGGCGCACCCGTGCCGGAACCCGAGATCTTCTAAGCATGCCAGGCGGGCGCGGCCCGCTTGGCGCTTGCCTTTTCATCGCCTATCGACCCCGGAGCCATCGTGTCCCAAATGAATCCCGAAACCCGCGCCCGCCTGGCCGGCATCAGCACCGCCACGCTGTGCACGGCCCTGTTCAAGCGCGGCCTGCGCAACCAGTTCATCCAGGACGTGCGCCCGCTGAACGCCAATCTGCCGAATATGGTCGGCCCGGCGTTCACCCTGCGCTATATCCCTGCCCGTGAAGACCTGAACACCATCAAGGTGTTCGAGGACCGTTCGCACCCGCAGCGCGTGGCGGTCGAGACCTGCCCGGAAGGCGCGGTGCTGGTCATGGACAGCCGCAAGGACGCGCGTGCCGCATCCGCAGGATCGATCCTGGTCACGCGGTTGATGAAACGCGGCGTGGCGGGCGTGGTCACTGATGGCGGTTTCCGCGATTCGCCCGAGATCGCCGAACTGGGCTTTGCCGCCTATCACCATCGGCCGTCGGCGCCGACCAACCTGACGCTGCATCAGGCGCTGGACATCAACGCGCCCATCGGCTGCGGCGACGTGGCGGTGTGGCCCGGCGACATCGTGGTGGGCGACCGGGAGGGCGTCGTGGTCATCCCCGCACACCTTGCCGACGAGATTTCGATCGAGGCCGTGGAGATGACCGCGTTCGAGGACTTCGTGACCAGCCAGGTGCGGGAAGGCGCGTCGATCCTGGGCCTGTATCCGCCCACCGACCCTGGCACCAAAGACAAATTCGCCGCCTGGCGCAAAGAACAGGGCCGCTGAGCCTTGGCGCCGGCCGCCCGGCCGGCGACCCATACCTATAAATCAAGGCAGGAGACAACATGAAACCACAACGACGCAGTGCGTTGGGCGCGCTGCTGGCTGGCGCTGTCCTCAGCATGCTGGCCATGCCGGCCAGCGCCGCCGACTGGCCCGCCCAGAAGCCGATTTCCTATGTGGTGCCGTTCACGGTCGGCGGTTCGACCGACGTGGTGGGACGCGTGCTGGCCCAGAAGCTGGGCGATCGCCTGCACCAGAACGTCATCGTCGAAAACAAGCCGGGCGCAGCCGGTGGCATCGGCGCGACCTATGTGGCCAAGGCGCCGCCCGACGGCTACACGCTGTTCGGCGGCACCATCAGCACGCACGCCATCAACGCCAGCCTGTACAAGAACTTGAAGTACGACCCGGTGAAGGACTTCGAGCCGGTGTCCTTGATCGCCTACCTGCCCAATGTGCTGCTGGTGGACCCCAATCTGGGCGTGAACTCGGTCGCCGACCTGATCGCCTTGCTCAAGCGTGACCCGAACAAGCGCACGTTTGCGTCGTCCGGCGCGGGCACTTCCACGCACCTGGCCGGTGAACTCTTTTCCAGCATGATCGGCGTGCCGCTCACGCACGTGCCGTACAAGGGCACGCCGCCCGCGATGGTGGACGTGTCCTCCGGCGCGGTGACTTTCATGTTCGATCAGATGACGGCGGCCTTGCCGCTGTTGCAGACGGGCAAGCTCAAGCTGTTGGCCGTCACGACCAAGGACCGCATTTCGTTGGCGCCCGAGGTGCCGACCATGCAGGAGGCCGGCGTGCCGGGCTTCCAGATGGCATCCTGGCAGGCAGTCTACGCGCCCAAGGGCACGCCCAAGCCGATCCTGGACAAGCTGGCGCAGGAAATCGCGGTCATCTTGAAAGAACCCGACGTCCAGGAAAAGCTGGGCAAGACCATGGGCATGGAACTCGTGGGCAGCACCCCGGACGAGTTGCGCGCCTTGATGGCCACCGAGATCCCCCGTTGGGCCGAAGTCGTGAAGACGTCCGGCGCAACGGTGGAATGATGCGCTAGAGGGCCCGGCTGGACTTACGGTTTCAGGTTCAGCTTGGGCACCAGCGTGTTGAAAGCCTGCTCCTGGCGCGCCACATCGGCGGCGAACTGCGGCTGGTCGGCATAGGACGGCGTCAGGTTCTGCCTGCGCATCAGGCTTTGGAATTCCTTGGATTGCGCTACTTGGCTGGCCGCAGAGCGCCATTTCGCCACCGCGTCCGCCGGAGCGGACTTGGGCAGGCCGATGCCGCGCCATACGCTGAATTGCAGGTCGGCGCCGCGTTCCTTCATGGTGGGCACGGCAGGCAGGTTTTCCAGCCGTTGCGGTGCCATCACGGCAAGCGTGCGCAGCTTGCCGGTGTCGACGTGCTGCTGCAACTCGGCGTAGGCGACCGTGGTGGCCTGCACGTCGCCCGACAGCAGGCCCATGATGGCGGGCGCCGACCCTTGATAGGGCACGTGCACGAATTTCACGCCGGTCTGTTCGCCCAGCGCCGCGGCCGCCATGTGCGGCACGGTGCCGATGCCGGCATTGGACACGGCCACCCGCTCCGGGTTCTTCTTCGCGTATTCCAGGAATTCTTCCACCGTCTTCCACGGCGCATCGGCGCGCACCGTCACCGAAGACGGGTCGTCGGTGAAGCGCGCGATTGGCTGGAAGTCGTTGACCGTCGTCTTGCCGATGCCCATCAGCGGAACCACCAGCATTTCCGGCGTCATCAGGACGAGCTTGTAGCCGTCGGGCTGCGCGTTGGCCACGTACGCCCAGCCGATGGAGCCGCTTGCGCCGGGCTTGTTGATCACCACCGTGGGCTGCGCCAGCAGCGGGGGGCGCACCGCTTCGGCGATGGCGCGGGCGGTGTTGTCGCTGCCGCCGCCAGGCTGGTAGGCGACCACCAGTTCCATGGAGCGGGTCGGATAATCCGCAGCATGGGCGGCGGACTGGGCAATCAGGGCGCTGATGATCAGCGCGGGCAGGCGGATGAGTCGCATGGTGGCGGTTCCGGAATCAGTGATCAGTAACCCAGGGCGGACAGGTCCGCAAGCGTCTGTTTGGTGATGGCGATGGTGCGTTCGCGTTCGGCGCCCGCCAGATCCAGGCGCGGCGGCTTGACGGCTTCGGCGCTGCCGGTGATCAGGTGCTCGGCCAGCTTGATGTGCTGCACCAGCTTGACCACGGTATCCAGGTGGAACAGCGGCGTCAGCGCCGCGTACAGCTTGCGGGCTCGCACGAAATCGCCCTCGGCGGCCAGGCGCAGCAAATCGACGGAAGCCTTGGGGACGGCGTTGGCCATGCCAGACACCCAGGCGGTCACGCCCAGCGCGGCGCTTTCCAGAATCAGGTCGTCCACCCCGCACACCACGGCCAGGCGGTCGCCGAAACGGGTGATCAGATCGGTCACGCGGGTCGTGTCGTAGGACTCTTCCTTGATGGCGACGATGGTCGGCGATTCCAGCAATTCGGCCACCACGTCCGGCGTCAGGTCGACGCCGTAGCCGCGCGGGTTGTTGTACAGCAGGATGGGCAGGGCAGTGGCCTGTGCCACCGTGCGGTAGAAGGCGACCGTTTCACGGTTGTCCGACTTGTAGGTCAGGCCGGGAAACACCATCAGGCCATTTACGCCGATCTTTGCGGCCTCCTGCGCGAACGCCGCGGCGCGGGCGGTGCCGGTTTCGGCCACGCCGGAAATCACCGGCACGCGCCCGCGCACGGTTTCCACCGCTGTGCGCAGGACCGTCAATTTCTCTTCGGGCGAAAGTTGGGCGTTTTCACCCACCATGCCCATCATTACGACGCCGCCCACGCCGTTGGCGATCAGTCGCTCCAGGCCTTGACGCAATGCGTTCAGGTCCAACGAGAAATCGGGGTTCAGTTTGGTGGTGACGGCGGGGAATACGCCTTGCCATTGAATGCTCATGCTGCCGCTCCTGATGCGTGGCCGCCTTCTCGTTTTCAGGCGGATATTGGTTATTGGATATTGGATCCAAAAATAAATAGTTCAAAAAAACGAGGCGACTTGCCTCGAATCGCTCCGCCCTGGCATGGGCGTTACCAACTGGATCATGGATCCAATATACTCGCATTAAACGGGCTTCGGGGTCCGGCTGTCTCTCGGGGTTTTCCTGGGCAAGCCAGGCCCGATGCCGGCATTTCCATGCCGCCTGGCGTTTGCCGGGCGGCCTAACCAGGCAGGTTTCACGTGTCCCAGAATTCGTCCCTTTCCGCTTCCCCGATCCGTCCCCAGACAGGAGCCGCCGGCCGGCTGGTCCGCAAGACTGCCGTCGATCTGGTGGTGGACGAACTGCGCGACCGCATCCTTTCCGGCGTGATCCCGCCGGGCTCCGCATTGCGTCAGGAATTGTTCGCGGAAGAGCTGGGCGTGAGCCGCCTGCCGGTGCGCGAGGCCATTCGCCAGTTGAGCGCCGAAGGGCTGATCGACATGATCCCGCACCGCGGCGCCTACGTGTCGATGTTGTCGCGCACGGAAGTGCAGGAGTTCTTTGATATCCGCATGCGGCTGGAGCCGTGGCTGTTCGGCCTTGCCGTGCAGCAGCACGACGTCAGCGACCTGGACCGCGCCGAGGCGGTAGTGGCGCAGATGGACACGGCGGCGCCCGAACAGTGGGGGCGGCTGAATTGGCAGCTTCACGAATGGCTGTACCGGTCCGCGCAGCGGCCGGCGGCGCTGGGCATGGTCCGCGCCTTGCATGAAAAATCCGAACGCTATTTCCGCTTTCAGATCGTCAATGCGCCGATCCGCCAACAGGCGCACGACGAGCACAAGGAATTGATCGCGCTTAGCCGCCAGGGGCAGGCGGAAAAGGCAGAGGCCGCATTGGAACGGCATATCGGGCTGGCCGCCGAGCAGATCCTGGCCATCGTCGACCATCTGCTGGATGCCTCGGCAACGCTTGCGCCTGCCTAAGACGTTGGGGCGGGCACGGCCCGCCCCGCCACATCAGTTGATCTTGATGTTGCGTTCCTTGACCAGGGTCTTCCACTGCTGGGTTTCCTTGGCCAGATGGTCGCGCAGCGCGTCCGGGCTGCTTCCGATCGACTCCGCGCCGATCGAATCCAGGGTTGCTTTCACCTTCGGCTCAGCCAGCGCATTGCGCATCGCCTCGTTCAGCTTGGCCACCACTTCCGGCGGCGTGCCGGCGGGGGCGAACGCCGCGAACCAGGGCATCAGCTCGTACCCAGGCACGCCGGCTTCCTGCAGGGTCGGCACGTCGGGCAGGGCGGCGGAGCGCTTGGTGGTGGTGACGGCCAGCGCGCGCAGCTTGCCGCTGGCCACATGCGGCTTGGCGGACGTGATGCTGTCGAACATGTAGTCCACCTGGCCGCCCAGCAAGTCGGCCACGGCCGGACCGCTGCCCTTGTAGGGCACGTGCAGCATGTCGACGCCCGTCATCGATACGAAGAGTTCGCCCGCCAGGTGGATCGACGTGCCCACGCCGGCCGACGCGTAGGTGTAGTGGTTGGGCTGGGCTTTCGCCTTGGCGATCACGTCCTGCACGCTGGTCGCGCCGGTGCGCGCGGGATTGGTGACCAGCACGTTGGGCACTACGGCCAGCAGCGAGATCGGCGTGAAGTCCTTGATGGGGTCGTAGTTCAGGTCGGCGTACAGCGCCGGGTTGACGGCCATGCCGTTGGCCACGATCAGGATCGTATAGCCATCGGGCTTGGAGCGTGCGACGGTGGCCGCGCCGATGTTGCCGCCGGCGCCCGCGCGGTTCTCGACGATGAAGGACGTGTTCAGCTGCTTGCCCATGGATTCGCCCAGCGTGCGGGCGATGCTGTCCATGGCGCCTCCAGGCGGGAAGGGCACGACCCACTTGACCGGACGGTCGGGGTAGCTGTCGGCCAGGGCGGCGGACGCGCCGCCCAAGAGCGACAGGGCCAGGACGGCGCGGGCAAAGGGTTTAAATACATGGCGCATGCGCATGGTTGTCTCCGTGATGCTTGAATTATTGTGGGTGCGCCCTTTAAGGCGGGCGCGGCCGGGTATCGTGGTTTGCGTGCCTGCGGGCCGTCAGCGGTCCCGCCGGTAGAAATTCAGTTTGTCTTCGTCCAGCGTCAGCCCCAGGCCGGGGCCGTCGGGAAGTTCCAGTTCAAAATCGGCATAGCGCGGCGGGTTGGCGACGATGTCGTCCTTCAGCAGCAGCGGGCCGAACAGCTCGGTGCCCCAGGACAGGCGGGGCAGGCAGGCAAAGCCATGCGCCGACGCGATCGACCCCACCGAGCCTTCCAGCATCGTGCCGCCGTACAGCGACATGCCGGCGGCATCGCCCACGGCCGCGGTGCGCAGCATCTCATACAGCCCCCCCGACTTGGCGATCTTCAGCGCAAGCACGTCGGCCGCGCCTTGGCGCGCGATGTCCAGCGCGTCCTCGGGGCCATTCACGGCTTCGTCCGCCATGATGGGCACGACGAAGCGGGCGGCCAGCCGGGCCATGCCCGCCAGGTTGGCACGCGGGATGGGTTGTTCGATCAGGTCCACGCCGGCCGCCTCCAGGCGCGCGATGGCGCCGGCGGCATCGGCCTCGTTCCAGGCCTGGTTCACGTCGACCGTCACGCGGGCGCGGTCGCCCAGCGCCTGCTTGATGCGCGACACGTGCGCCACGTCTTCCGACACGGCGCGGCGGCCCACTTTCAGCTTGAACGTGTTGTGGCGGCGGCTTTGCAGCAGGGATTCCGCTTCTTCGATGTCGCGGGCGGTGTCGCCGCTGGCCAGGGTCCACAGCACCGGCATGCGGGTGCGCACGGCGCCGCCCAGCAGGGTCGACACCGGCACGTTCAGCCGCTTGCCCTGGGCGTCCAACAGCGCGGTTTCCAGCGCGGACTTGGCGAAGCGGTTGCCGCGCGCCACCTTTTCCAGGCGCTGCATGGCCGCATGGATGTTGGTCGCGTCCAGGCCGGCCAAAGCCGGGGCCAGATAGGTATCGATCGCCAGCTTGATGCCTTCGGGGCTTTCTTCGCCGTAAGACAGGCCGCCAATGGTAGTGGCTTCGCCGATGCCTTCGATGCCGTCGCTGCAGGTCAGGCGCACGATGACCAGTGTTTGCCGCTGCATGACCGCCATGGCCAGTTGATGGGCGCGGATGGTGGGCAGATCCACCAGAATGGCTTCAACCGAGAGAATGCTTGCCAGATTCATACTTTTATTGCCAGAAATTAAGCGATGATGGCAGTATGACTTGCGCTTTCCCTTTGAGTCCAAGACTATATGGGTACCTATTCATACCTATGAAGTCTAAATAACCCATGCAACTCAGACACCTGCGCTACTTCCAGGCCGTGGCGGAAGAGGGCAGCTTCACGCGCGCGGCCGCCCGCCTGCACATCGCCCAGCCGCCGCTAAGCCGTCAGATCCGCCAGTTCGAGGAAGAACTGGGCGTGCAGCTGTTCGAACGCACCACCCGCGCCTTGCGGTTGACCGAAGCCGGCCGCTTCCTGCTGGAACAATCCCGGCTGCTGACCGCCCGCCTGGAGGAAGTGCTGGAGGGCACGCGCCGGCTGGGGCAAACGCAGCGGCGCTGGTTCGGCATCGGCTTTGTGCCGTCGACCCTCTATGGCTTCGTGCCAGAACTGATCCGCCAACTGCGTAGCGCCGATCCGCAGGTGGAAGTGGGCTTGACGGAAATGACGACGCTGCCGCAACTGGAAGCGTTGAAGGCAGGGCGCATCGACTTGGGTATCGGCCGGATCCTGCTGGATGATCCGGCGATCGAACGCCGGGTGCTCATGACCGAACCGCTGATGGCCGCCGTGCCGCTGCATCATCCGTTGGCGGCAATGGGCAGCGTGTCGGTGGAGCGCTTGGCGCAAGAGCCGTTCGTGCTGTACCCCGCCAGGCCGCGGCCAAACTTCGCGGACCATGTGCTGGGGCTGTTCCGTGCCGCGGGCTACGCGTTGCAGGTCGTGCAGGAGGCCAACGAGTTGCAGACCGCGATCGGCCTGGTGGCGGCCGGGCTGGGCGTGTCGGTGGTGCCGGCCTCGGTGCAGCGCTTGCAACGGCAGGATGTGGCCCACGTGCGGATCGAAGGCGACGCGTTCGTGTCGCCGGTCATCGTGAGCTACCGCAAGGATGACCAGTCCGCGTTCCTGCACCGCGCGTTGGCGCTGGCCACGGGATTGGCGAAGTAGCGGAAATCGGGTCGCGAATGCAGAGGGGCCAGGCCGATTGATGCCGTGCTTGCCCGGGCGGAGGGCCGGGCGCTAGGATGAACGCGATGAACCTGGCCAGCACGTTGTTGCGCACCTGCCGGGCGGCCGTTTCCGCGTTGATGCGTGAACTGGCCGCCTGGAGGCCGTCGCGGGACCGCGCGATCTTCAGCGCCGAAGCGGTGCTTTCGGTGGCCCTGGCCGTCGCGCTGGCCAACGCCTTGCACCTTTCCTACACGTGGTGGGCCGCGATCAGCGGCTTTGCCGTGATGCAGACCAGTTTCGCGGGGTCGGTGGAGCGCGCCGCGCATCGCGTGATCGGCACCTTGGCCGGCGCGGCGCTGGGTGCGGTCGCCGGGCCGTTGATCGGCGACCGCCCCTGGCTGTTCGTGCCGGCGCTGGGTGTGATCGGCGGCGTGGCGGCGTATTACGCCAACGGGTCCAAGGCGCCTTACGCCTGGATGCTGGGCGGGGTGACGGCCCTGATGGTGACCTACGAAGCGCATAGGTTGAATTCGCTGGAATCGACGGCGGTGTTCGCCGCGCTGCGGGCCGCCGAGGTCGTGGTGGGTACGCTGGCTTGCGTCGTGGTGGCCAGCGTGTTCCATTTCGGGCCGCAGTGGTATCGGCGGATCCGGCCGCCGGCCGCGTCGGCAACGGCCTTCGGCGGGGGCGAGGGCGCGACGCCGGCTGCGGCAAGCCCGGGGCCGTCGGCGGAATCGCTGCGACGCAACCGCCTGGTGCTGGGCATGCAGGGCGCCCTGGCCATTGTCTTGCTTGCGGCAGCCACCTATTTCCTGGACATGCCCGGTTTTGCGCAATCACTGGTGACGGCGATTGCCGTGCTGATACTGCCGGCCGGCAAACTGGTGGATGGAACGCGCCAGCCCATCATCGAAAAAATGGTGCAACGCGTGATCGGTTGCCTGCTGGCCGGCGCCCTGGGCATGGCATTGTTGCCCGCAACGCAGGGGCAAGCCGTGCTGTCCATGCTGGTGTTGTCCCTGGGCGTCTGGGCGGGGTGCCATGTGCAGTCCGGGCCGCAGGGCGCCAGCTATGTCGGCCGCCAGTTCACCATCGCGTTCATCATGGTGTTCGTGCAAGACCACCAGTGGGCAAACGATCCGATGCCCGCGTTGCTACGGCTGTCGGGCATTCTTTCCGGCATCGCCGTGCTGGCGGCGGTGATGCTTGCCACCCGCCGCCTGAAAGGCGAATTCATCTTGCCATCGCGCCATTTGCGATAGCATCGACGGTTTAGATTCTGCCCAGTCGCGTCGATGACCACATTCTCCGATCCCCTGGCGGTTGCCCGGTACGCCGAAGGTCCCGTCAAGCAGGTCCCGGGCTTTCTCGCGCTTCAGCAAATGGCGGCGTTGCTGCTGGCCGAAGCCGTCCCCGACGATGGCCGCGTCCTGGTGCTGGGCGCCGGGGGCGGGTTGGAGCTGAAGGTATTTGCCGACGCGCACGCCGGATGGCGCTTTGTGGGCGTGGATCCTTCCGCGCCGATGCTGGCGCTGGCGCAGGCGACGCTGGGTCCGCAGGCCGGACGTGTCGACCTGCACGAGGGGTATGTCGATTCGGCGCCGTCAGGGCCGTTCGATGCCGCGACGTGCCTCTTGACGCTGCATTTCCTGGCAGCGGACGAACGCCTGCATACGCTCAAGGAATTGCGGCGCCGCTTGAAACCGGGAGCGCCGCTGGTTGTCGCGCACCATAGCTTTGCGCAGACGGCGCGCGAGAAGAAGCGCTGGCTGGATCGGTATGCGGCGTTCGGGGCGGCCTCTGGCATTCCGGCGGCCAACGCCAGGAATGCCAGCGAGGCAATCAGTGCCCGGCTTCCGCTATTGACGCCCGAAGAAGACGTCGCGCTGCTGCTCGAAGCCGGTTTCGAATCGGTTGAATTGTTCTACGCGGGTTTCACGTTCAAGGGCTGGGTCGCCTATTGCCCCGACGCCTGAAGGGGCCGGGCGGGATCAGGCCGCGATCGACCACAAAGGCAGCGGCGTCGGGTACTCCGGCAGCGCAATGTCGGCATGGCCGGGGCGCACCCAGCGCACCCGTTCGCGCGTTGCGTCGATGCAGCCGCCTTGTTCATAGACGCCTTGCGGGTCGCGGATCCGGGTCATGCGCGCCAGGACGTCTGCCGTGGCCTGGGGATCAGCCAGGGTCTGCCTGACGCGATCCTTGACGATGCTTTCGTCGATGCAGGGCTTGCCGGCGGCGTCCGTGCGCAATCCATGACGCCAATGGTAGATCTCCACGCACTTCGTCGTCAGCGTGAACGGCTTGCCGCGTTCCCAGAAATTATTGAATTCGCCATTGCCCAGATAGAACACCCATGACCCCTCGTAGCCCTCGACATCTGACGAGGCGGCGTCGGGGTTGCGGAACCACAGCCGGTCGCCCGGCACGTAAAAGCGTTGGGGCAGGGGATCGGCAAGCGAGCCGTATTCGTGCAGGAAGGCTTCGTGAAAGCGGCCGGACATGACGGCGCGCGTTTCCCATTGGCGTTGCAATCGCAGGCCCAACTCGGGATTGGCCTGTTGCAGTTCCTGCGCAATGCCAAGGACCGTCACGTATTCCGTGGCCCGGTAGCACGAGAACGCATACAACTGGCCCGAGGCCTCGGGTTGCGTGGCCTTGCGCAAGCCTTCGATCAGCGACTGTCCCGGCAGCACGGTAAAGCCGCGCGCCTCGTCGTAGGTCCAGTAGTCGGATGGCCGTTCGGCGTGCTCGGTGTCGAAGGCCAACGCGGTTTTGCGGGCGGCCTGGACGATATAGCGGCGGATGCGTACCGCCGATTCCAGTTCCGCGATGGAGGGAAACGAAAACGCTACCGGGCTGGCCAGCATTGCCAACACGATCTCGCGGTCCAGGTCGGTGTCGTTCGTGTGCGGGCACAGGTTCAATGCCTGCGCGACGCCCGTCGTGTCGTGGTCCGGCATGCAGGCCGCGGCAAAGGCGGCGTTAAGCCATGCTTGCGCGCCCGGCGCGGCGCCGGCTACGCCCGAACAGTTTGCCGTCTCGCCAAGCCCCGATCCTGACAGGAAGCGCTGGATGGCTGGTAGCGCCAAGGCGGCCTGACGGGGATCGGCCGGTGCAATACGGATGCCGCCGCTGTCGGGATGTATCGATGAAAACTGCGGGAACGGCATGACGGGCGAATCGGGAATGCGATCCGGAAATTGTAGTCATGCAGGCTTAATAACACCTTTAAGCGGATGGCGCGAAAGCGCCATCCGCGCGGGGATTCAGCGAACTGTCATTGTCCTTGCGTGGCGGCCCCGAACCCCTGCTGCGGCCTGCCGTAGAACAGTAGCGTGCACACGATTGCGGCGGCCAGCCCGGGCAGCGCGCCCGCCTTGCCGGCATCGATGACGTAGCCCAGGCGATGCGCGCCGAAGACCGACAGGATGAAAACAAACCCGTACAGCGCGCCGGCGACGCATACCCATGCCGGCGTGCGCCAGGACGTTCGCGCGGGTTTGAAGGCGCCCGCCGTCACGCCGCACAGCACGGCGGGCATCGCGCCGAACAGATAGGCCGTGCGCACCCCGTCCAGGCTGAACAGGGTGGCCGGCAGCGAAATCGTGACCGTCACGACCAGCAAGCCGATCAGCGGGCCGATCAGCCCATATACCGCTACGCCGGCAAGCACATCCCGGATAATCGCGCGGCCCGAGTCCTGGGGGCGGCGGCGAACGCATCGATAGACGACGCTTGCGCCCGCAAGCAGCACGATCAAGGCAAGCAGGAGCAGGTTCATGGCGTCGGGGAGTGAAGGCCGCTACGCGCGTAGCGGCGGCGCGTCAGCGGCTGACGTACTGTTTGGTCTTGACGTCGAACGCGTAATTCGTGACGTCGGCGGCGCCCAGCTGGCGGGTCTTGTTCGGCCCCGAGATGGTGGTGCCGCTGGGTTTGACGGTCACACGCGGCATGTCGTTGGCGCCGTCCGCGGAGAACACCAATTCGCCCGTGCTGCTTGTGCACGGCATGACCTCGCCGTCCGCGCAGGCGGCGCTGTTGTCTTCGCCCGTCAACACGCTGCCCACGTAAGTCCAGACCTTGTTGTCGGTGTCTTGCTTCAGCCGTTCCGGATCGAATACCAGAAGGGAATAGCCGTCGCTCGTGATGCCGTTTTCGAAACTGGTGTCCGGCACGGCCAGCAATAGCTTGCCAGCGGGGGTGCGATGCTCGATCGGCTTGCGTCGCGTATCGACGTCCGGCGCTCTTTCGTACGCGCCGAATTCGCCGATGGTGTGCTCCATGCCGCGGAATTTCCATGGGCGTTCAGAGGCCGGATCGTTCAGCACGAAGGTCGATTCGGCGATATTGACTTGCGTCTCGGGGCCGACCTGGTCTTCGCCCGGCTTGCCGTATCTTTCCGCCGTTTCCCAAACAAACCCGGTGTAGTAGTGCTTGCCTTCGGATTCGAAGGCATGGCCAAACCAGTATGTGGCGACGCTGCCGTTTGCCACTTCATACGTCGTCTCGCCCTTGCCGTCGATCTGGTAGATGAAATACATCACCGTGGCCGCGTCGGGAGGCGTCACCGCGGCCGCCGTGGCACGGGGAATGACAGGCGCGCTGTCCTCGGCGGCGAGTGCGGGCGCCGCGGCGGCGAATACCGCGAAGGTGGAGGCAAGCAGACCCGCCACGGCGGTGCGGACGCACCGTTGGCGCATACTCGGGCTGACCTTCAGAAGGGTTCTCATGAGTTAGGAAACGTCCTGTCGAATTTCTATAAAAGCGTTTTGATTGTTTATTTCTGTATAGAACGATCGATCTTCCGGCGCAGGCCGCCATTCACTTATGTTGAAGGCCGGCAAGATATTCGGTGCGGAGGCGAGTATACGAGGCCTGTTTATTGTCCAGGCTTCACGATATTGCAGGTATTTCTAGCGTGTTACATATGCGGCGATTAACCCGTCATCCGCGCCTGGCGCCGCATGGCTTGGGGCGGCTGGCCGAATGAACGCAGGAAGGCACGACGCATGCGTTCGCGATCCGCAAACCCGGTTTCGTCGGCGATCGTGTCCATCGACAGGCGGCCTTGCTCCATCAATACCCGGGCCGCTTCCACCCGCAGGTTCTCGACAGCTTTGGCGGGAGACTGCCCGGTCTCGGCGCGGAAGGCGCGGCTGAATTGGCGGGCACTGAGGTTGGCGGCGTTGGCCATGTCTTCCACGGTCAGGGCGTGACGCAGATTCTGCTTGGCGAAGTCCAGCGCTTTTTGAATGCGGTCCGATTTCGGCTCCAGTTCCAGCAAGGCCGAAAACTGCGACTGGCCGCCTGCGCGGCGGTGGTACACGACCAGCTTGCGCGCCGTGTCGCGCGCGATCTCCGGCCCAAGGTCTTTTTCCACCATGGCCAGCGCCAGATCAATGCCGGCGCTCATCCCCGCGGAAGTCCAGACGGGGCCGTCGATGATGAAGATGCGGTCTTCTTCGACCTTCAGCTGGGGAAAGCGGGCTTGCAGCTCGCGCGCAAAGGCCCAGTGCGTGGTGGCCCGGCGGCCATCCAGCACGCCGGCCTCGGCCAGGGTGAAGGCCCCGATGCAGGGGGCCGCCACACGGCGGGCCGTGCGTACGGAACGGCGCACGAAATCCAGGATGCCCGCCGATGCCGGGTGGGGCTCCATGCCGGCGCCGATGACCACGGTGTCGAAGGACTTCCTGCCGACAGGCGTCGTGTCGACCGTGAAGCCGGCGGACGCCCGGATGGGCCCGCCGTGCTCGGATAACAACTGGATGCGGTAATAGGCGTGGCCCGCCATCACGTTGGCGATCTCGAAGACGGTCAGGGCGGCAAAGCCCATTACCTGGAAATCGGGGAATACGACAAAACCGAGGCGTTGCATGACGGTATCCGGTCAGGGGGATTTCCGACATCATAGCGCTGTCCTAAAAAGTGGCATATATGACCTTTAGGACAAATCCGAAATTCCTTACTCTTCCTGCATCGACGCCATTTCCGGCGTTTCATGAATCCCGAGGAGCAAGCCATGTCCCTTCAATCTTCCCCCGGCACCGCATTGGTCACGGGCGCGTCTTCCGGCATCGGCGCCGTCTATGCGCATCGCCTTGCCCGCCGTGGCTACAACCTGATCCTGGTGGCGCGCAACCGCCAGCGCCTGGATGCGCTGGCAAGCCGTCTGGCTGACGAGACCGGGCGCACGATCGAGGTCATCGCCGCCGACTTGAACGACCGGTCTGACCTGGCGCGGGTGGAAGCGGTACTGCGAACCGACGCCAGCATCACCCTGCTGGTGAACAACGCCGGGCTGGGCGCCAGCGCGCCGCTGCTGACGGCAGACGTCGACAATATGACGGACATGATCCACCTGAACGTGACGGCGTTGACGCGGCTGACGTACGCCGCGGTGCCCGCCATGGTGGCGCGCGGCGGCGGCGCGGTGATCAACATCGCGTCCATCGTCGCGATCCATCCGGAAGTGCTCAATGGCGTGTACGGCGGCAGCAAGGCGTTCGTGCTGGCGTTCAGCCAATCGCTCAAGCACGAATTGGCCGACAAGAACATCCGCATCCAGGCCGTTGCCCCGGGCGCCACTGCCACCGAATTCTGGGAAACAGCGGGCGTGCCGATGGAGCATCTGCCCCCCGGCATCGTGATGCGGGCCGAAGACATGGTGGATGCGGCCTTGGCCGGCTTCGACCAAGGCGAACTGGTCACCATCCCTGCGCTGCCGGACGCGGCGGACTGGGATGCCTTCGAGGCGGCGCGCCAACACCTGATCCCGAACCTGTCCAAGCAGACCGCCGCGGCGCGCTATCAGGGAGCCTGAACATGGACATCAAGGATTCGGTGGTATTCATCACCGGCGCGAACCGCGGCCTGGGCCTGGCGTTTGCGCAGGCGGCAGTCAAGCGCGGCGCCCGAAAGGTGTATGCGGGTGTCAGGACGCCGGGCAGCGGCCAGACGCCGGGCATCGTTCAGGTCAAGCTGGACGTGACCGACCCGGCATCGATCGCGCAAGCGGTAGCGCAATGCGGCGATACGACGCTGCTGGTGAACAATGCCGGCATCGCCCGCCTGAACAGCAGCGTGCTGGACGCGTCGATGGTGGATCTGAGCCGCGAGATTTTCGAGACCAATTACTACGGAACGATCCGGGTCAGCCAGGCCTTCGCCCCGGTGCTGGCCGCCAATGGCGGCGGCGCGATCATCAATGTGCTGTCGGACGCCACGTGGTTTGCGCGGCCGATGCTTGCCGCGTACTCGGCATCGAAATCCGCCGCATGGAGCTTTACCAATGCGCTGCGGATTGAACTGCGCAGCCAGCAAACCGCGGTGCTGGGCTTGCATGTCAGCTTCATGGATACCGACATGACGCACGGCTTCGACATGAAGAAGACCGGCCCCGGCGTGGTGGCCGAGGCGGCCCTGGCCGGAATCGAGGCCGGCCACGAAGAGGTGCTGGCCGATGAATTCACGCGCGACGTGAAGGGCAGCCTGGCGTCCGCCCAGGCGATCTACCTGGATCCGCCGGAAATCGCTTGAGTCCTGGCAGGGACCCGCGGCGGCCGCCGGCCGGACGGGTCAGCCACCGCCCGAAACCGGCGGCGTTTCCTGCGCCGCCGACAGCACGGGTTCCGCCGCGTCCATGCCGGGGACCACATTGGTCAGGTCTTCGGTCATTTCATGGTCCAGGGCGCCCTGGACCAGATCCTCGGTGACGCGCAGCTCGACGCCGGCGGGCGACATCTGGGCGGCCGCGGCAAAGGGCGCGACGGGCGACGGGGCAGGGCGTTCGCGGCGGCGCCACATGAAGAAGGCCATCAGGCTCACGTTCAGCACGGCGAAACACCAGAACAGCCCGGCTGCGCCGTACTTCGCCATCACCTGTGAAATTGCCAGCGGGCTCAGCGCCGACCCCAGCGAATTGATCAGCAACAAGCCCTGGATCATTCGCACAAGGGCATCCGCGGGGGCACGGTCCGCGGCGTGGCTGACCGCTACGGGATAGATGGCGAACACGCCGCCGCCCAACAGGAACAGCAACACGATCAGCAGCGGCGAACCGGCCGGCAGCAGCAGGATCAACAGGCTCAATACCGTGCAGAAAACCGCCAGGGCGATCAGCACGACCTGGCGGTCGCGCAGGTCTGACCAGCGGCCAACGGGATACTGCAGCACCATCGCGCCCAGGATCACGGCGCCCATCATCTTGCCCACCTCGGCCACGTCCAGGCCGATGCGCTGCAGGTACAGCGGCAGCAAGGTATAGACCGCCGCGATGGCCACCCCCGAACCGAAGCAGCCCATGACGCCGGTGGGCGTCATGCGGATCAGGTGCTGCGGCATCAAGGGCTCGACGCGTTCCACCAGCGGCGAGATGCGCGGAATGATCACCATCGGCATCACCGACAACGACGCCAGCAGCCCGGCCACCATGAAGGGCGCCATGTCGCCCAGCTGCGTCAGGGCGCCCAGCTGGATCTGGCCCAGCATGCCGGAGCCGTACAGCGAGATCATGTAGAACGCCAGCAAACGCCCGCGCATCTTCGGGTCGCCGGCCAGCAACAGCCAGCTTTCCACCACCAGGAATACGCCGACGCTTGCCCAGCCGTTGACCAGCCGCAACACGAACCACGGCCCGGCGCCGAAGATCAGGCCCTGCAGCAGCACCGTCACCGCGATCAGCGACGCAAAGCTGCTGTAGGCGCGGATATGGCCGATGCGTACGATCAGCCGGTCGTTGAAGATCGCGCCCAGCGTCAGGCCGATGAAGTACGACGACGAAATCCAGCCGATGACGGTGGCGGATTCGCCGGCCGCGTCCAGTCGAAGGGTGGTCAGGGAAGAAATGAACGCGTTGCCGATGCAGACAACGAACAAGCCAAGAAGCGGCCCCAGGACTAGAGCCAACAACTGCCGAGACATGAAATCCTCGATCGCGAAAAGCGGAAACCATCCGGCCTGGCCGGATTACTGCCATGAAAAATCAGAGGGAGGCATGGCAGGCGCGGCGCGGGCTGCGGTGTCTCTCCTGAGCGGAGGCCCAAGGGCAAAAACCGCCGGGAATTGTAGCGCCGTTCGGATACGGGGCCGTTCAGCGGGGCAGGGACCGGAGGGCCCCGTCCCGGAAATGGTCGCGCCCGGATAGCTGCGGCGGCCCGGGATTTTCCCGCGCCGACCGACGCCGTGCAGCCCTCAGCGACGCGCTGCCTGCAGAACGTCGATGAATGCCCGATTGAAGGCCGGAATATCGTCTGGCTTTCGGCTGGAGACCAGATTGCCGTCGACGACGACCTCCTCGTCGACCCATTCCGCGCCCGCGTTGCGCAAGTCGTCTTGCAGTGACGGCCAGCTAGTCATCTTTCGCCCCTTCACCACGCCGGCTGAGATCAGTAGCCATGCGCCGTGGCAGATGACGGCCACGGGCTTGCCGGCATCGAACATCGCCCGCACGAATTCCTGGGCCTTGGGCTGCATGCGGATCTCGTCCGCATTGACCACACCGCCCGGCAGCAGCAGCGCGTCGAACACGCCGGGCTCTGTCGCCGCTTGCAGAAACGTCAGATCCACCGGGAAGCGGTCGCCCGGCTTGTCGTGGTGCATCCCCAAAATGGGATCAGCACGCGCGGAAATCAGTACGGTGCGCGCGCCTTCCGTTTGAAGGCTGTGCCGCGGACCGGTCAACTCCACCTGTTCGAAGCCGTCGGTTGCAAGAATCGCCACGTTCAGATCTTTAAGTGTCGCCATGGTTGCTCCTGGTTGCTGGTCCCTTGGAGGTGACCCGCGGCGCACGGGGACCTCAAGCGCCGGCCTGCCCAGCAGCAAGTGGCATGCCGCCCCGAATCCCGGCAGGCTCGAGGCAGGCCAAGTGGCGACGGCGCGAACAAAGGCCTAGCGATCCGCGCCTTGGGATTGCGCAAGACAACGGTGGAGCTTGGCAATCAGCGCGCGGGCCTCGGTTTCGCTCAACTCCAGCGGGTCGCCGTGCGTGCCGGCCGCAACGACGCAGATGGGGGAACCGTCGAACCAGGCGTCGAGACGGTCTTCAGGGAACAATCGACGCCCGGTTTCTCAGGGTTCGAAGACCGCGATATGCGTTGCGTGATTCAGCGCTTCATCGATGATCGTCCGAAGCGCCACTGAAGCAATCGTCCCGTTCACGAGATGGTCCACGAAGTAAAAACCGTCCTGTTCAAGCGAATAGCCGTAGATTTCCGCCGCCGAAGGCTGCTCGATCGGGTCAGGCAGTTTCCTGGGCAAGATGGCGGGATCGTAGTCGGCGGGAACGGTGAATTTGATCTTGTATTCGATTCCCATTGGTCTGCTTTTCCTCAATCTATTTCAAGCTCGTCAGGAAATTGACGAGGGCGAGGTTGACGGCGTCGGGAGCCTCCTGTTGGAGCCAATGTCCCGCGCCGGGAATGACTTGCACGGCGCGCAATTGCGGAACAAGGGCGGGCATCGCCTTGATGATCTGATCCATGCCGGGAATCGCCAGGCCGGTGTCTCGTTCCCCGACGAGGTAAAGGGCGGGCACGTCCACCTGCTTTCCCTCCAACGCCGCCTGCAGCGCCCAATTGCGGTCCAGATTCCGGTAATAGTTGAGCCCGCCGCGAAAGCCGCTGGCTGTGTAGCTTTGGACAAAGATGTCCAGATCCGATGGCGTGAGCCAGGCCGGCAACGTCTGTGGGACGGGGAGTGAATCGAGCAGGCCCCGCCCATGGGCGACCATGCCGAAAGGGTTGGGCGTGCCTGGGGCGTCACGCGGGCCGGCCTCGCCCGATGCCGCAAAGTAGATGGCGCGCAGCGTCGCGTCGATATCGCGCTCGAATTCCCGTTCGGCAATGCCCGGCTCGTTGAAGTAGTGCGTGTAGAACGCGGCGGAATCGGTTTTCGGAAACAGGCGGCTGGGCGCGATCGGCGCCCTGCCCATCATCGGAACGCCCAGAGCGGCGACGGCCCGAAAACGGTCCGGCCGCAGTTGAGCCGCCTGCCATGCAATATTGGCGCCCCAATCGCCGCCTACGATCACCGCGCTATCGGCCCCCTCGCTGTCGATAAGCGCGACCAGGTCGCCGATGGCATCCAGCGTCGTGAACGCCGCCGCATCCGTGGGACTGTCGCTGGCGCCGTAACCGCGCAGGTCCGGGGCGACGGCGCGGAAGCCCGCCCGGGCCAGGGCAGGGAGCTGGTGCCGCCAGGCATAGGCCGTCTCGGGAAAACCGTGGCACAGCAAGACGAGCGGACCGTCGCCCTGGGCCGTGACGTGCAGCGTGATGCCGTTGACGGTCACATCGCGTGTTTCAAGGTCAATCATCGGGGAGGCTCACAGAAAGTATCCGGTGCAGCTATAATACCGTAACAGATAGAGTTACGGTAATTCGATCCCATGGCCAACGACACTCGCCTTGCCCGGTTGCTGCATGTCTTGATCCACATGCATTTGCGCGGGGGCACGACCACTTCTGGAACGCTGGCCCAGATGCTGCATACGAACGAGGTCGTGGTGCGCCGAACCATGGCGGCGCTGCGCACCGCCGGCATGGTGACATCTTCGGGCGGCCGCAACGGCGGTTGGGTACTGTCCAGGGGACTGGAAACCATCACCGCGCGGGATGTCCACGAAGCTATCGCCCATGGCGCCGTCTTCTCCATCGGACCCGCCGACGACAATCCTGCTTGCCCGGTCGAACAGGCAGCGAACCAATTAGTGGCGGATTCCCTGCGCGCGGGCGAGCAGGCCTTGCTGCATCACTTGGGCGCGAAATCGCTGTCCGATCTTGCTGCGGAGATCGTCGCGGGCTGAGGGCCTGGCGCGGCGTACGCGCTGCAATGGCGCATCCGGTGCCCAGGCGATCGATGCCGGCTGCGTCGCTGGCATCGAGCCCTTGGTCGATGCTAGTCTCACCGATCTTGCCGCCACCGGGCGGTATCGTGCCCGCGTGGTATCAGGCAGGGAGCCCATATGCGACAGATATTGCTCGTCGTCGACGTCCAGTCCACCTTCAATCCTCCGCAATGGCTGGTAGACGGCATAGGCGCGCTAGCCCTGCAGGTGCCGACGATCGCTTCGATCGAGCTTCACGACGAGCAAGTCACTCCCTTTGCGCGGCAGCTGGGTTGGCATCCCGCGGTCGAAGACCAGAGCCTGGTGGCTGCGGAGAAGGTGTTCGTCAAGCATGGCTATGCGCAGACGCGGCAAACCATCGACTACATCCAGCGCCTTCAGGTTGACCGCGTGCTGGTGTGCGGCATTCAAACCGACACCTGTGTGCTCGCTGCGGGCTTCGCTTTGTTCGATGCCGGGCTCACGCCTACCTTGGTGACCGATCTGACGGTCGGCTCGTCCTTGGACAGGACAGGGCGGTTGGGCATCGAACTATGGAAGCATCATTTCCGGCAAGTCACGACGGCGGACCAGGTGTACGCCGCGCTGCGGGAGGGCCGTTAGTTAAGGCCGCAGGCATGGGCTTGTCCGGGGGCGCTTGCGCCTACCACTGCACATGCTCAATGCGGTGCCGCCCATTGTTCTTGGCCGCATACAGCTGCCGGTCCACGGCTTTGATGAAGCCGGCGCGCTCCGCCATGTTATCCGGCATCACCGTGCCCGCACCGATGCTGACAGTGACCTGCCTGCCATGCGGTGACAGCGCATGCACGATGGACTTCTTCTGGAGTAATCGCTGGCAGCGTTCAGCGACTTTCAGGGCTACCCCGGCATCGGCCTCAGGCAGTAGCACGACAAACTCTTCCCCTCCGTAGCGCGCAACCAGATCGCGCGGGCCATCCAGTGCCAAACTCAGCGTCTGGGCGATGTCGATCAAGCATTTGTCACCCTGGGTATGACCATACAAGTCGTTGTATTGCTTGAAAAAATCGACGTCGAGCAACAAGACGGACAACGGTTGGCGACCGTTGCGCGCACGCTCCCATTCCAATTCGAAACTGCTATCAAAGCGGCGGCGGTTGGCGATATTCGTCAAGCCATCCTTGAAGGACAGCACCTCCAGTTCCTTCTGCAGGCTCAGCAGGTTCTCTTCATTTTTCTTGCGTTCGGTGATGTCGAACATGAAGCCAATCAGCGCTTCGGTTTCGCCTTCTTCATTGCGCACGACGTGCACAACATCGCGAATCCAGACATAGCCGTTGTCCTTGGTCAGCGCGCGGTAGTCTGCCTCGTGGTCTATGCCTGCCTGGGATTGGGAGACGCAGAAATTCACGACATATTCGCGATCCTCCGGATGCATGCGCATGGCCCAGTCTTCCACGCTTACCCAACTTGCGGCGCTCCAGCCCAGCAACGCCTCGATCTGAGGGCCGACATAGGCGAATTTCATTGTCGCCCAATCAATCTTCCAAGGTATCGCCTTGGTCGACTCCAGCAAGGTCCTGTACAACGCGTTGTCATTCAAATCCGGGCTCACGTCGGGCATACCCAATCCTTCCTCTGCTATTGCTATGAATTCGCGACCGCTGATTCAATGCCTTCCGCCCAAACGCCTGTACAGACGTCAGCGAATTCGATCCGATTGCGTCCCGCCGCCTTTCCTCTATAGAGCGCGGAGTCGGCCTGCCGAAGCGCATCCTCCAGGCCCTGCGCACCGTGGAATGGCGGTGAAATGCCGATGGTGACCGTGCAACTCAGCAAGTTACCAGAACCCGCCACGTTGATTGCCTGGTTTTCCACGCCAGCACGCAAACGTTCCGCCAGGTGCACGACGCTGTCACCGTCGGTGTCCAGGAAGATGGCCACGAACTCTTCTCCGCCAATACGGCCCGTCAAGTCGCCGCGACGGACGGTGGATCGAAGTAGATCCGCAACTTGGCATATGACTTCATCCCCGGCTTGGTGTCCATAGGTGTCATTGATTCGCTTGAAGTGGTCGACATCCAGCAGCAGCAAGCGAGCGGGCACGGCGTTGCGGGAATTGAAATATTGCCGCAGCGCATCCAGAAGCCCTCTGCGATTGAGCAGGTCTGTCATGGGATCGCGTGCCGCCATGTTGCGCAGGCTATCGGTCAGCCGCCGCAGTACCAACCAGACGATGGAGGGGGGCACGATGGTGGCCAGGGTCGACATGTAGATGTAGAAGATCATTTGAAAGCGGCTGTCCATATGCAGCGCGTCCAAGCCGCCATCCACGATTTTCAGGAACTTCAGCGCGTTGAGAACACAGATCCCGCCAATCAGAAGGGCAAAAAAAACCATCTCGCCGTACAAGTCTTTCGCAAAAGTGCGTACCCCGTAGATCACGGTTAGTGTCATTGCGAAGAAAAGCAGGGTCGCCATCGCCGCGAGCATCGCGTAACGCGCGGTGGGTCCGGCGTTCCATTGCACCAACCATTGCGCAAGGGCATAGGCCGCGGAAAAAATGATCAATGGTCGCCATAATGGGACCTGACGACCGAAAAAGCGCATCGCGCCGAGCCAATAGGCGATTGGGGCAGCCAGCGTGAGGGTGTGGTTGACGACGCTCATCACGCTCCATGCCGGTCCGCCTTCGGCCAGTTGCAGGATATAGGCCAACGCCAGCAGGAGATTGCCGACGGCAAAGAAATCCATCCCCATCCGGTTGCCGGGCAAGCGCCGACTGATAAGCAAGAACATTGCCGAAAAGCACAATAAGTGTGCGCACAGCATGGCGACGAGCGTGGATGCAACCATAGTAGGGTCGTGGAAAGGGGAGCAGAATTCCTGCACTGGCGCTGCCAGGCGGGAGGGAGCGACATTCACGGGGGAACATGGGGCGTCATTCTCACATGAGGCGATCGGTAGATGGCGGCTTTGGGCGGAAGCGGCTGGACGGGCAGGGCCTCGGTCAATCCGGCGCATTCATTCAATCGGCATAGCGATAGCGGTGTGGCGTCGCGATCCCTCCGCAAGGCGCGGGCCGTGTGTGGCGCCGCCTGCGCGCTGCAACGCAACGGCGTCGTGCCGTCTGCGATAATGCGCCCCGCGCGGCGGCCAACGTTGAGCCACGGCCCGCCGGCCGCGCCAGGCACTCCGGAAGGTGCACCCCGGAGTGTGCGCTGGATCGTCCTCTGACTTACCCAATAAGGCCAAATGAAAGTACGCGCATTCTGCATTGCTTCGCTAGGGGCGGTGCTGTTGACTCAAGCCTCTGCGTCCTTCGCGCAAAATGTCAATGGAAAGAATCTCTTTACCCAGAGATGCGCCATGTGCCATGGCGCGGATATCAAGGGGACCGGACCATTGGCCAAGAAGAGCAATCCGCCCACCCCTGATCTGACAACCGCCGCTTTCAAGAAGCGACTCCATGATTATCCGGGGGTCATTGTTTCGTCGGTAATCCTTCGGCCCAATGGGGATTTGATTCCACGGACGCTGCGAGAGAATGGCGTCAAGCTGGCCCCGCACGCGTGGACGGTTCAGGATTTCCGCGACCTGAATCAATACATGAGCGGTGTGATTGCAAAAAGCCGATGATTTGGGGCGGGCCCCCTGTCATCCGATCAGATCACCCTTGCTATTTGGCCGAGAACTGGTATGCCGTCTGCCCGTCAGGCATGAACGTGTACGTGACGTACATCGGAATGGTTCGACCGCAGGCTTCGAAATTCCAAGCCTCTCTGGCCGATCCCGCGATGAGCGCGGTTCCGGCGGCGTTGGTGCGGATGTCGTCGGATTTGCTGACCAAGGCTACCGCCACGGACTTGGGTGTTTCATTGCAGCCGCTGGTGATGGACAGCAAGGGCACCAACTTTTCCAAGGCGAAAGGCGGATCGGGGGTGAGCGGCTGCCCCTTGACGGGTATGCCCCTGACATCCTGCCTGTAGGTGGTGGGGGCGGTGCAAGCGGCCAGCAGCGTGGCGGCAAGGATGAGGGCACAACGGTGCAGCCCAATGACAAACCGTGATGGCTTTGCGTGTTGCATGGTGGTCTCGGGCTCCTGTGTCGGCGTGGCTTGCGATGATCCCATCGTATATGGCAGTCGATCCTGCGCGTGGCGAGCGGAATATAACCGATCACATTTCTCTCTTGTATTCGTCGGATTCCTGCGCCTGAGTGCCAGCGCATTACGCATTACGCGGTACGGCTATCGTATTGACATATCGGTAAATCCCGATACAATGGGCTTATGGATCTGCTCGAAATATTCAAAGCGCTCTCGAACCGCACCCGCCTTGAAATCTTGAAAGGGCTGAAGGATCCGGCCAAGAACTTTCCTCCGCAGGATGAAGGGGATGTGAATACGGTCGGCGTCTGCGTCAGCAGTATTCAAGAAGGCGTCGGGCTGTCGCAGTCCACGGTGTCTGACTACCTTGCAACGCTGCAACGTGCGGGCTTGGTCGATGTCAGGCGCATCGGTCAGTGGACCTACTACAAGCGGAACGAAGCAACCATCCGTGCTCTTGCCCAGGTGATAGGGAAAGAGCTGTAATTTTTTATCCCAAAATATCGGTAATTCCCGATATCCCGTTTTATCGAAATCAAGGAATGCAATGAAAGCCATCACACTCAACGCTTTTGGCGGCCCGGACGCTTTCGAACTTCGCGACGTGCCCACGCCCGAGCCGCAGGCGGGACAAGTCCTGGTTCGGGTACAGGCAACTTCCATCAATCCGTTGGATTACCAGGTTCGACGTGGCGACTATCCCGACCTGGTGCCGTTGCCGGCCATTACCGGGCACGACGTATCGGGCGTTGTCGAAGCCGTGGGCCCGGGGGTAACCGCCTTTTCTCCTGGGGACGAAGTCTGGTACACCCCGCAAATATTCGACGGCCCGGGAAGCTATGCCGAATACCACGTTGCCGCCGAAAGCATCGTCGGCATAAAGCCTCCGGCGCTCAGCCATCTTGAGGCGGCAAGCCTGACCTTGGTTGGCGGGACGGCGTGGGAAGCCCTGGTCGTGCGCGCGGCGCTAAGAGTGGGGGAAAGCATCCTGGTGCACGGCGGGGCAGGGGGCGTGGGGCACGTGGCGATCCAGCTTGCAAAAGCCATGGGCGCGCGGGTGTACACGACCGTGCGCGAAGCCAACTTCGGGTTCGCCCGAAGTTTGGGCGCCGATGGGGTCATCGACTATGAAAAGGAAGACTATGTGGATGCCATCATGCGCGAAACGGCGGGGCGTGGCGTCGATGTCATCTTCGACACCATCGGCGGCAACACGTTGTCGCGCAGCCCCGACGCGCTTGCGCAACTTGGCCGCGTGGTCACGATCGTAGACATCGCGCAGCCTCAAAACCTGGTCCAGGCCTGGGGCAAAAACGCGAGCTACCACTTCGTCTTCACCAGGCAGAACCGGGGCAAGCTCGATGAACTGAGTGCATTGGTCGCGCGCGGTCAGCTGCGGCCACACGTGGGCGCCGTTTATCCGCTTGCCGATATTGCCCTTGCGCATGCCCGGCTGGAGAGCCCCAACAACGGTCTCCGAGGAAAAATCGCAATCGCGGTGGGGCCGTTGGCGCAATGACGCTGGCGCCAGGCTACGGCTCGCATCGCGGGGACTGTGGCCTGGCATCGTCTGGCAGACCGGGCCCGCATCGCGCGGCCCCGCGGGCGTCTGGTAGCGGGCGGTGTCAGCCGTGCTTGGGGAAGCCGTTGCTTGCCCATTCCGAGGCGCGTTGCACGTTCAGCTTGTAAGTCGGCGCAACGTTGACCTGGGCCAGTTGTTCGCCCAATTCGTCGTAGGCGCTCAGGACGGCGTAGGGCTCGTCCTCGTCGGGAACGATGTCCAGCTTGATGGTCAGGCGGCCGGCGGCGGCGTCGATCTTTACGCTCTTGTGCAGCGTCGCATGCAATTGCTGTTCATGACGGCGCAGGACTTCGTTGGCGGTCTTGACCAGGGTGAAGAAGGCGGGAGAGTCGAGCGGTTTAGGGTTCTTCTTGTCGCGGCCCATGGTCCACGGGCCCACCAGGGCCGGCTCGGCTTGGCCGTCCAGGGTCATTTCAACGGCCCAGCCGTCGTCGTCCTCGTTCTTGATGATGCGGGCGGTCCAGCCGTCATCACGCCATAGCCGGGGCTCTTGTTCCTTGCGGTCTTCCGATGTATCAGTATCCGGTGTGCGGGTGTCGTTCACTGCTGTACTTCTCCTGGCTGGGGAGCGCGAATTTCGCTCGACCCCTCGCACTGTAGCCTATCGCGCCCGGGATCTCCTTGCCCCTTCAGTGGGACGAGACGTACGCGGACGCGGCAAAAGGCGGGGGCACGGCAAAGTCCGCCCGCATCCGGTTCACCTCTTCGGTCGGGCTGCGTCCGAACAGGCGCTTGAACTCCCGGCTGAACTGGGACGGGCTTTCATAACCGACTTCGGCGCTGGCGGCGGCCGCCGTGATTGAATTGCGCACCATCAGCAGGCGCGCATGATGCAGGCGCGTGGATTTCAGGTACTGCATCGGCGACGTGCTGGTCACTGCCTTGAAATGGACGTGGAACGCCGGCACGCTCATGCCCGCTTCCCGCGCCAGCTGGTCCACCGTCAGGTCGTCCTTGAAAGCGGCGTGGATCCTGCGCAATGCCCGGACGACTTTGCCGAATTGGCCCTGCATGGCCAGCGCCGCCCGCATGGCCGGCCCCTGCGCGCCGGTCAGGATCCGGAAGTAGATTTCGCGCACCAGCGCCGGCCCCAGGATCTGCGCTTCCATGGGCCGGCCCAGCGCCTGCATCAGACGCAGCACGGAATCCGTCAGCGGCGGATCCATGGGGCTGGACATCATGCCTTTCGGCTCGGCCGCTACAAAACCGCCCAACTGGTCGATCTGCAGCATGAGGTCGGCCGCCAGCTTGAAGTCCAGATGCATGTATAGGGCCAGCAAGGGCTCGGCTTCGCTGGCGTCCGTCTCCATCGTGAAGGGCACCGGCACCGAGACGACCAGGCATTGATGCGCGTCGTACAGATAGGTCTGGCCGCCGAAAAAGCCGCGCTTCCTGCCTTGGCACACGATCACGATGCCGGGGTCGTACAGCACGGGCACGGACTTCAGCGGTCGGTTGGAGCGCAGCAACCGCACGTCTTCCAGGACCGTCAGGTTGTAGCCCTCGGTCGGCGCCAGCACGTCCAGCAGACGGGCCATCCGCTGGCGCACGGGCGCCAGCGAGTCATCGGATTCGGGCTTGTCGGACATGGTTCGCGACAGGATCGGACTGGGGGTGATCAGCTTGCCATGGAAGTGCGAAAAATATCCAGTCCAATAGTTTTAGGCAATAAACAAAGACCATAGGCCATCGAACTGTCGCGTGGGAAATCCTAGCATTCCATCCGTGCCTCAGGCATCCCTCAACCCGACAGGACGACACCTTTCATGATCAACGTAATCAATCCCGCCGACGGCTCGATCGTCGGCGAAGCGCCCGAGCTTGGCTCGGCAGCTGTCCAGGCCGCCATCGATCGGACCTGCCGCGCCTTCCCCTTGTGGTCCCGCAAGCTTGCCAAAGAGCGCGGCGATCTGCTGCGCCGCTGGTTTGAGCTGATCCGCGCGGACAAGCGCGTGTTCGCCGAGATCATGGTCAGGGAAAACGGCAAATGCCTGTCCGAAGCCCTGGGCGAAATCGACTACGGACTGGGTTTCATCGAGTGGTATGCCGAAGAAGCCAAGCGCGTCTACGGCGACACCATTCCGTCGCACGCCGCCGGCGCCGAAATCCTGGTGTTCAAGGAGCCTGCCGGCCCCACTGCGGCCATCACGCCGTGGAACTTTCCGTTCATGATGATCGCCCGCAAGATCGCCACCGCGCTGGCGGCCGGGTGCACCATGATCATCAAGCCGTCCGAACTGACGCCGTTGACGGCGTACAAAATGCTGGAGTACGCCCGCAAGGCCGGTATTCCGGAAGGCGTGTTCGAGATGGTCACCGGCAATCCGAAAGAGATCGGGGAACTGTTCACCGGCGACTCGCGCATCCGCAAGATCTCGTTCACCGGTTCCACGGCTGTCGGCAAGATGCTGGCTGCCGCCTGCGGCAACGACCTGAAGAAGATGACGCTGGAACTGGGCGGCAATGCGCCCTTCATCGTTTTCGACGACGCCAGCGTCGAAGAGGCGGCCGCGAGCCTGGTTGCCGCGAAGCTGCGCAATTCGGGCCAAGTGTGCATTTCGCCGAACCGCATCTACGTGCAGGATGCCATCTACGACCGCTTCGTGGCGGCGGTGGCCGAGAAAGTTGCCCGGATCCCGGTGGACCAAGGCATGCAGGAAGCGTTCGTGGTGGGGCCGCTGATCAACCAGGCGGGCATCGATAAGGTGGCCGAATTGGTCGACGACGCCAAACGGGCCGGCGCGCAGGTGCTGCTGGGAGGGAAACGCCATGCGAAGGGCGGGCTGTTCTACGAGCCGACAGTGCTGGCCGGCCTGACGGACGACATGCGCGTGGCGCACACCGAGATCTTCGGGCCGGTGTTTGCGGTGTATCGGTTTCACACCGAAGACGAGGTCGTCACGCGCGCGAATCATTCCGAATATGGATTGGTGGCGTACGTGTTCACGCGTGATCTGGCGCGTTCCTTCCGGCTATCCAGGAACATCGAAGCCGGCATGGTGATCCTGAACTCCGGTTCCGTCGGCACCGCGTCGATCCCGTTTGGTGGCATCAAGCACTCGGGCTACGGCCGCGAGGGCAGCTATTACGGGATCGAGGAGTACGTGGAGGTGAAGTACGTGCTGATGGCGGGGTTGGCCAAGTAGGGCCATCCTGAATCCCGGCGGGCGCACGTGGGCAGTGGCGGCCCTATTCGTCTCTCGGGCGCCATTTGCCGGGAATCGGGTGTACCAGCGTCAGGAGCACAATGGCCGGAACGTCGGCATGCAGGCTGTGGGGCTC
>CAUSDE010000055.1:0-40870 GCA_963530045.1 uncultured Achromobacter sp.
CTTCAGGTCTTCCGTCAAGCCTTCCCACATGCGGCCGTTGGCAATGAACCAGTAGCCGTCCCAGATGTGGTTGGTCAGCGAGCAGTATTTCTGCACTTCATAGAGCTTGGCGACCTGGATGATGGGCAGCGGATTCTCCTGCGCGTCCACCACCCTGGTCTGCAAGGACGAATACACCTCGCTGAACTGCAGGCTGGCGGGCGCGGCGCCCAGGCCCTTGAACATGGAGATGGGCAGCGAACTGACCGGCACGCGGATCTTCAGACCGTTCATGTCGGCGGCGGAAGCGACAGGCGCCTTGCTGCTGGTGGTCTGGCGAAAGCCGTTGTCCCACATCTTTTCAAACGCGTAGAGCTTGCGTTGCGCAATGGCGGCGCGCACGTGCGCCCCGAGCGCGCCGTCCATGGCGCCCCAGACCTGGTTGTAGTCCTTGAACGCGAAGCCGACCGCGTTGATGGCGGCCACCGGCACCAGCGTGGCGATGACCAGCGCCGACGGCGTGAAGAAGTCGATGCCGCCCGAGCGCACTTGCGCCAGCATGTCGGTGTCGCCGCCCAACTGGTTGTTCGGGAAAATCTTGATGTCCACGCGGCCGTTGCTTTCCTTCAGGATGCGTTCGGCGGCCTCCTGGGCGCGGATGTTCAGCGGGTGGGTCACCGGCAGGTTGTTGCCGTACTTGAGCGTGTAATCGGCCGCGCGGGCGATCAGCGGGAATCCGCCAGCCAGGGCCACGGCGGGAACGGCGCAAAGGCGGCGCAGGGCACTGCGGCGTGTCAGCAGCTTCATGGTTGTCTCCATAATCGTATTTATGATGTTTTTTGATGTGCCACAAAAACGCCAATCCCATGCGGCAGTGTGGACAATAGTGAATAGGCAGTATCATCGTCAAACCCCATTCATGATGGTTTTTGATGTGAATAAAGCCGCTCCCGAACGCAGGCTCGCCCGCTTGGCCGACGTGGCCGCGCGTGCCGGCGTGTCTACCGCCACGGCCGACCGCGTGCTGAACCGCCGGCCCGGGGTGCGCGCCAACACCGCGCAAAAGGTCTTCAAGGCCGCCATCGAACTGGATTACCTGCCCGAACAGGAATTGGGCGCCGCCGCTCCGGCGGAACCGATGCGGCTGGTGTTCCTGCTGCCGCGCGGCAGCAACCGCTACCTGCGCATGCTGGGTGACACCGTCAGCTATGCGCATGAGCACTTCGGGCCGCTGAACGCCAAGTGCCAGATCGAATACGTGGAAAGCTTCAACCCCGACGCCCTGGCCCAGGCGCTGGCCAAGCACGGCAAACGGGCCGACGGCATCGCCTTCATGGCGCTGGAGCACCCGGTGGTGCGCGAAGCCGTCAACACGTTGGCGCAGCAGGGCGTGCCGACGGTCACGCTGATTTCCGATCTGGCCAACAGCGCGCGCACGGCCTATGTGGGGCTGGACAACCGCGCCGCGGGCCGCACGGCCGGGTACCTGATCGCGCGCTTCATCGGGTCGCGCGCGGCGCATGTGGCGCTGATCGCCGGTTCGCGCCATTACCGCGCTCATGAAGAGCGCGAAAGCGGCTTCTTGCAGCTGTATGCCGAACAG
Organism: uncultured Achromobacter sp.; assembly: GCA_963530045.1. Lineage (GTDB taxonomy): Bacteria > Pseudomonadota > Gammaproteobacteria > Burkholderiales > Burkholderiaceae_B > Achromobacter. The sequence goes on from CAUSDE010000055.1 coordinate 1,583, forward strand.
TTCCAGGCCATGCAGGTGGTGGACCTGCGCGAAGGCTATGACGACGCCCAACGCAACTACGAGCAGACGCGCCAGTTGCTGGAGCAATATCCCAATCTGGCGGGCATCTACAACATCGGCGGGGCGTCCGACGGGGTGGCGCGTGCGCTGAAAGAGGCGGGCCAGCAGCACCGGGTGGTCTTCATTGGCCACGGCTTGACGCCTGACACCCGGTCGTTGCTGATCGACGGCACGATGGACGCCGTCATCACGCAAAGCCCGATGGAAGCGTTGATGAGCTGCGTGCGCATCTTCTGCAACCTGCGCGACAAGCGCAGCCCGATGAACGGCGTGGAACTCGCGCGCAGCCAGGTGATTTTTCGCGAGAACCTGCCGTAGTTCGAGCGGGTTCGCCGCAGTCCCTGTCGCGCGTCGTGGCCCGCCCGCCGTGGTCTGGCATGGCCCGCCTTGGTCCGACGCCTTCCGGCGTGCATTGCATCAATGCATTTATCGCTTGCGTATTAACTGCCTAGGCAGATAAACTTCGGAAATCGACCTGCAGCTGCTTGAAGGCAACCATGTCCCCCGTCAAACCTACCGTGCTGGACCGCTTCCATACCGGCGAACTCGGCTTCATGGTGACGTCGGTGCGCAACAGCATCCACGAGGCCCTGGAACGCGAATTGGCCCCGTTCGAACTCACCACGCCGCAGTACGTGGTGCTGAACTGCCTGGCCAAAGGCTGGGGCCGCACGCTTAGCGACTTTTGCCGGGTGCTGGCCTACGACTCGGGCGCCATGACCCGTTTGCTGGACCGCATCGTGGCCAAGGGATTCATTCGCCGCGTGGAAAACGAAGCCGATCGGCGCAGCTATCTGATCGAACTGACCGAGCAGGGGCAGGCCGCGTTGCCGCAGGCGCTGGCCGCGGCTGAGGTCGCCATGCAGCGTCTGCTGGCCGGGTTTTCGGAGGGCGATGCCGAGATGTTGCACAAGCTGTTATCGCGGTTGCTCGTCAATGCTGCAGCGGACTGACACCACCAGCCCGCTTTTTTTTAATCATTTAGCTGCCTAGGCATATACGGCCTGGGCATAGACAAACGTTTGCCACGCCCGCCATGAGAGCTACCCAACCTGCGGTTCCGCCCGCCTTGCTGATGACGATCGGTGCGCTGACCTTCGTCGATTTCCTGCAGAACGGCATGGTCACGTTTGCCGCCGCGCCCATCATGGGCGAGATCGGCGCCAGCCCCGAGGAATACACGACCGTCGCGGTCATTTACGCCTGCGTCGCGGTGGTGCTGATTGCGCTGCAAGGGTGGCTGGTGCATCACCTGGGTTTGCGCCGATACCTGCTGGCGTCTCTGGGTGCCGCGGGGGTAGGCGCGGTGGTGTGCGCGTTGTCGCTGAGCGTAGCGGGCTTTCTGCTGGGCAGGGTGCTGATGGCCACGGGGTGCGCCGCCATGTTGACCTCGTCGCGGCTGACCGTGAACCTGATCCCGCCATGCCCTGCGCGGTTTCAGGGCATCAAGGCGCTGGCGACGGGGCTGTGCACGGGTACGGCGCTGGCGCCCTGGCTGGCGTCGCTGGCTGTCGAGCACGACGGTTGGCCGCTGATGTTCTGGCTGGTGGCGGTGCTGTCGGTGCTGGCGATGGTCCCGGTCGCATGCTCCATGCCGGGCAAGGAAGGCGGCGCCACGGTGGCCGGGCAGGCACGCTTCGCGCCGATCGCCGCACTGGGGCTGGGCAGCTTCCTGGTGCTGCATGCCTTGCAGCGGTCCTACTACGACTTTTTCAGCGACCGTCATCTGCTTGTGCTGTTCGCGTTGGCGGGGCTGGCCGCGCTGGCGTATTTCGTGTGGTCGGAAACGCGCACCGGCGCGCCGCTGCTCAAGCTGGGCGGCATGAAAGAGGTGCGCTTCCTGAGCGGCCTGGCGCTCTTCATGTTCTGCTATCTGATGCTGGGCGCCAATGGCTATCTGGTGCCCCTGATGCTGCAGCGCGCGCTGGGCCATTCCTGGGCCAACACGGGCGTGTTCTTTGCGATGGGGCTGGGGGCCGGCGTGCTGACGTTTGCGGTGATGTCGCAGTTGCTTGCCCGCTGGCCGTCGCCGCGCAAGTTTTTCGTGGCGGGGTTCCTGGCCCTGGCGGCGTTCGGTGTCCTGATGTCGCGCCTGTCGCCCACGGCGGACGCCTGGACGGACGTGTTGCCCGCGCTGGCCTGCTACGGCGTGTTCATCATGATCGTCATGCCCGCCACGGCGATGAACACCTTCGCGGGATTGACGCACGACCCTGCCGTCTTCGCGCATGCGCAGCAAGTCAAGAACATGCTGGCGCAGGTCGGACAGGCACTTGGCATCATGCTGGCGACCGTGGGGCAGCAGTGGCTGACGTCCGAACACTACAACGTGCTGCAAGAGAGCATCGCCACGGGCAACGCCAATTTCGAAGCGGCCAAGGCGCAACTCAGCGCCGTGTACGCCACGGTGGCGGATCCCGCGCAGGCGCAGCAGATGGCCATGGCGCAGATCTCGCAAATGCTGAATCAGCAATCCGTGCTGTTGGCGAATCTGGATCATTTTCGCGGGCTGGCCGTGCTGGCGTTGGCCGGCGTGGCGGTCAGCCTGACGCAGCGGGTGTTCCGGTAGGCCGGGGCGTCAATTGCCGCCCAATTGGCCGATCACCTGGCGCGCCACGTCGGCCAACGCCAGGCCGCCATCCATCGCGGCGCGTTGCAGGCGTTCATGCGCGGCTGGCTCGGTCAGGCCGTAATGGCTGATCAGCAGCAGCTTGGCGCGATCGATGCGCTTTTTTTCGTCCAGGGCGCCGCGCACGGCGTTCAGCGCGTCGTCGGTGCGCTGCAGGCGCAGCGTCTGTTCACGCATCATGTCCAGGATTGACCGCTCCAGTTCACTGCCCAGGCCGTCCGAGGGAGGCGTATCCACGATGCGGCTTTGCACGCGGAACAGCATGCTGGGCGCGCGGCCGCTGGCATGGTCGGCATAACGGCTTAACAGCAGGCGGCGGTCGTTCAGCTCTTGGCGGGTTTCGGCGATGCGCCGGTTGCATTGCTGGGCCAAAGCTTCGGCCAGCAGGCTCTCGATTTCGCGCATGGCATCGATGCGCGCCGTGCTCAGGTTGAACCACAGCTCGGCCAGTGTGCTATCCACCGGTTGTGCGCTATCGGTGCGCTGCGCCATGTCGCGCATCCGCTGCAGCGGCGGGTCTTGTTGCTGGAGTTCGGCCCAGCATTGCAGCGCGGCGCCCTCCGCATAGTGCGCATAGGTATCGAAGCTGCGCCGCTGGTTGGCCGCCAGGCCCAGCATGCGCGCTTTTTGAGTGTCGGTGAAGCATCCGGCCGTAAAGCCCGTCACGCCGCAGGCGCGTTCCTGGCCGCTCGATTCCTTGCCCTGCATGAAGTTCAGCAGCGCCACCAGGATGCGGGTAACGCCGGGATCCAGCGCCAAATCGGCCGCTTCGAAGACGACGGCCAGCAGGCTGCCGATCACCTGGGTGAAGCGGGAATCGGCGTCTTCGACGGGCACGGATCGGTCACGGACCTGGCGGCGCAACGCGGGCAGCTCATCCAGGCGGAACAGGGCAAAGGCGATGCAGTTGAGCAAGCGCGCGCGGCCGCTGCCTTGCGCGGGGTCGGCGGCCTGGTCGTCCAGGAACGGGCGTGACTGCGCCTCGACGCTTGCAGCGTCCTGGCTTAGCCCGGCCAGGGCCTGTTGCAGGCGGCCTGGCGGGCTGCACAGCGTCAGGTTGGAGTAGCCGCGCTCTTTTTGCAGCGCGTGCACCAGCGCGCTGATGCGCACCACCAATTCGCAGGTGCCCGCCAGGGCTTCCAGGTCCAGGAGTTCGCTACGCCGGGCGGCCAGCAGGAAGCGCAACGGCGGTGGCAGGTGACGTTCGGCCATGGCAGGTCAGGCGATTTCCACGGCGTCGCCGGCAAGGCGTGCGTGCCAGGTGCGCAGCCGCTGCTCGGGATACTGTACGCAGGTGCCGTCGGCCAGCCGGAAGTGCTGCTTGTAAAGCGGCGAGGCCACGACCAGTTCGCCACCGATATGGCCGACCAGGCCGCGGCCGATGACGTTCGCGCCCGATTTCGGGTCGCGGTTTTCGATGGCGTACAAGTCGCGGCCTTCGGCGCCGGGCAGGTAGAACAAGGCGATCTGCTCGCCGTCCACCAGCACGACGACACCGGACTGGGGCACCAGGTCCTGCCGCGTGCAGACGGGACGCCAGGGGCGGGATGGGGCGGGGGCGTTCATCAGGCGATCTCCTCTGCGATGGGGATGACGCGCGAGGGCGCGCGCGCCGGGGCAGGGCGGGGCTGGCCGCGTTCCTGCACGAACCGGATGTCGGGGTCGCCGCCGCGGTCGTTCACGAAGGTGCGGAAGCGCTTGAGCTTTTCCGGGTCGTTCAGCGCGTTGGCCCACTCGCATTCGTAGCGGTCCACCACCAATTGCATCTGGGCGTCCAGTTCCGCGCACAGGCCCAGGCTGTCGTTCAGCACCACGTCCTTCAGATACGCCAGGCCGCCCTCCAGTGATTCGCGCCAGACGGACGTGCGCTGCAGCTTGTCGGCCGTTCGGATGTAGAACATCAGCACGCGGTCGATCGTGCGGATCAGCGCGGCGTCATCCAGATCGGTGGCGAACAGTTCGGCGTGGCGCGGGCGCATGCCCCCGTTGCCGCACACGTACAGGTTCCAGCCATTTTCGGTGGCGATCACGCCGATGTCTTTGCTTTGCGCCTCGGCGCACTCGCGCGTGCAGCCCGACACCGCGAACTTCAGCTTGTGCGGCGAGCGCAGGCCCTTGTAGCGGTGCTCGATGTCCAGCGCCATCTGCACGCTGTCCTGCACGCCGTAGCGGCACCAGGTGCTGCCCACGCAGGACTTCACGGTGCGGGTGGACTTTCCGTAGGCGTGGCCGGTTTCGAAGCCGGCGGCGATCAGCTCGGCCCAGATGTCGGGCAGTTCATGCAGTTGCGCGCCGAACAGGTCGATACGCTGGCCGCCGGTGATCTTGGTGTAGAGCTGGTACTTCTTGGCCACCGCGCCGATGGCGATCAGGCCGTCGGGCGTGATCTCACCGGCGGGAATGCGCGGCACCACCGAATACGTGCCGTTCTTCTGCATGTTCGCCATGAACGTGTCGTTGGTGTCTTGCAGCGGCACCAGGTGCGGGTCCTGGATGGGGCGGTTCCAGCACGACGCCAGGATGGAGCCGACCGCTGGCTTGCAGATGTCGCAACCCACGTGCCCCTTGCCATGGCTGGCCAGCAGGGCCTCGAAGGTCTCGATGCCGCCTACGCGCACGATGGCGTACAGCTCCTGGCGGGTATAGGCGAAATGCTCGCACAGGCTTTTGTCCACGGCGACGCCGCGGCCGGCCAGTTCGTGTTCCACCACCTGCTTGAGCAGGCTGGCGCAACCGCCGCAGCCCGAGGCCGCCTTCGTGCAGCGTTTGACGCCGGCCAGATCGGAGCAGCCGCCGTCGATGGCGGCGCTGACCGCGCCCTTGCTGACGTTGTGACAGGAACAAAGGGTGGCGGTGGCCGGCAGCGCATCCACGCCCAGCGCGGGCGCGGCCTTGCCCAGCGGCAAGATCAGGCTGGCGGGGTCCGGTGGCGGCGCGATGCCGTTCTGCACATACTGCAGCAGGGTGTCGTAATAGCGGTTGTCGCCAACCAGCACGGCGCCCAGGACGCGCTTGCCGTCGGCCGAGACCACCAGCCGGCGGTAGCTGGCGCCGGCCTCGTCGATGTAGCGGTAGCTGCGCGCGCCCGGCGTCGCGCCGTGCGCGTCGCCGATGGAGCCCACGTCCACGCCCAGCAATTTCAGCTTGGTCGACATGTCGGCGCCGGAGAAGGGGTGTTCCGGCGCGTCGCACAGCTCGGCCGCGACGATGCGCGCCATCTGATAACCCGGCGCGACCAGGCCGAACACGCTGCCGTTCCAGGCCGCGCATTCGCCGATGGCGTAGATGTGGTCGTCGCTGCTGCGGCAGCGGTCGTCGATGGCGACGCCGCCGCGTTCGGCCAGGGCCAACCCGGCTTGGCGCGCCAGCGTCACTTGTGGGCGGATGCCGGCCGAGAACACGATCAGGTCGGTCTCCAGCGGTTCGCCTTCGGCAAAGCGCATGCGGTACCGGTAGCGCGTGCCCGGCTTGATGTCCTGCGTGGCGCGCGACAGGTGTACGCCCACGCCCAGCGCTTCGATGCGGGCGCGCAGCGCGTTGCCGCCCGCGTCGTCCAGTTGCACCGGCATCAGGCGCGGCGCGAATTCCACCACGTGGGCTTCCAGGTTCAGCGACTTCAGCGCATTGGCGGCTTCCAGTCCCAGCAGCCCGCCGCCCACGACCACACCGCGCCGCGCGCCGCTGGCCGCTGCGCGGATCAGGTCCAGGTCGTCGATCGTGCGGTACACCAGCCGCGACGCGCCTTCGGCGCCGGCGATCGGGGGAACGAAGGGGTAGGAGCCCGTGGCCAGCACCAGCTTGTCATAGGCGAGGCGGCCAGTCGCTGTCACGATTTCATGGTGATGGCGGTCGATTTCCAGCACTGGCTCGCCCAGGTGGAGCGTCAGCCCGTCCTGCGCATAGAACTCGGCGCCGCTCATCGCCATCGACTCGGCGTCGCGCCCGTTCAAGTATTCGGACAGATGCACGCGGTCGTAGGCGCGGCGCGATTCCTCGCCGTAGACGTGGATGCGGTAGCGCGTAAGGGCGCCGCGGGCGATCAACTGCTCGACGCAATGGTGCCCCACCATGCCGTTGCCGATCACGACCAGGGTCTGCAAGGAATTGGGAGTGGCCGCTGCTTTCATGGAAATCCCCAGGCTTGGATGGATGAATCAAAAAGGCAAAAGGCGCCCTGGACCTTGCGGTCGGGGCGCCTTTGCCGGAACTGCTCAAGTTGTGGTGCTTGCCTTGCGGCCTGCATGAACACTTAAGCAAAGTCCGTGCCAGCGGATCGCTAACGATCGGGGAAGGAGGAAATCGAGGACGTTTTCATAGGAGGCGCCGGCGGGAGGGCCGGTGCTGGACGCCAGCATTGCCTTAGCCCGATGCGCGGCCATGCTTCAAGCCGGTGCACAGTGGTGTGCGCGCCGCACCGGTTTGGCGCGACGCGAACCGCGTCGCCTTCCGTGAAGGCTTAGCCGCGCAGCGCCGCCTCGATCCCGCTGATGTCGATCTTGCCCATCGTCATCATGGCTTCGAACGCACGCTTGGCAGCGGCCGGGTCCGGGTCGATGATGGCGGCGGACAGGATGCGGGGGGTGATCTGCCATGACAGGCCCCACTTGTCTTGGCACCAGCCGCAGACGTTTGCGCTGCCGCCGTTTTCGATGATCGCGTTCCACAGGCGGTCCGTCTCTTCCTGATCGTCGGTGGCGACCTGGAACGAAAAGGCCTGGTTGTGCTGAATGCCAGGGCCGCCGTTCAGCCCCAGGCAGGGTATGCCCATCACTGTGAATTCAACGGTGATGATATCGCCCTGTTTGCCCGCCGGATAGTCGCCGGGGGCACGGTGGACCGCCTTGACGGCGCTGTCCGGAAACGTCTTGGCGTAGAACGTCGCGGCCTCCAGCGCATCGCCGTCGTACCAGAGGCAAATCGTGTTTTTACTAAGCATTGTGTGTCTCCTGAGGTTGAACTGCTGCTGGTCGGCTCGTTCGTTCGGCAGACACGCATTGGGCTTGCCGCCGTCAGCCCGCCAGCACTTGCTCCAACTTCGCCTTCAACGACGTGGCCGCTTGCGGCGCCCGCGCCAGACCGGACTGCGCGAAGGCGCGCGCACGTTCGGCTTCACCCAGGTGCCGGGCAATGCGCGCCATGTGCAGCGTCTTGGCGGGATGAATCTGGTCAGGGTCCGTCTGTTGCAGCAGGCGTACGCAACTGGCGGGATACGTGTCGTACTGCGCAAAGAACGCGTGCCCCTGCCGTGTCCATTCGCTGACGATGAATTCGACGTTCTCTTCCGCCTGCGCGCTATCCGCGCCGTACGCCCAGCCGAAGGCCTCGCCCGGAGGAGGGTCGATGCGGTCGCGGAAGATGCAATGCGCTTCCTCGATCTCGGCGGTCGGCACGAACGATCCGCCTTCGCCGGGCAGGAAATCGAAATGCGCGCCCAGATTCAGGTAGCAGGCTTTGCCGCCGCTGGCCGCCTGGACGTTGAACACATGGACGACCGGGCCGCGGATGCGCCGCAGCGTCTGGCCCGAGCCTTCGAACCCCTCCGCTTTCAAGACGGGGAAGAGCTGTTTCGTCAGCAGCTTGAGGAAGGTGGTCCGGGTGATGGCGGGCATAGGGATGTAGGCGCAACAAGTCTGGGACATTATTGAACTTCAGCCCGTTGCGGGTCGCGCGCTAAATCGTGACATTTGAAACGGGAATTGGCAGTCCCTTCATGCGAACGCCGCCTGCACGGCGTCGAAGGCGGCCGTCACCAGCGGGTCGTCGCGGCGCGCGGTCTGGGTGACGAAAGACAGCTCCGCCTGGATGGCCAGCCCCTTCACCAGCAGCAGGCCATTGGCCTGGGATTCCCGCAACGCGATGGAGTCCCGCGCCAGCGACAAGCCCACGCCCGAGCGCACCAGGTCCAGCATGGACGCCTCCTGGTCCACTTCGGCTACCGCGTGGGGCGCTAGCCCCAGTGAATCGAACTTGTCTGTCAGCAGGCGGTGATGCACGGAATCGGGCGGGGTCCAGATCCACGGCAGCGCGGCAATCTCGGCCCACCCGCGTCCGGCCACCTGTGCGCCCCAGCCTTTGGGAGCCACCACGTAGTACGCGAACGACGCCAGCGGCAACGCCTCCAGGCCGGGCTGTCCGGCGGCGGACGCCTGCGGCCCCAGGCAAAAGCCCACGTCCAGGTCGCCGGCGCGCACTTGGCGGCCGACCGACCCCGACATGCCATGGCGCAGGGTGGGGCGAATTTTCGGGTAATGCTCCACCAGGTATTGCAGGGTGGCGCCCAGCCGCAGGAATTCCGGGTCCAGGATGGTGCCGATGCGCAATTCGCCTTGCACGGTGTCGCGCAGGGCGCCGATGGCGCGCTGGAAGTCGTCCAGCGCATCCAGCACGCGTTGCGCCGACGGCAGCAACGCCCGTCCGTCCGCGTTCGGCGCCAGGCCTTGCGCCGTGCGCGAGAACAAGGTCAGGTCCAGCGATTCCTGGAAGTTCTTCAGTTGCAGGCTGAGCGCGGGCTGGGTCAGGTGCAGGTGTTCGGCCGCGCGGGTCAGGTTGCCTTCGCGCGCCACGGCGGCGAAGGTCCGGATGTGTTTGAGGTCCATGGCGGGTGTCCGGAGTGGGCTGTGCATTATTAAAGATGCTTATAAAGCGTTTTTCAACATTTCATTGGACAGTTCCAGGCTGCTGCGCCAGAGTCACGCCAGATGCCCGGCGCGCGTCCAGACGCCGCAGCCGGGTCGGCTCACCGTGGCGGCAGCCCTCAACGCGCCGCCACCCAGATAAGAAGAGCTTATGGAGACATACGACATCATCATCGTGGGCGCGGGGTCGGCCGGCTGCGTGCTGGCTAACCGACTGAGCCAGGACCCGGGCACCCGCGTGCTGTTGCTGGAGGCCGGCGGACGCGACAACTACCACTGGATCCACATCCCGGTGGGGTACCTGTACTGCATCGGCAACCCGCGCACGGACTGGATGTACCGCACGGTCAAGGAGCCGGGGCTGGGCGGCCGTTCGCTGATCTATCCCCGCGGCCGCGTGCTGGGCGGATGTTCTTCCATCAACGGCATGATTTACATGCGCGGCCAGCGCGAAGACTACGAAGACTGGGCCGCGCGGTCGGGCGACCCGGCCTGGGGCTGGGATCAGGTGCTGCCGGTCTTCAAACGCAGCGAGGACTATCACCGCGGCGCCGACGAATTCCACGGCGCCGGGGGCGAGTGGCGCGTCGAGTCCCAACGCTTGCGTTGGGACATCCTGGAAGCCTTCGCCAGCGCGGCCGAACAGGAGGGCATCCCGCGCGTGCAGGACTTCAACCGGGGCGACAACTTCGGCAGCGGGTACTTCGAAGTGAACCAGCGGCGCGGCTGGCGGTGGAATACTTCCAAAGCGTTTCTGCGCCCGGTGGCCAAACGCCCGAACCTGCATGTGATGACGGGCGCCCAGGCCGAGCAGCTGGTGTTCGAGGGCAAGCGCTGCGTCGGCGTGCAACTGCGGCGCGGCGGGCAAAGCCTGACCGTGCGCGCGACGCGCGAAGTGGTGATGGCGGCGGGGGCGGTGAACACGCCCCATCTGCTGGAGCTGTCGGGCATCGGAGAGCCGGCGCGGCTGCGTGAAAGCGGCATTGCGCTGCGCCATGCCTTGCCCGGGGTGGGCGAAAACCTGCAAGACCACCTGCAGCTGCGGGTCATCATCAAGGTCAACGGCGTCAAGACGCTGAACCGGATCGCCTCGTCCTGGCTGGGAAAGACAGGCATTGGCCTGGAGTATCTGCTCAAACGCAGCGGCCCGATGAGCATGGCGCCGTCCCAGTTGGGGGCGTTCGCCAAGTCCGACCCCGGCCAGACGCGCGCCAACGTGGAATTCCACGTGCAGCCGCTGTCTCTCGGTGCTTTCGGCGAACCGCTGCATGACTTCGACGCCTTCACCGCCAGCGTATGCAATCTGCGGCCGACGTCTCGTGGCAGCGTCCATGCGCAGGGGCCTGCCGGCGCACCGGACGCTGCGACGCCCGTCATCGCCGCCAACTACCTCAGCACGGAAGCGGATGTCCAGGTGGCCGCCGATTCGATCCGGCTGGTGCGCCGCATTACGGCGGCGCCGGCCCTGCAGCGCTATCAACCGCAGGAATGGCTGCCCGGCCCGGACTACCAGACGGACGCGCAACTGCGCGAAGCGGCCGGCAAGATCGGCACCACCATCTTCCATCCGGTAGGCACCTGCGCCATGGGCAAGAACGCCGACAGTGGCGCGGTGGTGGACGCGCGGCTGCGGGTCTTCGGACTGGAGGGCTTGCGCATCGCCGACGCGTCGGTCATGCCGCTGATCACGTCCGGCAACACCAATTCGCCGACCATCATGATCGCGGAGCGGGCGGCGGACATGATCCGCGAAGACGCGGGCAGGGGCTGAGCGAACGGCTTCAGACGGCGCAAGAAAAACGGGAACCGCGAGGTTCCCGTTTTTCTTGCGCCGTCATGCCTTCAACGCAGAGACCGGTAAGTGTCTTTTCGCTGAGGATGCGTCAGCATCACTTGCCAAAGCTGGCCTTCACGCGACCGGAAGAAGCCGGCGCAACACATCAGATAGTATTTCCACATGCGGTAGAAGCGCGTGCCGTACCGTTCCTGCAGCGTGGGCCACGCGCGTTCGAACCGGTCCCACCACGCCATCAGCGTGCGGTCGTAGTCGGCGCCGAAGTTGTGCCAGTCTTCGATGATGAAGCGGTGTTCGACGGCGCTGGCGATCTCGCGGGCGGACGGCAGCTTGCCGTTCGGGAACACGTAGCGGTCGATCCAGGGGTCGGTGCTCTGGCTGGTGGCGGCGATGCCGATCGTGTGCAGCAGGAAGATGCCGTCCGGCGCCATCAGGCGCTGCACATTGGTGAAGTAGGTGTCGTAGTTCTTCGGCCCCACGTGCTCGAACATGCCGACCGACACCACCTTGTCGAAACTGCCTTGCAGATCGCGGTAGTCTTGCAGCAGCAGTTGCACGGGCAGGCCCTTGACCCGCTCTTGCGCCAGCGCCAGCTGTTCTTTCGACACCGTGACGCCCGTGACCGTGACGCCATAGTTCTCGGCGGCGAACTTGGCCAGTCCCCCCCATCCGCAACCGATGTCCAGCAGCGTTTCGCCCGGCTTCAATTGCAGCTTGCGGCAGATCATGTCCAGCTTGGCCAACTGGGCCTCTTCCAGCGTCTGGGCGTTTTCCCAGTAAGCGCAGGAATAGATCATCCGGCTGTCCAGCATCGCTTCGAACACGTCGTTGCCGGCATCGTAGTGCTGTTCGCCGACTTCAAAGGCGCGGTTCTTGGACTGCAGGTTGAACAGCTTGTGCCGCAGGTGCTCGGCGATCAGCTTGATGCGGGCGACGCCCAGCGCGGCCGATCCCATGTCCGCGCGCAGCAGGCGCGTGAAAAGCTCGTCCAGCTGCTCGCAGTCCCATTCGCCATCCATATAGGATTCGCCCAGCCCCAGCGACCAGCTGGCGAAGACGCGCTCGTACATGTGCTTGTCGTGCACCTGGATGTCCCAGGGGCGGGGGCCGTTGATCAGGACGTCGGCCCGGGACAGCACGTCCTGGAGCACTTTGGGCGGTTCGGGGGGAGGGGGGCTGACGGCGGGAGGGGAGGAATGATCGGTGGTCAGCGGAGAGACGGGACTGCTTTGCTGCATACGGACTCCATATCAATTTTGGGATGACTGATCTGGCAATGCCTGAAGCTGGTTACTCTCGCCCTAACGGGCAGGCAACTCCAATTTAATGATTGGATCGGCGCGATAGGAAATGGCAATTCCCTACCGTGCTGCGGGTGCGCCAAAGAGGATGGGCTTGATCGTAGCGATGCGCGGGCCGGGTGTCCAGCACGGGCAGCGGGGGGCGGCGCGGCGGCCACATCCGGGTGCCGTTCATGTGATTGTTCGACCGGCGCGATTACACTAGTCCGCCTTGGTGCGCGGCCGTTCAGGCTTGCGCCGACCCGTGGAGTGTTTTGATGGTGGACGCCAGCCTGCAACCCCGTTTGGAATTCGTCACCTGCGCCAGCCCGGCCGGTTTGCACCGGATGGCGTATTGGGAATGGGGCGACCCCGCCAACGACCAGGTGCTGCTCTGCGTGCACGGCCTGACCCGCAGCGGGCGCGATTTCGACGCCCTGGCGCGGCGGCTGGCCGGACGCTACCGCGTGGTCTGCCCCGACGTGGTGGGCCGTGGCCGGTCGGACTGGCTGGCCAATCCCGCTTTCTATACCGTGCCGCAGTACGTGTCCGACATGGTCACGCTGATCGCGCGCCTGCGTCCGGCCCGGCTGGCCTGGGTGGGCACCTCGATGGGCGGGCTGATCGGCCTGGCGCTGTCGGGTGCCGCCGCGTTCGCTGGCGCCTTGCAGGCCATGCGCCCGCATGCGGGCATGTTGCCGCCTGGGCAAGGCATCCGGCTGGACAAGCTGGTGCTGAACGACGTGGGGCCGCGGCTGGAAACCGGCGCTTTGTCGCGCATCGGCCAGTACGTGGGTGAGCCGGGCGAATTCGCTTCGTTCGAGGATGCCGTGGCCACCATGCGGGCCAATTCCCAGACCTTCGGGCCGCATACCGACGCGCAATGGGCGGACCTGGCCCAGTACCTGTACCCGGAATACGGCGGCAAGTGGGTCAAGCACTACGATCTGGCCCTGGCCCAGGCGCTGGCGGCCCAGACCCCTGAAGAACTGGCCGCCGGGGAACAGATCTTGTGGCGGTCCTATGACGCGGTGTCCTGCCCGGTGCTGATCGTGCGCGGCGCGCTGTCCGATCTGCTGACGCCCGCGACCGTCGAAGAAATGCTCAAGCGCAACCCGCGCGCGCAGGCGCTGGAAGTGCCCGGGGTGGGGCATGCGCCCACGCTGATCGCCGACAGCCAGTTGGACCCCGTCGCGGCCTTTCTTCTGGCCTGATCGTCCGCCCTGCGATTATGGGGACAGCCCGGCGCTATCCAGGGTGCCGGGCCTTCTCTACAATAGCTCCATGACATCGCCCACCCTGAACATCGATCTGCATTGCCATTCCACCGTCTCGGACGGCGCGCTCGCGCCCCGCGATGTGGCGCAGCGCGCGCACGCCAACGGCGTGGACGTCTGGGCACTGACCGATCATGACGAAGTGGGCGGCCTGGCCGAAGCCGCCAGCGCGGCCAAGGACCTGGGCATGCGCTTTGCCACCGGTGTCGAGATTTCCGTGACCTGGGCTGGCCTGACGGTGCATATCGTGGGCTTGCGCTTCGACCCGGAAAACCCCGGGTTGGTCGAAGGCTTGCGCAAGACCCGTTCGGGCCGCGCCGAACGCGCCAAGCGCATCGGCGAACGTCTGGCGGACATGGGCATGCCCGGCGCCTACGAAGGCGCGCTGCCGTTCGCCGGCAATCCCGAACTGATCAGCCGCACGCACTTTGCGCGCTATCTCGTCGAAGCCGGCTATTGCCCCGACGTGCAAACGGTTTTCACCAAGCACCTGGGCGACGACCGCCCCGGCCACGTGCCCATGCAGTGGGCCACCCTGGCCGAAGCCGTGGGCTGGATCCGCGGCGCGGGCGGCATCGCCGTCATCGCGCACCCGGGCCGCTATAAGTACACCCCGCTGCAATTCGCCGCGCTCTTCGACGAATTCCTGCAACTGGGGGGGCTGGGGATTGAGGTCAATACCGGCAGCCACACTACCGAAGAGGCCCGCCAATACGCCGAGGTCGCGCGCCGCTATGGGTTCCTGGCCTCGCGCGGGTCGGATTTCCATAGCCCCAAGGAAAGCCGGATGGACCTGGGCCGTTTGCCGCCGCTGCCGTCCGACTTGAAGCCGGTCTGGCACGACTGGTTCTGACGCGGGCGGCCAGCGCCGCCCATCCTGCAAGCCATCGATTGTGAGCGCGCCCTTGCGGCGCATGCGCCATGAACAAAGCCTTTGTTAAAGAGTCCGACAACGAGGACGACGACGATCTGCCGCAAGCCCAGGCGTTGCCGGCAGGCACCAAGAACTACATGACCCCCGAGGGCTATGAACGCCTGCGCGGCGAACTGACGCATCTGATGAACGTGGAGCGCCCGTCCGTCGTGCAAGTGGTGTCCTGGGCGGCGTCCAACGGCGACCGATCCGAGAACGGCGATTACCTGTACGGCAAGAAGCGCCTGCGCGAGATCGACCGCCGCATGCGCTTTTTGACCAAGCGGCTGGATATCGCCGAAGTGGTGGACCCCGCCGCGCAACCCAACCGCGACCAGGTGTTCTTCGGCGCCACGGTGTCGTATTCGGACAAGGCCGGCGAAGACCACACGGTCACTATCGTGGGCGTGGACGAGGCCGAACCGCTGGCGGGCAAGATCAGCTGGATTTCGCCGGTGGCGCGCGCGCTGATCAAGGCGCGCGAAGGCGATACGGTCGTGCTGCGCACGCCGGGCGGCATCGAAGAGCTGGATATCCTGGAAGTCAGCTACCCCTAGCCCAAAAAGGAAACAGGCGCCAGCTTGTGGCCGGCGCCTGTTTGGTTGGGAGGGATCTGACGTCCCTGCCTCGGTGTGGCGGCTTGCGCCGTCGTTCCCCTGGGGCTTGCTGCTAATTCAATTCCTCTGGTCCGCGCCGCTTACTTCTTGCGCGCCGCGATCGACTTTTCGGCCATGTTGACCAGGTCTTCGCCGATCTGCTTCTTCCACTTGTCGTAGACGGGCTGGGTGACCTTGGCGAAGGCGTCGTGCTCGGCTTGCGACAGCGACGTCACGGTCACGCCGTGGCCTTCGATCTCTTTCAGCAGCGACGGGTCTTCGGGCGTGACGCCCTTGCGCGCGATCACGATCTGCTGCTTGCCGGCGTCAAGCGCGGCCTGGCGCACGATGTCGCGGTCTTTTTCCGACCAGGAATTCCAGACCTCGCGGTTGACCACGAAGATCAGCGGGTCGGCCACGTAGTTCCACAGGGTCAGGTATTTCTGGCCCACGGTGTACAGCTTGGAGCCCGTGTAGATGGACAGGGGGTTTTCCTGGCCGTCCACCGCGCCGCTGGCCAGCGCGGGCTGCGCGTCGGCCCAGCTCATCTGCGTGGGGTTGGCGCCCAGCGCCGTGAACGTGTCGATGTACAGCGGCGAACCCACCACGCGCAGCTTCATGCCCTTCATGTCTTCGGGCTTCTTGATGTCGCGCTTGGAGTTGCTGAGCTGGCGGTAGCCGTTTTCGCCCCAGGCCAGCGGCACCACGCCCGCCTTCTCGATCAGCTTGAACATTTCCTTGCCCACGTCGCCTTGCACCAGCGCGTCGATCGCGGCGTAGTCAGGCATCAGGAAGGGCAGCGAGAACAGGTTCAGCTGCTTGACCTGCGGCGACCAGTTGATGGTGGAGCCCACCGCCATGTCGATCACGCCCTGGCGGATCGCGGTGAATTCGCGGGTCTGGTCGCCCTGGACCAGCGAGGTGCCCGGATACACCTTGATGTTGATGCGGCCCTGGGTGCGTTCGCGCACCAGGTTGGACCAGATTTCGGCGCCCTGGCCCCACGGGAAGGTGGTGCCCACGACGATGGACAGCTTGTATTCGGGTTTGTAGTTCTGCGCGATGGCAGGCGCCGTGCCGACCACGGCGGCGGCGCACAGCGCGGCGCCGATCAGGTTGCGGAAGTTCATGCGATGTCTCCTCTCTTTGCGAGTGTGTCTGTTGTTGTCTTGAGATCCAGCACTTCGATAACCCAGCTTCAATAGCCCAACTTGTGCGGCAGCCACAGCGCCAGCTGCGGGAACACCAGCACCGCCACCAGCACCAGGAACATGGCGCCCAGCAGCCACACCACCCAGCGCACCGTCGATTCCATCGGCACGCGCGCGATGCGGCACGACACCATCAGGTTCACGGCAAGCGGCGGGGTGAACTGGCCCAGCGCCACCTTCAACGTCAGGATCACGCCGAACCACACCGGATCCCAGCCGTAGGCATTGGCGATGGGCATCAGCAGCGGCACGAAAATCAGGAAGATCGAGATCCCGTCCAGGAACATGCCCACCGTCATCAGCAGCAGGATCAACAGCGACAGCACGCCCCATTCGCCCAGCCCGGAATTGACGATAGCGTTGGTGATCGGGTCGATCACGCTCAGCGTGGACAGGGCCCAGGCGAAAATGCCGGCCAGCGTCACCACCAGCATGATCACGGCGGACAGCTCGGCAGCTTCGCGCAGGATGGTGTAGAGGTCGCGGAACTTGATCGTGCGGTGGATGAAGCCGCCCACGAACAAGCCGTAGAACACGGCGACGACCGCGGCCTCGGTGGGCGTGAACCAGCCCATGCGCATGCCGCCCAGGATCAGCACCGGGGCGGCCAGGCCCCACGACGCTTCGCGCAGGCTGGCCCAGAAGGGCGGGCGCGGCAGGTGGGATTCCAGCGCGCCCATCTTGTACTTGCGAGACAGCCAGACGGCAGGCACGATCAGCGCCAGGCCGGCCAGGATGCCCGGAATCATGCCGGCGGCGAACAGCGCGGGCACCGAGGCGCCCGGCACAAGCACCGAGTAGATGATGAAGGCGACCGACGGCGGGATCAGGATGTCGGTGGCGGCGCCCGCGGCCACGATCGAGGCCGAGAACGAGCCCGGATAGCCCGCGCGCGACATGGCGGTGATCATCACGGCGCCCACGGCGGCCGCGCAAGCCGGTCCCGACCCCGAGATGCCGCCCAGGAACATGGCCACCGCGATGGACACCAGCGGCAGCATGCCGGGGCCGCGGCCCACGATGGCGATGGCGAAGTCCACCAGGCGCTTGGCCACGCCCGACCGGTCGAAAATGGAGCCGACCAGCACGAACATGGGGATGGCCAGCAGCGGGTACTTGGCCAGGCCGGCGTAGAAGTTCTGTGGCACGGTCAGCAGGCCATACCAGGGCGTGTCCAGGTTGGACAGCACGATGGCGACGGTGCCGCCGATGCCCAGCGCCACGCCGACCGGCACCCCGATCAGCATCAGGACGATGAAGACGATAAAGAGGATGGAGGCGATCATTTGGCGTGGTTCCCGGCGCCGCGCGCGATGCGGCGGAGGATGCCGAGGGTGCGCAGCGAAATCGCCGCGGCCATCACCGGCAACCAGATCGAATACCACCAGGTCGGCACGCCGATCGCGGGGGAGGTCTCTTCATAAATGAATTCGTCCGACACGAGCTTCACCGACAGCACGGTCAGCAAGACGAAGAACGCCAGCACGCAACTGTTGGCGATCAGCGCCATGATGCGTTGGCGGCGCGGCGAACCGTTGTCCGCCAGGATCTCGATACGGATGTGGTGGTTGCGCACGAAGGCCACGCTGCCGCCGGCCATCGTCAGCACGATCAGCAGGAACACCGAGATCTCTTCCGTCCAGGCGAAAGACTGGTCGGTGAAATAGCGCACCAGCACGTTCGTGAAGGTGATCAGCGCCAGCGTGGCCAGCAAGATCACGGCCAGCCAGTCTTCGATGGCCAGCGGCACCTTCACGGCGGGATCTGCTTCAACGGGGAGGATCGGTTCGACAGGCTCGGCGGGGGCTTCGGGGCGGGACATGGGGTGAGGCGACGGCTTCGGCGCTTGACGCGCGTTCTATGTTCTATGAATAAGTCGCTGCATCCTACCGTTGCCCCGCAGACGCGATAGTTCGTGTTTTCCCGTGGTGCGGGGCGGCAACAACATGCTGCATTGCACCAGAGCCGCCGCTTCGCAAGGCCGCGGCCTCGGATAAACCACGTTCGCGTCGGGGCTTTACTGGGATATTGCTGCGCACCAATCCAGTGCGCGCCGCTCGGAATTCTTTTGTAACACTGGGCAAAACGGCGGGTTCGAACGCTTCTTGAACAAGCGCTCCGGGAAAACCCCCTAAACAGGTAAAATCACTTTTTGCACCCATCCTTATACGGCGCCCGCATCGTGTCCCTAGTTCAGCATCTGCCTGGTTCCTCCGTCCTGTCCTCCTTTCGTCGTGATCGCCTTCTTGCGCAACTGAAGGAAGCCGGCCTGCCGGTGGCCGACATCTCCGCCCGTTACGAGCACTTCGTCAGCACCGACGCCGCCCTGACGGCCGAACAGCAGCAACACCTGACCCAACTGCTGGATTACGGCACGCCCAGCACGGCCGACGTGCCGGCCAAGAGCCTGTCCCTGCTGGTTATTCCGCGCCTGGGCACCATTTCCCCGTGGGCCAGCAAGGCCACCGACATCGCCCACAACTGTGGCTTGTCGTCGGTGCACCGCATCGAACGCGGCGTGCGCTACGTGATCACCCCGGAACGTGGCCTGCTGGGCACCAAGTCGTTTGACGACGCCATGCTGGCGCGCGCGGCCGACTGCCTGCACGACCGCATGACCGAAACCGTGGTCGACGCCGGCTTCGACGGCCAGGCGCTGTTCCAGACGCTGGCCGGCAAGCCGATGCGCACCGTGGGCGTCCAGGCCAACGGCGTGCAGGCGTTGGCCGAAGCCAACGTCTCGCTGGGCCTGGCCCTGTCCGAAGACGAAATCGAATACCTGGCCAAGTCGTTCACCGACCTGGGGCGCGACCCCACCGACGTCGAACTGATGATGTTCGCGCAAGCCAACAGCGAACACTGCCGCCACAAGATCTTCAACGCCGAATGGGTGATTGACGGCCAGGAACAGCCCAACACGCTGTTCGGCATGATCCGCGCCACGCACAAGGCGCAGCCGGAAGGCACGGTCGTCGCCTATTCGGACAACGCCGCCATCATGGAAGGCGGCCCCGCGCAGCGCTTCCAGGCGGGCGTGCCCGGCGTGACGGGCGAGGGCGCCGACGGCGCCAAGTACGTCCGCCGCGACACCACCGTGCACACCCTGATGAAGGTGGAAACGCACAACCACCCGACCGCCATCGCACCGTTCCCCGGCGCGTCCACGGGCGCGGGCGGCGAAATCCGCGACGAAGGCGCCACCGGCCGCGGCTCCAAGCCCAAGGCCGGCCTGACGGGCTTCACCGTGTCGCACCTGCGTTTCGACGACGCGCTGCAACCCTGGGAAGCCGACCACCACGGCCTGCCCGAACGCATCGCGTCGCCCCTGTCCATCATGATCGACGGCCCCATCGGCGGCGCGGCGTTCAACAACGAATTCGGCCGGCCCAACCTCTTGGGCTACTTCCGCTCGTTCGAGCAGACCGCCGGCGGTACGCGCTGGGGCTATCACAAGCCCATCATGATCGCGGGCGGCCTGGGCAGCATCGACGCGGGCCTGACGCACAAAGATGTGATCCCCCCTGGCGCGCTGCTGATCCAGCTGGGCGGCCCGGGCTTCCGTATCGGCATGGGCGGCGGCGCCGCCTCCAGCATCAGCATGGGCAGCAACTCGGCCGAACTGGACTTCGATTCCGTCCAACGCGGCAACCCGGAAATCGAGCGCCGCGCGCAGGAAGTCATCGACCGCTGCTGGCAGCAGGCCGAGAACAACCCCATCATCGCCATCCACGACGTGGGCGCGGGCGGTTTGTCCAACGCTTTCCCGGAACTGGTCAACGACGCCGGCCGCGGCGCCATTTTCGATCTGAAGCGCGTGCCGCTGGAAGAGTCGGGCCTGTCGCCCGCCGAAATCTGGAGCAATGAATCGCAGGAACGTTATGTCCTGTCGATCCTGCCGAAGGACCTGGAACGCTTTGACGCCATCGCGCGCCGCGAACGCTGCCCGTACGCGGTCGTGGGCGTGGCCACCGAAGAACGCCAACTGCGCGTGGTGGACGGCGAGGGCCTGCCCGGCCTGGACACCCTCCGCCCGCAAGGCGACGCCGAAGTGCGCCCCGTTGACGTGCCGATCGACGTGATCCTGGGCAAGCCGCCGCGCATGACGCGCGACGTGCGCCGCCTGCCCGGCGTGTCCGCGCCGCTGGATCTGGCCGGCATCGATCTCACCGAAGCGGCCTACCGCGTGCTGCGCCACCCGACCGTGGCCAACAAATCCTTCCTGATCACGATTGGCGACCGCACCGTGGGCGGGCTGTCCAGCCGTGACCAGATGGTTGGCCCCTGGCAAGTGCCGGTGGCCGATTGCGCCGTGACCTTGGCTGACTACGAAGGCTTCCGCGGCGAAGCCATGTCGATGGGCGAACGCACCCCCATCGCCATGCTGGATGCCCCGGCTTCCGGCCGCATGGCCGTTGCCGAAGCCCTGACCAACCTGGCCGCCGCCGACGTGGCGCGCCTGGAAGACATCAAGCTGTCCGCCAACTGGATGGCCGCTTGCGGCGTCGATGGCCAGGACGCCGCGCTGTATGACACCGTGTCCGCCGTCAGCGAACTGTGCCAGGCCACCGGCCTGTCCATTCCGGTGGGCAAGGATTCCCTGTCCATGAAGACGTCCTGGGAACAGGACGGCGAACAGCGCCAGGTGGTGGCGCCGGTGTCGCTGGTCGTGACCGCGTTCGCGCCGGTGGCCGACGTGCGCGCCAGCCTGACCCCGCAGCTGCGCACCGACGCGGGCGACAGCGTGCTGATCCTGATCGACCTGGGCCGTGGCCGCCACCGCATGGGCGGCTCGATCCTGGCGCAGACGTACAACCAGGTCGGCGAGACCGTGCCGGACATCGATTCGCCGCAAGACCTGCGCGCCTTCTTCATCACCATCCGCACGCTGGCCGAAGCCGGCACCATCCTGGCCTACCACGACCGTTCCGACGGCGGCCTGTTCGCCACCCTGACCGAAATGGCCTTCGCCGGCCGCACCGGTATCTCGGTGAATCTGGACATGCTGACTTTCGATCCGCAATCGGCGGATTGGGGCGACTACAAGATCCGCCCGGATCAGGTGAAGGTGCAGCGCGAAGAACTGACGCTCAAGGCCCTGTTCTCGGAAGAGGTGGGCGCCGTGATCCAGGTGCCGGCCTCCCAACGCGACGCCGTCATGCAAGTGCTGCGCGGCGCCGGCCTGTCGGCCCACTCGCACGTCATCGGCGGCCTGAACGGCGCCGACGAAGTCGAGTTCTACCGCGACGGCAAGAAGGTCTGGGGCCAGCCGCGCGCCGACCTGGGCCGCGCCTGGAGCGAAGTGTCCTACCGCATCATGGCGCGCCGCGACAACCCCGCGTGCGCCCAGGCTGAACTGGACGTCTGGAACGACACGACTGACCCGGGCATGAGCCCGAACGTGGCCTTCGACCCGCAAGAGAACATCGCCGCGCCCTTCATCAACACGGGCAAGCGTCCGCGCGTGGCCATCCTGCGCGAGCAGGGCTGCAACAGCCAGGTCGAAATGGCGTGGGCGTTCGACACGTCGGGCTTCGAAGCCATCGACGTCCACATGACCGACCTCTTGGCCGGCCGCGTGGATCTGGCGCAGATGCAGGGCCTGGTGGCGGTCGGCGGTTTCAGCTATGGCGACGTGCTGGGCGCTGGCGAAGGCTGGGCGCGCACCATCCGCTTCAACAGCAAGCTGTCGGATCAGTTCGCCGCGTACTTCGCGCGTCCGGACACGTTCGCGCTGGGCGTGTGCAACGGCTGCCAGATGATGGCCGCGTTGGCACCGATGATCCCGGGTGCCGAGCACTGGCCGCGCTTCACGCGCAACCAGTCGGAAAAGTACGAAGCCCGCCTGTCGATGGTGGAACTGGCCAAGTCGCCGTCCATCTTCTTCAATGGTATGGAAGGCGCCCGCATCCCGGTCGCCGTGGCGCACGGCGAAGGCTTTGCCGACTTCTCGCAGCAAGGCGACGCCAGCCGTGTGCTGACCGCCGCGCGCTACATCGACAACCGTGGTCAAGCCACCGAAGCCTACCCGTTCAACCCGAACGGCAGCCCGGGCGGCCTGACTTCCGTCACTACCGCCGATGGCCGCTTCACCGTCATGATGCCGCACCCGGAACGCGTGACGCGCAACGTCATGATGTCGTGGGCGCCCGAGAAATGGGGCAACGCAGACCAGGGCGGCACGTACAGCCCGTGGATGCGCATCTTCCGCAACGCGCGCGTCTGGCTGAAGTAAGGCAGCACAAGCCACGCCGCGCCCGCTTGCCGGGCACAGCAACAGAAACGGGCCTTGCGGCCCGTTTTTTTTCGACCTGGGCGGGGCGCGGAGGCGTTGTTTTGCATGTAACCCAATGAGATATTTAACTTTTCATTGCATCGGGCCGTTAACCGGAAGAGCGTTACGCAACCCCGGAGTGGCCTTTCATGTTCAAGAATTTAAGTATCCGCGCAATCCTGACGTCCGCCTTGGGCGTCTTTTTCGCGCTTTTCCTGGTAACCGGCGCAGCCGTCTACCAGCAACTGACGTCCAACCGCACTTCGATTGAATTGCTGCTGGACACCAACCTGGTCCGCGCCAACGCCGTGGACGGCGCAGGCGCCGAATTGCTGCGTGCGCGCCTGGTCCTGTTGGCCGCGCAGAGCGCGCTGCTGGAAGGCAAGAGCATCGACACGCTGGCCAGCATGCAGCGGCTGGACGGCTATACCAAGAAGGCGTCGGACCTGATCGACAGCGCCCGCAAGCAGCCCGAGACGTCCGCCGAAGGCAAGCCCTTGTTCGACGCCGCGCTGGCCGCCTACGACGTCTATCAGCGCGACGCGATCGCGCCGATGGTGGCCGCCATCCGCGCCGGCAAGCCGCAGGACGCCAGCCGGCTGAACCTGGAAAAGGTCACGCCGCTGGGCATCGCCTTCACGCAGGCCATCCAGAAGTACGTGGACTATGCCGATGACGTGGGCCAGCGCGTCGCGCGCGACACCTCCACGCGCATCAACGGCGCGATCGTGCTGCTGGTCTGTCTGCTGGCCGTCGTGGCCGTGCTGGTGGTGGGCCTGTACGTGGTTTTCGCGCGGTCGGTGTTCCGTCCGCTGCACGATGCCGGCCGCCTGTTCGACCGCATCGCCAGCGGCGACCTCAGCAACCGCATCGAACAGCGCGGCGACAACGAGATCGGCGTGCTGTATGCCGCGGTCAAGCGCATGCAGGACAGCCTGGCCCGCACCGTGTCCGCCGTGCGCCTGGGCGTGGAAGAGATCCACACCGGTTCGCGCGAGATCGCCGCCGGCAACATCGACCTGTCTTCGCGCACCGAGCAGCAGGCGGCCTCCTTGGAGGAAACCGCGGCCAGCATGGACGAACTGTCGTCCACCGTGAAGAACAACGCAGACAGTTCGCGCAGCGCCTCGCAGTTGGCGACGGCGGCCTCGGAAGTGGCCACGCGCGGCGGCAAGGCCGTGGGCGACGTCGTGGGCACGATGCGCGGCATCGCCGACAGCTCCAAACGCATCGCCGACATTGTCGGCGTGATCGATGGCATCGCCTTCCAGACCAATATCCTGGCGCTGAACGCGGCCGTGGAAGCGGCGCGCGCGGGCGAGCAGGGCAAGGGCTTTGCGGTGGTGGCCAGCGAAGTGCGCGCGCTGGCGCAGCGCAGCGGCCAGGCGGCCAAGGAAATCAAGGGCTTGATCGACGAGTCGGTACAGAAGGTGTCGATCGGGTCGGACCAGGTGGAGGCCGCCGGCGCCACCATGCAAGAGATCGTGGTGTCGGTGCGCCGCGTGACGGACATCATCAACGAGATCTCCAGCGCGTCCGAAGAGCAGTCGCAAGGCATCCAGCAGGTGAACCAGGCGGTGTCGCAGATGGACAGCGTGACGCAACAGAACGCGGCGCTGGTCGAAGAAGCGGCGGCGTCCGCCGCGTCGCTGGAAACCCAGGCCCAACGCCTGCGCGAAGCCGTGGAGGTGTTCAAGCTGCAAGCCGGCGGCCGCGTGATCGACGAGGAAGCGCCCGCGTTGGGCCGCGGTGCGGAGCCGGCGCTGCTGGGCGCCTGACGGGGGCGATGGCGCCGATGCCGCCAATAGCGTTGATGGCGGCCGCCCTGGCCCTCGTCATGCAATGAAAAATGCCCCTTGCGGGGCATTTTTCATTGGCGCGGTACCGAGACGATTACTGATCCAGCTGGATCTTGGCGTCGGCCGCCACGTTCTTCCACTTCTTCACG
This sequence comes from uncultured Achromobacter sp., assembly GCA_963530045.1. GTDB lineage: Bacteria > Pseudomonadota > Gammaproteobacteria > Burkholderiales > Burkholderiaceae_B > Achromobacter. The sequence goes on from CAUSDE010000055.1 coordinate 26,198, forward strand.
TCGCTGGCGATCACCTGCTGGAACGCATCCGACGTGCCGGCCACGACCGTGCCGCCCAGGCTGGCCATCTTGGCCTTCACTTCAGGGGTGTTCAGCGCCTTGACCGAAGCGTCGTGCAGCTTTTTCTTCACGTCTTCCGGCAGGCCCTTGGGCGCCAGCAGGCCGTTCCAGGCGTTGGCTTCATAACGCGGCAGGCCGGCTTCCTTGAAGGTCGGCGTGTCGGGCAGTTCCGGCGAACGCGTATCGGCGGCGATGGCGATCGGACGGATCTGGCCGCCCTTGATGTAGGGCAGCGACGCCGGCACCGGTTCCCAGATCATCGAGACCTGGCCGCTGATCACGTCGGTGAACGCCGGACCTGCGCCGCGGTAGGCGATGTGCATGAGCTTGGCGCCGGTCATCGACTTCATCAGCTCCATGGCCAGGTTGCCCAGGCCGCCCGCGCCCGACGAGGCGTAGGTGTAGCGGTCCGGATTCGCCTTGGAGGTGGCGATCACCGCGTTCAGGTCGGTTGCCGGGAAGTCCTTGGTGACGCTGAGCACGCCCGGCACGGTCACCAGTTGCGTGATCGCGGTGAAGTCTTGCACGGCGTCATAGGTCAGCGACTTGTACACGGCGGGGTTGGTGCCATGGGTGCTGGAGGAGGCCAGCAGCAGGATGTAGCCGTCGGGCGCGGAATCGGCGACGAAGCGCGTGCCGATCGAGCCGCCGGCGCCCGCCTTGTTTTCCACGACCACGGTGGCGCCCAGTTCGGTGCCCAGTTGCGCGGCGAAGACGCGGCCGATGATGTCGGCGGTGCCGCCGGGGGCGAACGGCACGATCAGGCGCACGGGCTTGGAGGGGTAGTCGGTGGCCTGTTGCGCCGAAGCGGCGCCGGCGGCCAGCGTGGCGCCGGTCAGCAGCGCCAGGGCGATGGTGGATTTCTTGAAGTTCATCTGTGTCTCCAGGCGAAGGTTAGTCGAGGCTGCGGTCGAGCCAATCGACGATCAATCCGGCTATCTGGTCGCTATTGCGGTCCAGCATGCAGAAATGGGAATTGCCGGCAATGCCGGCGGCGGGCAGGTCCAGCGCTTCGGCGCGAACGCCGGCCGCGCGCAAGGCCCGCCAGTAGGCGTCCGTCTGGGCGCGGTAGCGCAGCCAGGTCTCGTCCGCCTGAAAGTGGTCGCCCCAAACCAGCAAGTGCGGGGGCAACTGCCAGGGCACGGCAGCCGGCGTGCCGGTGGGCTCCAGCGCGACGACGGCGCGCACGGTGGCCGCGTATTCGTGGGCCAGCAGGGTGGCGAAGCCGCCGCCCTGGCTATGGCCGAAAACGATGCAAGGGCCAGCCAGTTCCAGCAATTGCCGGTACGCGTCCAGCGCCATGTCGCCATGCGTCAACCAACGCGGTACGAACTGCTTGGCGAAGGTGTCGAAGGATTCGATGGGGAACTGTTGCGCCGGATAGGCGTGGCGCGGTTGGCCGGCGGGCGCGTAGCCCGAAGCCGGGCCGATGCGGAACAGGCGCCAGGCCTCTTCCTTGGACCGGAAAATGGGCGCGCTGTCGTAGACCTGCGGATACATCGCCCACGACGCGCGGCCGCGTTCGGGCGCATCGGACACGAACACGTCATAGCCCGCCTGCAGCAGGCGCCATAACCAGCCCTGCCGGCCGTCGGGCGTGCTCTCCCATTGCGCGCCGGTCATGCCGCCGCCGTGCCATAGCAACACGGGGTAGGGATGCAACGGCTTGGCCAGCCGGTATTCCTGCACATAAAGCTGGCCGACGCTGTAGCCGCCGTTCATGTCGATCAGGCGGGCCGATGCGTTGTCCACGACCTTTTTCTGCAGCATCGGCACGCCGCCGGCCACGGCTTCGACGCCGCCCAGGAAATGGCTGCGGATGGATTTAAGCAGGACAGGGGAGTCGGACATCGGCGTTTCCAAGGAATGGACGCCGGGATGTTAGTTGCCAGATGTATCTGGGTTGTGCAAAATGAGCATCCCCTGTGCCGATTCGGCACAGGTGTGGGCCCCCACGCCGCACGCACTTCGTGTGCTTGCTGCCCCCACGAACGCCGCACGGAGAGTGGTATGGACACTAAATGGCTGGAAGACTTCGTCGCCCTATCGAAGTCGCGCAACATGTTCCAGGCGGCCGAGGCGCGCAGCGTGACGCATCCGGCGTTCGGGCGACGCATCAAGGCGCTGGAGGAATGGGCGGGCGTGCCGCTGGTGGAACGCGGCCATCAGGCCACCACCCTGAACCCGGCCGGGCGCAGCATGCTGGCTGCCGCCATCGACGTGCTGGACATCCTGCGCGACACGCGCCAGGCGCTGCAGAAGCCGGAGCAGGAGCGCAACCGCAAGATCACCATCGCCTCGGGCAAGACGCTGGCGCATTCCGTGCTGCCGGGCGTGATGGCCAGCGTGCAGCAGGGCATGCCCGCGTTCCAGCTGAAAGTCATCACCACCACGCTGAACTACGGCGTGGACATGCTGGCGGACGGCGAGGTGGATTTCCTGTTGTGCCACGCGCACGAGCCGCTCTACGCGAAGATCGACAACCCCGGCTACCGGTGCCGCCGCGTCGGCGCCGACAAGCTGGTGGCCGTCAGCGCGCCCGTCAACCCGGGCGGACGCCATCCGCGCCATGCCGTGCCCAAGCTGGCTTCGGACCCGGCCGTGCCGTTCCTGGCCTACGCGGACAGCATGTCGCTGGGCCGCATCCTGCATGACCGCCTGCGCGGGCTTTGCGTGGTGCCGCTGCTGCAAACCATGTATGAATCCGATCTGGCCGACGCCTTGCATGCGATGGCGCGCCAGGGTTTCGGCCTGGCCTGGTTGCCGCATACCCTGGTCGAAGCCGACCTGCGGGCCGGCACGCTGGTGCGCGCCGACAGCGCCCGCAACGACATCCATATGGAGATCCGCCTGTACCAGTCGGTGGACAATGCCAAGCCGCTGGCCCGCCAGGTATGGAGCCGGATCGAGGCCTACGCGGCCCGATGACGACACCGTTTTCGCCACTTTGCAGATCAAACGGGGACAAAAGATGCCGCCGGCCCCGCACAGGCATAAAATAGAAAATTACCCATTCCCCGCACACACAGAATCCCGCGCCATGAACGCACGTATCCCCGAAGACGCACTGCCGCCCACCCTGGACCCCAAGGCCCTCCAGGAATTTGTCGACGACAAATGGGATAACGAGATCATCCCCGCGCTGACCGACTACATCGCCGTGCCCGCCAAGAGCCCGGCGTTCGACGCCGACTGGGAAAAGAACGCGTTCATCGAGCGCGTGGTGCGCGATGCGGCGCAATGGGTCGAAGCGCAGAAGGTGTCGGGCCTGAAACTGGAAGTGGTGCGCCTGCCGGGCCGCACGCCCGTCATCTTCTTCGACGCGCCCGCCACCCGCAGCGACAACGGCGACACCGTGCTGCTGTACGGCCACCTGGACAAGCAGCCGGAATTCTCGGGCTGGCGCGCGGGCCTGGGCCCGTGGACCCCCAAGTACGAAGACGGCAAGCTGTATGGCCGCGGCGGCGCGGATGACGGCTATGCCGTGTACGCCTCGCTGACCGCCATCATGGCGCTGGACAAGCAGGGCATCCCGCGTCCGCGCTGCGTGGGCATCGTCGAGACCTGTGAAGAATCCGGCAGCTATGACCTGCTGCCTTATGTGGACGCGCTGCGCGACCGCCTGGGCAACGTCGCCCTGGTGGTGTGCCTGGATTCGGGCGCCGGCAACTATGACCAGCTGTGGATGACCACGTCGCTGCGCGGCATGGTGTCGGGCACGCTGGAAGTCCAGGTGCTGGACGAAGGCGTGCACTCGGGCGACTCCAGCGGCGTCGTGCCGTCGTCGTTCCGCATTCTGCGCCATCTGCTTGACCGCCTGGAAGACAGCGGCACCGGCCGCCTGTTGCCGCAAAGCCTGCACTGCGAGATCCCCGCCGAACGCATCGAACAGGTGTCCGCCACCGCGCGCATCCTGGGCGACGAAGTCTGGCGCCGTTTCCCCTGGAGCTGCGGCGCGGAAGGCGGCTTCGTGCTGCCGATGACGACCGAACCCGAACAGGCCCTGTTGAACCGCACCTGGCGTCCGACCCTGTCGGTGACCGGCGCCGAAGGCCTGCCGCCGCTGTCCAGCGCCGGCAACGTGCTGCGCCCGCGCACCGCGTTCAAGCTGTCGCTGCGCCTGCCGCCGCTGGTGGACGCCGTGGCCGCCTCGCAAGAAATCAAGGAATTGCTGGAAGCCGACGCGCCCTACAACGCCAAGGTCATCTTCAAGGCCAATGAAGGCGCCGCCACCGGCTGGAATGCCCCGGCCTCCGTGCCGTGGCTGACCCAGGCCCTGGACGCCGCGTCCCAGCAGTACTACGGCCAACCCTGCGGCTACATCGGCCAGGGCGGCACGATCCCGCTGATGAGCATCCTGCAAAAGGGCTTCCCCAAGGCCCAGTTCATGGTCTGCGGCGTGTTGGGCCCGAGGTCCAACGCCCACGGCCCCAATGAATTCCTGCACGTGCCCTACGGCAAGAAGCTGACCGCAGCCGTCGCCCAAACCATGGCGGCCATGCCGGCTGCCTGACGCACCCGCACGCCCCACAGAGCGCGGGCCGCCAGGCCTTGCGCTCTTTCTTTTTTCAGGACTGACCCGATGATTTCCACTTCCGACGCCTACGCCAACGTGGTTGCCGAAACCCGCGATTGGCTGACCAAGGCCGTGATCGGCCTGAACCTCTGTCCGTTCGCCAAAGCGGTCCAGGTCAAGGACCAGATCCGCTTTGCCGTCAGCGACGCCACCGATGCCGAGGGCGTGCTAACCGACCTGCAGGACGAACTGGCGCTGCTGGCCGAAGCCGACCCGGAAAAGATCGACACGACCTTGCTGATCATCCCGGACGCGCTGGACGACTTCCTGGATTTCAACGATTTCGAAGAGCTGTCCGACCGCTTGCTAAAGCGCATGCGCCTGGTGGGCGAGCTGCAGGTGGCTACCTTCCACCCGCTGTTCCAGTTTGCCGATACGCAGCCCGACGACATCGAGAACTACACGAACCGGTCGCCGTACCCCATCCTGCACCTCTTGCGCGAAGACAGCATCGACCGCGCGGTGGAGTCCTTCCCGGACGCGGCCGAGATCTATGAAAAGAACATCGACACGATGAACAAGCTGGGCCTGGAAGGCTGGAAGAAGCTGATGACCAAGGCCTGACGGCCGGGTTTGACCGCTGGCGGGGGAGACCTTCCCGGGATATCCCTAAATGGCGGACGAATCAGATTGCATACAACATACCGTTTCCTTGCTGGAGACCCGTATGCGAATGAATCGCCGCCACGCCCTGGGCGCGCTTGCCGCGCTGCCCCTGATGTCCCGTCCCGTCTGGGCCCAGAGCACCTTCCCCACGCGCTCCGTGCGGCTGCTGGTGGGCTTTGCGCCCGGCGGCCTGACCGACATCGCCGCCCGCGCGCTGGCCGAACGCATGGGCAAGACGCTGAAGCAGACCGTGGTCGTCGAAAACCGCCCGGGGGGCCAGGCCATCATCGCGACGGTGGCCGTGGCGCGTGCCGAGCCGGATGGCTATACGCTGGGGTTCGCCGGCACCAACGGCATGATCCTGAACCCCTTGCTGTACAACAACCTGCCGTACCAGCAGTCGGACTTCAAGCAACTGGGATCGATGGGCAAGTCGCCCATGCTCTTGATCGTGCACCCCGCGCTGGGCGTGAAGAACGTGCAGGAATTCATCGCGCTGGCCAAGAAGAAGCCCGGCGACATCACCTGCGCCCATGCCGGGCGCGGCGTCATCAACCACCTGGCGCTGCTGCATTTCCAGTCCAAGACCGGCACCCAGTTCCAGGACGTGCCCTACAAGGGCAGCGGCCCTGCGCTGCTGGACCTGATGGCGGGCACGGTGCAAAGCACGTTCGACTTCCCCACCTCTGCGCTGGCCAACATCAAATCGGGCAAGCTGCAGGTGCTGGCCGTCACCGCCGACAAGCGCCTGTCCAGCCTGCCTGACGTGCCCACCATGAAAGAGGCGGGCGTGGACGACTTCGAGCTCTACACCCGCATGATGATCTCCGGCCCCGCCGCCATGCCGGCGGAGGTGGCGAAAGTGCTGGAGAACGCGGTGCCCGAAGGCACGCGGGACCCCAGCCTGGTGCAGCAGTTCGCCGAGCAGGGCGTGGCGGTGGAGTTCACCTCGTCAGCCGACCTGGACAAGGTGATTGCCGACGAATCCGCCATGTGGGCCCAGGTCATCAAGGCCAACGGCGTACCCAAGACCGATCTGAAAGCGTAAGGACACCCCGTGACTGAACAAGCCCGCATCACCGTCAATCCCGAATTCGCCCTGATCGACGTCGCCCGAGACATCCGCATCGACGGCTTTCCGGCCTACGCCTTCATCACCGTCACCGCCACCATGCAGATGTGTGGCGCCCCGTGGCGCTCGCAAGCGGTCTTCGTGGCCGGCCACGACGGCAGCCTGGACCTGGGGCGCGACAGCCCCGTCTCGGGCAGCTACGCCGAACCCTCTGCGATGGGCATCGTGTGGTCGATGGTGTGCGAAGACATGAGCCGGGTGGTGTTTCCGCCCGATCGTACGGATCCCCTGGTCATCCAGATCGAAGCGACCGACGGCAGCCGGGTTGCCTCGGCGCAGCTGGTGCAGGAATTCCTGGAAGAGGGCGTGAGCCATCGCGCGGTGCGCGAACAGGTCGGCGGCATGACGGTGTCGGGCGAACTCTATACGCCTGCTGGCCCCGGTCCGCATCCGCTGGTCATCTACATGAACGGCTCGTCAGGCGGTGTGAATGCGCCCCGCGCCGCGCTCTTCGCCGCCCGCGGATTCCAGTGCCTGGCCCTGGCCATCTTCAACTACGAGGGGCGGCCCAAGTACCTGAACGACATGCCGCTGGAATATTTCGAGCACGCGCTGCAGTGGGCGCGCGCCGAACTGGCGCCGCGCGACGGCTTCGTGGCGCTGTCGGGCATCAGCCGGGGCGGCGAGACCTCGCTGCTGGTGGCTTCGCACTATCCGGAGCTGGTCAGCGCGGTCGTGGCCTACGTGCCGTCTCCCGTCACGCATGGCGTGGTCAGCGCGGGCGCGCCCGGAACGGGGCGCAATGCGCAGGTCTGGACGCAGGGCGGCCAACCGCTGCCGCACCTGTGGCAGGACAACGCCAGCGCCGATTGGGAAGCGGCCTACGCGTCCGAGCCGCCCTACCGGCAGACCCATGCGTTCTTAAGCGCGACCCGCGACGGCGCCGCGTTCGAACGCGCGCGCATCCCGGTGGAAAACTTTCCCGGCCCGGTCATGCTGGTCAGCGCGTCCGACGACGGCTTCTGGCCCAGCACCGCCTATTCGGAAATCGTGATGCGTCAGCGCCAGTCGCACGGCCTGCCCACGTTCCATCATGTCTGCATGGGGGCGGGGCACCACGTCCACTATCCCTACTTGCCGGCCACCTTGATCAGCAAGCCGCATGCAATGTCGGGACTGTTGCTGGACGCCGGCGGCACGCCAGCCGCGAATGCTGCGGGCAACGAAGGGTCTTACATGGCCGTGCTGGAATTCTTGGGCAGGGCCGCCGGCATTTCGTAGGATGGGTGGAGCGCGTGCCGTCTCCAGCAAGAACGCAGGAGCTCAGCGCACGCAACCCATCACATATGCCGCTGCGATGTGCTCTTTGACGGGGGCAGCCCTCACCGCTTTTACTCTTCGCTCGTCCATTCCACCTGCACGCCCAGGCTGCGCAGGTTTTCCACGAACTGCGGATGCGCCCGGCGGATCGGCGTGGCGTTGCGGATTTCAGAGCGGCCCTTGATGCTGCTGGCCACCATGAACAAGGCGATGGCAACGCGGATGATGTAGGGGCTTTCGACCACGGCCGGCGTCAGCGGATTGCCGCCAAAGGTCACCACCCGGTGCGGGTCCGATGAAAACACGTGCGCGCCGAACTTCGACAGCTCGCCTGTCCAACCCAGCGCGCCGTCGTACACCTTGTTCCAGAACATCGCGTTGCCTTCGGCGCACACGCCCAGCGCGATGAAGATCGGCAGCAGGTCCACAGGGAAGTAGGGCCATGGCGCCGCTTCGACCTTCGTCAGCACATTGCTGGTGAAGGGCGTCTGCACCTTCAGCGGGCCCGAGCGCAGCGCGCGCGACCAGCCGTCCTTGTGTTCGATCTGCACGCCGAACTTGGCGAACGTGCGGTCGATCAGCGGGAAGTTGCCCGGCGTGCGGTTGCGCACCACGACGTCTCCGCCCGTGATCGCGCCCAGCGCCAGGAAGGTGGTGATCTCGTGGAAGTCTTCTTCAAACGTGAACTCGCCGCCGCCCAAAGGCTTGCCGCCCCGGACCGTCAGCCGGGACGTGCCGATGCCGTCGATATCGGCGCCCATCATCGCCATGAAGCGGCAGAACTCCTGCACGTGCGGTTCGGACGCCGCGTTGGTCAGCGACGACTCGCCGTCGGCCGCCGCCGCGCACAACACGAAGTTCTCGGTCGTGGTGACCGACGCGTAATCCAGCCAATGATGGGTGGGTTTGAGCGCGCTGCTGCTGCGGACCAGCAGGGAACCGCTGGCGCGCTCGACCTCGCCGCCGAACGAACGGAAGATCTCCACGTGCGGATCGATCTCGCGCACGCCCAGCGTGCAGCCCTTCACGTTGTCTTCCAATCGCGCTACGCCAAAGCGGGCCAACAGCGGCGGCACCAGCATGATGGACGACCGCATTTCTTCGGGCAGGCGGTGGGCGGTCGCGTCGAACCGGGTGTGCTTGTGGTGCAGATCCAGCGTGCGGGTGGTTTCATCCAGCTGGACTTCGCTGCCCAGCGTGCGGAAGATGTCCAGGATCTTGCGCACGTCCGTGATGTCCGGGACCCCATGCAGCTTCAACGGCTGATCGGTCAGCAGCGTGGCGCACAGGATGGGAAGCACGGCGTTCTTGTTAGCCGAAGGAATGACGCGGCCGCGCAGGGGCGTGCCACCGTGGACGATGAGGTTGGACATGGGGAGAAAGGCGGCCGGAGTGAAAAAAGAGAGGAGAGCGCACGGAATTGTACTGGCGTCGCGCCGCCCTGATTGGGGACGGAGTATTCCAAACGTTTCAAACTGCATATATCCGCACACGCTGTCCGCAGTCCAGCGGGTTCGGCAATCCGGAATTATGGCGTGGAACCTGCACGCCAATCTGCCAAAGCCCATAGGGGAATCGGGTCAATTGCGATGGCGGGGCGCCCGCGCCGCACAATGCGGTCAGCGTTCCGATTCCGCATCCCCTTCCCGGAGATTCCCCATGAGCGAGACCCCCAGGCCAGAGCACGCCATCCTGCTGCGCAACACCATGGCGTTCGATCGCGACCATGCGGACGAATTCAAGCAGGCGATCCACGATGCCCTGCGGTTCGCCCAGGAGAATGCGCCGCAGTTGATGGTGCAGGTGTTCATCGATGCCGACCAGGCGCTGTGCTACAGCTTCCAGCTGTACGCGGATTCGGACGCGATCTTGCGCCATTGGGAAGTGTCTGACCCCCATATCACCGCGGTCATGAAGCACTGCGTGGTCAAAAGCATGGAGGTCTACGGTAGCCCCAGCGATGCGGTGCGCAACGGGATACTGGCCGCAGTCGGCAGCGATAAGGTGTCCTTCACGCCTGAGCTTGTTGGGTACTACCACCTGCGGTGACCACGGCGCCGGGGTTGAAGCTGGCGCCCGCGACGCCGGGGCCCACCCGGCAAGCGCAGGCTCAATGTCCCACGACGACCGCGCCCGAACTGCGTAGCCCTGGCCGGAACGCGTAAGCATGGCCCGACGACGCGATCATGAACGCAATGCCCACCAGGATCACCAGCGCCCAGGGGAAAGCGCCCGCGCCCCACACGTCGAGCAACATGCCGCCCGCCACGCCCGCGCCGGCAATCGCCCCGTTCCACGCGACCACATTCATGGACAGCGCCACGTCGGCGCCGCGGCCGGCGGCATCCGCCAGCGCCGTCTGCAGCAGCGTGGCTGCGCCGCCAAAGCTGATTCCCCACACCGCGATCCCCAGGTAGATCACGGCCGGATTTGCCGGTGCCAGGCCGAACGCTAGCGCGGTGGCGCCAAACGCGGCCAGGCTGGCCAGCACCGTCGAACGCAAATGGCGGTCGACCAGCTTGCCCGTGATCCAGATGCCGACAAGCGCCGCCGCGCCAAAAATGAACAGCACCAGGTCCACCCGCCCACCCAGGCCGGCAGGCGCCACAAAAGGCGCGATGTAGGTGTAGAGCATGTTGTGGGCCAGCATCCACGCGATGACGACGGCCAGCACGCGCCGCACGCCGGGTGTGTGGAACACGCGGCGCAGCGGCATGCGCTCATGGGCAGACTGGCCGGGGTAGTCGGGGACCTTGGCCAGCACCCATGCGATCAGCACCAGCGTCAACCCGGACATGATCCAGAACGCCGCGCGCCAGCCCACGGCCGACCCCAGCAAGGTGCCCAGCGGCACGCCCAGGGACAGGGCAATGGGCGTGCCCACCATCGCAAGCGCCATCGCCTGGCCTTGCTGGTAGGGGGCGACCATGCGCCGCGCATAACCGGCCAGGAGGCTCCACGCCAGCCCTGCCGCCACGCCGGCAAAGAACCGCGCCACCAGGGTCACCCCGTAGTGGGATGACAGCGCCGTGGCCGAATTGAAGACCAGGAAGCCGACGATGGTCAGCAGCAGGACGTTGCGGCGCCGCCAGCCGCGGGTGGCGATCGTCAGCGGGATGGCCGCCACCAGCGAACCCAGCGCATAGGCGGTGACCATCTGGCCGGCTAGCGACGCGCTGACATCCAGCCCGTCGCTGATCTGCGGCAGCAGCCCGGCGGGCAAGGTCTCGGTGACGATACAGATGAAGCCGGTCATCGCCAGCGCCAGCAGGGCAGAGACGGGCAGGCGGTCGGAGGCGGGCTGTCCGGCCTGAGTCGGGGAATGGTTCACACAAGAATCCTTTTGAAGATGAATCGGGACCGATCGGGCAGACGGCTCAACGGCTGACCGCCGGCAACGCCTGGCTATTTATATATCGATCGGTACAAATGTAGGGCGCGAGCCTTCGCGTTGTCAATGACTTTTGTATCGAGTAGTATGGATGTCGTGATCAAAGGAGTCTGATATGGCGCAGATGGGCCGGCCGCGCGCGTTTGATCGTGACCAGGCGATCGACCAGGCGTTGCATCTGTTCTGGGAACAGGGCTACGAATCCACGTCGTTGAGCCAGTTGAAGGCCGGCATCGGCGGCGGCATTTCCGCGCCCAGCTTTTATGCGGCCTTCGGATCGAAAGAGGCGTTGTTCCAAGAGACCGTGCAGCGCTATCTGGAAACCTATGCGCAGGTCACGGAATGCCTGTGGGACGACGCCATGCCCGCCCGCGATGCCGTTGAACTGGCGTTGCGCCAATCGTCGAAGATGCAGTGCGAGCGGGGGCATCCCAAGGGCTGCATGGTGGCGCTGGGCGTCATGAGCGCGCCGACGCCCGAGCATGCGGACGTCACCAAACCCCTGACGGCGTCGCGCCAACGCACCCGCGCGGGCTTCGTCCATTGCGTTGAACGCGGCATTGCCAGTGGCGAGTTGTCCGCTGCGACGGACGCCCGGTCCCTGGCCTGCGTGTTTGACGGGTTCCTGGTGGGAGTGTCCACGCTGGCGCGCGACGGCGTGCGCTATCCGACTTTCGACGCCGCGATCACGCAGTTGATGATGGTCTGGGACGCCTCGCGCAGCAAGGAATAAGCGCGGCGCGGCCGCAGCCAGGCGCGGGCGTCTGGCTGCCGGCTAGACGTTCTGTTCGGCCAGCCCGACCAGCGTCAGAAAGAACGTTCGCCGCAGGGTGAATCCCAGGCGTTCATACAAGGCGATCGCGGTGTGGTTGCTGGCCAGCACATGCAGGAAGGGCGTGTCGCCGCGCTGCTGGATGCCGGCCTGCAACCGTTTGATGAGCTGGCCGGCGATGCCCTTGCCCCGCCAGGCCGGATCCACGCAGACCGCGCTGATCTCGACGTGGCCTTCCGGGCGCATCCGTTCGCCCGCCATCGCGATCAGGCGTCCTTGATCCCGAATGCCGATGTAGCGTCCCATTTCGTGGGTGCGCTTGCAGAACGGGCCGGGTTTGGTCGCTTGCGCCAGTTCCAGCATGTCTGCCGCGTCGGCGCTACCCAAGAGGGTGATGCCGCAGGCGTCGTCGCAGGCGGCTGCCGTGACCGTCGCCGTCATTTGATGCAGCACGCCGATCGGCTGCGTGCGAAGGCCGGCATCGAGCGCTTGCGGTTCCGCGCCCAGGACGGCGACCTGTTCGCCCGGCTGCAAAAGCTGCGCCAGCGCCTGCCACGCCTGCGCCGACTCGGACGCCAAGGCCGCGAACGGCGCCACGTCGGGCAGGTAGCGGCAGGCCAGGTCGTCGCCTAGCCGCAAGGGGGCATGCGCCGCGCCCAGTGCGTTCCACACGGGGTTGTCGAGCGGATGGGAGGGGGAGGGATTCATACGGGTTCCGGTAATTGGCGCCAGGTGCGTCACGGGCCCTACTGTAGACAGGAAACCGCAATGGTTCTATTGTCGTAAATGACATTTTTCGAGTCATTTCCGCCATGAAAATTACCGTGCTGGCCCTGGAGGGCTGTTTCGACACCGGCCTGTCAGCGATTCTTGACGCCTTCACCACCGCCAATGAGCTGGCGGCAATGGACCGGGCTGCCGAAGGGCAGCCGTTCGACGTCACGGTGGTGGGCGTACGCCCCGATGTGCGCACCGGTTTGGGCATGCGCGTGCCCGTGCAGGCCGTTGCCGACATGGGCACGCCCGACTGGCTGGTCATGCCGGCCATCGCCACCAAGATGCCGGAACAACTGCTGCCGGCGCTGGCCCGCCCCGACGTGGCCGATGCCATGGCGTTGCTGCGCGACAGCCACGCCAGCGGCGTGAAGATCGCGGCCGCGTGCATCGGCACGTTCGTGCTGGCGGAATCGGGATTGCTGAATGGCCATGAGGCCACGACGTCGTGGTGGCTGGCCCCGCTGTTTCGCGAGCGCTATCCCGACGTGCGGCTGGACAGCACGCGCATGATGGTGCCGTCGGGCGAGTTCACGACGGCGGGCGCCGCGATGGGGCACCTGGACCTGGCGTTGTGGCTGTTGAACCAGGCCAGCCCGGCCCTGGCGTCCGTGGTCGTCCGCTATCTGTTGGTGGATGCCCGGCCATCGCAAGCGCCGTACATGATCCCCGACCATCTGGCCCGGGCGGACCCGTTGGTCGAACGCTTCGAGCATTGGGCAAGAGGGCGCCTGGCCGAAGGCTTTTCGCTGGATGCCGCCGCCGCCGCGTTGGCGACCAGCACGCGCACGCTGCAGCGCCGAATCGAGGCCGTGCTGGGCAAATCGCCTTTGTCGTATGTGCAGGACTTGCGCGTGGAGCGCGCCGTTCATTTGTTGCGCACCAGCAAGCTGAACATCGAGGCCATCGCAGCCGAAGTCGGCTACGGCGACGGCGCAACGTTGCGCACGTTGCTGCGCCGCCGCTTGGGGCGCGGAGTGCGGGAACTGCGCGGCGCGTGATCCGGCACGTCAAGCCGGCGGACCACGCGCGCCTCCCGCCATGCGCTTATGCCGCGCGGCGCAGCTTCACGCCGGGAAAGTCCACCGGCACGGCAAACGCCACGTTCACATAGTTCGTGAACAGGTTCAGCGCCACATGCGCCAGGATCTCGACGATTGCTTCGTCGTTGAAGCCCGCGGCGCGCACGGCTTGCACGTCCGCCTGGCTGACCTGGCCGCGTGCTTCGACCAACTGCAGGGCAAAGCGCAGGGCGGCGGCCGTCTTGGGGTCGGTCGCTTGGCCGCCCTGGGCTGCCGACATTTCCTCGGCACTGGCGCCGGCTTTGCGGCCTAGCGCCGTGTGGGCGGCCAGGCAGTATTCGCAAGCATTGCGGTCGGCCACGGCCACGGCGATCTGTTCGCCCAGCTTGGCCGGGATGACCCCGCCGCCCAACGCGCCGAACGCGCCCCACATGCTTTTCAGCGCGGCGGGCGAATTGGCCACGGCCTTGAACATGTTGGGCGTTGCGCCAAAGGCGTTGTGGATCTGGGTCAGCAGCGCGGCGCGGTCAGCGGTGGTGTTGCTGGAATCGATGAGGGATACGCGGGTCATGGTCATTACTCCTGTTTGGGTAGGGGACGCCGCCGGGTAGTGGCGGGTTAAGGGAATCGTACGTACAATTCCTGGATGTATGGATCTTTGTTGTCCATAAAACATGTCCTAACGTCCAGCCATGAATGCCCCAATGCTTGCCCCCGTTGATCGCCTGTCGGCCCTGCTGGACCGCTTCCGGGTGCGCGCCAGCCTGTTCCACACAGGCGCGCTTTGCGGTATCCAGACCTTTGAGGCGCAGCCCGGCAGGGGCTTTCTGCATGTGCTGCGGCAGGGCGAAATGGAAGTCCGGCACCTGCCTGGCGCGGCCAGCCCGCAACGCATGACGCTGACCGAACCGACCCTGCTGTTCTATCCCCGCGCCATGCACCACGAATTCATCAATCCGCCCGTTGCCGGTTCGGACTTCACCTGCGCGGCGCTGGATTTCGACGGGGGCGAACGCAATCCCCTCGTGCAGTCCTTGCCGCCGGTGCTGCGCGTGCCGTTGAACGCCGTCGACGGGCTGC
>CAUSDE010000056.1:0-40777 GCA_963530045.1 uncultured Achromobacter sp.
CCGGCGGGCAGCCGCCTAGGCGGCCATCCCCACAAAAACCCCCACAAAACCCCCCCCCGAAACCCCCACGACAACCCCCAACGAACAACGATCAAGGGTTCAAGGAGCTTAGTATGCTGATCGGAAAAAAACATTTTCTGACGGTTGGCGCCATGGCGCTGGCGATGGCTATCGCCGCGCCTGTGGCCGCGCAGCAGAAGTCGGTGGCGATCACCGCCATCGTCGAGCACCCGGCGCTGGACGCCGTGCGCGACGGCGTGCAAGACGCGCTCAAGCAAGCCGGCTATGAAGCGGGCAAGAACCTGAAGTGGCAGTACCAGAGCGCGCAGGGCAACAACGGCACCGCCGCGCAGATCGCCCGCAAGTTCGTGGGCGACAAGCCCGACGCCATCGTCGCGATCGCCACGCCGTCGGCCCAAGCCGTCGTGGCCGCCACGAAGGACGTGCCGGTGGTGTATTCCGCCGTGACCGACCCGGTCGCCGCCCAGCTGGTTACCAGCATGGACGCCTCGGGCACCAACGTGACTGGCGTGTCGGACCTGCTGGCGCTGGACAAGCAGGTTGACCTCATCAAGAAGATCGTCCCCAACGCCAAGCGCGTGGGCATGGTCTACAACCCGGGCGAAGCCAATTCGGTCGTGGTCGTGAAGAAGCTCCAGGAAATCCTGCCCAAGTACGGCATGAGCCTGGTCGAAGCCGCCGCCCCGCGTTCGGTCGACGTGGCTTCCGCCGCGCGCAGCCTGATCGGCAAGGTCGACGTCATCTATACCAACACCGACAACAACGTGGTGTCGGCCTACGAATCGCTAGTGAAGGTCGGCAACGACGCCAAGATCCCGCTGATCGCATCCGATACCGACAGCGTCAAGCGCGGCGGCATCGCCGCCCTGGGCATCAACTACCGCGACCTGGGCGTGCAGACGGGCAAGGTGGTCGTTCGCATCCTGAAGGGCGAAAAGCCCGGCGCGATCCCGTCGGAAACCATCTCGAAGCTTGAGCTGTACGTGAATCCGGGCGCTGCCGCCAAGCAAGGCGTGACCTTGTCGGACGCCATCATCAAGTCGGCCGCGGTGGTTGTGAAGTAAAGCGGTTCCGCGTGGACCCCGCCACGCCTATCCGGCGTGCGCGGGGTTTTTGTTAGGTTTTTTCGGTGTCTTGCCTTACCCCCAGGTCTTCAGGGCGGCAGCGTTCACAAGATGCTCGCGGCCCGGCGCAGTCTGCTGGTCTTGAATTGCCGGGTGCCCCGCCAACGCGGCGCGTGCCGCACCGGGCGTTTTTGCTCCCTGAACGGTCTTCTACGACTCCGCTTGCGGCATTGCCGACACGCGTGGAGACGCTTTGGCAGGAAACAAGCGAAAATGGCGGCCCGGGAAACGTTTATTGCGAAAGCTGGGGTAAAACTGACCCCCAAACGCAAGAAATCCGACGTTTCAAGTCTTTAATATGCACCTTCCTTACCCTGATTGGATTTGACCCATGTCATTGTTCTCGTTGTTAGGCGCGTTGGAGATCGGGCTGATCTTCAGCCTGGTGGCCTTGGGCGTGTTTATCTCCTTTCGCCTGCTGCGCTTCCCCGACCTGACCGTTGACGGCAGCTTCCCGCTGGGCGGCGCCGTCTGTGCCACGCTGATCGCGTCGGGCACCGATCCGTTTTCCGCCACCATCATCGCCACCTTCGCCGGCGCGGCCGCCGGGCTGGTCACGGGCTGGCTGAACGTGAAGCTCAAGATCATGGATCTGCTGGCCAGTATCCTGATGATGATCGCCCTGTACTCGGTCAACCTGCGCATCATGGGCAAGCCCAACGTGCCGCTGATCACCGAACCCACTGTCTTCACGATCCTGCAGCCGGGCTGGATTTCCGACTACGTCGCCCGCCCGCTGATCCTGATCGTGATCGTGATCCTGGCCAAGCTGGCGCTGGACTGGTTCTTCGCCACGCAGACCGGGCTGGCCGTGCGCGCCACCGGCTCCAACGGCCGCATGGCCCGCGCGCAGGGCGTCAACACCGGTCGCATGATCCTGGGCGGTATGGCGTTGTCGAACGCGCTGGTCGCCCTGGCCGGGGCGCTGTTCGCGCAGACTCAAGGCGGTTCGGACATCTCGATGGGCATCGGCACCATCGTGATCGGCCTGGCCGCGGTGATCGTCGGCGAAAGCATCCTGCCGTCGCGCAAACTGGTGCTGGCGACGCTTGCCGTCATCATCGGCGCCATCGTCTACCGCTTCTTCATCGCGCTGGCGCTGAACAGCGATTTCATCGGCCTGAAGGCGCAAGACCTGAACCTCGTCACCGCGGTGCTGGTCACGGTCGCCCTGGTCATCCCGATGCTCAAGCGCCGCCTGGTCGGCAAGAAAAGTTGATGCCCACCCCCGAAGCGCCCCTGGCGCTTCCCCCTCAAGGGGGCGCCGCTGGCGGACCGGCAAAGCCGGCTCCGCGGCGGCCCCGGTCTAGCTGCGCCAGCCTCGTGCGGCGCGGGTGCTGCGACTGCACAATGGAGTACTGAAATGTTGTCCGCTAAAGATCTCAAGATTACTTTCAACGCCGGCACGCCCATCGAGACCCGCGCCTTGCGCGGCATGTCACTGGACATCCCGTCGGGCCAGTTCGTGACTGTCATCGGCTCCAACGGCGCCGGCAAGTCCACGTTCCTGAACGCCGTCTCAGGCGACCTGCCGGTCGATTCCGGCCGCATCGACATCAACGGCGTGGACGTCACGCGCCAGCCCGTCTGGGCGCGCGCCGGCCGTGTGGCCCGCGTGTTCCAGGACCCGATGGCCGGCACCTGCGAAGACCTGACCATCGAAGAAAACATGGCGTTGGCGCAAATGCGCGGCGCGCGGCGCGGCTACGGCCGTGCCGTCAAGGCATCGATGAAGGACGGTTTTCGCGAACGCCTGTCCACGTTGGGCCTGGGGCTGGAAAACCGCCTGACCGACCGCATCGGCCTCTTGTCGGGCGGCCAGCGCCAGGCGGTCAGCCTGCTGATGGCGGCCTTGCAGCCGTCGCGCATCCTGCTGCTGGACGAGCACACCGCGGCGCTGGATCCGCGCACGGCGGACTTCGTGCTGCAGTTGACGGCGCGTATCGTCGCCGAAAACCAGCTGACCACCATGATGGTCACCCACAGCATGCGCCAGGCGCTGGACGTGGGCGACCGCACGGTCATGCTGCATCAAGGCCAGGTGGTGCTGGACGTGTCCGGCGACGAGCGCCGCGGCATGGACGTGCCGGACCTGCTGGCCATGTTCGAACGCGTGCGTGGCGAGAAACTGTCGGACGACGCCTTGTTGCTGGGCTGATTCCCGGCATTGGCGGAATACGCGCCCGGCGCATGCCCACCAGGGGTGTGCGCCGGGCGCTTTTTCTTGAGGGTGGGGCGGCGTTTCAGGCTGCTACCGCCACGCCTTGCGCCGCCTCATAACCGAAGTACGCATTCTCCAGCGCGCGGCCGTCGCCGATATGACGCGCGTCGCAATCCAGCGCCACTTTGCCATTGCGCAGCACATAGACGTGGGTCGCCAGATCCATGACGCGGGCGGTCGATTGTTCGATCACCAGCAACGTCATGCCCGACGCATTCAACATTCTCAGCTTGTCATAGACCTGATCAATGACCAAGGGCGCCAAGCCCAATGACGGTTCGTCGATCATCAATAGACGGGGTCGCAGCAGCATGGCGCGCGCGATCGCCAATTGCTGCTGTTCGCCGCCTGACAGATAGCCTGCCGCGCCTTTGTAGCGTTCCCGCAGGATGGGAAAGGCGTCCAGCGCCTGCGTCAGATCCGCAGCGGCCTCGGCCTTGTGCTTGCGGGCGCTCATGGCCAGCTTGAGGTTTTCTTCCACCGTCAACGTGCCAAAGATGTGGCGGCCCTCGGGCACCAGCACCAGTCCATCCCGGCATAAGCGTTCAGGCGGGCGGCCATTGATGCGGACACGTTCAAAGTCGATCGAACCGCCCACCGGTTTGACCAATCCGGCGATGGATTTCAACAGGGTGGACTTCCCCGCACCGTTAGGCCCGACCACAAAGACGATGCCGCCTTTGGGCACCTGGATGTCCACTCCCTTGAGGGCGGCCAGACGGCCATAGGCCGCGTGCAGATCCTTGATTTCCAGCATGAACCACCTCTTGGGAAGACCGTGGCCAGCGCATGCGCTGCCAGAGCCGGGTAAGGGAAGTTACTAGGATGAATCGGGTTGACGCTGCAAATTCTAAAGATCAAGATTCAAACTGTCCACAGTCTTCAGTTAACAGTGGTCAGAAATTGAGTCGTGATTCATAAACACAACCGGGGTGCGACCAAGAGCGCACTCCGCAAGGGGAAGTGATGCGCACGTTGTCAAAATTTCTGAAGTTTCTTCGTCTGGCGGCAGTCCTCGGCGCCGGAGTTCTCAGCAGCGGCGCAGGGCATGGCGCCGACAAACCCATCGTTATCGGTTTTGCCATCGCTGAATCTGGCTGGCTGCACAACTACGACGCCGCGCCGTTTCGCGCGGCCGTCATGAAAATCGACGAGATCAATAAGGCGGGCGGATTGCTGGGGCGCGAGGTGAAGTACCGCGTCTTGGATACCAAGACCGAGCGCGAGCGATCCGCCAGCGCCGGGGCTGAGCTGGTGCAGTCTGGCGTGGACATGCTGGTGGTGTCGTGCGATTACGACTTTGGCGCACCGGCGGCGCTGGCTGCCCAGAAAGCCAAGATCATTTCAATGAGTCTTTGCGCGGCCGATCCAAAGATGGGCGTGCAGGGCGTGGGCAATTTCGCCTTCACCGCCAACAGCGCGGCGCAATCCGAAGGCATCGCTATTGCCGAATACGCGCAGCAGAAGCTGGGGCTGAAAACCACCTATGTGCTGGAGGACGTCTCCATTGAATACAACAAGTCCGGGTGCGCGGGATTCCGAGCGGCCTGGGCACGTGTCAATGGCAAGGAGAGCATCCTGGGCGGGGATGTTTTTCGCAATGACGACCCGTCGATCGCCGCGCAGATCACCCGCTTGCAAGGCCTGAAGAACAAGCCAGATTCGGTCTTCCTGTGCAGCTACACGCCGGGCGGGGCATCCGCCATCCGGCAACTGCGCGCGGCCGGGCTGGACGTGCCCATCCTGGGCACGACCGCCATGGTGGACAACTATTGGCTTAACGCTGTGCCGAACCTCAAGGATTTCTATCTGCCCGGCTTCATGTCGCTGTATGGCGACGATCCCCGCCCCGAAATGAACCAGTTCGTTCAGGCCTTCAAGGCGCGCTGGGGCGAGCCACCCGTGTCTTCCTATTCCGTGCTGGGTTACAGCCTGATCGAGCAATGGGCGCATGCCGTGACCGAAGCCAAGAGTACGGATTCGGACAAGACGCTGGCGGTGATGAACGGATACAAGGACCAGCCGTTCCTGGTGGGCCCCACCAGCTACACCAAGGATCTGCACGTGCAGGTGAATCGGCCATGGCTCATCATGACCGTCAAGGACGGGTCGTTCCGTGCCGTGGAGATGTACCGCAATCAGTTCACGCCGGATTTGAAGTTGCTGTTCCGTGTAGGCGCCTGAGCACGATGGCCAGGGAAACGATGATGTCCATCGACACAGCAGCGATGCTGGAAGCGCGTGACGTTCATGTGACGTTCGGCGGCATCTCGGCATTGTCCGGGGTGAATCTGACGATTGCGCCCGGCCAGGTATTCGGGCTGATTGGGCCGAACGGCGCGGGCAAGACCACCATGGTCAATGTGCTTAGCGGCTTTCAGCAGCCCACGCGCGGCACCGTGCGGCTGGCGGGCCGCCCCGTGGCCGAATCCGGCCCCAGCCGGGCGGCGCGCGCCGGCATTGCGCGTAGCTTCCAGGCCGGCCGGCTGTTCAAGGATCTGACGGTGCTTGAAAACCTGATGGTCGCGGCGCTGGGAAGCGGCCTGCGCAGTCGTCCGGCACGGCTGCGCGCACTGGAGGTTCTGGACTGGATCGGATGCGGCGATCTGGCGGCCCAACGCTGCGACAGCCTGTCCTATGGCCATGAGCGGCGTATCGGCATCGGCCGCGCATTGGCGCTGGGACCCTTATTCGCGCTGCTGGACGAGCCCGCCTCTGGCATGAACGACGCCGAATGCGAAGATCTCATGCATCTGATCTCTGGGATTCCTGGCCGGTTCGGTTGCGGAGTGCTGCTGATTGAACACAACATGCAGGTGATCATGGGGGCGTGCCACCGCATCCACGTGCTGGACGGCGGACGCAGCCTGGCCGAAGGCTCGCCGCAGGAAATCCAGGCGGATCCGGAGGTGCGGCGAGCCTACCTGGGCCACAAGTCCGACAACCCGGCCTTGCACATCTAGGAGCCGCCATGATGAGCTTCATCCAAACCCTGGTAGATGCCGCCGCGCTAGGCAGCCTGTATGCGCTGGTGTCACTGGCGATCGGCTTCGTCTTCGGCATCATGCGCCTGATCAACTTTGCTCAGGGCGACTACATCACGGTGGGCGCCTACGCGCTGGTGGTGCCCACGGCCAGCGTTGCGCCGCCCTTGCTTTTTGGCGCATTGCCCGCGCCGCTGATGGTCATTGCGGTATTGCTCACTGTCGTCATCCTGGCGTTGGCCACCGAACGCATCGCGTTCCGGCCGCTGCGTCAGACCAATCCGGCGACCTTGCTGGTGTCGTCGTTCGCCGTCAGCTACTTTCTTCAGCACCTGATCATGCTGGTGCATACCGGGCGGCCGAAATCCATCGACATCAGCGGCGGGATGGGGCGCGCGATCGATATCGGAGGACTACGGCTGCCGGGCACGCAACTGCTCACGATGGGGGTGACTGCGGTG
Organism: uncultured Achromobacter sp.; assembly: GCA_963530045.1. Taxonomy (GTDB): domain Bacteria; phylum Pseudomonadota; class Gammaproteobacteria; order Burkholderiales; family Burkholderiaceae_B; genus Achromobacter. Next base: position 6,812 of record CAUSDE010000056.1, read on the forward strand.
CTGCTGGTGGCGCTGGTGCTGTTCTTGAAGCGGACATCCATCGGTGTGCAGATGCGCGCGGCGGCCGAGAATTTCCAGATGGCGCGGCTGTTGGGCGTGCCCGCCAATCGCGTGATTGCCGTGGCGTTCGCGGTCAGCGGTCTGTTGTCGGGCACGGTGTCGTTGTTGCTCATCATGCAGACGGGCACGCTGGACATGCGCATGGGCATGATGCCGGTCATCTATGCATTCTTTGCGACCGTCATCGGTGGCATGGGGTCCTTGCCGGGCGCTGCGCTCGGCGGATTCCTGGTGGGCGCGGCCAGCGTGCTGCTGCAATCCTACCTGCCGACGGATTTGCGGCCATTCCGCGATGCCGGCGTTTTCACGCTTGTGATCCTGACGCTGCTGTGGCGGCCGTCGGGCCTGATTGCCACCAGTGCCAACCGGGAGCGCGTGTGATGCATGCTCAACCTGCTACAAATCATCGCCGAGGATGGCAAGGCGCCATGCCGGTTCTTGCGCTGGTCTTGCCGCTGGGGCTGGCCAGTCTGCTGGCCGCCGAATACGGCAGCCTGTCTTTGCAAAGCAGTGTGACCCTGGCGCTGATCCGCATCGTCACCGTGGTGGGGATGTACATCTTCATCGGCAACTCCGGCATTGTCTCGTTTGGCCAGGTTTCGTTCATGGCGGTAGCGGCGTATGCCGCCGCGTGGCAAACCTGCTGCGAAGCATTGAAGCCTATTGTCATGTCGGGCTTGCCGGACTTTCTGCTGGGGCAGTCGCTGCCGGTATGGATGTCGGCGGCGACTTCCGTCGCTGCCGCCACCGTGGCCGCTTTCGTCGTCGGGCTGGTCTTGATGCGGTTGTCGGGACTGGCCGCGTCGATTTCCACATTGGCGATCCTGTTCATCCTGAACGTGGTGTATTCCAACTGGGATAGCGTGACCATGGGCACCGCCTCCGTCGTGGGCCTGCCTACCTTCGTGACGCCAGGCGTGGCCTTCGGCGCCGCGACGATCAGCATCCTGGCGGCGTATGTTTACCAGCGTTCACGCTGGGGGCTGGTGCTGCGGGCCGCGCGCGAGGACGAAGTCGCGGCGCGGGCGGCTGGCGTGTCGTTGTACGGCAGCCGCCTGATCGCCTTCACCTTGTCCGGCGCGGTCATGGGCATGGCGGGCGTCTTGCAGGCGCACTTCGTGGGAACGATCTCGGTCGACTCTTTTTTCCTGAATCTGACATTCATCACGCTTGCCATGCTGGTCGTGGGGGGTATGCGCAGTCTGGCTGGCGCCGTGGTGGGGGTGGTATTCGTGCAACTGGTCATCGATGTGTTTCGCCAGTTTGAAAGCGGCGTTTCGCTGGGAGGAGCACAATTCACGTTGCCAAGCGGCGCCCAGGAACTGGTGCTGGCTGCTGCGATGTTGCTCATCCTCATTTACCGGCGAGAAGGCCTGATGGGTGGACGCGAGTTCACTTGGCCGGCACGGTCTGAAAAACAGGAATAAACCACTTATGACTTCGTCCTATCCGCACACGGCATCCCCTGATGAACCGCTGCTCAGCAACGTCCTGATCGATAGCCGTATGCTGTCCGATCAGGTCGCGGAGCACCTGTTCCGCGAACTGGTTTCGGGGCGGCTGCGAGGCGGGCAGCGCATCAACGAGGCCGAGCTGGCACGCACCTTGGGCATCAGCCGAAATCCCATCCGCGAAGCGATCCGCAAGCTGGAGGAGCGTGGCCTATTGGTGTCTTCGCCACGGCGCGGGACATTCGTGCGGTCATTCACCAAGCAGGACATCGAAGACGTGTTCTCGTTTCGGACCATGGTGGAGGATTTCGCCGTCCGTCAGGCGCTGACACGCATCACGCCGGCCGATGTCGAAGGCCTGCGCAAGATGGTCGACGGCATGGTCGAAGCCGCCAACGCGGGCAAGGAGATGGAGCTGGTGCAGAAAGACATCGGCTTTCATCAGCGCATATGTGAATTGTCCGGCAACACACAGACGTTGCGGGCTTTCAACAATCTGCATGCCGAAGTGCAGATATTCATCACGCTTGTGGAACACCGTTTTGAAAGCCTGGAAGCGGCGGCCGTTGACCACTATCCCGTCGTCGACGCAGTCGCCTCGGGTGACCCAGACAGAGCGGCCAAGGCCTTGCGTGACCATATCCAGGATTCCTGGCGCCGGATCGCGGCTGCCTATAGCGATCACTAGTTCACCGCCAGCTCGCTTTGGCGGAATTCAAGGGAGAAAGCAATGCAGGACATCAACATCGTCGGTATCGACATAGGCGGCACATTCACCGACTTTGTCTCGTATGACGCTGAGACCGGCGCCATACGGAACTGGAAGAACCTGACTACCCCCAAGGAGCCGATCGAAGGCGTCCTGCAAGGGCTTTCTCAACACCAGGACCTGGATTCCGTATCCAAGATCCGCCTGGGAACCACCATTGCGACCAATGCGTTGCTGACGCGGCGTGGCGCCAAGGTCGCCTACATCACGACGCAGGGCTTTCGTGACGTGCCCTTCATCCAGCGTGGAGACCGCCGCAGCCACTACGACATCACCTGGATCAAGACCAAGCCGTTGGTCAAGCGCGCGGACTGCTACGAAGTGGCGGAGCGGCTGTCGGCAAGCGGCGACGTCGTGCAGGCGCTGGACGAGGCTGTCGTGCGCGACGTCGCGGCGCGCATTCGCGAAAGCGGCGACATCGAAGCGGTAGCCGTCTGCACTTTGTTTTCCTATATCGACCCGGCGCACGAGCACCGCATCCGCGAGATCCTCGCCGAGGAGCTTCCTGGCATGCCGGTGTCAGTCTCGTACGACGTGCTGCCCAAGTGGAAAGAGTATGACCGTGCATCCACCACGATTGCGGATGCCTATCTGAAGCCAATTGTCTCGCGCAATTTTGAACGCATGCAAAAGCGTCTGGACGAGATCGGCGTCGGTGGCAAGGTGGGTGTCATCAAGTCCAATGGCGGCGAATCGACGTTGAAGGGCGCTGCGGCCGCGCCCGTGCAGATGACCTTGTCGGGGCCTACCGGCGCCGTGGTCGCTACCCGCGCGGTGGCGCAATTGACGGGTCTGCGCAACCTGGTCACCTTCGACATGGGAGGAACGTCGACGGATTGCTCCACGGTCGTGGACGGCATGGAGAACGTAACGACCAACTTCGAGATCGAATGGGGGCTGCCGATCCAGGTGCCCATGATCGATATCCACACGATCGGGGCGGGCGGAGGTTCCATTGCCTGGATCGACAAGGGCGGAATGTTGCGCATGGGGCCGCAGTCGGCAGGCGCCGATCCGGGGCCGGCCTGCTACGGCCGCGGCGGCGAGCACGCCACCGTGACCGACGCCAATGTGGTGTTGGGCCGCATCAACCCCGATTATTTTCTGGGCGGCCGCATGAAGCTGGATGCCGAGGCCGCGCACCGCGCCGTTGCCCGCATTGCCGGCGAACTTGGCATGGAAGTCGACCAGACCGCCTACGCCATGGTGCAGATCGCCAACAACAACATGTTGGGGGCGTTGCGGGCGGTCTTGCTGCAACGCGGACTGGATCCGCGCGATTTCACGCTGGTGGCCTCGGGCGGAGCGGGGCCGGTGCATATATGCGATCTGATGGAAATCAGCGGCATCCCGCAGGGCATGGTGCCGAACTATCCGGGTCAGTTTTCGGCCTTCGGCTTCATCATGACCGATGCGCGGGTGGACCGGCATCGCACGGTGCAGCAGGTGTCCACGCGCTTCGAGCAGGCGCGCGTCACGGCGGCGATGAAATCCCTGGTGCAGGACGCCGTGGGCGAACTACATGCGCAAGGTTATGTCAGCGGCGTGGAGGTGTACCGGTCGGTCGAGGCGCGCTATCTGGGCCAGAACCACGAACTGGAGGTGATGCTGGATGGCGACGAATTCGACGATGCCAGCGTCGCGGCGCTATGGGCGCGCTTCCATGAGCAGCACGAAGCCCGCTTCGGCTTTGCCATTCCGGGCGAGACCATCGAGATGGTCAACCTGAAAGTCATTGCCGTGGCTGTGTCCGAGAAGCCGGTGCTGCGCGAGCTTGCACGCGGCGAAGGCAGCCCGCCCGCATCAGGCAGCCGCCGCGTGCGGCTCGACGAAGGCTGGATCGATACGCCTACTTATGACCGCGAGACATTCAAGCAAGGCCACGTCGTGACTGGGCCGGCGGTCATCGAGGAAAGCGCATCCGTCACGATCCTGCGCGCGAACCAGACGTTGCGCGTGGATCCGTTCGGCAACCTGATTATTTCGGCATAAGGAGTACCACGATGGATATGGTAACGATGAACATCCTGGAATCCACCATGGTTTCCATCTGCCGGGAAATGGGCATCACGCTCATGAAGACGTCCTATTCGACGATCTTCAACGAAGCCCTGGATTTCACCTGCGGCCTGGCGGATCGCAATGGCGACATGATCGCGGTGGCGGACTATTGCCCCGCGCAGATCGGCGGCATGCCGCTGCTGGTGAAGTCGTGCATGCGGGAAATGCCGCTGGACGAGCTGGAAGACGGCGACATCATCTTGCACAATGACCCGTACCGGGGCGGCCTGCACACGCCGGAACATACCTTCTTCAAGCCGATTTTCGTCGAGGGCGAGATGGTGGGCTGGGCGGTGGCCATCGGCCACCTGGCCGAGGTGGGGGGCATGGCGCCGGGTGGCTTCTGCGGCGAGGCGACGGAAATCTTCCAGGAAGGCCTGCGCATTCCGCCGGTGAAGATCAAGTCGCGCGGCAAGGACAACCGCGATGTCTGGAAGCTGCTGCTGGCCAACGTGCGCACGCCACGCAGCAACTACGGCGATCTACGTGCCTTAATCGCGGCGGTCGATCTGGGCGAACGCCAGATGAAGCAGGTCTACGCCAAGTATGGCAAGGAAAAGATGCTCAGCACGGTCAATGACCTGTTGCTGTATTCCGAACGCCGCATGCGCGCCGAGCTTGAAGCCATTCCTGACGGCATCTACGCCTTTGACGATCTGATCGAGAGCGATGGCATCGACGCGGATCGCAGATATCTGGTGCAGGTGGAAGTACACAAGCGCGGCGGTGAGATCATCGTCGACTACACGGGATCGTCGCCGCAAGCTGCCGGCCCCATCAATGCGACGCTGGGCGTGGCGACGTCTGCCGCCTACAACGCCGTCCTGCATATGACGGACCCGTCGATTCCGCGCAACTCAGGGTGCTTCCGTCCGATTCGCGTCGTGGCGCCACCTGGCACCATCGTCAACGTGGACTTTCCGGCCCCCGAAGTGGGCGGCAACACGGAGACGCACCCGCGCATCGTTGGGACGATCCTGGGCGCGATGGCCAAGGCCGTGCCCAACCGCGTGATGGCGGCCGAAGGCGCCACACACTGCAATTTCGTGTTCGGCGGCGTGTCCGCGGATTCCGGCGAGTACTTCGCATGCTATGACCTGGAAGCCGTGGGCTGGGGCGGGCGCGCATTTGCCGATGGCAATGACGCAGTGGATTCCATCAACGGCAATTGCCGCATCACGCCCGTGGAGGTGTACGAGACACGCTTCCCTTGGCGCATTGAAAGCCTGGCGTTCAACCAGGACTCTTGCGGCGCGGGTGAATATCGCGGTGGCTTGGGCTACTCCAAGCAGATGCTGTGCTTGAACGAAAGCATTACTTGCTCGCAGATGACCGACCGGCACGAGTTCGCGCCCTGGGGCTTGAATGGCGGCACGGAAGGCGGCCTGGGCGCCACTCTGGTGCAGAAGGCAGGGGGAGAATCATGGGAAACCATGTGCGAAGCCTATGGCAAGGCCTCTTCCAGCCGGTACTCCAATGTGGTGATCCGGCGCGGAGACCGTGTGCGTCTCGTCACGCCAGGCGGTGGTGGTTACGGCGATCCGAAGGCCCGCGCGCCGGAGGCGGTGGCAGAGGACGTGAACGAAGGCTACGTGTCGGCCGACACGGCGCGTCGTTACTACGACTATCAAGGAGCATAAGCATGAAGTTCTCTCAGAACGGGCTGTATATCGAGCGCTACATCAAGTGCGTCAATTGCGGCGTGCTGATCTACGAAGGCACCGAGGACGACGTGGCAAAGCGCGTGGAGCCCGATGGGCGTCTTTTCTGCTCATCGTGGTGCGTGGATTGGGCGCGCGAGCGCGAAGCCAGGCATGGCGCTTCCCAGCGCGAAGGCGCGCTTGAGACGGCGCAGGCTTGAGGCAACGCCGCCCTGCGGTCGCGGGGCGGTGCAGACTTACCTGGAGGAGGGGACGATGTCCCAGAACAAGACTTTCACCGAACGCCGCAAGGCTGCGATTCCCGCCGGCCTGGCGCAGCACCTGGATATGATGATCGACCGCGCGGAAAACGCCGAGTACTGGGATGAGGCCGGCAAGCGCTACATCGACTTCGGCGCGGGCATCGCCGTGGCCAATACGGGCCATCGTCATCCCAAGGTCGTTGCGCAGGTCAAATCGCAGTTGGACCGCTATACGCACGTGTCATTCCAGACGACGCCCTATGAGGGCTACCTTGCGCTGTGCGAGCGCTTAAACACCTTGACGCCTGGCGACTTTCCGAAAAAGACGTTCCTCGTGAACACGGGGGCGGAGGCCAATGAAAACGCGATCAAGGTGGCGCGGGCAGCGACGGGACGATCGGCCTTCGTAGCGTTTTCTGGCGCATTCCACGGGCGCACGCTGATGACGATGAGCCTGACCGGAAAGACGGTGCCATACAAGGCGGGCTTTGGCCCGCTGGTGCCCGACGTCTACCACGTGCCGTTTCCCACGCCGTACCGAGGCATTACCGAAGCCGACAGCTTGCGCGCCCTGGATACCCTGTTCAAATCCGAGGTGGATCCAGGACGGGTGGCCGGCATCATCATCGAACCGGTGCAAGGCGAGGGGGGCTTCAATCCCGCCAGCGCATCCCTGATGAGGAGCCTGCGTCAGTTGTGCGACACGCACGGAATCTTGTTGATCGCGGATGAGATCCAGACCGGCTTTTGCCGCACGGGTCGCATGTTCGCCATGGAGCACATGGGCGTCGCGCCGGACATCATCACGATGGCGAAGGGCCTGGGCGGCGGCTTTCCGATTGCCGCGATCACCGGTCGCGCCAGCGTGATGGATAAAATCCCCGCAGGGGGACTGGGCTCCACGTTCGCCGGCAACCCCTTGTCTTGCGCCGCCGCGTTGGCCGTGATCGACATTCTGGCTGAGGAAAGTCTGGCCGAACGCGCGATACAGGTGGGCGAGCGAGTGACGCGCCGCTTCAAGGCGTGGTCGGACGACGATCGTTTGCCCTGCGTGGGGGATGTGCGAGGCCTGGGTGCGATGGTGGCGGTGGAGTTCGTCAAAGACCGGGAGTCGCGAGAACCGTGGCCGGAGCTCGTCAAGGCGCTGACCCGTTCAGCCGCTGACCGGGGGTTGATCCTGTTGACTTGCGGCGTATATGGCAACGTCGTGCGCGTGTTGGCACCGTTGACGATCCCGTTCGCGCAACTGGAGGAAGGCCTGGATATTTTTGAAGCGGCGCTGCAAGAGGCGCTGGCCGAGTCGAGAGAACTGGCCTGACCCTAGCTGCCGCGTCAAAGGAATCGGTCCGGCCGGAAGGCGCGATGACGAGACGTCTCGCTGCCTTCCGCACCGCTGTCATACATCAGTTCGCCCAATATCTTCGCCGTGCCCGGCGCGGTGCTGAACCCAATGTGCTGATGTCCCAGTGCCAGCCACAGCCCGGGGTGGCGGGGCGCCTCGCCGATCATCGGGCGGCTGTCGGGCAGAGTGGGGCGGCGGCCGAGCCAAGGCGTTGCGTCCAGACGCTCGCCCAGCGGGAAAGCCTCCCTAGCCCGCGATTCCGCCAATTCCAACTGCACGGACTTGCCAGGCGCATCGCAGGCGTCCAGTTCCACGCCAGTCGTCAGGCGCAGGCCGCGCGCCATGGGCGACAGCACGTATCCGCCGTCGGTGTCATGGATGGGCCGGCTGACGCTGGCACCGCCCACGCCGCGGTAATGCATGTGATAACCGCGCTCGAACGCCATGGGTAGATTGATGTCCGTGGTCTTCAGCAGGGCTTTCGACCAAGGCCCCAGCGCCACGACCAATTGATCCGCCGAAAGCGATTCCGACCCCGCGGCGCCCAGTACCGTCCAGCGCGAGCCGTCGCGGCGGAGGCTGGTGGCGGTCAGGTGTTGAAACGTTCCCCCCGAACGGCGGAACAGATCCGCATAGGCGGCGACCACTGCGTGCGGGTCGTCCACCGAATACGAGCCTTGAATCCACAATGCCCGATGGAAGATCGGGGCCAGCGCGGGTTCCATTTCCGCCAGTTCAGCGGGGCTCAGGATTTGGGTCGGAACCTGATGCCGCGCAAAGGTCTTGCGCGCCAACTCGCTGCCGTTCCAGGCGGATTCGCTGCGGTACAGGAACACCCAGCCCGTGTCGCGCAAGCGATGGCGTACGCCGGCGGCATCCAGCAATTTCAGGTGTTCGGGAGCGGACAGCCGGATCAGTCCGTCCAGTGCTTCGACGGTTTCCTGGAACACGGCGGGCCGTGCATTCAGCAGGAAGCGGGCCGCCCAGGCCAGATTCCGCGCCAGGTATTGCGGGCGGTAGCGGAACTGGACGGTGTTGTTCTTCAGCAGACGGGGCAGCTGGCCCCACAAGCCTGGGCGGTTGAACGGCATCAGCGAACTGCGCGCCAGCACGCCCGCATTGCCCAGGGATGTTTCCATGCCCGGGTCTTGCTTGTCGATGAGCGACACCTTGGCGCCACGGCGCAACAATTCCAACGCGCAGCACACCCCTACGATGCCCGCACCCAAGACGATGACGTGCTTTCCCATGTGTTTTTCTTTGAAGCGGCCAGGACGGGGAATTGTAGGGCCGCCGCCGTGGGGCCAAGAAGAAAAATCGGCGCTAGGCGCGTTCAGGCCTGCGCCGGCTTTTTCCCGAGGATGCGACCGGCGGCTACGACACCCCACCAGGACGCTTCCTCGAAGACGGAATAGCCCGACAAGTCCGCATGGGCAAACAGCACGGGCCCGTCCACGTCGCGCAGCGCGGCCAGTCCCGGATTGCTCAAGAATCCGCACAGTGGCGAGGCCATGGCGTGGCCGCGCACCGTAATGTCCAGTTGCCGCGCATTGCGCCAGAACTCGCGGCCGTAGGCGGCGACCAGGTCGGCGGCGGCCTCGTCGCGCAGGTCCCGCGGGCTGGCCGTGGCCAGCCACTGTCGCGCGGCGCTGGGGCTTTGCCCGCTAAGCGCGTGATACGCCGTGAACACCGTGCGCGGAGACCGCGTGACGCGCAACAGTTGGTGCGTGGACACCACATACCCCAGTGCGCGCCCCTGATAGACCACGTTGTCCCAGGACAGCGGCTCGCCAGGCGCTTCCAGCGGATAGCCTTCGAGCACGAAGTTGGACACCAGCCAGGGCGCGTGCGACGAGGTGTGCACGGCCGGGTCATAGCCGTAAGCGCGGATGTCCGGCAGGATGCGCTGCGCCACGAACAGCGGCATCGCGCAAACGGTGCGCCGGGTTTGCAGGGTGTAGGTGCCAGGCGTGGCGCCGCCCGCGGCGCAGGTCACGCGCGGGCCGGCGGGCGTGTCGTCCACGCGCATCGCGGTGCCTGGAATCAGCCAGCGGCGATGTCCCAGCGCTCGGTCGATGGCTGCGCGCATGCGGTCGGCCAGTACCGCCAGGCCACCAGGCCACGTCAGCACCGCGCCTTCGCCGGCATTGGCGGCATGCCCGTCGCGGCTGGCGAAGTAGTGCAGGCCGGCCCAGGCCGACACCACGTCATATTGCGCGCCGTAGTCGTCGCGACAGCAGTAGTTCAGATACCAGTGCAGGGCAGGCGACGTGTAGCCTTCGCGTTCCAGCCATTGCTTGAAGGTCATGGCGTCCAGCGCGCGCCACGCGGGATCGCGGGACGACAGCACGAGGGGAATGCTGAACACTTTGCGGCCGTCATTGCCCACTTGCGTATGCAGCCGGTCGATCAGCTCCAGGAACTGGCGGTGCTGCGCCACATCGGTCTCGGGCAGCCCGGTCATGGGCAGCAGCCCGTCTTCCCAGTGCCCGTTGCGCAGCAGGCGTTCCTGCGGCGAATGCACCAGGATGGATTCGTCGTAGTAGGGGCGCGGTTCGCCCGCCCCGCGTTCGATGATGCCGAAGTCGGCGAGCATCTCGCGCACATGGGTCGAGGCCATGGACGGCAGCGGCAGATAGTGCGCGCCCAGCGGATAGTCCAGTTCGCCTTGCCGTCCGGCTGCGGCATTGCCGGCGAATTCGGGGCCTTGGACCACGACGAAATCGGTGTATCCCTCCCGCGCGAGTTTCCAGGCGCAGGACAGGCCGGCCACGCCGGCGCCCAGGATGGCGACGCCATGCCGGTAGTGGGCGGACGGCACGGGCAGCGCCGCGCCGTCGCGCAGGGCATGGCCGGCCTGCATGCCGGGGTAATGGACGTCAGGCGTGGTCTCGACGATGCGCGACCGGTAATAGCCGGCCGTGCCCGCCACCGCCGCCGTGGCGGCGGCGCCCAGCAGGAAGCTGCGGCGTCTCATCAGCGGATGACCTTGCGCCAGTCCTCGTCGAAATAACGCACGAGCGACTGCTCATTCAAGCGGTTGGGCGGCATCGCCAGGGCAGGCATGTCGGCCGGGAAATGGAAGAGTTCGCGCGTGGTCGCAGGATCCAGGTAGCGCGTGGGCACGGTGATCTTGTCAGGCGGGGTGTAATCACGCCGCTTGCTGGCCAGGATGAAGCCCCAGTCGCCGAAGGACGGCACATAGGTGTGGTACGGCCACGTGTTCAGGCCCGCTTCCTTCAAGGTGGCGTCCACGCTCCAGAAAGAGCGTGGCGCGAAATAGGGCGAGGTGGACTGGATCACCATGTAGCCGTTTTCGGCCAGGTGGCGCGCCATCAGGTGGTAGACCGGCACCGAATACAAACGGCCAAGGCCGAAGTTCGACGGATCCGGGAAGTCCACCACGATGAAGTCGTAGACCTCGGCGTGGGTTTCCAGCCAGCGGCCGGCGTCGTCGTTGATGACGGTGACGCGCGGGTCCTTCAACGACCCCTGGTTCAGCTTGACCAGCGGCTCGGAGCGCGAGAACAGCCCGGTCATGGCAGGGTCCAGGTCCACCAGCGTTACGTGCTCGATGTTCTTGTACTTGAGGATTTCGCGCACGGCCAGGCCATCGCCGCCGCCCAGCACCAGCACATTGCGCGCCCAGGGCAGCGTCTGCAGGCCGGGATGCACCAGCGATTCGTGATAGCGGTGTTCGTCGCGCGACGAGAACTGCAGGTTGTTGTTGATGTACAGGCGCAGGTCGTCGTGCCAGCGGGTCACGACCAATCGCTGGTAGGGCGTGGTTTCCGCGTGCACTACGTCGTCGCCATACAGACCTTTTTCGGCCCAGGCGGTCATGGCGCTGGAATAGAGGAAACCCAGCGCCAGGAAGCCGATCACCACGCAGGCGCGGATGGCCTTTTCGCCAGGGCGACGGATTTCGGTGCGGAACAGCCAGGTCGTCCACAGCGCCACGCTGGCGTTCATGATGCCGAAGAGGAAGCTGGTGCGCAGCAGGCCCAGCTTGGGCGCCAGCAGCAACGGGAAGATCAGGGACACGGCCAGCGCGCCCAGGTAGTCGAACGTCAGCACGCGGCTGACGATTTCGCGGAATTCGGCCTTGCGCTGGTTGAAGACGCGCATCACCAGCGGGATTTCCATGCCGACCATCAGGCCGATGACGAACACGCCCACATACAGGGCGGCGCGGAAGGGGGCCGACAGCCAGGCGAAAACCAGGAACAGGACGGCGGCGGAAACCCCTCCCAATAATGCGACCAGCAGTTCGACGTCGATGAACCGATTCAAAACGTCTTCGTCTTTTACATATTTTGACAACCACGAGCCGATACCCATGGCGAACAAATAGCAGCCGATGACGGAAGAGAACTGAAGTATCGAATCGCCCAGTAAATAGCTGGCCAGCGCGCTGCTGATGAGCTCATAGCCCAAACCGCAGGAAGCAACGATCAATACCGATAGGATGAGAACGCGGTCGCGCATGAGGTGTCCGACACGAAAAATGCGTTCGCAGTATATCGAACGCCGCGTATATACTGCGCGCAATTGGGAGGGTGGCAATGGGAGAAGCGATGCATCCGGCGGTGACCTATCTGATCTATATCGTCTCGGCGCTTGTCATGCTGGGCATTTTCACCGCGGTCTACACCGCCGTGACGCGCTACAAGGAATTCGAGCTGATCCGCGAAGGCAACATCGCCGCGGTGCTGTCCTACGGCGGCGCGCTTGTCGGTTTCAGTTTCACCCTTTGCTCCAGCATCGCCGTGCACGCCAGCTTCGTGATGTTCCTGGTGTGGGGCGTGGCCGCCATGGTGGTGCAGATCGTCGTGTACGTCGTGGTCGCGCAGGCCATCCGCGGCATGAACGAAGCCATCGAACAAAACAATATCGCCATGGGCGGCCTGATCGGCGCGATCTCGCTGTCCGCCGGCGTCGTCAACGCCGCCTGCCTGACGTAAGGCAGGCGCGCCGCATCCGATCTGACACGGGAGGACAATCCATGAGTCTCGGTTCATTTATCCGCAAGCAGTTCATTGACATCCTGCAATGGAACGAGGATCGCGATGGCGTGCTCGCCTGGCGCCATCCGATGCAGGATTTCGAAATCCAGTACGGCGCCAGCCTGACCGTGCGCGAATCGCAGATGGCGGTGTTCGTCAACGAAGGCAAGGTGGCCGACGTGTTCGGCCCCGGCATGTACAAGCTGACCACGCAGACGCTGCCGGTCCTGACGTACCTGAAGAACTGGGACAAGCTGTTCGAGTCGCCCTTCAAGTCGGACGTGATCTTCTTCAGCACGCGCCTGCAGCTGGGCCGCCGCTGGGGCACCGCGCAGCCGGTGACGTTGCGCGACAGCGAATTCGGCATGGTGCGGCTGCGCGCCTTCGGCGTGTATTCGTATCAGATCACCGACCCCGCCAAGTTCTACCGCGAAATCAGCGGCACGCGCGACGAATACACCGTCGACGACCTGGAAGCGCAGTTGCGCAACATGGTGGTCGCGGCGATGACGACGGCGCTGGGCGGCTCCAAGGTGCCGTTCCTGGACATCGCCGGCAACCAGGGCCTGATGTCGCAGAGCATCAGCGAACAGCTGGCGCCGGTGTTTGACCGCTATGGCGTCAAGCTGGACAACTTCACGGTTGAAAACGTGTCGTTGCCCGAAGAACTGCAAAAGGCGCTGGATACGCGGATTTCGATGGGCATGGCGGGCGATCTGGGCAAGTTCACCCAGTACCAGACGGCCACGTCGATTCCGTTGGCGGCGCAGAACGAAGGCGGTATCGCCGGCATCGGCGCCGGCCTGGCAGCCGGCGCGGCGCTGGGCCAGACCATGGCGGCCGGCCTGGGCGTAGGCCAGGGCCAGCCGGCGCTGCCAGCCCAGCAGGCTGCGCCGGCAGCCGCGTCCGTCGACCCGGTCGCCCGGCTGCAGCAGCTCAAGGACTTGCTGGACAAGGGCTTGATCACCGCCGCCGACTACGACACGGCCAAGGCGGAAGTGCTGAAGAAACTCACCAGCTAAGGCCCCATGCAGCAGGTTCTGTGTCCGCAGTGCGGCGCCCCGGTCAAGTTCACGTCCACGGCTTCGGTCATGGCGGTCTGCGGCGCTTGCCGCAGCACCTTGTTGAAGGATGCCGATTCGGTCAGGCGCATCGGCGAAATGGCCGACGTGCTGGAAGACTATTCGCCCCTGTGCCTGGGGGCGACCGGCAAGTCCGACAGCAAGCGCTTCGACGTGGTCGGCCGCATCCAGCTGCGTTTTGACGAGGGCTTCTGGAACGAGTGGTATGTGTGGTTCGAAGACGGGACCGACGGTTGGCTGTCGGACGCCTCGGGCCAGTACGCCCTGACCCGCCGCCGCAAGGTCAAGTCCACGCAGGGCATGCCGGCCTTTGCCGACATCGCGCCCGGCGACGAACTGAAGCTGGACGGCCAGCGCTTCATTGCCTCTGACGTGCGGGCCTGCAAGGCGGGCGGGGCGCAGGGCGAACTGCCGTTCGTGCCCGGCGACGGCTGGGAGGCCAAGGTGGCGGACTTCCGCAGCCTGGACGCCTTCTTGACGCTGGACTTCTCCGACGGCCCCGAGCCGGAGCTCTACATCGGAAAAGCGTTCGACCTGTCCGCCATGCAGGCGGGGTCCTTGCGCACCAACGAGCAGGTCGAGGAAACGGCTGGCCGGTTCCGCGGCCAGATCAAGGCGCTGGAGTGCCCGAATTGCGGCGGCCCCATCAGCTTCGTGGCAGCCATGGCCACCCAGGTGGTGTGCCCGTCCTGCGCGGCGACGGTGGATTGCTCGGGGCCTACCGCTGAAGTGATCGAGAAGGCGAACAAGGTCAAGTCGATCAGGACCACGCTGTCGCTCGGCGCGGTAGCCAAGATCGACGGCGCCAGCTTCACGCTGATCGGCCTGATGAAATGCGCCGACCCCGATCCCGAAGAGCCCTCGGACTGGATCGAATACCTGCTGTTCAATCCTCTCAAGGGTTTTATCTGGCTGGTGGAAACGGATGAAGGCTGGGAGCGCGTCCAGGTGTGCGACACCTGGCCCAGCTACAACAACGCGACCAGCGTGCGTTGGCGCTCCAAGCTGTACCAAAAACTGTACGACTACACCTCGCGCGTAGAAGTGCCGCTGGGCGCGTTCAACTGGCGCGTCAAAGCGGGCGACACCACCAAGATCACCGACTACAAGGCCGGCACGCTGAAGCTGACGCGCGAACTGGGCGACGCCGAACTCGGCTGGTCGGCCGCCGCGCCCCTAGCCCCTGCGCAGTTGGCCGAATGGTTCGGCAATGCCGAACTGGCCAAGCAGAAGTCCCTGCCGCTGGGCGGCAAGCCGGGCGGCTACGGCAAATGGGCGTGGTTCGCCACCATCGGGATGCTGTTCCTGAACATGGGCAATATCTTCAATGGCCGCTTTGTCCCGATCCTGATCGGCTTGGCGTTCCTGTGGTTCCCCGCCAAGCTGGCGGACAAGCTCTCCGGAAAGGACGAATAGGACGATGGGCAAGTTCCTGTATGCCATCTATGCCCTGGTCGTGGTGATGGCCGCCACCGGCGCCAGCTCCCCCGGCGTGCGCATGGCGGGCGGAAGCGGCGGCAGCAGCAGTAGCAGCAGCTGGGGTAGCAGTTCGTCCGGCAGTTCGGGCTGGTCGTCCGGCGGATCCCACAAGTGACGGTGCATGCCACGCCTGGCCGCCACGTGCTGGCGGATTTCCGCGGCGTCGCGGCCGATCGCCTGACCGATCCCGCCGCACTGCAGGCGCAGATGATCGCGGCCGCCCAAGCCGCAGGCGCCCAGGTCCTGAGCGCCCATTTCCATCATTTCGGCGAAGGCGCCGGCGTGACCGGCGTGGTCATGCTGAGCGAATCCCACATCAGCATCCATTCCTGGCCGGAACACCGCTATGCGGCCCTGGACATCTTCATGTGCGGGTCGGCGCAGCCTGAACGGGCGCTGGCCTGCCTGCAGGCCGCGCTGGCGCCAGAATCGGTGCGCGTCACGACGGTCGCCCGCGGTTGAACCCTGCTTTTTCCCGTCTTTGATCTGGCTCAATTTGCGCTTTGGCCGCAAATTGACTAGCGTTATATACCTATATATATTTCGTTACCAACATCGCGATTCCCGAGGAGAAGATCATGTCTTGCAAACGCCCCTTGCTGGCGCTGTCCCTGGCGCTGTCCGCCTTTTGGGGCGCCAGCGCCCACGCCGGCGACCTGGTCGTGTCCGCCGCCGCCAGCCTGACCAACGCATTCAAGGAAGTGGCGCAAGGCTACGAGAAGGCGAATCCCGGCACCAAGGTCGTGCTGAACTTCGGCGCATCCGATGTGCTGCTGCAGCAGATCGTGAAGGGCGCGCCCGCTGATGTCTTCGCCTCGGCGGACCAGAAGGCGATGGACAAGGCCGTCGAGGAAAAGGCCGTCAAGCCCGCTTCCCGCGTGGACTTCGCCGCCAACCAGATCGTGCTGATCGTCCCGACGGACAGCAAGGCCAACATCACGGCACTGAAAGACCTGACGCGCGACGACGTCAAGCGCATCGCCTACGGCAACCCGGCATCGGTGCCGGTCGGCCGCTACACGCAAGGCGCGCTGGAAGCCGCCGGCCTGTGGAGCGCCGTGCAGGCAAAGAGCGTGCTGGCCCAGAACGTGCGCCAAAGCCTGGACTACGTGTCGCGCGGCGAAGTGGACGCCGGCTTCGTGTTCGCCACCGACGCCGCCATCATGCCGGACAAGGTCAAGGTCGCCGTGCGCGTGCCGTCGCAAACGCCGGTCACCTATCCCATCGCCGTGACCACGCGTGAAGCCGCCGCCAAGGAAGCCGCAAGCTTCGTGGCCTATGTGCTGTCGCCCGCCGGCCAGGAAATCCTGTCCCGCTACGGCTTCCAGAAGCCCTGAGTCTTGTTCGATAGCAGGAACTGATGACTGATCCGGTTTGGGTGCCCCTGCTGCTTTCGCTGAAAGTGGCAGGCTGGGCAACGCTGTTGGCGACGGTGGCCGGCACTGCCGCGGCGTTTGGCCTGTCGCGCTGGCGCTGGCCGGGCCGCGACCTGCTGGACGCCATCCTGACCTTGCCGCTGGTGCTGCCCCCGACCGTGCTGGGCTATTACCTGCTGGTCTTGCTGGGCCGGCGCGGCGTCATCGGCGAAACGCTGGCGGGGTGGGGCATTGAATTGGTCTTCACCTGGCAAGGCGCCGTGATCGCGGCGTCCGTGGTGGCGTTTCCGCTGGTGTTCAAGTCGGCGCGGGCCGCCTTCGAGAACGTGGACAGCCAGCTCGAGAACGCGGCGCGCGTGCTGGGCGTTGGCGAGGCCGGGGTGTTCTTCCGCGTGACCTTGCCGCTGGCTGCCCGCGGCATCGCGGCGGGCGTGCTGCTGGCGTTCGCCCGCGCGTTGGGCGAATTCGGCGCAACCCTGATGATCGCCGGCAATCTGCCGGGCCGGACCCAGACCTTGTCGGTCGCCATCTACGAGGCCGTGCAGGCTGGAGACGACCGTACCGCCAACTTGCTGGTGCTGGTGACTTCGGTGACTTGCGTCGTGGTCCTGCTGGTGGCGGGCAAGCTGGTGCCGATCGGCGCCGGCCAACGCAACGGAGGCGGGCGATGAGCGTCAGCATCCAGGTCAACAAGCGCATGGTCTCGGGCGACCGGCACTTCGAACTGGACGTCGCGTTCACGTCGTCGTCCAAGCGCATCGCCTTGTTCGGGCCGTCGGGGGCCGGCAAGAGCCTGACGTTGCGAGCCGTGGCCGGCTTGCTGCGTCCGGACGCCGGTCGCATCGACATCAACGGCAGGGTGCTGTTCGACGCGCAGGCGGGCATCTGCCTGCCTTCGCAATCCCGGCGCGTGGCATACCTGTTTCAGGACTATGCGTTGTTCCCGCATCTGACGGTGGCGCAGAACATCGCGTTCGGTTTGCGCCGCGGCTGGCTCAATCCGCCCAAGCGCGAAGTCGGCCCTGAGGCGCGGCGGTGGGTCGACGCGTTCGAACTGGGCTCCATCGTGGGCAGCTACCCGAACGAAATCTCGGGCGGCCAGAAGCAGCGCGTGGCCCTGGCCCGCGCGCTGACGCTGCAGCCGGACATCCTGCTGCTGGACGAGCCCTTTTCGGCGCTGGATTCGCAGTTGCGCGGCAAGATGCGCCAGGAGCTGAACGTTCTGCAACGGCAACTGGACGTGCCGATGCTGCTGATCACCCACGATCCGGCGGACGTCGACGCCTTGGCCGACGAAGTCTTTGAAGTTCGCGAAGGCAAGGTGCGCCGCCGCGATGAGGACCTGGGCGTTTGAACGCGAGGCCCCCCTTGGGTGCTGACAGGCCCTAGTCCAGCACGCCCAGGATCACGCTGGACGCCTTGAAGATGGCCACGGCCGGCGCGCCCACGGCCAGTCCCAGGTCGGTGGCGCTTTCATTGGTGACGATGGCCACGAGGGTCGTGCCGCCCTCCATGCCGATCAGGATCTCGCTGTTGACCGCGCCCGGACGCACGGCGCTGATCTTGCCCTGCAACTGGTTGCGGGCCGACAGGCGCAGGCCAGGGCCGGGCGCGCCGACGATGACGTTGGACGCCTTCACCAGCGCAATCGCTTCTTTGCCGGGCGCCAAACCCAGTTCCGTCGTGCTTTCGCGGGTGATGGTGGCCGCAATGGTGTGGCCGCCGGCGATGCGCAGCAGGATCTCGTCGTTGACGGCGCCGGTGCGCACTTCGATGACGGTGCCCAGGAATTTATTGCGTGCACTGGTTTTCAGCATGAAACGCCTCATCAGGTCGATGTCGCCGCTGGCGTCCAGGCCAGCGCGCGTCAGGTTGTCCATGAACTTCCGATGTTCGGCCTCCAGCGCCCGGAACGTCGCGATCAGGCGCCGTGCGCGATCGGTCAATTGCGTGCCGCCACCGCCTTTGCCGCCCGCCGCCCGCACGACGAGGGGTTCGCCCGCCAGGTTGTTCATGGCGTCGATGGCGTCCCAGGCTCCCTTGTAGCTCATGCCCACGGCGCGCGCGGCAGCCGTGATGGAGCCTGTGGCGTCAATCTGCGCCAGCAGGTCTATGCGGTTCTTTCCGCCCCAGGTCTGGGCGCCGGAACGAAACCAGATCGAGCCGTCTAGTTCCAACATGGTCAAGTGTGTATCGGGTCAGGAGTCATTCCGGAGTGTAATGGACGCACGGGCGCCGGCAGGGGGCCGGCGGGCTGCAAATTTCAGGATGCGAATGAGATTCTGTTGAAACTTTACGGGGTTCGCGGCACTATGTTTACGCCCTGGGCTCTCGGAGAGAACGACATGAAAGCGTTTAAAGCGTTGAAATGGGTGGCGGCGGGTTCCATGACGGCATTGCTTGCCGCTTGCGCATCGGGCCCGACGGTGAAAGGCGATTACGACCATCAGGCCGATTTCGCGCAGTACCGCACGTTCGGCTACATGACGCCGCTAGGCACGGACAAGGCGGGCTACAGCAGCCTCTTGACCGAAAGACTCAAGGACGCGACTCGCGGTCAGATGGAAATGCGCGGCTACGCCTATAGCGCGACCAATCCCGATCTGCTCGTCAACTTCAGCGCCAAGCTCCAGCAAAAGACCCAAGTGACTCCGGCGCCGCCGCCCATGGGCCCGTACTACGGCTACCGTTCCGGGTTCTACGGCGGCTGGCCCGGCTACGGCTGGGGCGACGATGTCTACCAGTACACTGAAGGCACCCTCAACATCGACCTTGTCGATACGCGCCGCAAGCAGTTGGTGTGGGAAGGCGTCGCCGTAGGCGAAGTCCAGAACCCCGAAACCGCCGGCTCGCCGCAAAGCGTGGACAAGGCCGTTGCCGAGATTTTCGCCAAGTATCCGTTCCGCGCGGGTGTCGCCGCGCCGCAAGTGCCGGATAAAAGCAAACGCTAGCCAGAGGTAGCTGCATGACCACTCGCCGCAAGGCCCCGTCCACAGACACCGGCGATACGCCACCCTACGAAACCGTCGCCCTCGTGCTGCAAGGCGGGGGCGCGCTGGGGTCCTACCAGGCCGGGGTGTACCAGGGCTTGCACGAAGCGGGCATCCGGCCCAACTGGATATCCGGCATTTCCATCGGCTCGATCAACGCGGCCATCATCGCGGGTTCCCGCGAGGATGAACGCGTTGACCGGCTGCGCGGATTCTGGGAAAGCATCTGCCGTCCGGCCGGGTTCGCCTCGGTGCCGTGGGGCGACACGCTGGCGGGCATGTTCGAAGGCATTCCGTTCGGATTCGGTTCGCCCGCCATGAACGGCCAGTTGTCCGCGTTCCAGGCCCTGTTCTCCGGCCAGCCGGGCTTTTTCAAGCCGCGCTTTCCGCCGCCGTACTGGGCGCACGGGCGCGGCGCGGCCTCGACCAGCTTCTACGACACGACGCCACTTGCCGCCACGCTGCGCGAGTTCGTGGATTTCGACCTGCTCAACAGCGGGTCCGTGCGGGCCAGCTTCGGCGTCGTGAACGTGCGTACCGGCAATTTCGCTTACTTCGACAGCCTGAAAGACAAGCTGGGCCCTGAGCACATCATGGCCTCGGGCGCCTTGCCGCCCGGCTTCCCGTCGGTGGAAATCGACGGTGAACACTATTGGGATGGCGGGGTCGTGTCGAACACCCCGCTGGCGCAGGTGCTGACCACCGACAACATGCGCGACACGCTGGCCTTTCAGGTGGACTTGTGGCCCGCGCGAGGCGGCCTGCCGACCACGCTGGAAGAGGTGGCCGAACGGCAGAAGGACATCCAGTATTCCAGCCGGACCCGCCTGGTCACCGACCAGTTGCGGCGTGTGCTGAAGCTGCGTCATGGCCTGCAGCGCCTGCTGGAGCGCTTGCCCGAGAACGAGCGCAGCGCGCCCGAGCTGGCGGAAATACGCAAGCTGTCGCATACGCCGGCAACCAACATCATCAACCTGATCTACGAGTCCAAGCACCTCGAGCGCTTTTCCAAGGACTACGAGTTCGGTACCGAAGCCATGCGCGAGCACTGGGAATCCGGATTGTCCGACATCCGCCGGACGCTGGCCAAGCCAGGCATCCTGGCCCGCCCCACCGAGGACAGCTGCTTCGTGACACACGATATCCACCGCAACGGCAAGCGCAGTTAGGGGCAGAGCGTAAGACTAGTCTGATAGTCGAGGCATTGCGCCGCCAGACGCCGGTCACCCCGGTAGGCTTTCGGGACATCCAGCAACCTTGTTCCCGGATCCCGCGGCGGCCATGCCCGGCGCGGCGGTCCTGGTGGAGACCCGGCATGAATGCGCCCAACCCCTTCGCTTCCAGCCTTGTTGCGTCCAACCTTTTGGACCTCAACCCTGTTGCCTCTCAGCCTCTGGGCGTCCCGAACCCGGCGCCGGTGCGCGCCCGCCGCGCGCGGCAAACCGTTACCGCCGGCCCGGCCAGGGCGGATGACTCCGAACGCAGCGACGACGGGTGGAGCCTGCTTTACCACGGATGGACCCTGATGGCGCCCGGCGGCGCCCGTGTCGACCTGACCGCGACGGAGCGCGCCTGCTTTCTGTGCCTGCTTCGCAACCCAGGCCGGGAGCTCGTGCGCGAGGAACTGATGGCCGCGCGCAATCCCGCCAGTGGCCGCGTCAGCATGCGCACCTTGAACGTCGCCATCTGCCGGCTGCGCCACAAGGTCCTGCAAACCGGCACACGCCTGCCGCTGCACACCGTGCACGGCGTGGGCTATGTGTTCCTGGGCAATCTCAGGGAGGTTTCCAGCCGCTGAGCCTGTTACTTATTTATCCCCGCGCACAACGAGTCAAGCCCCGAAAGTACGTAATTTCCCCAATAACTGAGTTACATTATCGGGCTATTCACGTGTCATGATCGACGCATGGCTTATTCTGATCGCGCATCGTTGCCGCGATTGAACCGTGCGCCGCCTTGACCCGGTCAATTGAAGCGGTTAACTACGCTACGCGGGGGTTTCAATGCGGTTTTCGCCTAAACGTGTTTCAGGTCTGGCTTTTTCCGGTGGCGTCCTCGCTCTCATATTGGCGGGATGCGGCGAAAAGCCCCAGATGAACCCCGGCATGCCCCAGGTCAGCGTCATTACCGTGCAGCCTGAGCGTGCTCCCATCGTTTCCGAATTGCCGGGCCGCGTGGATGCCGTGCGCGATGCGCAGATCCGTTCGCGCGTGACCGGCATCGTCCAGAAGATCACCTTCGAGCAAGGCGGCGACGTCAAGGAAAACCAGTTGCTGTTCAAGATCGATCCGGCGCCCTATAAGGCCGCCTACGATCAGGCGACGGCGCAGCTCAAGCAGGCGCAGGCGAATCTCTTCAGCGCCAAGCTGCTGGCTGACCGCTATGCGCCGCTGGTCAAGGCCAACGCCGTCAGCAAGCAGGAATACGACAACGCCGTGGCGTCGTTCCGCCAGGCCGACGCCGCCGTGGCGGCCGCCAAGGCCACGCAGGACAACGCGGCCATCAACCTGGGCTACACCGACGTCACTTCGCCCATCACGGGCCGCATCGGCAAGCCGCTGGTCACGGAAGGCGCCCTGGTCGAATCCACGTCCGCCACGCAGATGGCCACGGTGCAGCAGCTGGATCCCGTCTACGTGGACTTCACCCAGTCCACCGCGGAACTGGCCACGCTGCGCCGCGCGTTCGCCAGCGGCCAGTTGCAGCAGGTGGGCAAGGACACGGCGCGCGCCACCGTCGTGCTGGAAGACGGCACCGAATACTCGCATCCCGGCAAGCTGCTGTTCACCGGCATTACCGTGGACCCGTCCACGGGCCAGGTGAACCTGCGCGCCGAAGTGCCCAACCCCGACGGCATCCTGCTGCCCGGCATGTATGTGCGCGTCCGGCTGGAGCAGGGCGTGAACGACAAGGCGCTGGTCGTGCCGCAGCAAGCGCTGCAACGCACCGCCGATGGCTCGCAGAGCCTGATGCTGGTCAAGGACAACAAGATCGAACAGCTGCCCGTCACCACCGGCGGCGCCATCAAGAACAGCTGGTTGATCACCAGCGGTTTGAAGGCCGGCGACGTCGTCGTGGTGGAAGGCTTCCAGAAGATCCGTCCCGGCGCGCCCGTGCAGGTCAGCCAATGGAGCAAGAACGGCGCCCCTGCACCAGGCGGCCAGCCGGCGGCGCAACCCGGCGCCAAGCCGGCTGCCCCCGCCGAATCGCCCAAGCCTGCCGAACCTGCCCAGCAGGACAAGGCAGCAGGCCAGAAATCGTAAGCGGCACGCGGCGCAGCAAGCGCCGCGTTCCCCTTTGGTGAGCATCGCTTTCAGAGTCAGCCCACATGCCGCAATTTTTTATTGATCGACCAATTTTCGCCTGGGTAGTCGCCCTTTTCATTCTGCTGGCAGGGGTGTTGGCCATCCCGAACATGCCGGTGTCGCAGTACCCCGACGTGGCGCCGCCGGCGATCACGATCACCGCAACCTACCCTGGCGCATCGGCCAAGGAAGTGGCGGAATCGGTCACCAGTATCATCGAAGACAAGCTCAACGGCGCCAAGGGCCTGATCTACTACGAGTCGGTCAGCGATTCCTACGGCACCTCGACGATCACTGCGACCTTCGCCCCGGGCACCGACCCCGATCTGGCGCAGGTGGACGTCCAGAACCGCGTATCGAACGTGATCGCGCAGTTGCCGGCCGCCGTGCAGCAACAAGGCCTGAAGTACGAGCAGACCAGTACCGGCTTCCTGATGATCGTGACGTTGTCGTCCACCGACGGCTCGCTGGATCAGACCGCGCTGGCCGACTACATCACGCGCAACGTCCAGAACCCGGTGTCGCGGGTGGCTGGCGTGGGCCAGTTCCAATTGTTCGCCGCGCCGCGCGCCATGCGCGTCTGGGTCGACCCTGCCAAGCTGGTGGGTTTCAACCTGAGCATGTCCGAGGTCAATCAGGCCATCGCCGGGCAGAACGTGCTGATTTCCGGCGGCAGCATCGGCGCGCCGCCCAATCCGGATTCGCAGCGCATCACCGCCACGGTCACGGCCAACGGCCAGCTCAGCACGGTCGAAGGCTTCGGCAAGATCGTCCTGCGCGCCAATACCGACGGCTCCAAGGTGCTGCTGCGCGACGTCGCCCGCATCGAGGTGGGCGCTGACAACTACCAGTTCGGGGCCCGCCTGAACGGCAAGCCCACGGCGGCATTCGCCGTCGTGCTGTCGCCGAACGCCAACGCGCTGGCCACGGCGCAGGGCGTGCGCCAACAGATGGAAGAACTGTCCAAGTACTTCCCGGGCAACATCAAGTACGCCATCCCCTACGACACCGCGCCCTATGTGAAGGTGTCGATCGAGCAGGTGCTGCACACCCTGGCCGAAGCCATGGTGCTGGTGTTCCTGGTGATGTACCTGTTCCTGCAGAACGTGCGCTACACCCTGATCCCGGCACTCGTCGTGCCGGTGGCCATGCTGGGGTCGTTCGCCGTCATGCTGGCGCTGGGGTTCTCCATCAACGTGCTGACCATGTTCGCGATGGTGCTTGCCATCGGGATTCTGGTGGACGACGCCATCGTGGTGGTCGAGAACGTTGAACGGATCATGGCGACGGAAGGCCTGCCTCCAAAGGAAGCCACCAAGAAAGCCATGCCGCAGATCAGCGGAGCCATCATCGGCATCACGCTGGTGCTGGTGACGGTGTTCCTGCCGCTGGCCTTCATGAGCGGGTCGGTGGGCGTGATCTACCGCCAGTTCTCGGTGGCCATGGCCGTGTCGATCTTCTTCTCGGCCCTGCTGGCGCTGACGTTCACGCCGGCGCTGTGCGCCACGATCCTCAAGCCGGTGCCCAAGGGGCATCACAACGAAAAGAAAGGCTTCTTCGGTTGGTTCAACCGCAAGTTCGACGCGACTACCCACGGCTACCAGAACTGGGTGTCGCGCGTTCTGCACAAGGGCGGCCGCATGATGCTGGCCTTCCTGGTGCTGGTCTTGCTGCTGGGCTGGTTGTACCTGCGCCTGCCGTCGTCGTTCCTGCCCGAGGAAGACCAGGGCTACGTGATCAGCAACATCGAGCTGCCCACCGGCGCCAGCGCCAACCGCACGATCGAGGTGATCGAAGAGGTCGAGGCGTACTTCCGCAATATTCCGGCCGTCGAGAACATCATCACGGTGCAAGGCTACAGCTTCAACGGCAACGGCCTGAACGCCGCGATTGCGTTCACCACCCTGAAGGACTTCAAGGACCGCAAGGGCCGCGAGGATTCCGCGGGTGCGATCGCGTTCAACGCGTTCCAGAAGCAGTTGATGGGCGTGCATGACGCCATGGTCTTCACCCTGGTGCCGCCGGCCATTTCGTCCCTGGGCAATGCCACCGGCTTCGACTTGCGCTTGCAGGACCGCGGGTCGGGTGGCACGGAAGCCCTGGCGGCGGCAACCGGCCAGTTGATGGGCATGGCGATGAAGAGCCCGATTCTGTCCCAGGTCCGGATCACGGGTCTGGCGGCGGGCTCGCAGCTGACGCTGAACATCGACCGCGACAAGGCAGCCGCCTTGGGCGTGGACTTCAACGAGGCGGCATCGCTGGTGTCGACCGCGGTGGGGTCGGCCTACCTGAGCAAGTTCCCCAACATGGGCCGGATGCAGAACATCTGGGTGCAGGCGGATGCGCCGTACCGCATGCAGCTGTCCGACATCCTGAAGCTGAACGCGCGCAATACGCAGGGCGGAATGGTGCCGCTGTCGACCTTCGTGTCGGCGGAATGGGTCCAAGGCCCCGTGCAGGTGGTGCGCTACAACAGCTACGAGTCCATGCGTATCGGCGGCACCGCGGCCCCGGGCTACACCACGGGCCAGGCCATGGAGGAAATGCAGAACCTCGTGGCGCAGTTGCCGCAAGGCTTCGGCTACGAATGGACCGGCTTGTCCTATCAGGAACGCCAGGCCGGCAACCAGGCCCCGATCCTGATGGGCCTGTCGCTGCTGATCGTGTTCCTGGTGCTGGCCGCGCTGTATGAAAGCTGGGCCATCCCGATCTCGGTGATGCTGGTGGTGCCGCTGGGCATGCTGGGCGCCGTGGCGCTGGTCAGCGCGCTGGGCATGTCCAACGACGTGTACTTCCAGGTGGGGATGGTGACCGTGATCGGGCTGGCGGCCAAGAACGCCATCCTGATCGTGGAATTCGCCAAAGACCAGTATGCGCGGGGCATGGGCCTCTACGAGTCCGCGGTGGAAGCCGCGCGCCTGCGGTTCCGGCCGATTCTGATGACGTCGCTGGCATTCATCCTGGGCGTGGTGCCGCTGGCCATGGCCACGGGCGCCGGCGCAGCCAGCCAGCGTGCAGTGGGCCTGGGCGTGCTGGGCGGCATGTTGGCCGCGACGCCGTTCGCCGTCATCTTCGTGCCGACGTTCTTCGTGGTGGTGCTGGGCTTGTTCAAGACCCGTCCGCGCCTGCTGGGCGCCGAGCTTCGCGCCTGGGAAGAAGAGCAGGCCGCCAAGAAGGCTGCCGGCGGTACGGCGCCTGACGCGCCCGACGCGACCCACACTCCCGCACAACCCAACGGTGGCCCGGAGGGCAAGGTATGAAAGCCCTGATGTTCAAACAGACCGCCTTGTCCGCCTTCGTGGCGGTGGCGCTGGCCGGCTGCTCGCTGGCTCCTGACTACAAGCGTCCCGACGCCCCGGTGACGGGCGCCTGGCCCGATCAGCCCAAGGTCCAGTACGGCGGTTACGCCAACCCGACGTCGCTGGGCTCGCAGCCTTCGACGTCGGTGATGCCGCAAGACGGCACGCCTGCGGCCGATCTGGGCTGGCGCGAGTTCTTCCGCGATCCGCGCCTGCAAAGCCTGATCTCGCTGTCGCTCGTCAATAACCGCGATCTGCGCGTGGCCGTGCAGCGTGTCGAAGAGGCGCGTGCGCAGTACGGCGTGCAGCGCGGCGCGCAATGGCCGAGCATCGGCGCCGGCATCCAGGGCCAGCGCCAGCATCTGCCCGCCAATATGCGGGCAGGCGGCCCCGATTCCAGCTCGATCTCCAGTTCTTATCAGGCCGGCATCGGCTTGACGACCTTCGAGATCGATCTGTTCGGGCGGTTGCGCAACCTGTCCGAAGCGGCGTATCAGCAGTACCTGTCGACCGAGCAGGCGCAAAAGAGCGTGCAGATCACGCTGGTGGGGTCGGTGGCGCAGTCGTACTTCAACCTGCGCGCCGCCGAAGTCCAGCTGGAACTGACGCAGCGCACGCTGGCCTCGCGCCAGGAATCCTACAACCTGGTCAAGCGCCGCTTCGACGGTGGCGTGGCGTCCGAACTGGACCTGAACCAGTCCAAGACCTTGCTGGATACGGCGTCGTCCGATTTGGCGCAACTGGCACGGGCCCGCGCGCAAGCGTTGAACGCGCTGGTGTTGCTGGTGGGCGCGCCGTTGCCGGAAGACCTGCCGGCGCCGGCGACGTTCGGCCGCGACCAGTTGCTGGCCACGGTGCCGTCGGGCCTGCCGTCCGACCTGCTGGAGCGCCGTCCCGACATCGTCGCTGCCGAGAACCAGCTGAAGGCGGCCAATGCCAATATCGGCGCCGCGCGCGCGGCGTTCTTCCCGACGATTTCGCTGACCGGCCTGTTGGGCGTGGCCAGCCCGTCGCTGGGCGACCTGTTCAAGGGCGGTCAAGGCTATTGGAGTTTTTCGCCGTCGATCACGACGCCGCTGTTTGCGGGCGGCAGCATCCGCGAAGGCCTGAACCTGGCCAAGGCGCGCGACAATATCGCGGTGGCGCAGTACGAACAGTCCATCCAGCAGGCGTTCCGGGAAGTGTCGGACGCGCTGGCGGGCGAAGCCACGTACGGCGCGCAGCTTGACGCCCAGCGCGCGTTGCAGGATTCGTCCGCACGCACCCTGGAACTGTCGAATCTGCGCTATACCAATGGTATCGACAGCTATCTGCAGGTGCAGACCGCGCAAGTGGACTTCTTCAATGCCCAGCTTTCGCTGGTGCAGACCGGTTTGGCCGCGCTGATCAACCGCGTGGAGCTCTACAAGGCCTTGGGCGGCGGCTGGGAAGAAACCACGAAAGAACCGACCAAAGTTACGACGACTGCTCAATGATAGAACTTGGTGTAAACATCGATCACGTTGCCACGTTGCGGCAACAACGCCATACGGCGTACCCGGACCCGGTGGCCGCCGCGCTGCGCGCGGAAGACGCCGGCGCCGACCTGATCACGCTGCATCTGCGCGAAGACCGGCGTCACATTCAGGATGCGGATGTCTATGCCATCCGCCCGCTCTTGCGCACGCGCATGAACCTGGAATGCGCGATCACTGCCGAAATGCTGGAGATCGCTTGCGCGGTCAAACCCAGCGATGTCTGCCTGGTGCCTGAAAAGCGCACCGAACTGACCACCGAAGGCGGGCTGGAAGTGGCGGGCGCGATGGGGCCGGTGTCCGACGCCGTGGGCCTGCTGGCGGAAGCCGGCATCCGCGTGTCGCTGTTCATCGATCCGGACCCGGCGCAGATCTCTGCTGCGGCCAAGGCCGGCGCGACGGTGATCGAACTGCATACGGGCGCCTACGCCGAAGCCGAAGGCGACGCCGCGCAGGCTGAATTGCAACGCATCCGCCTGGCTGTCACCGAAGGCCTGCGCCATGGACTGCGCGTGAATGCCGGGCACGGGCTGCATGTCGGCAACGTGTCGCCGGTGGCCGCGATCGACGGCATTTCCGAGCTGAACATCGGCCACGCCATCGTGGCGCAAGCGGTGTTCGACGGCTGGGAAAAGGCCGTGCGCGACATGAAGGCGCTGATGGTGCAGGCCCGCCTGCAAGCGCTGCGCGGCCTGTGATGACCCCCTTGGGGCACGCCCATGTCTGACACGCCCAAGCCCCCCGCGCCCGCTGGCGCCATTGCCGGCATCGGCATGGACCTCCTGCGCATCGACCGCATCGAGCGCGCGCTGGAACGCCACGGCGACCGCTTCGCGGAAAAGATCCTGGGTGTGGAAGAATTGCAGAAGTTCCATGCGCGCCGCGCCCGGGATCCGGTGCGCGGCGTGCGTTTCCTGGCCACGCGCTTTGCCGCCAAAGAGGCGTTTTCCAAAGCGATCGGCCTGGGCATGCGCATGCCCATGACGTGGCGTCGCGTGCAGACCCTGAACGCACCCGGCGGACGCCCGGTGCTGGTGATCGCGCCCGAACTGCTGGATTGGTATAACCAGCGCTTCGGCGCGGCGCACGTCTCCATTACCGACGAATCCGACATGGCCGCCGCGTACGTGGTGGTCGAACGCAAGCCGTGAGGCCTCGCCCCTGTGGGTTGGGGGCCCGGCAGCAGCTTGCCTGACATAGACACAAGGACAGCCCCATGGCCAAGAAAAAATCCAAGGCGGTCCTGCCCCCCGGCCCCGTGATGGTCGATGTGGCGGGATACGCGCTGACCAAGGAAGAGAAGGCCCGCCTGCGCCATCCGCTGGTGGGCGGCGTGATCCTCTTCGCCCGCAATTTCGAAAGCCGCAAGCAGCTGACCAAGCTGACGCGCCAGATCCACAAGGCCCGCAAGGAGCCGCTGCTGATCCTGGTGGACCACGAAGGCGGCCGCGTGCAGCGCTTCCGCGAGGACGGCTTCACCGCCTTGCCCGCGATGCGCGACCTGGGCGCGCTGTGGGACCGCGACCCGCTCCAGGCCATGCGCCTGGCGACCGAGGCCGGCTATGTGCTGGCCGCCGAGCTGCGCGCCTGCGGCGTGGACATGAGCTTCACGCCTGTGCTGGACCTGGATTACGGCGTCAGCAAGGTGATCGGCAACCGCGCCTTCCACAGCGATTCGCGCGTGGTCACCATGCTGTCGCGCGCGCTGGTCCAGGGGCTGGCCCTGGCCGGCATGTCGGCTTGCGGCAAGCACTTCCCGGGCCATGGTTTCGTGGGCGCGGATTCCCACCACGAGATCCCCGTGGACCCGCGCGGGCTGGACGAGATCCTGAAGGACGATGCCGCGCCGTACGCGTGGCTGGGCGATGCCGTGCTGCCGTCCGTGATGCCGGCGCACGTGATCTATCCCAAGGTCGACAAGCATCCGGCCGGCTTCTCCAAGCGCTGGGTGCAGGACATCCTGCGCAAGCGCCTGGGGTATGACGGCGTGGTGTTCTCGGACGACCTGACGATGGAAGGCGCCTCGGTCGCCGGCGACATCCTGGACCGCGCCAACGCCGCCTTGCGCGCCGGCTGCGACATGGTGCTGGTGTGCAACCGGCCCGACCTGGCAGACGAACTGCTGTCGCGCCTGAAGTTCGACCATGCGCCCGAGTCGGTCGAACGCATCCGCCGCCTGATGCCGCGTTTCGACGCGCCCGACTGGGATACCTTGCAGGCCGAAAGCCGTTATCAGAATGCCCGACGACTTCAATCTCAAATCGTTCCTGGCTGACCTGCCGCATCTGCCGGGTGTCTACCGGCATCTGGATGCGGCCGGTGAAGTCATGTATGTCGGCAAGGCGCGCGACCTGAAGAAGCGCGTCTCGTCGTATTTCCAGAAGAACCTGGCCAGCCCTCGCATCGCCCAGATGGTGTCGAAGGTGGCCCGGCTTGAGGTGACGGTCACGCGCTCGGAAGCCGAAGCGCTGATCCTGGAAAACAACCTCATCAAGAGCCTGAAGCCGCGCTACAACATCCTGTTTCGCGACGACAAGTCCTACCCCTATCTGCTGATCACGGGCCATGAATGGCCGCGCATCGCCTATTACCGCGGCGCGACGAACAAGCGGGGCCAGTATTTCGGACCGTTCCCCAACGCCTGGGCCGTGCGGGAAACCATCCAGATCCTGCAGAAGGTCTTTCGCCTGCGCACCTGCGAGGACACCGTCTTCGCCAACCGCTCGCGGCCCTGTCTGCTGCATCAGATCGGGCGCTGTTCGGCGCCCTGTGTGGGCGCGATCGAAGCGTCGGAATACGAACGCGACGTGCAGCGCGCGGTGCGCTTCCTGAACGGCGAAGCCAAAGACGTGATGGGCGAGATCGAAACCCGCATGCAGCAGGCGGCGGGCGAGCTGCGCTTCGAGGAAGCCGCGGCGCTGCGCGACCAGATGGGGTCGCTTGCCCGTGTGCTGCACCAGCAGACCATGGAGAACACCAGCGGCGAAGATACGGACATCATCGCGGTGGCCGTGGCGGGCGGCAAGGTGTGCGTGAATCTCGCCATGGTGCGAGGTGGCCGCCACTTGGGCGACAAGCCGTTCTTCCCGTCGCACGCCGAGGGCGAAGCTGCGCCCCAGGTGCTGGAAGCGTTCCTGGCCCAGCATTACACCGACAACGCCATGCCGCCCGTGCTGGTCTGTTCGCACGCCTTGCCCGACCCGGACCTGATCGGCCTGCTGGTCGAGCAGGCCGGCGGGCGGCCGTCTAGGATGCTGACGCGCCCGCAGGGCGCTCGCCGGTCGTGGCTGGAGCAGGCGCTGAAGAATGCCGAAATGGCGCTGGCGCGGGCGCTGACCGAATCCGGCGCGCGGGCGGGCCGCACCCTGGCGCTGGCGGAAGCGCTGGACCTGGACACCGACGAGGCGGCGCTGGATGCGCTGCGCATCGAATGCTTCGACATCAGCCATACCGCCGGCGAAGCGACGCAGGCGTCCTGCGTGGTGTTCGAGCACCATGACATGCAACCGTCGCTGTATCGCCGTTACAACATCGCCGGCATCACCCCGGGCGACGACTACGCCGCGATGCGCCAGGTGCTGACCCGCCGTTTCGCTAAAGTCGCCGACGGCGACGCGCAAATGCCCGGCCTGGTGCTGATCGACGGCGGCAAGGGCCAGGTCGAAGTCGCCCGCAAGGTGTTCGTGGAACTGGGCCTGGATATCCAGACGCTGGTGGGGGTAGCCAAGGGAGAAGGGCGCAAGGTCGGCCTGGAAACCCTGGTGTTCGCCGACGAACGGCCCCCGGTCGCGCTGGGCGGCGAGTCCGCCGCGTTGATGCTGATCGCCCAGGTGCGCGACGAAGCGCACCGTTTCGCCATTACCGGCATGCGCGCCCGGCGCGCCAAGACGCGCAATGTGTCTCGGCTGGAAGAGATCGAAGGCGTGGGGGCTCGGCGACGCCAGCGGCTGCTGGCGCGCTTTGGCGGGTTTTCGGGGGTGGCGTCGGCCAGCATCGAAGACCTGGCGTCGGTGGACGGCATTTCCCAGGATCTGGCCGAGCGCATCTATGAGGCCCTGCGTGGATAGCTTTCAGCCACCGGCCGGAGGGCGGCCGCCGCGCCGCGCCGATACAGCCAGCGTCACCCGGCTGATGTAGCATACGGACACTATGCCAATTAACGTTCCCATTATCCTGACATGGCTGCGCATCGCCATGATTCCGCTGGTGGTCGGGCTGTTCTACCTGCCCGAAAGCTGGATGTCGGTCCCCACGCGCGACACCTTTGCCGCCTGGGCGTTCATCATTGCGGCGCTGACCGACTGGTTCGACGGATGGCTGGCCCGCCGCTGGAACCAGACCTCGGCCTTCGGCGCCTTCCTGGATCCCGTCGCCGACAAGCTGATGGTATGCGCCGCGCTGATCGTCCTGCTGGACTTGAGCCGCGTCGACGCGTTCATCTCGTTGATCATCATCGGCCGTGAAATCACCATTTCGGCGCTGCGCGAATGGATGGCCAAGATCGGCGCCAGCGCCAGCGTGGCCGTGCACCGCCTGGGCAAGTTCAAGACGGCGGCCCAGATGGTGGCGATTCCCTGCCTGCTGTATAACCAGCCCGTCTACGGCGTCAGCACCAAACTGCTGGGCGATGTGCTGATCATCGTGGCGGCCGTGCTGACGGTCTGGTCGATGCTGTATTACTTGCAGCGCGCCTGGCCCGCCATTCGCGAGAAGGCGCTGTAAGCCGTCCTGCAGTACCCTGATTTCCAGACGGTGGCCCGGCTCGCGCAAGACGGCCGCCGTTACAGTTCAAGAGCGATGGCCGGCACGATCCGGCCCGGCCTTGCCGCCGCATTCGCCGCGCACACGACGCCCGGGCCGCCCGGACGTTGCCGGAGACAACCCGCGCGCCGCCTCACGGCGCGCGCCACTTGCCGCTGCCGCGGCCTTTTGCAATGAACACCGCTGCGAATACCTTGCCCTCGGACGTCGACGTCCGCCGACGCGACTGGAAGACCATCCTGCTCATCGGCGTCGCGCATGCCGCCTCGCATTTCTTCCAATTGGTGCTGCCGCTGCTCAACGTGTCGCTTGCCAACGCGTTCGGGCTGGACTTCGCCCGGGTGGGCGCGCTGGTGGCGACGTTCTACGTGGTGTCCGGCATCGGCCAGGCGTCGTCAGGCTTCGTCGTCGACCGCATCGGGGCGCGCCCCGTGCTGTGGTTCGGGCTGACGTGCTTCGTGCTGTCCGGCCTGCTGATCGGCTCGGCAAACGGCTACGCCATGCTGATGGCGGCCGCGGTCGTCGGCGGCATCGGCAATTCGGTGTTCCACCCGGCCGACTACTCCATCATCAACCATCGCATCACGGCGTCGCGTCTGGGCCACGCGTTCTCGGCGCACGGACTGACGGGCAACCTGGGCTGGGCGCTGACGCCGGTGTTCATGACCACGATCATCCTGTTGGCCGACTGGCGCGTGGCGGCCTACAGCGCCGCGGGCCTGGTGGCGGCGGTGCTGCTGCTGACGGTGCTGGGCCGGGACCTGCTTGGCGGTCCGACGGGGCTGGAGACCGACGCCCAGGGCGAGGCGAAAGCCGTCAAGCCGGCGGCCAAGCCGCAAGAAGGCGTGCTGGCCACGCTGGCGACGCTGCTGTCCAAGCCCGCCTTGTGGGGCGCATTCCTGTTCTTCGCCTGCACCTCGGTCGCGCTGTCCTCGGTGCAGAACTACACGATTCCGCTGCTGGACCAGTTGTACGGCCTGTCGGAAGTGCTGGCGAGTTCGGCGCTGTCGGGCTATATGGTGGCGTCCGCCGTGGGCATGGCCGCCGGGGGCTTCCTGGTGTCCGCCACCCCGCGCACGGAGCGCACGGTGATGGTGGCCCTGATGTTGGCGGGCCTGACGCTGGTGGTGCTGGCGCTGGGCCTGGTGCCTGCCGCGTTGGCGGCCCCCGTGGTGGGGCTGGCCGGTTTCTGCTCGGGCGTGGCCGCGCCGTCGCGCGACATGCTGATCCGCCGCGTGACGCCCAAGGGGTCGACCGGTTCGGTCTACGGACTGGTGTATTCGGGCATGGACGTGGGGTCGGCCCTGGGGCCGCTGGCCTTCGGCCTGTTGCTGGACGCCGGATTGCGCCAGGGCCCGTGGGTGGGCGCGGGCGTGGCGTTCGCCGTGGCCGCCTTGCTGGCGCAATGGATCGCGGTGCAGGCGCGCCGCGCGGATCCCGTCATGGCAGGGGGCGTGGCCGCCCGGTCCTGATCGCGCAGCTGTCCAACGGCACGAAAAAAGGGCGCACCCAAGGTGAACTGACCCCCGAAAGTTGGATGTTGATCCAACCTTCGGGGGTTTTTACAT
>CAUSDE010000057.1:0-39107 GCA_963530045.1 uncultured Achromobacter sp.
CGGCTGCCGGCGCCGCGGTGGCGCCTGCCGTGTTGTTCGCTGCAGCCGGAGGCGTCGTGGCCTGGCGTTGCTGGGTCACATTGGAGGATTGACGGCCGACGCTGCTGCCGCCGCCTGCACGACGGGCTTCGGCGTCAAAGGACGCCGTCACCAACGCCGCGCCGGAGATGGCGATGAGCGCCGCGGCGACAAACCGCGAAAAACAGAATTTGTTCATAGAGTTTGCTCCCTCGTACTCGCGCCCCCGCTGCCCCGAGCAGCGGGGAGTCCCACGGACAGCGGGACCATAGTCGCGACTTTTCTTACAGTAATCTGAATGACGTAAGAATAACGGACAAGACGCCAGCCCACAAGTTCCCCGTGGGGTGGCGAAACATCCTATGGACGGGCCCGATTCAGCCCAGGCGCACGCCCTCGTGCAGCGCGGCGATACCGGCGGTCAGGTTGAAGTACTGCACCCGGTCCAGGCCGGCGGTGCGCAGCATGTCGGCCAGGGTTTCCTGGTCCGGATGCATGCGGATGGATTCCGCCAGGTAACGATAGCTGGCTTCGTCCTTGGCGACTTTCTTGCCCAGCCAGGGCAGCACATTGAACGAATACCAGTCATAGGCCGGCGCCAAGGGCTTGGCCACGCGCGAGAACTCCAGCACCAGCAGCTTGCCGCCCGGCTTGAGCACGCGGGCCATCTCGGCCAGCGCGCGGTCCTTGTGGGTCATGTTGCGCAGGCCGAAGGCCACGCTCACGCGGTCGAAATAGCCCGTGGGGAACGGCAGGCGCTCGGCGTCGCAAACGGCGGTGGGCACAAGCAGGCCCGCGTCGGTCAGGCGGTCGCGCCCGACACGCAGCATGGAATCGTTGATGTCGGTCAGCCAGACTTCGCCCGTGGGGCCGGCTCGCTTGGCAAAAGCCTTTGCCAGGTCGCCCGTGCCGCCGGCGATGTCCAGCACCTTCATGCCGGGGCGGATGGCCGCGCGGCCGATGGTGAAGGCTTTCCAGACGCGGTGCAGGCCGGCCGACATGAAATCGTTCATGACGTCGTAGCGCTGGGCCACCGAGTGAAAGACTTCAGCGACTTTGCGGGCTTTTTCGCCTTCCGGCACCGTTTGGAAGCCAAAATGCGTGGATTGCGAATTGGAATCCGCGGAATGTTGCGATTCGGAGGGGTTTTGCATGGTGAATTCCCGATATATCGTTCAATGGTAGCCTATCGGGCACCGGGCGGCGGCCAGTGAACCTGCCCCGGCAGCACCCTGCGGTCACATACCTGAAATATTGCGGCCATACTATCGCAATGTTCGCGCCGCGCCGGCGCTCCGAAGTGTGCCAAATTCGCCATGTCCAGCACTATCCTCGTTGTCGAAGACGAACCCGCAATCCAGGAACTGATCGCCGTCAACCTGTCTTTCGCGGGGCACAAAGTGTTGCGCGCCTTCGACGCCGACCAGGCCCAGACCTTGATCCGCGCCGAACTCCCCGATCTGATCCTGCTGGATTGGATGCTGCCCGGCACGTCCGGCCTGGCCATGGCGCGCAAGCTGCGCAACGACGAGCGCACCCGCGCCGTCCCGGTCATCATGCTGACCGCCAAGGGTTCCGAGCAGGACAAGGTGGACGGCCTGGAGGCCGGCGCCGACGACTACATCACCAAGCCGTTCTCGCCCAAAGAGCTGATGGCCCGCATCAAGGCCGTGCTGCGCCGCCGTGCCCCCCAGCTGACCGACGACGTGATCGACGTGGGCGGCCTGAAGCTGGATCCGGTGACGCATCGCCTGTCCGGCAACAGCCAGTCGTTGCAGATCGGCCCCACCGAATTCCGCCTGCTGCACTTCTTCATGACCCACCCCGAGCGCGTCTTCTCGCGTTCGCAACTGCTGGACCAGGTCTGGGGCGACCACGTGTTCGTCGAAGAACGCACCGTGGACGTCCATATCCGCCGCCTGCGCAAGGCCCTGGAACCCAGCGGCCACGACGCGCACGTGGAAACGGTGCGCGGCAGCGGCTACCGGTTTACGGCACAGCTCCCGACGCGGTAAAACTCCCGCACGATGATCTGGCTGCGCACACTTTTCCTGGTCGCCCTGTGGGCGGTGATTTCGCTGCTGGCGCAATGGCTCATAGGAGACCCGTTGGGCTGGATAGTGTTTTCGGCCGCGCTGACCGCCATGCTGCTTTGGCGCAGCTGGAGGCTGACGCTGGTCTCCCAATGGGCCAACCACCCGGACACCTCTCCCCCCGCCTCCGTCGGGCCCTGGGACGACATCCTCGCCCCCCTCTACCGCTATACCCGCGCCCGTGCCCGCGAACTGGCCGAAACCCGCGACACCATGCAAGGCATGCTGGCCGCCGCCCAGGCCTTGCCGGACGGCGCGGTCACCCTGAACGCGGACTTCCAGATCGACTGGTGCAACCGCATGGCGCGCCAGCACCTGGGCCTGCGCCTGCCGGCCGACCGCGGCCATAACCTGTTGAACCTGCTGCGCGCGCCGGAGTTCGTGGAATACGCGCACCGGCCCGCCTGGCCCGAGCCGATCCTGGTGCGCCTGGGCCAGCACGGCCAGGAACGCCTGATGATGATGCAGCTGACGGCCTACGCCAGCAATCAGCGCCTGCTTATCACCCGCGACGTCACCCAGATCGAACGCCTGGAAACCACGCGCCGCGACTTCGTGGCCAACGTCTCGCACGAACTGCGCACGCCGTTGACCGTGCTGGCCGGGTTTCTGGAAACGCTGCGCGACATGCCGGCCGACGCGCTGCCCGAAGAGCAGCGCGCGCAGTACATCGACATGATGCACGAGCAGGCCCAGCGCATGCAGGCCATCGTGGAAGACCTGCTGACCTTGTCCACGCTGGAATCTTCGCCGGGCAGCGATCCGCGCGCCATCAATATGGGCGCGCTGCTGCAGAAGGCGCGCCAGCAGATCGAAGCGCTGTCGGGCGGACGCCATGTCCTGGCGTGGCACATCGACGACACGCTGGACGTGCTGGGCGCCGAAACCGAGCTGACCTCCGCGCTGTCGAACCTGCTGACCAACGCGGTGCGCTACACGCCCGACGGCGGCACGATCACCGTGCGCTGGGAACGCGAAGCCGACGGCGGCGCGCGCTACAGCGTGCAGGACACGGGCATCGGCATTCCCGCGCGCCACCTGCCGCGCCTGACCGAACGCTTCTACCGCGTGGACCGCGGCCGCTCGCGCGCGGTGGGCGGCACGGGCCTGGGGCTGGCGATCACCAAGCACATCGCCATGCGCCACGACGCCGAGCTGCTCATCACCAGCGAACCGGGCAAGGGCAGCGTCTTCGCGCTGCGCTTTCCCGCCGAGCGCATCGCCATCGACGAGCCCGCGTAAACGTTGACACGTTGGAACCCTCCGCGCCGGACGGCGCGGATGGTAAATTCCGGGCCATGCGCATCCTGGTCATCGAAGACGAACCCAAACTGGCCGACTACCTGAAGAAGGGGCTGTCGGAACAAAGCCACGTCGTGGACCTTGCCCGCGACGGCGTGGACGGCCTGCACTTGGCGCTGGAAGGCGCCTACGACCTGATCGTGCTGGACGTGATGCTGCCGGGCGTCGATGGCTTCGGCATCCTGGCTTCCGTGCGCGCGCAGAAAGACACCCCCATCCTGATGCTGACCGCGCGCGACGCGGTGGAAGACCGCGTGCGCGGCCTGGAAGGCGGCGCCGACGACTACCTGGTCAAACCTTTCGCGTTTTCGGAATTGCTGGCGCGCGTGCAGGCGCTGCTGCGCCGCGGACGCACGCAGGAGCCCACCCTCTTGCGCCTGGCCGACCTGGAACTGGACCTGGCGCGCCGGCGCGCCCAGCGCGGCGGCCGCCGGCTGGACCTGACCGCCAAGGAATTCAGCCTGCTGGCGCTGCTGCTGCGCCGCCAGGGCCAGGTGCTGTCGCGCACCACGCTGGCCGAACAGGTCTGGGACATGAACTTCGACAGCGACACCAACGTCATCGACGTCGCGGTGCGCCGCCTGCGCAGCAAGCTGGACGACCCGTTCGACGCCAAGCTGCTGCACACCGTGCGCGGCATGGGCTATGTGCTGGAGTCGCGCCCCGAACCGCAACCCGGCCCCCGCCCCGAATGAAGCCGCCGCGCGTGCGTTCGATGCAGGCGCGGCTGACCTTGCTGCTGGGCGCCATCGCGCTGCTGGTTTCCAGCCTGGCCGGCGCCACTCTCTTCTGGGCGCTCAAGCGCGAAGTCGAGCGCCAGGAGATCACCGAGGTCAATGGCAAGCTTGAACTGATCGACCACCTGATCGACATGCAGAACAGCGCCAGCGGCCTGCAGGACCTGGCCGCCACGTTCGACGAGATGCGCGCGGGCCAGGGCCAATTGGGCATCTGGATCGTGGACGCCCAGGGCAAGGCGGTCTATGGCGGCCCCGCCCCGGAAACGCTGGACACCGTGGGCGGACACCAGGTCGTGCTGCAGGCGGCCGATGGCGGCCGCATGCGCGGCCTGCGGGTCGCCATGAACGACCGCATCCTGCCGGGCGCGCAACTGACCGTGGCCGTCAGCACGCGCACCAGTTCGCAGTTCCTGTATGCCTACGGCACGGCGCTGGTGCTGATCTGCGCGCTTTGGGTGGGCGCGACGGTGGTGCTGGCCGCCTGGGCCGTGCGCCGCAGCATGGCGCCCACGCGCCGGCTGTCGGAACAGGCCGCGCGCATCCAGCCCGACAACCTGGCGCGGCGCCTGCCGCTGGAAGACACCGACCGCGAGCTGCATGAACTGGTGCGTTCGTTCAATCGCACGCTGGATCGCCTGCAGGCGGCCTACCAGCAGATGGAAGGATTCAACGCCGACGTCGCGCACGAGCTGCGCACGCCGCTTGCCACGCTGATCAACGGCGCCCAGGTCATGCTGTCGTCGCCGCGGGATGCCGCCGAACTGCGCGACGCCCTGGAATCCAACCTGGAAGAGCTTGAAGACCTGAAGAAGCTGGTCAACGACATGCTGTTCCTGGCGCGCGCGGACCGCGGCGAACAGGCCGCCGACCTGGCCCCGGTGTCGCTCGCCGCCGAAGCCCGGCGCGTGGCGGAATACTACGAAGCCACGCTGGAAGAACACGGCGTGCGCCTGCGCTGCGAGGGCGATGCCACGGTGGCCGCCAATTCCGGCCTGGTGCGCCGCGCCCTGGCCAACCTGATCTCCAACGCCATCAAGGCCACGCCCGCGGGGCACGACATCGTGCTGCGCTGCTCGGCGTCGCCGTCGGGCGCGCGGGTGGAAGTGCAGAACCCCGGCCCGCCCATCCCGGCGGCCGACCTGCCCCGCATTTTCGACCGCTTCTTCCGGTCGGGCCAGACGCGCGCGCCGCGCAGCGAGGGCCACGGCCTGGGCCTGGCCATCGTGCGCGCCATCGCCCGCATGCATGGCGGCGACGTGGACGCCGTGTCCGACGGGCGCGGCACGGTGGTGGGCATCACGTTGCGCGGGCCCGTGTCGCCGGCCGCATCCGGGAACATTACAAAACCGTAATCCGGACGACAGAATCGGGTCACCCCGGCTTTCCTACAGTGTCATCACGACCACCCCTCCCAAGGATTCTCGTGAAAGACACCCTGATCCGTTTCACCCAAGCCGCCGCGCTGGCCCTGCTGGTCGCCGGCGCCGCGCAAGCCGCGGGCGAGCACGCCGGCCACGGCATGTCCATGCCGGCCGCGTCCACGCCCATCGGCAAGCCGGGCGATGCCGCCCGCGCCACGCGCACCATCGATGTCGACATGACCGACGCCATGCGTTTCACGCCCGACCGCATCGAGGTCAAGGCGGGCGAAACCGTGCGCATCAACGTGCGCAATTCGGGAAAGATCCGCCATGAACTCGTGCTGGGCACCGAGGCCGACCTGAAGGCGCACTACGCCATGATGATGAAAGACCCCGGCATGCGCCACGAAGAGGCGAATGCGGTGTCGCTGGACGCCGGCAAGACGGGCCAGATCGTCTGGCGCTTCGACAAGGCGGGCACCGTTTCCTTCGGCTGCCTGGAACCCGGCCACTACAGCGCCGGCATGAAGGGCGCGGTGTCGGTCCTTTGACGCCCGGCGCCTTCCTTCCATGAGCACATCCCCCCCTCTTGCCCGCCGCCGCTTCGTCCAGGGCCTGGCCGCCGGCGGCGCGCTGGCCGCACTTGGCGGCTGGCGCGCCGCGTTGGCCTCGCCCGCGCCCGCCAACGAACTGCGCGGCACGGAATTCCATCTGGAAATCGGCGAAACGCCCGTGAACTTCACCGGCGCCGCGCGCATCGGCACCACGGTCAACGGCCAGGTGCCCGCCCCCCTCCTGCGCTGGCGCGAAGGCGACACGGTAACCCTGCATGTCACCAACCGGCTGCGCGAGCAGACCTCCATCCACTGGCACGGCATCCTGCTGCCGACCGAGATGGACGGCGTGCCGGGCTTGAGCTTTCCCGGCATCGACCCGGGCCAGACCTTCACCTACCGCTTCGCGCTGCGCCAAAGCGGCACGTACTGGTATCACAGCCATTCGGGCTTCCAGGAACAGACCGGCCTGTACGGCGCCATCGTGATCGACCCGCGCCGCCGCGACCCCATCGCGTCCGACCGCGACTACACCGTGCTGCTGTCGGACTGGACGGACGAAGACCCGATGCGGCTCTTCAACAAGCTCAAGGTGATGCCCGAGTACTACAACCGCATCCAGCCCAGCGTCCAGAGCCTGGCCGCCGACGCGCAGGAACGCGGCTGGCGCGCCGCGCTGTCCGAACGCCTGATGTGGGAACAGATGCGCATGACGCCGACCGACCTGGCGGACGTGTCCGGCGCCACCTACACCTATCTGACCAACGGCGCCACGCCCTCGGGCAACTGGACCGGGCTGTTCAAGCCGGGCGAACGCATCCGGCTGCGCTTCATCAACGGCTCGGCAATGACGTACTTCGACGTGCGCATCCCCGGCCTGAAGATGACGGTGGTGGCCGCCGACGGGCAGGACGTGCGGCCCGTGGACGTCGAGGAATTCCGCATCGGCGTGGCCGAGACCTACGACGTGATCGTCGAGCCGCAGGACGAGCGCGCCTATACGATCTTCTCCCAGGCGATGGACCGTTCAGGCTTTGCCCGCGCCACGCTGGCGCCGCGCGCCGGCATGCAGGCCGACGTGCCCGCGCTGGACCGCGTGCAGTTGCTGGGCATGATGGACATGGGCATGGCGCACGACATGGGAGGATCAGGCGGCATGTCCGGCATGGACCACGGCGGGCACGGTGCCTCGGCGGCCGGGCAAGGCGGCATGGTCGAGGTCAAGCACCCTTACCCGACCGAACGCGGCGTCAGCAATTCCATGCTGCCCGACGTGGTGTCGACGCGGCTGGACGACCCGGGCGTGGGCCTGCGCGACAACGGCCGGCGCGTGCTGACCTATGCGGACCTGCATTCCATCCGAGAACCCGAGGACAACCGCGCGCCGTCCCGCGAAATCGAACTGCACCTGACGGGCAACATGGAACGCTACATGTGGTCGTTCAACGGCGTGAAGTTCTCGGACGCCAAGCCCATCGTGCTGCGCTATGGCGAGCGCGTGCGCTTCGTGCTGGTCAACGACACCATGATGACCCACCCGATCCATCTGCACGGGCTGTGGAGCGACCTGGAGTCGCCCGACGGCGCCTTCCAGGTGCGCAAG
The DNA here is from genome assembly GCA_963530045.1 of uncultured Achromobacter sp. Taxonomy (GTDB): domain Bacteria; phylum Pseudomonadota; class Gammaproteobacteria; order Burkholderiales; family Burkholderiaceae_B; genus Achromobacter. Next base: position 7,672 of record CAUSDE010000057.1, read on the forward strand.
CACACGATCACCCTCAATCCGGCGCAGCGGCTGAGCTACCGCGTCAGCGCCGATGCGCGCGGGCACTGGGCCTACCACTGCCACCTGCTGTATCACATGGAGGCCGGCATGTTCAGAGCGGTCGTGGTGGAGTAAGCGATGACGACGCAACACAACCTGCTGGGCGCCTGCGCCCTTGCCCTGACGCTGGGCGCCGCGGGCGCCCACGCGCAACCCGCGGCGATGGATCACGCCGCGATGGACCATTCCAGCATGCCCGGCATGGATCACGGCGCCATGAGTCCTGCCCCGGCTCCCGCCGCCATGGATCACGCCGCGATGGGGCATGGCGCCGCCCCCGACTCGGACGCGCCGCCGGTCGGCAGCCTGCCGAGCAGCGACGGCGCGGGCGAACGCGGCTACGACAGCTACGGCATCCACCCCCACATGATGGACAACGCGTCCACCTGGCAAGTGCTGTTCGACAAGTTCGGCGTCACGCGCAACCGCGACGGCGAAAACGCGCTGGACTGGGACGGCCGCTTCTGGTTTGGCTCGGCCACCGACCGCCTGCTCATCAAGAGCGAAGGCGAACGCGAAAGCGGCGGCGGCTCGGAAGGAAAGGTCGAAGGCTTCTGGAGCCACGCCGTGTCGCCCTTCTGGAACCTGCAGCTGGGCGCCCGCCGGGACATCGGCACCGGCCCCAAGCGCAACTGGGCCGCGTTCGGCATCGAAGGCCTGCTGCCCTACAACATCGAACTGGAGACGACCGCCTATGTGGGGTCGTCCGGCCGCACGGCACTGGCGATCAAGGCCGAGTACGACCTGATGCTGACGCAGCGCCTGATCTTCACGCCGGAACTCGAAGCCAGCCTGTACGGCAAGCGCGACCCCGAACGCGGGATCGGATCAGGCCTGTCCACAGGGTCGCTCTCTTTGCGGCTACGCTATGAGGTCACGCGGGAGTTCGCCCCTTACCTTGGCGTCTCCTTTGAACGGAAGTTCGGCCAGACCGCCAGCTATGCGTCGGACGCCGGGGCCAGCCGGTCCCAGACGGCCGTCATGGCGGGGGTCCGGTTCTGGTTCTGACCCGGCGCCCCCTCCCCCTATATCAGTAAGGAGCCTCATGAACATTTCCCGTATCACGCGCCGCCTGGCCCTTGCCGCGGCGCTTTGCGCCCCCGCCTTCGCCACCGCGCAAACGCCCGCAAAGGTCGAAGTCTGGAAGACGCCCACCTGCGGCTGCTGCGAAGACTGGGTCAAGCACATGCGCGACAACGGCTTTGCCGTCACCACGCACGATGTGCAGGACACCGGCCCCATCCGCCGCAACGCAGGCATGGCCGATTACGGGTCTTGCCATACCGCGGTGGTGGACGGTTATGCGCTGGAAGGCCACGTGCCCGCCAGCGACGTGCGCCGCCTGCTCCTGGAAAACCCCGACGCCGCCGGTCTGGCCGCCCCCGGCATGCCGCTGGGTTCGCCCGGCATGGACGGCCCCGAATACGGCGGCCGAAAGACGCCGCACGACGTGCTGCTGGTGGACAAGCGCGGCGGGGCCAAGGTTTTCCAGGCGTACCGCTGAAACAATTCATCCACACCGCCCCAATGGCTACTCCTTGCACTGCAGCAAAAATGCGCCACAATAAATAAAACGCATTCTTCACCCACCCCCTGGCAGTCATGGCAAAAATCGTCCTGTTCGAGAACATCCATCCGAGCGCCCGCGCGGTCTTCGAAGCCGCCGGCTACACCGACATCGTCACGCACGCCGCGGCCCTGCCGCCGGCGCAAATGCAGGAAGCCCTGCGTGGCGTGCACGTGGCGGGGATCCGTTCTCGCACGCACCTGGACGCCGCCTTGCTGTCCAGCCCGGACCTGCGCGTCGTGGGCTGCTTCTGCATCGGCACCAACCAGGTCGACCTGGATGCCGCCATGCAGCGCGGCGTCCCGGTGTTCAACGCGCCCTTCTCCAACACCCGCTCGGTCGCCGAGCTGGTGCTGGGCGAAGCCATCCTGCTGCTGCGCCGGATTCCGGAAAAGAATGCGCGCGTGCATCTGGGCCATTGGGACAAGAGCGCCTCGGGCGCCTTTGAAACCCGCGGCAAGACGCTGGGCATCGTAGGCTACGGCAATATCGGTTCGCAGATCAGCACCCTGGCCGAGAGCCTGGGCATGCGCGTCATCTACCACGACGTGGAAGCCAAGCTGCCGCTGGGCAACGCCCGCCCCGCCGGGACGCTTAACGACCTGCTGGAACAGGCGGACGTGGTGACGCTGCACGTGCCGGGCGGCAAGTCCACCGAAAACATCATGAACGCGGAGACGATCGGCCGCATGCGGCGCGGCGCGATCCTGATCAACGCCTCGCGCGGCACGGTGGTGGACATCGACGCCCTGCACGCCGCGCTGAAGTCCGGCCACCTGGCCGGCGCCGCGCTGGACGTGTTCCCCACCGAACCCAAGGGCGCGGACGAACCGCTGGCCAGCCCGCTGATCGGCCTGCCCAACGTCATCCTGACCCCGCACATCGGCGGCAGCACGCAGGAATCGCAGGAGAACATCGGCCGCGAAGTGGCCGAGAAGCTGGTGCGCTTCATGCAGGCCGGCACGACCAAGGGCGCGGTCAACTTCCCCGAACTGCCCTACCTGGAGCCGGCCGGCGCCACGCGCATCCTGCACGTGCACCGCAACGCCCCGGGCGCGCTCGGCACGCTGGACAACCTGATGGCGCAGCACGGCCTGAACATCGTCAGCCAAACGCTGCAGACCAAGGGCCAGATCGGCTACGTGATCACCGACGTGGAAGGCCAGGTCGACGACCTGGTGATGACCACGCTGCGCAATCACCCGATCACGGTCCGCTGCGACCGGCTGTAGGATGGGTCAAGCGCGGGAGTCCTGATGCAAGGACTCCGCTTTCGAACGCGCGCAACCCATCAAGCGGCGGTTGTGTTGTGGCTGAATCAGATAAGAAATGCGGCGTTGCTTGATGGGTTGCGCGCGCTAGGCATTCGGTTCTTGGCCGGATGATCTCGCGCTTTACCCGCCGCTAGTCGGCCGCCGCCGCCATCAGGCATTCCGCCATCTTTTCGCGCACGCTGCCGGCATCGAACGGAAGGCGGCCGATGATGCCGATCTCGCGGTGGAAGGCCTGTTCGCCCAGCGGCACGAGCCGCAGGCCTGTCATGTCCAGGCGCCGCAATTTCGGCAGCAGGGCCACGCCCAGGCCGTGGCGCACCATGTTGGCGATGGCCTCGATCTCATCCAGTTCCACCGCCTCGTGCACGTTCAGGCGGTGCTTCTTCAAGAAGATGTCCACCACCCGCCCGCCGAAGGACGCCCGGTCGTAGCGGATGAAGGGTTGCGCGGCCAGCAGTTCGCGCCAGGGCGCGTCCGGCAAGGAGGCCGGCACGGCCAGCATCACCGGCTCGCTCAGCAGGCGATGCCAGCCCAGCTCGGGCGGCAGCGTGAAGGGCGGACGGATCAGCACCGCCATATCCACCTCGCCGGCATCCACTTGCCCCAACAGCGATAGCGACACGCCGGGCACGATGCGCACCCGCACATCCGGGTAGACCGCCCGGAAACGCCCCAGCGCGTCCACCAGCAGGTCCTGCTGCACCGAGGCGATCGCCCCGATACGCAAGGATCCGCTGACCTGGCCCGCCCCCGCCGTCGTGACCATGCGTTCGGCCATGGCGACCAGTTCTTCGGCCTGCGGCAGCATCTCGCGGCCGTGGGCGTTCAGCACGGCGGCCCGCGCCCCGCGGTCGAAAAGCTCGATGCCGAGGTATTCCTCCAGACGCTTGATCTGGGCGCTGACGGCCGACTGCGTCAGGCCCAGGTGGGCGCCCGCGCCCGTGAACGTCCCGTCGCGCGCCACGGCGATGAAGGTTTTGAACTCTTTGATCACGATCAATAATTTTGATGCTAAGACACAAAAAATATCGTTTTTCAATCAAAAAAACAATACCTAAACTATGCCCTGGTGCTAAAGGCCGCCCGCGAGCGCGGCAGCCGGTAAGCCAACATCTTTTTTGAACACCCCGGAGTTTTTCATGACCGCCCAAACCAACCTGCCGCCGTTCCACCTGGCCTTCCCGGTCCGCGACCTGGCCGAAGCCCGCGCCTTCTACGGCGAAAAGCTGGGCTGTCCGGAGGGCCGCAGCTCGCCCGAATGGATCGACTTCAACTTCTACGGCCACCAGATCGTCGCCCATCTGGCGCCCAGCGAATGCGGCCACAAGGCCACTAGCGCCGTGGATTCCCACAACGTGCCGGTCCGCCATTTCGGCGCCGTGCTTTCCATGGAACAATGGGAAGCCATGTCCAAGCGCCTGATCGACGCAGGCACCGAATTCGTCATCGAGCCCTACATCCGCTTCAAGGGCGAAGTGGGCGAACAGGCCACGATGTTCTTCCTGGACCCGTCGGGCAATGCGCTGGAATTCAAGGCCTTCAAGAACATGGATTCCTTGTTCGCCAAGTAATCCTCCGCCAGAGGTTTCGTGCCGTTGAACGCGCTTTCAGAACCCCCTTCTCCGGCCGAAACCCCCTGGCGCATCCTGCCCCAGGGCGACCGCTGCCTGATCATTTCCTTTGGTGACCGGATCGACGCCGCGATCGGCCGGACCTGTCTGGCCGCGGCGCGCAAGCTGCGCGACGCGCGATTGCCCGGCGTCACCGACGTGGTGCCGTCGTTCGTGGCGGTGGCGGTGCATTACCGGCCCGACGGCCAGGGCAACGGCCCCACCTGTACCAGCCTGACGGCCCGCATCGGCGCCTTGCTGGGCGAGGGCATCACGGCCGACGCCCTGGACGGCCGCCAGATCGACGTCCCCGTCTGCTATGGCGGCGCGCACGGCCCCGACCTGCCCGACGTGGCGCGGGCGGCCGGCGTGACGGAAGACGAGATCATCGCCCTGCACAGCCAGCCCCGCAGCATGGTCTTCATGCTGGGCTTCGCGCCGGGCCACGCCTACCTGGGCGTGCACGATGAAAAGCTGAATATCCCGCGCCGGCCCTCGCCGCGCACCGCGGTGCCCGCGGGCGCCGTGGCGGTGGCCAACCGGCAGACCGTGATCTACCCCAACCGGCTGCCCGGCGGCTGGAACATCATCGGCGCCACGCCGTTGACGCTGTTCGATCCCGCCCGCGAGCCCGCCTCCCTGCTTCAACCGGGTGATTCGGTCCGATTTGTGCCGATCAGCCCGCAGGAGTTCGACCGCATCCGGGAAGCCCGGCCATGAGCGTGACCGTGATCAAGCCCGGCATGCTGTCCAGCTTCCAGGACCGCGGCCGCGACGGCTACCAGCATGAAGGCATTCCGGCCGCAGGCGCCATGGACGAACGCGCGCACCGCCTGGCCAACGCCCTGGCGGGCAACGCCGGCGACCCGGCCACGCTGGAAATGACCCTGCTCGGCCCCACGCTACGCTTTGACGCGCCCACCTGCTTCGCGCTGGCCGGCGCGGACCTGGGCGCAACCCTCAATGGCCAGGACATCCCGATGCACCGCCCGCTGGTGGCGCGCGCGGGCGATACCGTTGCCTTCGGCGCTCGGCCGGCCGTGGGCGTGCGCGGCTACCTGGCGGTGCACGGCGGCTTTGCGCTGCCTGCGGTCATGGGCAGCGAAACCACCTACCTGCGCAGCGGTTTCGGCGGATTCCAGGGCCGCGCGCTGGCCAAGGGCGACCAGATTCCGTTGCGCGCGCCGCTGGCCGGCCAGGACTTGGACGCGCTGCAGTCGGCTCTGTGGGACATCGGAGCCTATCTGCCCGGTACGCTGCGCGGCCAGCGCCGCGGCGCCATCCGCTTCCTGCCCGGCCGGCACTGGGACGCCTTTTCGGCTGCTGCGCGCCAAGCCTTCACGGACGCGGAATTCCGCGTGAGCCCGCAATCCGACCGCATGGGCTACCGCCTGCTGGGTCCGGCGCTGTCGATGGACACGCCCCGCCAGATGCTGTCGGAAGCCGCCAGTTTCGGCACCGTGCAGGTGCCCGCGGGCGGCGAAGCCATCATCCTCATGGCCGACCGGCAAACCACGGGCGGCTATCCCAAGATCGCGCAGATCGCCACGGTGGACCTGCCCGCCCTGGCGCAATGCGCGCCCGGCCAGACCCTGCGCTTCCAGCCGATCGGACTGGACGAGGCGCAACGCCTGGACGGCGAGCGCGAACACGCATTCCTCCAACTGCAAGCGGCGCTGGAACCCCTGCGCGCGCTGCTGGCCCCGGCAACAAGGAAACCGCAATGACCTCCCGCATCGATATGAACTGCGACATGGGCGAAAGCTATGGCGCCTGGACCATGGGCAACGACGCCGCGGTGCTGCAATACGTCAGCTCCGCCAACATCGCCTGTGGCTTTCACGGCGGCGATCCCGCCACCATGCGCAAAACGGTGGCGGCGGCGGTGAAGCAAGGCGTGGCGCTGGGCGCGCATCCCAGTCTGCAGGACCTGGCGGGCTTTGGCCGCCGCGTCATCCAGATCACGCCGGACGAAGCCTATGACATCGTGGTCTACCAGATCGGCGCGCTGGCCGGCGTGGCGGCTTCCCAAGGCGCGCGGCTGCATCATGTGAAGGCGCACGGCGCGCTGTACAACATGGCCGCCCGCGACGAGGGCCTGTCGCGCGCGATCTGCCAGGCGGTCAAGGATGTGGACGCCTCACTGATCCTGTACGGCTTGGCGGGCAGCAAGCTCATCGACGCGGCGCGCGCCATCGGCCTTGCGGCCGCCAGCGAGGTGTTCGCCGACCGCTCCTACCAGGACGATGGTTCGCTGACGCCGCGCACGCGCGCCGGCGCCATGATCGAAGACCTGGACCGCGCCGTGGAGCAGGTGCTGGGCATGGTGCGCGAGGGCAAGGTGCGTTCGATCGACGGGCGCGACGTGCCGGTCCAGGCCGACACGCTCTGCATCCATGGCGACCAGCCCAACGCGCTGCTGTTTGCCAACGGCATCCGCCGGGCGCTGGAACAAGCGGGCATCGAGGTCCGGACGCCGGCCCGGGTTTGAATCCTGCCGGCCGGGCGCGCGGGCTCGGGCCGGATCAGGCCCGGCCGTAGCGCGGCGCCAGGTCTTCGGCAGCCTGGTCGGCCGCGTCGCGGTACGACTGCAGGATGCCCGGCAGCACTTCCACCACGTAGCTGCGCGTCAGGTCCGCCGCGCGCTCGAAATCGCGGCCGGCCAGGGCTTGCGTGATGCCCTGCGTGTACACCTGCAGCGTGTTGGTTTCCATCGAGCGCCTGGCCAGCAGGTAACGCAGCGGCTCCACCTGTTCGTAGAGCTTGCTCAGCATGCTGGTCAGCGGCGTGTTGCCCGTGTAGCGGGCACCGGCCAGATAGAACTCGCGCGAGGCCGCGATGCAGGCGCGGATGTCGCGCTTGGCCACCGCCGCCGCGATAGCGTCGTCATAGCTGCGCAATTCAGCCACCAGCGGCGCCAGATCGCGCATGTCCGCCAACTGGCGGATGCAATACGCCTCCAGCTCCGCGCGCAACATGTAAAGGTGGCGGATCTGCGTTTCGGTATAGAGGGTGACCCTGAAGCCCTTGCGTTGGATATGCGTGACCAGGCCGCTCAGTTCCAGCAGGCGCAGCGCTTCCCGGATCGGGCTGCGGCTGGTGCCGAAACGCTGCTCTAGTTCTTGCTCCCGCAAGGGCTGCCCGGGCCGGATAGTGCCATCCACTATCAACTCACGAATCTGTTCCTGAAGGAAATACGGAATCGTGGCGGGCGCTTTGACGTCCAATCGGCTCCCCTTGTACTGCGTGATGCATGTATGAGACAGGGAGAAGATACTAGAAATCTATTGAAACACAAATAAGAATATTGTTGCAGAGGCGAAAACCCCGTCCACGGCGCCCCAGCCGGCAGCTCAGTGCCAATCGTCGCGGTAGACGAACTTCGGCATCTGCCAATTGAAGCGCAGGGCCAAGAGGCGCAAGGCCAGGCCGACCGCCAGCGCCAGGGGCACGGCGGCATTGGCCGACAATCCCAGCGACTGGCCGCCCAGGTACAGCGCGCCGGTCACGACCGACACGCTGGCGTACAGCTCCTTGCGGAACAGCAGCGGCACTTCGTTGCACAGCACGTCGCGCAGCACCCCGCCTGCGCAACCGGTGATCATGCCGCTGATCAGCACCACCGTGATCGGCAGCTGCATCAGCTGCGCCACCTGGCAGCCGATGACGGTGAACGCCACCAGTCCCAGCGCGTCGGCCAGCAGGAACACGCTGCGCAGCCGCCGCATCACGGGTGCGATCAGCGCGGTCAGGATCGCGGCGCCCCCCGTCATCCACAGGTATTCCGGGTGGACGACCCAGGTCAGCGGGTAGTGCCCCAGCAGCACGTCGCGCAGCGACCCGCCGCCCAGCGCCGTCACGCAGGCGATGATGCACACGCCCATCCAGTCCATGTCGCGCCGGCCCGCCGACAGCGCCGCGGTCATGGCTTCGGCCACGATGGCGACGAGGTACAGCGTGTGCAGCAAGGCGGGTGAAATATCGGAGAACATGGGGGAAGGCGGGAGAAGACGGGGATCGGGCCGGAACGGGGCCGGGCTCAGGGTACGGCAGGCCCCATTGTATTGATCCTGATCTTGCGCAAGCCGCCATTGCCTGCGGGCGCCCCATCCCGTACGCTGGACCGTGCGTTGATATCAATCAATCCCCGGCCCGCGTCGCGGCGGGACAATGGGGACATGCCCTGACGGGCGGTAACAGCCAGGCGACGCGGACGCGGGAGCCGACACCCTGGCGTCAACCGGGAGATAACGTATGACACAGCAAACTGGTCCCATCCTGTTGGCCACGGACCTGAGCGCGCGGGGCGACCGCGCCCTGGATCGCGCGCTGCAGCTCACCAAAGCGCTCAATACCAAGCTGATCGTCCTGCACGTCATGGAAAGCCATTCCACGTCGGCCCGCCTGACCACGCCGGTCTGGCGGCGCCTGTCCTCCGACCACAAGGCCCTGGCCGAACGCGAGCTGGCCGAAGACCTGGCCGCCGCCGACGTGCCGTTTGAAGTCGTCGTGGTGTCGGGCGATCCGCTGTCGCACATCATGGAAACGGCGGACAGCTTCGGCTGCTCGCTGATCGTCACCGGCACCGCCCGCGACGAAACGCTGGGCCGGCTGCTGCTGGGCACGACCGTCGAAAAGCTGGCCCGGCAGGCGCGCCAGCCGGTGCTGGTGGTCAAGACGCGCCCGCGCAAGCCCTACCACGACGTGCTGGTCGCCACCGACTTCTCGCCCGGTTCGCGCCAGGCCTTGCGCGCGGCGCTGCAACTGGTGCCCGACGCCAACCTGACGCTGTTCCACGCCTATGACGTGCCGTTCCAGGGCAAGACGGTGCCCGACGACGCCATCACGCGCAGCTTCTACAAGGGCGCCGAGCAAAGCGCGCGGGAATTCACGGCCGAAACGCCCGAGCTGGCCGGCCTGACCCCGAACGTCGTGCTGGAACCCGGCCAGCCTGAAACCGTGCTGTCGGAATACTCGTTCAACCACCGCTCCGACCTGGTCGTGACGGGCACCCATGGCCGCACCGGCATCCTGCGCACCGCCATCGGCAGCGTGGCCGAACGGCTGCTGGAGTCGCTGCCCAGCGACGTGCTGATCGTCCGGTTGACGCAGGATGGGTGAAGCCGCGCGGGTCCTTAGGCAAGAAGCTTGACCGAGCAGGATGGGTGGAGCGCGAGGGTCCTTAAGCAAGAATATTGCCGCCCAGCGCGCGCAACCCATCGCCTCTCTGCTTTATGCCTGGTCGCCCTGCCGTTCCATGGTTTCGATGGTGCCGCGCAGGACCTTCAGCAACACCAGGCCGGGCAATGCGATCAACACGGTCAGCAGGAAAAAGCCCGGCCAGCCTATGTACCCGACGAGCGGCGGCGTCAGCGGCCCGGCCAGATAGGTGCGGCCCACCGCCGACAGCGCCGACAGCAGCGCGAACTGCGTGGCGGAGAACCGCTGGCGGCACAGCGCCATCAGCAAGCCGACGAAAGACGCGGTGCCCAGCCCGCCGCACAGGTTCTCGATGCCGACGCCCGTCGCCATCAGCCACAGGTTCTTCGGGCTGATGGCGATCAGCCAGTACGCCAGGTTCGACACGGCCTGCAGCAGGCCGAAGACCATCAGCGACCGATACAGCCCCCAGCGCGACATCAGCGATCCGCCGGCCAACGCGCCCACGATAGTGGCGGCCAGCCCCAGCACCTTGTTCACCGTCCCGACTTCGGTAGGCGTGAAGCCCGCGCCGCGGATCAGGAAGGTGGTGGACAACGCGCCCGCGAAGGCGTCGCCCAGCTTGTACAGCACAATCAGCAGCAACACCGCCAGCGCGCCGCGCCGCGTGAAAAATTCGTGCAGCGGTTCGCCGACCGCCTCGCGCAGGCTGCGCGGCGCACGGGCGACGTGTTCGGGTTCGGGCGCCAGCAAGGTCGCGACCGAGCACAGCAGCATCAGGCCGCCCATCAGCACATAGGTGTAGCCCCAGCCGATCCACTGATCCGCCAGGATCAGCGCCAGCCCGCCGGAGGCGATCATGGCCAGCCGGTAGCCCATCACCTTGATGGCGGCCCCTGCGCCGCGTTCCTCCTTGCGCAGCACGTCCGTGCAATAGGCGTCGAACGCGATGTCCTGCGTGGCGGAAAGAAAGGCCACCAGCACCGCCAGCATGGCCAGCGGGATGAGCGCCGACGACGGCGACAGCATGCCCATCGCCATGATGGTCACGGCCAGCAGCAACTGCGTCACCAGCATCCAGCCGCGGCGCCGGCCCAGCAAGGGCGGCACGAACCGGTCGACGAGCGGGGCCCAAAGGAATTTGATGGTGTAGGCCGTGCCTACGAGGGTGAGGAAACCGATTTCTTGCAGCGGCACGCCTTCAACGGTGGCCCAGGCCTGCAAGGTTCCGCTGGTCAGGGCCAACGGCAGTCCGCTGGCAAAGCCCAGGACCAGCAAGGGGGCCACGCGGGGGCTGGTGTAGACGTTGGATACAGCGGTAATGACGGTCTCCTGAAACACAGCCGGCGTGGCGCAACAGGCGTCGCGCCGCGGGCTCCCGGCATTTTAGGGCCTGTTGGCCCGCGCCGTCAGGACGATCGGTGTCGGAATGTCAGGGGGACGCGAAGCGGTACACCGCCAGCGTGCTGCGCCAGCTGGGGAACAGCTTCACCTCGCGGCCTTCGTTGAAGGTCGCGCGTTCCAGGATGCGCAGGTCCACGACGCCGGCCAGCTGTTCAAAGTCGCGCAGCGTGCACAGGTGGATGTTCGGCGTGTTGTACCACTGGTAGGGCATCTGGCCCGTCACCGGCATGCGGCCGCGCAGGATGGCCCAGCCGTGCGGCCAATAACCGAAGTTGGGGAAGGACACGATGCCGTAGCGCGCCACGCGCGCCATCTCGCGCAGGATGTGCTCGGTGCGGTGCATGGACTGCAAGGTCTGCGACAGCACCACGGTGTCGAACTGCTTGTCGTCGAACAGCGCCAGGCCGTCTTCCAGGTTTTGCTGGATCACCTCGACCCCGCGGCGCACGCAGGCGATCACGCAGGTATCGTCCAGTTCGACGCCCGCGCCGCGCACCTGGCGGTGGTCGCGCAGGTGCGCCAGCAGCGCGCCGTCGCCACAGCCCAAGTCCAGGACGCGGCTGCCGGGCTCGATCCAGCCGGCGATGCGCGCCAGGTCGGGCCGCAGCGCGCTGTGGGCATAGCGGGGGGTCACAGGGGTCATTCGGAGCGTCCTTCGGTCGGGGCGGCAGCGCCGCCAAGCCCAAGCTCGCGCGCGATGCGTTCGTAATAGCCGCGAACCACGGCATGGTAGCGCGCATCTTCCAGCAGGAAGGCGTCGTGGCCATGCGGCGCGTCGATTTCGGCGTAGGTCACGGGGCTGGCGTTCTTCAGCAGCGCGCGCACGATCTCGCGCGAACGCTCGGGCGGAAAGCGCCAATCGGTCGAGAACGACACCAGCAGGAAATCGGACTTGGCCGGCGCCAGCGCGCGCGCCAGATCGCCGCCGGTCGTGCGGGCCGGATCGAAATAATCCAGCGCCCGCGTGATCAGCAGATAGGTGTTGGCATCGAAGTAGCGGGTGAACTTTTCGCCCTGGTAGCGCAGGTACGACTCCACCTCGAACTCGACATCGTAGCCGTAGTGGTAGGCGCCGTTCTCGGCGGGCGCGCGTTGCGCGCGGCCGAATTTCTCGGCCATGTCGTCGTCCGACAGGTAGGTGATGTGGCCGATCATGCGCGCCACCGACAGGCCGCGCCGCGGCACGGTGTCTTGCGCGTAGTAGTCGCCGCCGTGGAAGTCCGGATCGGTGATGATGGCGCGGCGCGCGACTTCATTGAAGCCGATGTTCTGCGCCGACAGGCGCGGCGTGCTGGCGATCACCACGCAATTGGCCACGCGGTCGGGCAAGGTGATGGCCCAGCTGAGGGCCTGCATGCCGCCCAGGGATCCGCCCATCACCGCCGCGAAGCGCTCAATGCCGAAGTGGTCGGCCACGCGGGCCTGCGCGCGCACCCAGTCTTCCACCGTCAATACCGGGAACGCGGCGCCCCAGGGATTGCCGGTCGCGGGATTGATGCTGGCCGGGCCCGTCGACCCGAAGCATGAGCCCAGGTTGTTGACGCCGATCACGAAGAAGATATTGGTGTCCACCGGCTTGCCGGGGCCGACCATGTTGTCCCACCACCCCACGTCGCTGGGATTGTCCGCCGCCAGCCCCGCCACGTGGTGCGAGGCATTGAGCGCATGGCAGATCAGGACCGCGTTGGTGCGCTGGGCGTTCAACGTGCCATAGGTCTCCACGGCAAGTTCGTAGGCGGCCAGCGACTGGCCGCTCAACAACGGCAGCGGCTCATCGAAACGGATGAAAGTAGGTGCGACAAGACCGACGGAACCGGGATCAACGGAGTCGGAAGTTGTGACGGTGGCGGGAACGAACCCGCTGGCCGAATCACCGGCCAAATGTTGGGCAGGAGTGGTCATACGGACCTCTTTAGCTGGATTTATTGGAAGGCGCCCGCAAGCGGATCAGGCAAATCGGCGCCGAAATATGGGTGATGCAATCTGTACTGCGAAAAGAATTCTAGCACTGCTTGCGGACGCGGCCGCAGCCTGCCCGCCGGTGGGACAATAGCTTGACCGGCGGCGGCGCCCAATGGACGCGGCGCGCCCCCCTGACAGGAAAGATATGGCTCACATCTATCTGGACGAACTTCAACACCTGGCGGCGGCCGGCCTGGCCGCCGCCGGCGCCAACCCGGCGATGGCCGACAGCACCGCCCGCGCGCTGGTCTTCGCGGAAAGCCAGGGCCTCAGCTCCCATGGCCTGTCGCGCGTGCCGTTTTACGCCGGCCACCTGCGCGCGGGCCGCGCCATCGGTTCAGCAGTGCCGCGCATCGTGCACGAGCGCGGCGGCGCCGCGCTGATCGACGCGGGCTCGGGCCTGGCGTTCCCGGCCTGCGCCCTGGCCGTGGAGCAGGCCGCCACGCGCGCCCGCGAACACGGCATCGCCTTCATCGGGGTGGCCAACAGCCACCATTTCGGCGAAGCCGGCTACCACCTGGAAGCCTTGGCCGATGCCGGACTGGTGGCGCTGGCGCTCAGCAATTCGCCGGCCGCCATGCCCGCCTGGGGCGGCAAGCGGCCGCTTTTCGGCACCAACCCCATCGCGGCGGCCTTTCCCCGCCGCAACGGAGCGCGCCTGGTCATCGACCTGTCGCTGTCGCAAGTGGCGCGCGGCAAACTGATGATCGCCGCACGCGACAACCAGCCCATTCCGCTAGGCTGGGCGCTGGATGCGGACGGCCAGCCCACGACCGACCCCAAGGCGGGCTTGGCGGGCAGCATGCTGCCTGCCGGCGGCGTCAAGGGCGCGATGCTGGCGCTGATCGTCGAACTGCTGGCCTGCGCGCTGACCGGCGCGCACTTCGGCTTCGAGACGGAATCGTTCTTCGTCGACGCGGGCGGCCCGGCCCGGCTGGGCCAGGCTTTCATGGCGATCGACCCGGGCGCGCTGGCCGGACGCGATACCTATCTGGAACGCGTCGAGACGCTGGTCGACGCCATGCTGGAGGACGACGGCGTGCGCCTGCCCGGCGAACGCCGCCGCAAGCTGCGCGACGAAGCCGTGAAGCACGGCGTGGACATCCCGGATGCGCTCATGGCGCAACTGCGGACGATGGCGGGCGTGGCCTGACGCGCCCCTCGCGGCAACCGCCAGGCGCTACGTCCCGGCGCGCGTGAACCACAGCATCAGCGGCGCCAGCAGCAGGAACACCACCGTGGACACCAGCACCGCGCCCGCCGCGGTGTCGCCCAACGGGGTGTAGCGCTTGGCGTACATGTAGCTGACCACCGCGCAGGGCATCGCCATCTGCAGGGTCAGCGCGCCCGCCAGGACGGGTTCCAGGTCCAGCGCCCACACCACGGCCAGCCCGGCCGCCAGGCCGACGCCCAAGCGGATCGCGCCCACCTTGGCGCCGTCGCGCAGGCCGTTGGACGGAATCAGCGCCAAGGCGTGGCCCAGGCTCAGCAGCATCAGCGGCACCGTCACCGCGCCCAGCATCCGGGCCGTCTCGATCAGCCATTCCGGCACGGGGATGTGCAGCATGCGCAGCCCCACCGCCACCACGGACGCCAACAGGATGGGGCTTTTCCAGCTGCCCTTGGTGTTCACGCCGGGCAGCAGCCGCACGGCGATCGTGTGCATGACGAACGAGTTCACCGCAAAGAACGCCACCGCCACCGACAGGCCGGCGTCGCCAAAGGCCAATTGCGAAATCGGCAGGCCCAGGTTGCCGGCGTTGGGCAGGAAAGCCGTGGGCAGCAACGTGCGCACGGGCAGCTTGCACACCTTCAGCAGCAGCGCGGCGACCAGCGCGCACAGCAGCAGCGCCAGCAACGTGGCCGCGGCCACATCGGCCAGCGCGCGGTCGTCCAGGTGGGTGGTGACGAAGGTATGGAACACCAGCGCCGGCGTGGTCACCGACGTCACCAGCGTCGTGATGAACGCGCCGCCGAACGGAATGTCGCGCTTGCCCCAGAACACCCCGATGCCCACGCAGAACAGCAAGGGCAGCATCAGCACGATGGCTGAGAGGTAGAACTGGGTGATGGCCAACATACGACTATTCCGTCAGAGATAAAGAGTTTGATGCGCTGCGGCATCAATGCTTGCCTGCCGGCGGCGCGAGCCGCAGCATGCGGACGACATGTTAACTACCGGGCGCCTCGCCCTCAGCCGCCATGACCGCCATCCGCCGCTTGTCCGCGTACCGCCCTTTGTTGGAGGCGTCTCTGGAAGTGCCGTCCCCGCCCCTGTCCGCCCTGAATCCGCCGGTTTCGCCGCTGACTTCGCTGTCCGCGCCACCGCCTGAAAAAATGCTGTCCGACCGCCAGGCCGCCTGCCTGTACTGGTCCGCCGCGGGCAAGACCAGCTGGGAGACCGCCCGCATCTTGGGCGTCAGCGAAAGCACGGTGAACTTCCACTTGCGCAACGCCTGCGCCAAGCTGGGCGTGCGCGGCCGGCGGGCCGCGGTGGCCGCGGCGTTGCGCCAGGGCCTGCTGGACGCCGTCACGGCTTGATGGGCTTGGCCGGATTGATCACCACTGACCGCAGGAACTCGCGCGCCCGTTCAGCCGGCAAGCTTTCCTGCGTGCCTGCGGCCACCGCCTCGATCAGCATGGTATCGGTCACCCAGACCTTGGCCTGCAGCCACCCCGGCTTGCCCATGGCCTTGCCATGCACCTCGATATCCTGCCCATAGGCCGGCCACTCCGTAGGCGGCGGCGCCTGCATGTTGGCGTGCAGTGAAACGATGAGCGCCCGGCCCAGCGCCTGTTTGGCGGAGGGGTCCGCCGCGATCTCCGGCGGCAACGGGGCCGACCCGATCGCGAACACGGCTTCCCCCACGGTGGCGGTCGCCAGGGTAAAACGCAAGGTATGGGTATCCAGGCGCAGGTCGCGGGTGTCCGTCATGACCCGGTCCGGGAATGCCGCCCGCACGTGGCCATCGGCCACGTCGACTTCACGCCAGTTGTAACGGGGCGAACAGGCAGCCAGCACCAGCGCCAACCCCACAAAGAGGCCGGCTTTCTTGAACATGAAACGAAACAGCGATGAAATCGTCATTACCCGAGGACCTGGACGGTCTATCCATTTCAAGGAATGCAGAAATTGTCGCCGATTTCCATGACCCCAGCGCCCGACGGCACCCCATTGGCGAATTATGTCTGGCCTGCCGCCCCGAATGTGCCCCCGCCGATCTCGGGTCCAGGCACGCCCAGCATCTATCTGATGCACGGGTTGAGCGAGCACGCCGGGCGCTATGACCGGCTGGCCCGCTGGCTGGCCGCCCGCGGCTGGGCCGTGGGTGCGCACGACCACCGCGGCCACGGCCGGTCGGGCGGCCCGCCGGCCACGCTGAGCCACCAGGAAGACCTCGTCACCGACGCCGTCGACCGGCTGCGCGCCTGGACCCAGGTCCAGGGCCGTCCGCCGATCCTGCTGGCCCACAGCCTGGGCGCGCTGGTGGCGGTGCGGATTGCGCTGCGCCGCATGGCGGAACTGGATGCCCTGGTGCTGAGTTCGCCGCCGTTCGTGGTTCACGTGCCACAGTGGGTGCGCCGCACCCTCACCTGGATGTCGTTGCATGCCCCCGACCTGCGGGTGCCCCACGGCTTGGCGCCCGCCCGGATCTCGCACGACCGCGCGGTGGTGAAAGCCTACCGGACCGACCCGCTGGTGCGGCGCCGCATGACGGGCAGGCTGGCGCGCTTCGTGGACGACGCCGGCCAGGAATCGCTGCGGGAAGCCGGGCTGCTGCCCTGTCGCACCCTGCTGATGGTGGCGGGCGACGATTCCATCGTCGCCGCCGAAGGCAGCCGCCAGTTCGCCCAGCGCGCCCCGGCCGAATTGCTGACGCTGCGCTGGTACGACACCGCCTGGCACGAGATCTTCAATGAAACGGCCCCCATTTCCGATCCGGTTTATGCTGATCTGGACGAGTGGCTGGCGCGCACGGCCCAGGCATTGTCCCTGCGCCCAGTACTGGCTCCCTCGGCACAGGAGGCCGGCACCCCGTAAAATCCCGCGACAGACCCAAACGAGAAGAATCCGTGACTGATACCGCCGCCAACCGCCTCTCCCGCCTAGAGGCCAACCGCTCGCTGCTGACCCAGACGCTGCGAGGCATCGAAAAAGAAGGCCTGCGCGTGGACGAGCAGGGCATCCTGGCCCGCACCCCGCACCCGGCCGGCCTGGGCTCGGCGCTGACCAACGAACACGTCACGACCGACTACTCCGAATCGCTGCTTGAACTGATCACGGGCACGCACACCGATGTGGACGCGCTCCTGGCCGAACTGACCAATACTCACCGCCACGTCTACAGCGTGCTGGACCATGAACTGATCTGGAACCAGTCCATGCCCGCCACCCTGCCGGCTGAAGCCGACATCCCCATCGCCTGGTACGGCAAGTCCAACACCGGCATGCTCAAGCACGTGTACCGCCGCGGCCTGGCGGAACGTTACGGCAAGACGATGCAATGCATCGCAGGCGTGCACTACAACTTCTCGCTGGCCGAAGACCTCTGGTCCGTGCTGGACACGCAGCCGGGCTCGGTGCAAGACCGCCGTTCGCGCGGCTATATCGGGCTGATCCGAAACTTCACGCGCTACTCCTGGCTGCTGATGTACCTGTTCGGCGCGGCGCCCGCGCTGGCCAGCGACTTCCTGCGCGGCCGCGAGCATCCGCTCGAGCGCCTGGGCGACCACACGCTGTACCTGCCCTACGCCACCAGCCTGCGCATGAGCGACCTGGGGTACCAGAACAAGGCGCAGTCGCAGTTGAAGCTTTGCTACAACGACCTGGACACCTTCCTGGGCCGCCTGTACGACGCCGTGACCCAGCCATGGCCCGACTACCAGAAGCTTGGCACGCATCGCAACGGCGAATGGATCCAGCTGAACACCAACGTGCTGCAGATCGAAAACGAGTACTACTCCAGCATCCGCCCCAAGCGCGCCACGGGCCGCTGCGAACGGCCCATCACGGCCCTGGCCGAACGCGGCGTGCAGTACGTGGAAGTGCGCTGCCTGGACATCGACCCGGACTCGCCCGTGGGCATCGACGCCAGCACCAGCCGCTTCGTGGATGCCTTCCTGCTGTACTGCACGGCGTCCGACAGCCCCTTCTTCCCCGCCAACGGCTACTGCCAACGCAGCGCCGACAACTTCTCGACCGTCGTCAAGGAAGGCCGCAAGCCGGGCCTGATGCTGGACCGCGAAGGCCAGCCCGTGGCGCTGGCCCAGTGGGGCCACGAACTGCTGGACCAGATCGCGCCGTACGCCGCGCTGTTCGATTCCGCATTGGGCGGCAGCGCCTATGCCGACGCCCTGGCCGCGCAGCGCGCCAAGCTGGACGCGCCGGAGGCCACGCCGTCGGCCCGCCTGCTGGATTCGCTCAAGCGCAGCGGCCTGTCGTTCCATGACTATTCGCTGCAGCAAAGCCGCAAGCACGCCGAGGCCCTGCGCGCGCAAGCCCTGCCCTCGGACCTGGCGGCCGCCTATGAACAAGCGGCGGCGCAATCCGCGATGGAGCAGCAACGCCTGGAGCAATCGGACACGGTGGATTTCGCCACCTACGTCGCGCGCTACCACGAGGCGCTGAAGGCCCCCCGCAAATAAGGCGTATCGTTAGGGTTTTGGTTTGCGGCGCCCGCATGACCGGCGCCGCGGACCGCGTCCGTCACTCAGGAGGTTTTTTCCATGCGCCGCACTGCAACATTCTTGCTGGCCCTGGCAGCCGGCATGGCGGGAATCGCCCATGCCGCGCCGCCGGCCATGCAGACCGTGGAATCGGTGGACCTGAAACGTTACGCCGGCATGTGGTACGAAATCGCGAATTTCCCCATGTTCTTCCAGCGCAATTGCGTGGGGGACACGACCGCCGAATACACCGCGCATGCCGACGGCACCGTGGGTGTGAACAACCGCTGCCGCACCAAGGATGGGGATGTCGATTCGGCCTCGGGCACCGCGACCGTCGTGGAAGGCAGCAACAATGCCAAGCTTGAAGTGACGTTCGTCAAGCCGTTCAAAGGCGATTACTGGGTGATTGGCCTGGACCCGGAATACCGCTGGGCCGTCGTCGGCACGCCCGACCGCAAGTACCTGTGGATCCTGTCGCGTTCGCCGCAGCTGCCCAAGGAAGAACTGGACAAGGCGCTGGCCGCCGCAACGGCGCAAGGCTATCAGCTGGACGAACTGCGCTACACGCCGCAGAAATAGCGCGCGACCCATCGAGCCGCGCCGCCAAGCAAGCAACGCGCCTGCGGGTCAGCCCGCGTAATCGCGCGCCAGGCGCACCACCGTCACGCCGGGCTTCAGCTGGCGCAGCGACGGCATGATCAGCGTGCAGTTGTCGTAGGGCGTCACGATCGGCTGGCCGTCCGCCCAGCCGATCACGGACCCCGCCTTTGCCAGCGTTTCCAGGCCTGTCCAGGCCTCTGAAAAGCGCAGGTCCATCGATGGCGCGACGACCGCATTCGTTACTTCCAGCACGCGTTGCGCGACAGGATCCGGCAGCAGCCAGCCGGCCGGCACGTCGGTGGCATCGATCACCCCGGACTCCACCAGCATGCGCGCCACCATGTCGCGCGCCACCTCGCGCGAGGCCAGCTCGCCATGGAATCCGCATTCGATCAGCAAGGCGCAGGCGTCTTCGCGCGCGGGGTCGCCGAACTGGCCGAAGTCACGCATGCGCACGCCATCCTTATGGCCCGCATCCACGATCACGTGTTGCGGGGCCTTCAGGCGGCGCGCCAGCGCGATGTTGCGCGGCAGTACGCCGGTCAACAGCAAGGGCGCACCGGGCTCGTGCATCGAATGCAGGTCCAGCAGCCAGTCCGCGCGCTGCACCCAGGGGCGCAGCGCCGCGCCGCGCTGGCGGTCCGGCGTCGTGGGGTTGTCCAGGCGCTCGGCGCTCCAGACGCGGTTCATGTCTTCGACCACGAAACGCGAAGCGTCGTGACGGGCGTGGTCGAAGCGGTCGAACGCCTCCAGGTTGCAGAAGGCCAGGGTCAGGCTGCCGCGGCGCGGCTTCACGCCGGCGGCCAGCAGGTCCTTCAGCGCCCAGGCGCCGCACAGTTCGTTGCCGTGCACCAGCGCGGACACCATCAGCGCCCGGCCCGGCACGCCCGAATCAAAATGCCAGACGCCCGGCGTATCGGTGTTGCCGGCGCGCTCGGCGCTCAGGTTGGGAACGGGGAGCTTGAATTCCATGATGATGTCCGCTTGTCTGCCTGGTCTTGCGATTGATGAAAGCCTGAAATGTCCGGGTGCGATTTACTGCGCTTCGATCTTCGCTGCCTTGACCAGCGCGCCGTACTTCTTCGTTTCTTCGGCCTGATACGCGGCCAGGTCGACGCCCGGCTTGGCCACTTCGCCGCCGGCCTCCTGCATCTTGGCGCGGAACGCCTCGGACTTCAGCGTTTCATCGAGCACGCCGCGCAGCTTGGCAACGACCGGCTCGGGCAAGCCGGCGGGGCCGTACAGCGCGAACCACAGGTTGATGTCGACGGACTCGAAGCCCGGCGTCGCGGCCAGCGGCGCGATCTCGGGCGCGGCCGGCGAACGCTTGTTCTCGGTCAGGCCCAGCGCCACGATGTTGCCGCTGCGCACTTGCGGCAGGCCGGAGGACAGCACCAGCATGCCGTAATCCAGCTGGCCGCTCATCAGGTCCGTCACCAGCGGCGACACGCCGCGGTACGGCACGTGCTCGGCGCGGGTGCCGGTGGCCTGGTTGATCATTTCGCCCGCCAGGTGCAGCGTGGTGCCCACGCCCGACGACCCGTAGTTGAACGTGCCGGGTTCGGCGCCGCGCAGCTTCTTCAGGTAGTCGGCGGCGGTCTTCACGCCGGAGTTCTTGCTGGCCGCCAGCAGCATCGGCTGCGAGGCCACCAACCCAAGGGCGGTGAAATCCTTCGCGCTGTCGTACTTGACCGCGGTGTTGATCATGCGGGCGATCACCATTTCGTTGGTGGAGCCCAGGAAGATCGTGTAGCCGTCGGGCGCGGCGCGCGCCACGCGTTGCGCGCCGATCGTGCCGCCAGCGCCGCCCACGTTTTCCACGATCACGGTCTGGCCCAGGCGCTTGCCCAGTTCTTCGCCCAGCAGGCGGGCGGTCAGGTCCAGGCTGCCGCCGGCCGGGTAGCCGACGATCAGCGACACACTGCGGGCGGGGTAGTCGGCCGCCAAGGCGGCGGGTGCGGCGGCAACGGCCGAGACGGCACAGAGCGCAACAAGCGCTGCACGCAGCGGATGCAGAATGGACTTCATGTTTTCTTCCTTGGGGTGCTGGGGGTGGACGGCGTTGCCGTCTCGTTTGAGGTTTAGCGCCACATTTTCACGGGCGGCGCATGCGCCATCCGTGCCAAAACGGCACATCTTCGTGCTTATCCAGTTTGGCCTGCCTGGGGCTCAGGCCTTGCGGTTGGCGGTGGCTTCCCAGGCGGCTTCGGCCAGATCCGTCAGCCGGGCGCGCGGACGGTACAGCCGCACCTCGAAGGCGATCTCTTCGCTGCGTCCGCCCAGCGCCGCCAGCGCGCCCCGGCGGCAATCGGCAGCCACCATGGACCAGGGCAGCCAGGCCACGCCGACGCCCTTGGCCACCGCGCCGTGCGCGGCATCCAGGGAATCGCTGCGCACGAACGGCGTCAGCGCATAGGGCGTGGTTTCCAGCCGGTCTCCGACGATGCGCTCCATCGCCAGGCCGCCCGTATAGGTGATCAACGGCACCGGCGCGCCGCCGTCTTGCAGCGTGTAGCGGGCGCGGCCGCGCGCGTCCACCTGGCTCACGGGCACCAGCTTGTCCGTCGCCAAGGTCATGTAGCGGTAGCGCGCGGGGCTGAGCGGCACCGACAGCGCCGGGTGCTCGTAGCAGCACAGCAGGTCCACCTTGCCCTGCTCCAGCCGCACCACCAGGTCCTGCGCCTTGCCGGTGGACAACTCCACCTGCGTGCCTTCGGTCAGCACCTTGGGCGTGCGGTGCCGCAGGCGCGCGATCCAGTCCGCCACCAGCGTGCGGGCCAGGCTGCGGCCGGTGGCGATGCGCAGCACCGCCTCGCCGCCTGCGCCGGAACTGCGGATGCGGTGGCGCACCAGCCCCATCTGCTCGACCACCTGGGTGGCGGTCTTCAGCAGCGCCTCGCCCTCCGGGGTCAGCGTGACCGGCAGATGCTGCCGTTCGACCAGCGGCGCGCCCGCCCAGGCTTCCAGCGCGCGGATCCGCCGCCCAAACGCGGGATGCGTCACGTGGCGCAGTTCGGCCGCGCGCACGAAGCTGCCGGTGCGCGCCAGCGCGATCAGGTCTTCAAGGAGTTTCAGGTCGGCCATGAGGCGCAAGCTTACGCCATCGGCCGACCGCCGGAACGCCGGCTGCCGGCGCTCCGGCCGCCAAGATCAACGCGCCGCCAGCCCCATCATGGCCAGCGTGGCCCGGGTCAAGTCGCTGTCCGGGTCTTCCAGTTCGTTGACCAGGTCGAAGTGGTTGCAGTGCGGCGTGGGGATGCGCGTGGACGACAGGCCCGCCCCATTCCAGGCCGCTTCAAACGCCGCGGTCTGGTTCTTGAAACCCTGCGTCTCCAGGCCGCCCACGGCCAGCAGCATCGGACCGGCGCGTTCCGGCAGGTTGAAGATGGGGCTCTGGTGCGCCGCCTGTTCGGGCGTCAGCCGCAGCCAGGTGTTCGGCAGGATGTCGCACAGCGGCCGCAGGTCGAACAGGCCGCTTAGCGCCAGTGTCCCCTTGATCACGTCGTCCGGCACGCCATACCGGGCGGGCCAGCCGGGCGCGGCCAGCATGCCGGCCAGATGCCCGCCCGCCGAGCTGCCGCCCACATACAGGCGGTCCGGGTCGATCCCGTAGGCGGCCGCATTGCGGTACAGCCAGGCCACGGCGGAGCGCACTTCGCGCACCACTTCACCCAGGGTGGCTTCGGGCACCAGCGTGTATTCCAGCGTCGCGACGGCGGCGCCGGCGGCGTTGAATGCTTCGGCCATCACCGGCGCGTCTTCCTTGCGCTGCGCGCGCCAGTAGCCGCCGTGGATGAATACGAACAACGGCGCCGGCGCCTGCGAGGCGGCGGGCAGGAACAGATCCAGCCGTTCGTCCTGGCCCATGCCGTAGCGCAGGTCCAGCACGCCGGGGCGGCGCGTGCGCACCCGGGCCGACGACTCCGCGTAACGGCGCACGCAGGCGTCGAAATCCGGCACCGATTCGCGCGCGTTGTATTGGATGTCGCGTTCGGGGATGGAGGAGAAGAAAAGGTCGATATCCGTGTCATGCATGGCGGGCCTGCGTGTCGGGCTGAGAAATGATCCGTTCGATGAACTGCGCGGTCTTGCGGTAATGGGCCGCCAGCATGGCGACCGAGCCTTCGATGTCGCGCGAGATCGCGGCGTCCAGCAGCTGGCGGTGCTCGTCGTCGACATTGCGCTCCGGCCCGTAGGCCGTGGCGCCGGCGCGCGCCGGACGGCGGTAGCGCTCGGTTTGGGCGTACAGCTGCGTGGACAGGTCCAGCAGCCAGTGCGACCGGCACGCGCCGATCAGCGCATGGTGGAAATCCAGGTGGCGCGCCTCGAGCAGTTCTTCCAGCTCTTCCGAAGGCGGCTGCGCGTCGCCTGCGCGCTGCGCGGCCAGCGTCAAGGCGTGATAGGCGCCGACCAGCCGCGCTTCCCAGGCATCGTCGGCATTGGCCAGCGAACGGCGAAGCGCATCGCAGTCGATCAGGATGCGGGTTTCACAGGCATCCCACATTTCCTCGACCGACAAGGGCGCGATGCTGAAGCCGCGCGACGTGGTGTTGATGACCATGCGCTCGCTGCGCAAGCGGTTGAGCGCCTCGCGGATGGGGGAAAAGCTGCTGCCATAGCGTTGCTTGAGCAGTTCCAGCCGCAGGGACTGGCCCGGTGCGAAGGCGCCGCTCATGATGTCGCGCCGGAGCAGGCGGTAGACCTGCTCGGACAGCGTGATTTCCTCTACTTCAGCGTTCCCGTCCGATCCAGCATCGTCCTGGCGGGAAGCTTTGATTCTTGGCTTCAAGATGCTCTCCAGATGTCAGCGGCTTGCCCGCCGGCCCGCGTCCGGGCGGGTCATTCTACCCGCCTCATATCCCCAGATACCGCTGCGCCAGCTCTGGCTGCGCGGACAGTTCCGCCGGCTTGCCCGACCAGGCCACGCGGCCCTTGTCCACGATGTAGTGGCGGTCGACCAGCAGGGCCATCTCGGGAAGATTCTTGTCGATGACCAGGATGGTCTGCCCTTCGCCCTTCAAGGCTCGCAGGCAGCGCCAGATCTCTTGCCGGATCAGCGGCGCGAGCCCTTCGGTGGCCTCGTCCAGGATCAGCAGCTTGGGGTTGGTCATCAACGCGCGGCCCACCACCAGCATCTGCTGTTCGCCGCCGGACAAGGTGCGCGACGACTGCGTGCGGCGTTCCTTCAAGCGCGGAAAGAGCGCGTAGACGCGTTCCAGGTCCCACCCGCCCGGCGCGGCCCGCGCGGTGGCGACCAGATTCTCCTGCACGGACAGCGATCCGAACACGCGCCGCCCTTCGGGCACCAGCCCCACGCCCAGCCGCGCCACGGTGCTGGGCGCGGACCGGCCCAGGGTCTGCCCCCGGAACTGCACCGCGCCGCCGGTGGCGGGCAGCATCCCCATCAGCGTCTTGATGGTGGTGGTCTTGCCCATGCCGTTGCGGCCGATCAGCGAAATCACCTCGCCTTCGCTGGCCTCGAACGACATGCCGAACAGCACTTTGCTGGACCCGTAACCGCCGGTCAGCCCATCAACCTTCAACATGTTCTTCTCCCAGATAGGCCGCGCGCACCTCCGGATGGCGGCGCACCTCGTCGGGCGTGCCGCTGAACACCACGCGGCCATAGACCAGCACGCTGATGCGGTCGGCCAGGGCGAAGACGGCGTCCATGTCGTGTTCGACCAGCAAGATGCCGTAGTCGCCTTTCATGCCTTGCAACAGCCGCGTCATGCGCGCCGATTCCTCGGGCCCCATGCCGGCCATCGGCTCGTCCAACAGCAACAGGCGCGGCGATCGCGCCAGCGCCACGGCCAGCTCAAGCTGCCGCTTTTCCCCGTGCGCCAGGTCCGCCGAGCGCACGTGGCGGCGGTCCGCCAGGCCCACGTGCGTCAGCCATTGCATGGCCTCGGCCTTCAACGCCGCGTCGTGGCGCGGGTTGGACCAGGCGCCGAAGGCCGGGCCGTCCTTGAGCATGCGCGACAGGATCACGTTCTCCAGCGCGGTGTATTCGTGGCACAGCTCGGTGATCTGGAACGACCGCCCCAGCCCCAGCCGCGCGCGCTCGAAAGCGCGCAGGGCCGTCACGTCCTGGCCGTCCAGATGGATGCTGCCGGAGTCCGGCCGGATCTCGCCGCAGATCTGCGCGATCAGCGTGGACTTGCCGGCGCCGTTGGGGCCGATGATCGCGTGGATCTCGCCCGCCCGCACATCCAGGTCCACACCGTTGGTGGCCACCACCGCGTCAAAGGCCTTGCGCAGTTGCGTGAGACGCAACAGGCTTGTGCTTGCGTCAGTCGGCATGGCGCGTCTCCAGCAGTTTTCCGAACAGACCCTTCTGCCCCCACAGCACCACCAGCACCAGGATCGGCCCCATGTACAAGAGCCAGTGTTCGGTCAGGGACGACAGCATCTGCTCCAGCCCCAGGAACACCGCGGCGCCCGCGATCGGCCCCAGCAGCGTGCCCACGCCGCCCAGGATCACGATGGCCATCAGTTCGCCCGACTTGGTCCACGCCGCCATGTCGGGCGTCACCAGCCCCGCGTAGTTGGCCCACAGCACGCCGGCCAGGCCCGTGCCCACGGCGGACAGCACAAAGGCGCTCAGCCGGTAAGGCGTGGGCGCCACGCCCAGGTTCACCGCGCGCCGTTCGCTTTGGCGCAGCGCTTGCAGCACCATGCCGAAACGCGAGTTGGTGACGCGGATGCAGAACAGCGTCCAGGCGGTCAGCAGCGCCAGGCACACGTAATAGAACACCGTCGGGCTTTCCAGGTTGATGCCCGGCAGCACGTTGCGCTGCGGAATCATCAGCCCGTCGTCGCCGCCATAGAACTGCAGCGACACCAGCACGAAATACACCATCTGGCCGAACGCCAGCGTGATCATGATGAACTGCACGCCGCGCGTGCGCAGCGCCAGGTAGCCAAAGATCCAGCCTGCCAGCGCGCACACGGCCAGCGCGATCGGCCACACCACCAGCGCCGCGTTGCTGCCGGCCCAGCCGAAGATCGGCCCCGCTTCGGCAGTATGAAAGGCGATGATGCCCACCGCGTAGCCGCCCAGCCCGAAGAACATGGCATGGCCGAAGCTGACCATGGCGCCGTAACCGATCACCAGGTCCAGGCTGACCGCCGCCAGTCCGTAGATCAGAAAGCGCGTCACCACGCCGATCAGGAACGGCGAGCCCGACGCCAGCGCCGCGGCAGGCAGCAGGATCAGCACCGCCAGGCCGCCCAGGCCCCAGCGGGCGCGATTGGAAAGTGTCTTTGCCATCATCATCCTCGCGCCGGGAACAAGCCGCCCGGCTTGGCGATCAGCACGATCGCCATCAGCACATAGATACTGGCCGATGCCAGGCCAGCCGCCAGCGGGTCCGCCGTGGCGGGCGAAAACACCGTGGACAGCATCTGCGGCAGGAAGGCCCGCCCCAGGCTGTCCACCATGCCGACCAGCAAGGCGCCGGCCAGGGCGCCGCGCACCGAGCCGACCCCGCCGATCACGATGACCACGAAGGTGGTGATGAGGATGCGTTCGCCCATGCCGATCTCGACCGCGAGCAGCGGCGCGGCCATCACGCCGGCCAGCCCGCACAGCAAGGCGCCCAGGCCGAACACCAGCGTGTAGAGCTTGCGGATGTCGACGCCCAGCGCATCCACCATTTCGCGGTCGTCGGCGCCGGCGCGGATCAGCATGCCGATGCGCGTGCGGTTGACGAGCCACCACAGGCCCACCGCCACCGCCGCGCCGATCGCGATGAACGACAGGCGAATCACCGGATACTGGAAGCCCGGCGCCAGCGTCACCGCGCCTTCCAGGAACGACGGGATGCCCACCAGCGGCGGGCGCCGCCCGAAGATCAGGCTGACCGCTTCGTTCGAAAACAGCAGCAGGCCGAAGGTGGCCAGCACCTGGTACAGGTGGTCGCGCTTGTACAGCTTGCGGATCACCAGCACCTCGACCGACACGCCGTACAGGCCGGCGCCCAGCAAAGCCGCCAGCACGCCCGCCAGGAACGACCCCGTGGTGCCGATGGCGTAGGCGGCGCAATACGCGCCCACCATGTAGAAGGACCCGTGCGTCAGGTTCACCACGCCCATGATCCCGAAGATCAGCGTCAGTCCGGCCGCCAGCATGAAAAGCATGGCGCCGAACTGCAGGCCGTTGAGCAGCTGTTCGAACAGAAGCGTCATGATGGCATCTTGCAGAATTGGGCGTAGGCGTCCTTATCGTCGGACACCAGCTTGCGGACCAGGTGCGGCGACAACGTGCCGTCGCTGTCTTTGCCGATGCGCATCAGATAGAGGTCCTGGATGGGATGCTGGTTGGTATTCATGCTGAACTTGCCGCGCAGCGACGTGAATTCCGGCTTGCGCAGCGCCGCGCGGAATTCCGCCGCCTTGGACAAGTCGCCGCCCGTGGCCTTCAGGCCCGCGCCGATCAGGTTGGCGGTGTCGTACGCCTGCATCGCGTAGTCCGTCGGCACGCGGCCGTAAGCTTCCTTGAAGGCCTTCACGAATGCCTTGGATTGCGGGTTGTCGAAGTCCTGCGACCAGATGCCCGTGGTGTAGGACCCCGCCGACGCGTCGCCCGTTGCCTGGATCATGCGCGCATCCATCGAGAAGCTGGGCATCAGCATCGGAATGGTCTTGTTCAACCCTGCCGCCGCATATTGCTTGACGAAGTTGATGCCGGTGCCGCCCGGATGAAACTGGTAGATGGCCTCGGGCGCCAGCGAACGCAGGCGCGCCAGCTCCACCGAAAAGTCCGACTGGTCCAGCTTGGTGTAGATCTCGGCCACCACCTCGCCCTTGTAGGTGCGCTTGAAGCCTTCGATCGCGTCGCGGCCCGCCTGGTAGTTGGGGGCCAGCAGCACCACGCGCTTGTATCCCAGTTCGTTGGCGGCCACGCCGCCCGCCGTGTGGAAGGCGTCGTTCTGATAGGACGCCACGAAATAGTTGGGGTCGCACTTTTCGCCGGCGAAGTTCGACGGGCCGGGGTTCAGGCTCACGTAGAAGGCGCCCGACTTCACCACGCTGGGCACGACGGCGGCCAGCACGTTCGAGAAATTCACGCCGGTAAAGAGCTTCACGCCCGACTGCAGCAGGCGGTCGGCGGCCTGCTTCGCGTTGGCGGGCTTCAGGCCGTCGTCTTCGATGACCAGCTGCACCGGCACGCCGCCCAGCTTGCCGTCGCCCTGTTTGATGGCCAGATTGAAGGCGTCGCGCTCGTCTTCGCCGATATAACCCGCCGGCGTGGACAAGGTGGCAATGAAGCCGATCTTGACGGGGTCCGCGGCATGCGCCGCGTCCATGGCGGCAACCGTGCCCAGCACGGCGCAAAGCGTGGCGGCCAGGCGGCCTGTCTTTTGTTTCATGATCATGTTTTTCCCCTTGAAGACGGCGTCGCCCGCCTTGCGGGCGCGCCGAGTGCCTGCTTGCCTTAAACCGCCACCACCGGATGGCGCAGCGTGCCTATGCCTTCCACGCACGCCACCACCACGTCGCCCGGCCACAGCCATTCCTGCGGCTTGCGGCCCGCGCCCACGCCTTCCGGCGTGCCCGTGGCGATGATGTCGCCCGGCTCCAGCGTGATGCCCGCGCTGATGTCCGAGATCAGGAACGGCACCTTGAACAGCATGTGCCGCGTGTTGGAACCCTGCTTCTTTTCGCCGTTGACCGTCAGCCACAGGTCCAGCACCTGCGGATCAGGGATCTCGTCGGCGGTCACGATGCACGGGCCGAATGGCGCGTAGGTGTCCTGGCCTTTCGAATAGATCCACTGGCCCGCGCGGCGGCAGTCGCGCGCGCTCATGTCCAGCATCACGCTGTAGCCGAACACGTAGGACAGGGCGTCGGCCTCGGCCACGCGCTGTGCGCGCCGGCCCATGATCACGGCCAGCTCCACTTCCCAGTCCAGCTGCTGCGTGATCTTGGCGTTGTGTTCGATGGCGTCGCCCGGTCCGATGACGGTGGTGGGCGGCTTGGAAAAGATCACCGGCTGCTTCGGCAAGTCGGCCGAGGTGTCCAGCGTGCGGCTGGACTCCGCCACGTGCTCGACGTAGTTCAGGCCGATGCCGAAGATGTTCTTGCGGGGCCGGGGAATGGGCGCCAGCAGCTTCACGTTTTCCTGCGGCAGGGCCGTGCCCACCGGCCAGTTGCCCCGGTAGGACTCCATCAGCCGGCTGGCCTGCGCGACGGCCACGGGGCCCAGGTCGATGAACGCCAGCATGTCGTCGGGCAGGTCCACGCCGCCGGCGCGGCCCAAGAGGGCCAGGTCCACCACGTAGCCTTCGGCCAGCGCGCCAAGGCGTGCGGCGGCGGTGGGATGAGCGCGAAAAGTCACCAAGCGCATAGGAACTCCATAGATTCAGGACGAGTTGAGTCAGGCGCGCGGACTCGGGCCCGCGCGGCGGATGAAAAATTCTGGAAGGGGTCGGGCGGCGCTAGATCAGCTCTTGATGGCCGTCGTTTTCCTTGACCGCTTCTTCGCGGTAGAGCGCCAGCGAACGCATCACGGGCAGGTCGTTGAAGCAGAACAGGCAGGCGTCGTCGTTGGCCGACAGGTTGGCGTGTTCGTGGATCGCCCAGGAGGGCACGCAGAAGATGTCGCGCTCGGTCCAGTCGTAGCGTTTGCCGTCGATGATGGAAAAGCCGCTGCCCTTGGCCACCTGATAGATGAAGCTGCCGGTATGGCGGTGCGCCTTGGTGTGCTCGCCCGGGCGCAGCAGCTGCATGCTGGCGCCGATCGTCGGCATGACGGGTCCGCCGGTCGCCGGGTTCACGTATTCCAGCAGGATGCCGTCATAGGGGCTGCCGGCGGTGGTGCGCGCGTAGCGGCGCAGGGCCTCGTAAGTGGGTTCCCATTCGTACTTGAACAAGGGCGAATAGGGTTTGGTCCAGCCCGACACCTGCGGGCGCAACGCCGCGTGGCCCCAGGCCGCGCTGGTGTCGTCCACCGGGTACGTCACCGTCTGGTTTAGGTCGGGGTGCACCGCGTAGAAGCCGGCCTCCAGCGCGTTGACCAGCGGAATGTCCAGGCCGTCCTGCCAGATGCAGGTGGTGCCGTCTTCGGACACGCCGTGCTCGTGCCAGGTGCCGTTGGGCGTCAGCACGAAATCGTTCGCGCCGAGTGTCATCTTGTGGCCGTCGACCACGGTGTAGGCGCCCTGGCCTTCCATGATGAAGCGCAGCGCCGAATGCGAATGCTTGTGCGCCGACGCCAGTTCCCCGGGCTGCATCACCTGCAGGCCCGAATACAGCCAGCCCACGGCGGCGGCCACGTCGCGCCGGCCCGGATTATTCAGATAGATGACCCGCCGGCCCGCCTCTTCGGGCGACACCAGCTCGGCCGACCGCAGCACATGGCCACGCAAGTCCTGATAGCGCCACACCACCGGCACCGAAGCGGACCGCGGCGCCCAGGGCTCGATCTTGTTCGCCACCGTCCACAACGCGCCCGTCTCCAGGCGCGCCAATTCCTTGTAATAGGCGATGCGCTCCGGCGAGTCGGCCACGTTGGCGCGGCCTGCGGTGTCTTCGCGGTAGGCGTCGTACCGGTTGGATTTCATCCCTTGCCCTCTTTTTATAAAAATCAGAAGATTTTCGAAAATAATAGAGGCGAGGCCGAAATCGGGCAATCTTTGCGCGCTAGGGGTTTTCCCGCTGCGCCAGATTTAGTTGGTGCCGTGTCAATAAATACTGTACAAAAACACAGTGCGACGTGATACATTTCGCTCGCCCGAAAAACTGTCGTCCAGGAGAATCCTGTGTCCGAAGCCGCTCATCTTGTTCAGTACATCGTCGTTCCCTACCGCGCCGCCGCCAACGGTGTCGCGCCCGGGGAAATCCGTCCGGCCAGCAGCGAATTCGGAGCCATCCGAATCGCCAATTCCATGGCCTCCAAATTCGCGGGGGTCGCCGCCTATGAAGTGTTGATCGACAAAGAAACCGGCGACATGGAATCGCCGCGCATCCTGATGCAGATCGGCACGGTGCCGTCGCTGGATGATTGACGTCTTGGCGGGGGCCCCCCCCCCCCCGGGGGGGGGCGCCCCCCCCCCCCCGGGGGGGCCCCCCCCCCCCCCCCCCCGCCCGGCCAAACGGGCGGCCGCGGGCCCCCCCAATTAGAGC
>CAUSDE010000058.1:0-38771 GCA_963530045.1 uncultured Achromobacter sp.
GCGTTGCGGCGGGCGCGGGTTGGCCCGCACCCGGGGTGGCCTGGCCGGACGCCGCCTGGCCGGCAGGTTGGCCCGGCGCGCCGTTGGCGTTCCAAAGCGGGGCGCGCCCCTGCACGGCAGGCGCAGCCTCGGGATATTGGGCCAGCAAGGCAAGAATGGTGCGTGCGGTCGTGCCCAGCGTCGTCGGGGCCGATGCCGTGGTGTCGCTGCTGGTGACGAGTCCGCGGGCCGCCAGCGCCAGGGCGGCGGCGGTCTTGGCGTCGACAACAGTATTCTGGCGGTCGCCTCGGGCGCCGCCAGTCTGTATGCCTTGCCGGGAATCGCGGGTGGAACCATCCGACGAGCCGGGCTTATCCAAGCCCCCGGGCTGGCTGACCGCATCCGGCCGTGCGCCGGAAACCTGATTGGCGGTAGCGGCGGACATCGTCGTGCCAAGCACGGCATCCAACCGCTGCACCAGGACGTTGCCGAGTGCGGCGGGACCTACGCTCATTCTTCAGGCGTCCGGTTGCCGTAGGCCGACAGCAAGGTCTGCTGGCGCTTCATGCGTCCCAGCAGTTCGCCCAACCGAGCCAGTTGCGGCAGGGCCAGGTCTCGCGTCAACGCATCGTTTTCCAGGATACGCACGAGCAGGTCGTATTTCATGGCGCGCGCGGCGTCATCCAGCGGGACCGTGCGTTCGGTCATGCGCAGCTGCTCGACCTGCTCGCAATATTGCTGCCCATGGACCATCGCGGCATCCCAATCGCCGGCTTGGGCGGCCGCAAGCATTTCGCCCGTGATGAAGGCGATCTCCTGGTAGCGTTCCAGGATGGGAGTGGTGGGCTGGGTAAGGGACGTCATGGAAATCTCGGGCGTTTGCTGGCGGGCTGGGTTCGTTTGCGCCGTGCCATCAAGGCTGCGTGCCGCCAACAGGGCGGTCGATGGAAGTCTGCCAAGCCTCGGCCAGATCCGCCAACAGGCGATCGGCAATTTCAAGCTGCTCGGGGTCTGCCTTGAGATTCGCCATCAAAAGCGTGCGGACGATGTAGTCATAGAGGAGGGCGAGATTTGCGGCGATCTCGCCGCCTGCCTCCATGTTCAGTCCGGTCTTCAGGCCTTCGTCGACGATCTTGATCGCCTTGGAGATGGCCGCGCCGCGCTCTGTCGACCTGCCTTCCTGCATGTGGATGCGGGCTTGCCCGATCGCAGCCCGGGCGCCAAGGTACAGCAGGGAAATCAGCCGTTCCGGGCTGGCGCCCAATATCTGCGTTTCCAGGCCGATGTCGGCATAGGAGCGAACAGAATGGGAGCCTGTGGGACGGCGGGCGGCGTAAGTCATTAATGCATCTTCTATAAATTACTTGGATTTGGCCAAGGCGGCGAACTGTTGGGTGAGATAGTTCGCCGTGACGGTTTGCTGCGATACGAACTTGTCCAAGGCAACGAACTGAGCGCGCATCTGCGCCATTTGTGCCGCGCTGGACGTTTTGGCGCGATCCAATTGTTCTTTCACATCTTCGATCGATTTGGTCAGGCCATCTTTGCTTGCCTTGATCGATCCGTTGTCGCCCAGGACGTTTTTCGTGGCTGCGGCGAATTTCGCCGCAAGGCCATCGGGCGAAGTCATGAGCTGTTTGACATCGGCGGGGTTAGCTGCCAGCGCCTTGTCCAGTTTGGCTTGGTCCAACTTCAACTGGCCGCTTTTCGGGTCGGTTGAAATACCCAGGTCGGCGAGGGAGCGCACTGTCCCGTCAGTCGTAAATGCTTGCAAGGCGTTGGACATCGCCGACTGAATGCTGCGCGTAGTACCGTCGCCGGTCAGGGCTTGATTTGTTTGTGCTGCGACGTCAAACGCTGTCAGTTTCGTGATTGTGTTTTGCAGCGCGTTGTAAGCGTTGACAAAATCTCCCACGGCTTTGCTTGCAACGGCGGTATCGCTGCTCAGCTTCACTGTGATGGGTTTGCCATCCTCAGTCTTCGCGGTCAGATTCAACGTAATGCCGTCAATGGCCGTGGAAATGTTATTACTGCCACTCTTGACCGCGATGCCGTTGATCTCGATCTCCGCATCAACCGCTGCGGTTTGTTGCTTCAGTTTGGTGCTGGTGTCGGCAGGATCGGTGTTGTAATTCAGGATGTTCTTGAGATCGGAGCTGCCGGCGACGGTAACGGATTTCACCGCGGCCTTTTCGCCGGTATCTTTGGCGCTGAGCATCAGATAGCTTGCCCCATCGCCGTTGGTGATGATGGTGGCACGTACGCCAGCCTTGTCGTCGGAATTGATGGCTTTGGCGATACCGTCCAAGGATGTGTCGGTCAGGTTGATGGTGCGCTTGTCGCCATTGACAAGTTCGATTTCGAATGAGCCAGACGCGCCATTGGCCGCCTTGCGATCGGCGACAACGCCCGATTGCAACGTTTGGGCCGTAGCGAGTTTGTTTACATTGATCGAGTACTCGCCCATCGTGGCGCCATTTTCTCCGATGGTCACGGTCAGGCCATCACCGGTTACGGTCGACTTGACCGCATCCAACGTCGACGACTTCCCCAACGCTTCGGCAGCCTTTTGCAGTGCTTCCACAGCGCTTTGCACTTGGCCGAACGCGCTCACCCGGGCTTCGTAGCTGGCCTGGCGGGTCGAATAAATGCTCAGTCGTTTGTCCTCGGCGGCCTGAAGGTCCGTCAGGATCTTTTCCAGGGGCAAACCGGTGGTCGAGCCGAGGTTAGTGATGGAAGCCATGTGAAATTCCTTTCTTGCGAAGCGATTCTGTCAAAAATACGGTGCCGGCGATTGGCCGGGTAAGGGCATAAGGCGGGCCTAATTCGGCGCTTCCCTCACGGATTGGCGCCAAAATAAGCGATAAACGCCGTTTTAGGGGCCGTATCAAGCTGTGGTTTTGATGCCGTTGCCTTGCATGTTCACGATCATTTTGGCGATTTTCAGCACGGTTTCGCTGGGGATGGTGCGAATAACGTCACCTGTCTCCGCGTCCACGACCGACACCACGACCTGGTGCACGTTGGGATCAATCTCGAACTGAAGTTGCGTGGACCAGGCCTTCATCTGGTCGTTGATTTCGTCCAGCGCCTTGTCCAATGGCAGCTTTTGCGAGTCTGATTGGTCCGACGTGGCGCTGTCGGACGCGCCGCTATTGGTTGCTGCGGTAGTGGGCGTGACGCTCACGGCCGGTTCGGCCACGACGTGCGGCTGCGCCACCGCAGCGGGTGCGTACGTAGCGGGTGCTAAGGGGGTTACGGCCATGATCACTCCAACGGCGATGTGGGCGTCTCGGAGGAACGCGCTGTTTTCAGGGAATTCTCAGCTACCATAACGGCATGCCCGCAGGGAACTTTAGCCCTCGGCGAGGCAGATGTTTCACGTGCTAAATAGTTCGGATCGGGCAATGAGTGTCAAGACGGCGCTGCGAGTTATCGAAATCATCGAAACCTTTGCCCGCGAAAAGCGCGCGCTGCCCTTGTCGGAGCTGGCCCGGCTGCTGGACGTTCCGGTGTCCAGTTGCCTGGCGCTGATCCGCACGCTGACCGGCCTGGGCTACCTATATGAAACCGGCCGCCGGCAGGGCTATTACCCCACGGGCCGCCTCTTGGCCATGGCCCAGCGCATTGCCCGGGCCGACCCCGTCCTGGACCGGGTCTATCCCAGCCTCGTCGAATTAAGGGATGCCACGCGCGAGACCGTCGTGTTCGCCAAGCTGACCCAGGACGGGCGCGTGGTCTATCTGGATGTGCTGGATTCGCCGCATACGATCCGATACGCGCCCGTTGCCGGTGAGTTCAAAGACGTTCACGCCAATTCGCTCGGCAAGGCGTTGCTGTCGCTGATGGACGAGTCCGCCCGCGACACGATGCTCGCGGGCATGGCAATGACCCGCTATAACGAGCGCACGCTCGTCACGCCCCAAGCGCTGCAGGACGATATCCAGCAGTCGCGCCAGCGCGGCTGGTTCATGAACAGCGGGGAATCCATCGCCGACGTAGGCGCCATCGCCTGGCCTGTCACCCTGTCGGGCGAGCACTATGCGATTTCGGTGGGCGGTCCGATCTACCGGATCGAGCCGCAGCAGGAAGCTTATGCGCGCATCCTGCGGGCGGCCTGCACCGGGCTGGAACAGCAGGCCTGAGGCGTCGCCGCGCCAGGCGGCGCGGCGCCCGCTGGCCTCAGTACGACTTCGGCAGCCCCAGCACCTTTTCCGCGATGAAGCACATGATCAGCTGGGGGCTGACGGGCGCGATGCGGGGGATGAAGCTTTCGCGCAGCAAGCGCTCCACGTGGTATTCCTTGGCGTAACCCATGCCGCCCAGCGTCATCACGGCGGTCTGGCAGGCGTTGTAGCCGGCTTCTGCCGCCAGGTACTTGGCCGTATTGGCGTAGGGCCCGCAAGGCTGGCCCGCGTCGTACAGGCTGGCGGCCTTGAACACCATCAGGTCGGCGGCTTCCAGCTGCATCCAGGCCTGGGCCAGCGGATGCTGGATGCCCTGGTTCTGCCCGATGGGTCGGCCGAACACGGTGCGTTCCCCGGCGTACTTCACGGCCCGGTCCAGCGCGGCGCGGCCGATGCCCACCGCTTCGGCGGCGATCAGGATACGTTCCGGGTTCAGGCCGTGCAGGATGTATTCAAAGCCGCGGCCTTCCTCGCCGATGCGGTCGGCCACCGGAATGCGCAAACCATCGATGAACAACATGTTCGAGTCCACGGCCTTGCGGCCCATTTTCTCGATTTCCCGCACTTCGATCTTCTCGCGGTCCAGATCGGTATAGAAGAGCGACAGCCCCTGAGTGGGCTTGTCCACCTCGGCAAGCGGGGTCGTGCGCGCCAGCAGCAGCATCTTGTTGGCGACCTGGGCCGTCGAGATCCAAATCTTGCGGCCATGCACCACATAGTCGTCGCCCTGGCGGACGGCCCGCGTGGACAGCTTGGTCGTGTCCAGCCCGGCGTCAGGCTCGGTCACGGCGAAGCAGGCCTTCTCGCGGCCGGCGATCAGCGGCTCCAGCCAACGCGCGCGCTGCTCGTCGCTGCCGAAGACGACGACCGGGTTCAGGCCGAAGATGTTCATATGGACGGCCGACGCGCCGGTGAACCCGGCGCCGGAAGCCGCGATGGTCTGCATCATCAGCGCGGCCTCGGTCATGCCCAGGCCGGCGCCGCCGTATTCCTGCGGCATGGCGATGCCCAGCCAGCCGTCGCGCGCCAGATCGGCGTGCAGCGGCTCGGGAAAGCCGCCTTCGCGGTCGCGTTCCAGCCAGTATTCGTCCGGGTAGCGGTCGCAGATGCGCGAAACGGCGTCGCGCAGCGCCAATTGGTCGGGGGTGAAGGCAAAGTCCATCAGTCGTTTCCATCTTGGGTAATGCCGCGGTCGACCAGGGCGTCGATCCGGGCGGCGTCGTAGCCGGCTTGCTCCAGCACCTCGCGGCTGTGCTCGCCCAGCCTGGGAGCGGGCCGGCGCAGGGAGGTGGGCGTGCCCTGGTACTGGCCCAGCGGCGCAGTGGTGCGTATCCGGCCTTCGGAGGGGTGGTCCATTTCGCGGATGAAACCGGTGGCGGCCAGATGTTCGTCCTGCAGCAGCCCGTCCACCGTGTACAGCTGGGACGCGGGGATGTCCGCGCGCGCCAGGTCGTCCAGCCATTCCTGGCTTGGGCGCGTGCTGATCACTTCCGCCACAAAGGCATAGACCTCGCTGATATGCGCGGCCCGCGCCCCGTGTGTGCAGAAGCGGGGATCCTGCTCAAGCTCGGGCCGGCCGATCAGGCCGAAGAAGTTGCGCCAATGCTTGTCGTTGTAGATCAGCAGGCAGAGGTAGCCGTCGGCCGTCGCGTAGGGCCGGCGGTGCGGCGCCAGCAGGCGCGCGTAGCCGGTCGGGCCTAGCGGGGGCTCGAAGGTGGCGCCGCCCAGGTGGTCGCCCAACACCAGGTGCGCCATGCCTTCGAACATCGGGATTTCGACCTGCTGGCCGCGTCCCGCCGCGCGGGCGTGCAGCACCGCCGACACCAGGGCAATGCCCACGTGCAGGCCCACGGCGCGGTCCGCCAGCGTCAGCGGGGCATAGCGCGGCACGTCGCCGCTTTGCTGGGCGGACAGCGCGGCGATGCCGGTCTGGCCCTGGATCAGGTCGTCGTAGGCGGGTCGCCCGGCATACGGGCCGGCCTCGCCGAAACCGTAGGCGCCCAGGTAGACGATGCGCGGGTTGCGCGCGGCCACCGCTTCATACGACAAGCCCAGGCGGGCCATGGCCTGCGGCCGGATGTTGTAGAGCAGGGCGTCACAGCTTTCGGCCAGCTTCAGGCAGGCGTCCAGCCCTTCGGGCGTCTTCAGATCCAGCACGATGGACCGCTTGTTGCGGTTCAGGTGCAGGTACAGGTGGCCCATGCCGGGGTTGCGCATGGGGCCAACCGCCCGCATGTTGTCGCCCGACGGCGGCTCCACCTTGATCACGTCGGCGCCCAGGTCGGCCAGGATCTGCGTGGCGTAGGGGCCCATCACGACCGAACTCAGGTCCAGGATGCGCACGCCGGTCAACGGGCCGGCGCCGGGTGTCGTCTCTGAGGCGTTGTGCTGCGTCATTGCTGTTCGATTCCCGCGTCGCGGATCAGCTTGCCCCACAGGTCGCGTTGCTCGCTGACGAACTGCGCGAACGCCTCGGGCGTGCTGGAGAAGGCGTCGAAGCCCAGGCCGGCCAGGCGCTTTTTCACTTCGGGCTTGGCCACGACCTGGTTGATCGCGGCATTCAGTTTGGCCACCACTTCGGGCGGGAGTCCGGCCGGGCCGAAGTAGCCGTTCCAGGAGTTCAGGTCGAAGTCCTTCACGCCGGACTCGGCCATGGACGGCAGGTCGGGCACGATGGCGCTGCGTTCGGCGGTGGACACGGCCAGCGCGCGCAACTGGCCCGATTGCACGAAAGGCAGGCCGGAGGCCAGGTCGGTGAACATGAAATCCACCTGCCCGCCGACGACATCGGTCAGGCCTTGCGGCGTGCCTTTGTAGGGCACATGCAGGATGTCGATCTTGGCGCGGTCGGCGAGCGTGGCGCCGGCGACGATGCCGGTGCTGTTGCCGCTGGCGTAAGTAATACGTCCCGGATTTTTCTTGGCGTCCGCCACCAGGTCGGCGACGTTCTTCCAGGGACGCTTCGGATTGGCGACCAGGATGAAGGGCAGGTTGCCGCCGCGCGCGATGGGGGTGAAATCCTTGACCGGATCGTAGGGCACGTTCTTCATCAGCCAGGGGGCGGCCGAGTGCGACGTGTTGGTGGTGACGAAAAGGGTGTACCCATCAGGCTTGGCGCGGGCCACATAGCTGGCCGCGATGGTGGCGTTAGCGCCGGGTTTGTTCTCGACGACGATCTGCTGGCCCAGGATGGCCGACAGTTCGGACCCGAATATCCGGCCCACGGCATCCGTGCCTGAGCCGGCCGGGAAGGGCACGATCAGGGTAATGGGTTTGTTGGGATAGTCGGCGGCGTGGGTGGCGGGCGCCGCCATCACGGCCGCTGCGCCAATTAGCGCAGCGCCCAACAGGCTCAGGTTTCGCATGGTTTGTCTCTCCAGTTTTTGTCGTGTCAGGCGCGGCTCTTCGTCCGCTGCCCGTCGCTGCGCCGTCAGGCGGCAGGGGGTGATGCCGGGAAATCGCGGATCACGCGATCGGGGGATTCTTCGTACGGGGGCGTGTAGATCACCAGCAGGCGGGCGGGTTCGTCGCTGGTCACGGTGAAGACGTGCGGGATATCGGGCGGGAAATAGCAGCAGTCGCCCGGGCCCATGTCGGCCCATTCGTCCTGCACCTGGGCGCGCGCCGTGCCTGAAATCAGATAACAGACCTGCTCGATGCCGGGGTGGGCGTGCGGGAGGGCGCCTTTGCCCTTGTCGATGACGCCCAGCAGCACTTCCACGCCGCGTGCGCCGACGGTCTCGGGGCTGATCAACCGGCGGTTGAGCGTGCCGGTGTGGTTGGCGGGGTGGTAGCCCGGGACGTCGGCCTCGCGGACCAGCCAGCTGGGGGGTTTCGGTTGCGTCATGGTCATCCGTTTAAATTCTCATACATAAATTTATTTTCACGTATGAAAAAAACATCGGCAAGCGCTTTTTCGGCCGAGATACCGTGCCGCGCCCTAGGGGATTAGGGAAAACACCGTGCGCGGACTGCTAAAATCCAAGGCTGATCTCACTTCGCGACCCCGCCATGTCCCCTGTACGCCCGCCTGACGCTTCCGCCACCCTGTCCGATTGGCTGCAGTACCTGGAATCCATCCACGCCACCGCGATCGACATGGGCCTGGACCGCGTCCGCGAAGTGGCTGCGCGCATGGGGCTGGAATTGTCCGGCGTGAAGTTCGTCGTCGGCGGGACCAACGGCAAGGGTTCCACCTGTGCCATGCTGGAAGCCATCCTGCTGGCGGCCGGCTATAAGGTCGGCCTGTATACGTCCCCGCACCTGATCGACTTCAATGAACGTGCCCGCGTCAACGGCCAGATCGCTTCCGACGACGCGCTGATCGCGCAATTCCAGGCCGTGGAAGCCGCCCGCGGCGAGGTCTCGCTGACGTACTTCGAATTCACCACGCTGGCCATCCTGCGCCTGTTCTCGCAATCGCGCCTGGACGCCGTCGTGCTGGAAGTGGGCCTGGGCGGCCGCCTTGACGCCGTCAACATCGTGGACGCCGATTGCGCCGTCGTCACCAGCGTCGATCTGGACCATACCGACTGGCTGGGCGACACCCGTGAAAAAATCGGCTTCGAAAAGGCCCATATCTATCGCGCCGGCCGTCCCGCCATCTGCAGCGACCCGGTGCCGCCGCAATCGCTCCTGGACCACGTCGAGCAGATCGGCGCCGACCTCTGGCTGTTCGGGCGCGACTACAACTATTCCGGCGACCGCCAGCAGTGGGCGTACGGCGGCCGCGAACAGCGCCGCAGCGCGCTGGCCTATCCGGCGCTGCGCGGCGCCAATCAATTGCTGAACGCCTCGGCCGCGCTGGCCGCGCTGGAATCCGTGCGGGACCGCCTGCCGGTGCAGCAACAGGCCGTGCGGCTGGGCCTGCTGCAGGCCTCGTTGCCGGGCCGCTTCCAGATCCTGCCGGGCCAGCCTTCGGTGATCCTGGATGTGGCGCACAACCCGCATGCGGCGGCCGTGCTGGCGCAGAACCTCGACAACATGGGCTTCCATCCGTATACCCACGCGGTATTCGGCATGCTGAACGACAAGGATCTCGCGGGCGTGGTGGCCAAGCTGGGCACCCGGATCGACCACTGGTATTGCGCAGGCCTGCCCGGGCCGCGCGGGACCAGCGGCCAAGCGTTGGCCGAACAAGTCGCCGCCGCCTTGCCGCCGTCGCCCGCCGGGGCCGAAAGCCCCAGCATCGCCGCCTATGCGGATCCCGCGCAGGCCTTCGCTGCGGCGCGCGAACGCGCGGGCGAGAATGATAGAATCGTGGTGTTTGGGTCGTTTCTCACCGTGGCCTCGGTTTTGCAGGCTCTGGGTCGCAAGGCATAGGCAAATCGGGTCTTGGCGGCCCGCCGCCATATTGCCGCAAGGCGCCGCAAGGAATTCTCTTCCATGGGTTTTTTCAAACGCAAAGATCCTGCCGATCAGGCGCAGTCCTCCAAACGGGCGGCAGTGCCTAGCGAGGTGCAGGCTGCGGAGCTGCGCGGCCGCGCGCGGCGCAGGTTGGCAGGCGCCGTCGCCCTGGTGCTGGCGGCCGTCATCATTCTGCCCATGGTGCTTGATTCGCAGCCCGTGCCGGTTGCCGACAACATTCCCATCCGCGTGCCGGAACGCAATACGCCGTTCCAGCCGCAGGTAAGCGAGCCGCAGGCTACCGCGCCTGCCACGCCGGGTGCCGACACGCCTGGCGTGGCCCCCACGGATCCGGCTGCCGTTCCGACGCCGCCGCCGGTCACGTCCGTGCCGCCCGTGGCCGTCGCGCCGACCACGCCGCCGGCTGCCCAAGTGACGCCGCCGCCCGCCACGCCGCCCAAGCCGGAAGCCAAGCCAAAGCCCGAACCCAAGCCGGAACCGAAGCCTGCCACGCCGCCCAAGCCCGATGCGCGCTCCGACGATGGCGCGCGCGCCCTGGCCCTGCTGGAAGGCCGTTCTGCGCCGGCAGCCGCCGCGCCGGCCCCCAAGCCCGCCGCCAAAGGCAATTTCGTGCTGCAGATCGCGGCCTACACGACCTCGGAAGACGCCCAGTCGCGCCGCACCAAGCTGCATCAGGCCGGCGTCACCAATGCATTTGTGGAACAAGCCTCCATCGGAGGCAAACAGCAGTACCGTCTGCGCGTGGGGCCGTTCCCTTCGCGCGAGGCGGCGCAGGCGGCCCAGGCGCGTTTGCGCACCTTGGGCTATGACAATGGTTTCATCGCCGCGCAATAGTGACCGGCTTCGACTTCGTCGTGCTGGCCATCCTGGCGGTCTCGGGTGTGCTGGGCCTGGTGCGCGGCCTGCTCAAAGAGGTGCTGTCGCTGGTCGCCTATCTGCTGGCCTTCGTGGCCGCGATATGGTGGGGCCCCACGGTCTATACGTGGC
This sequence comes from uncultured Achromobacter sp., assembly GCA_963530045.1. Lineage (GTDB taxonomy): Bacteria > Pseudomonadota > Gammaproteobacteria > Burkholderiales > Burkholderiaceae_B > Achromobacter. The sequence goes on from CAUSDE010000058.1 coordinate 10,521, forward strand.
TGGAGCCCTATATTGAAACGACGCTGCTGCGCATGGGAGTCTCATACGCCGTGGTGTTCATCCTTGTGCTGCTCGGTGTGGGTTTGGTCAACATGACGCTCGCCGCCTTGATCCGCAGTACCGGACTCAGCCCCGCCGATCACGGCCTGGGCGGCATGTTCGGACTGGCCCGTGGTCTGGTGATCGTCCTGGCGCTGGTCGCCGCCGCCGGCTATACGCCGCTGCCCCAAGAGCCGTGGTGGAAGGACGCCATGTTTTCGCATTCGGCCATCGAGGCCATCAAACATATCAAAACGTGGCTGCCGCCGTCTTTGGCGACATGGCTGCCGTATTGATTAGCTTCAAATCAACCAGGAAATCTCACCATGTGTGGAATCGTAGGGGTCATCGGGCGCGGGCCGGTCAACCAGCTGCTCTATGACAGCTTGCTGCTGTTGCAGCATCGCGGGCAGGACGCCGCGGGCATCGCGACGTCGCAAGGCAACCAATTCAATATGTACAAGGCTCACGGCCTGGTGCGCGACGTCTTCCGTACGCGCAACATGCGCTCGCTGCCGGGTACGTCTGGCGTCGGCCAGGTCCGCTATCCCACCGCGGGCTCCAGCGCCAGCGAGGAAGAGGCCCAGCCGTTCTACGTCAACGCCCCGTTCGGCATCATGTTCGCCCACAACGGCAACCTGACCAACTGGCGTGAACTGCGCGAATCGCTCTACCGGGTCGATCGCCGCCACATCAACACCAATTCGGATTCCGAAGTGCTGCTGAACGTGCTGGCGCACGAGCTGCAGTCGTCGGCCAATGGCGTGTCGCTTGACGACGACGCCATCTTCCGCGCGGTGTCGGCCGTGCACAAGCGCGTGCGTGGCGCCTACGCCGTCGTGGCGCAGATTTCCGGTTACGGCCTGCTCGCGTTCCGCGACCCCAACGGCATCCGCCCGCTGTGCATCGGCCGCATGGAAACGGACGAAGGCACCGAATGGATGGTGGCATCGGAATCCGTGGCGCTGGAAGGCAGCGGTTTTGTCTTCGTGCGCGACGTCGATCCGGGCGAAGCCGTGTTCATCGACCTGGACGGCCGCTTCGTCAGCCGCCAGTGCGCTGAGAACCCGCAACTCGTGCCCTGCATTTTCGAATACGTGTACTTTGCGCGTCCGGATTCGTTGATCGACGGCGTGTCGGTCTACGACGCCCGCCTGCGCATGGGCGAATACCTGGCCGACAAGGTTGCGCGCAACATGCGCCTGGGCGACATCGACGTCGTCATGCCGATCCCGGATTCCTCGCGTCCCGCCGCCATGCAATTGGCTGCCCGCCTGAACCTGGACTACCGCGAAGGCCTTATCAAGAACCGCTACGTGGGCCGTACGTTCATCATGCCGGGCCAGGCCGTGCGCCGTAAGTCCGTGCGCCAGAAGCTCAATGCCATCGGCATGGAATTCAAGGGCAAGAACGTGCTGCTGGTCGACGATTCCATCGTTCGCGGCACGACCAGCCGCGAAATCGTCGACATGGCGCGCGCCGCCGGCGCCAACAAGGTGTACTTCGCCTCCGCCGCGCCTCCGGTCCGCTTCCCCAACGTGTACGGCATCGACATGCCCACGCAGTCGGAACTGATCGCCACCGGCCGCTCCGACGAGGAAATCGCCCGCGCCATCGGCGCCGACTCGCTGATCTACCAGGACCTGGCGGACATGCAGCAATCGGTGCGCGACCTGAACCCCAAGATGTCGCGTTTCGAAGCCTCGTGCTTCGACGGTGAATACGTCACCGGCGACATCACCGCCGAATACCTGGCCCGCCTGGGCCAGTCGCGCGCGGAGCCGGGCCAGGACGAAGGCGCCAGCGGCCTGCAGTTCAACATGGGCTACGCCGCCAACGACGCCTGACAGGCTGGCGTTGCGCAATGAAAATGCCGTCCCTCGGGACGGCATTTTTTTCGGCAGCGCGTTTACCCCTTCGCTTCCCAGAGCGTTTCCCGCGTGGCCTCCAGATGGGTCAGGTAGAGGCGCAGGTCGAATTCGTACTGGTGATAGTGCGGCTCCATCCGCAGGCACATGTTGTAGAAGGCCTTGTTGTGGTCCTTCTCTTTCAGGTGCGCCAGTTCGTGGACGGTGATCATCTTCAGGAATTCGGCGGGTACGGTCTTGAACAGCGTTGCCACGCGTATCTCGTGCTTGGCGCGCAATTTGCCGCCTTGCACGCGCGAGATGTACGTGTGCTGTCCCAGCGCATGCTGGATCACGTGGATCTTGCTGTCGTAGGCGACCTTGTTGATCAGGTCGCCGTTGCGCATATAGGTGTTCTTCAGGTCCGTCACATACTCGTACAGCGCGCGATCGGTCCGCACGGCATGGGGGCCATCGGGGTAGCGCGACAGCAGCGCGGCGCCCAGCTTGCCTTGGTCGAGCAGTGTCTGGGCCTGAAGCAGCAGGGGTTCGGGGTAGCCGGTCAGGTATTTCAATGGAGGCACGATCAGGAAATGTCGCAATGAATGATGCTTAGCCGCGGCCAGGTTTCGGCGTGGCGTTTCGCGGCGAGGCGGTGGGCGTATGCCTGGCGATCGGCGCCCGGGCTGGGCCGAAGCACCAGCGCGAACAGGTCCGCGAGGCCGTGCGGGGCGACGATGCGTACCTGTTCGTCAACGGTCAGCGCCACGCCGACGCAAGTGGCCGTTTCAGGCCAGGCAGCGATGCCCTCGGCAAGCGAGCGGGCTGGGGGTGGTGGCTGGCCCAGGCTATCGCGGCGCCATAAATGCACCCGCGCCTGGTTCACGACCTCCCACGGGGCGTCTGGCGCCGCCGCGCGCAGGTGCCGGGTGATGGCCGCCTCTTGCTCGGCCGACAGGTCGGCAGGGTCGAAGTATACGAAGTCGACATCTGCAGGTGCGTGGCTGCCTGGCGGAAAGCCGTGCAGATGGTTCCAGACCAGGGATCGCACCACGCCGGCCGCGATGCAGCCGCCGGCAGGGCCGTGATCGCGTGCCGCACGCAGCCAGCCCATCAGCGGCGCGTGCGCCAGTACCAGGGCTCGCAGCGTGTCCGCGCGGGTAATCTCGGCCTGGGCCGGCACGGCGCTTACTGGGGGCGGCTGCGCCCGAAGGCGACGGGCAGCGCCATGAAGAACAGGATTGCGAACAGCGCCAGGCTCCACAGGGCGTACTCGATGCCCAGCACCGGCACCTTGGCGTCCATGCAGGTGGCGAAGATGCCGAACAGCCAGGGAATGGCGCCTTCCAGGCCGATGCCGGTCATGAAACGGTCGGCAAAGGTCTGGTCGCAGGACAGCATGTTGGCGGCGACGCTGTATTGGTACCAGGCCGCGGCTACGCCGCCGATGGACAGCAAGGCCGCCAGCGCCGCGGCGATGCGCGTCAGCGCGCGCCCGCCGCCGAAGCCTCCGATCAACGCGATCACGCCGATCACCAGGTAGATCAGGCGCTGCATCACGCACCAGGCGCAGGGCGGCATGTCGAAGACGTGCTGGGAGACGAGGGCCACGCCCACCGCGCCGAAGCAGAATAAGGCGATCAGGCGAAGCAGGCGTTCAGAACGAGTGGTCATTGTTGTTGCGAGGTTCGGGTTGGTCGGGGCGGGATCCATGTCCCGCCAGGCTCAGGGCTTAGGCCTTGGGAATCGGAATTGGTTGCATGACTTGCGTCAGCACGCCAAGCATCAGGTCGCGCGCGCCTTCCCAGAAGATCTGCACGCCCAGGCAAAGCATGATGAAGGCGGACAGCCGCATGAACACCGCGGTGCCGTTGTCGCCCAGGCGGTGCAGCATCTGGGCGGCAAAGCGCAGGCAGATATAGAGCGTCAGCGACACGACGATGATGCCTGGAATCGAGCCGCCCAGCCGCACCAGGCTCAGCACGTGGTTCTGGTCGCGCAGCGAGACCCCCACGGTGATGGCCGCCGCGATCGAGCCGGGGCCACAGCTGATGGGGAAGGTCAGCGGATAAAAGGCGCGAGCCTTGGCCATTTCCGGCGTAAAGGATTCGGCCATGCGCGCCACGCGTTCGGTATCGGCGTCAGGCGAATTCACCAGCCGCCAGGCGCTGGCGATCACCAGCATCCCGCCGCCCACGCGCACGATGGACAGCGAAATGCCGAAGAAGCTCAGCAGCACGTTGCCGGCCACCATGGCCACGATCAACATCAGGCAAACGTTGATCGCCACCCGCTTGGCCAGCACCATCCGCGTGGAGGATGACGCGCCTTCCGTCAGCGACAGGAAGATCGGCGCGATGGCCGGCGGGTTCAGGAAGGGCAGGAGCGTGGCCAGCGCGAAGAAAAAGCTGCCACCGAAAACGCGCAAATAGTCATTGAGCTGCATGGGAGCGGGCGTCGCCTGGCCGAAAACCCGGATTGTATGCGCTCCGGGGTGGTCTGGCGATGCCTCGGGGCGGGTTCAGGCGACGCGCTGCTGCGCCTCTTCGCCGGCCAGCGCGTCCAGCACGTCGCGTTCGAACTGCATCTGGCTGCGGGGGCGCGCCAGCGTCGAGCCGTCCACGATGAAGACGTCCTCCACCCGGTCGCCCAAGGTCATGATCTTGGCCATCAGCAGGTTGACCTCGTGCTGGGCGAATACGCGCGCCAGCGCGTGCAGCAGGCCGGGGCGGTCAGTGGCGGTGACCGACAGTCGCCACGAGGTGCTGCGCTCGTCGGGCTGCAACTCGGCTTGCGGCATGACGGGGAACACCCGCGAGACCCGCGACTGCCGGCTGCGGCCGAAATAGCCGCCTCGGCTGGGCTGCGCCTGGGCGGCCGCCTGCGGATCCTTCAGGCGCTCCGCCAGTTCGTGCTCGACCAGCGTGGCTTGCGCGCGCAGGTCGCTGGCGCCTTCGGGCAGCAGCACGATGAAGCTGTCCAGCGCCCAGCCGTGCCGCGTGGTGTGGATGCGCGCGTCCTGGATGGACAGGCTCTTGGCGTCGAAATAACCGCAAATGGCCACGAACAGGTCGGGCGCGTCGCGGGTATAGACCATGATCTGCAGGCCTTCCCCCTGTTCGGTGGGGCGGGCCTTGACGACCGCCTGGGCGGGCGCGACCTGGTGATACAGGTGGCGCGTGTGCCAGGCGATGTCCGAGGCGTCGTGACGCAGGAAATAAGCCACGTCCAGCTGGTTCCAGAAGGCTTCGCGGGCATCGTCGCGCAAGCCGGCCAGCCGGGTCAGGCGGGCCGCTTCTTCCTTGCGTTCGGTCAGCACCGTGTGGGCGTCGGCGTGGGCGCCGCCCAGGGCTGCCAGCGTCAGCTTGTACAGGTCTTCCAGCAGCTTGCCCTTCCAGGCGTTCCAGACCTTGGGGCTGGTGCCGCGGATGTCGGCCACCGTCAACAGGTACAGCGCCGTCAGGTGGCGTTCGTCTTTCACGGTGGCGGCGAATTCCTGCACCACGGCCGGGTCCGACAGGTCGCGCTTTTGCGCGACGGCCGACATCAGCAGATGCTGGCGCACCAGGAATTCGGCCAGCTTGGCGTCTTCGGGGTCCATGCCGTGGTCTTGCGCGAACTTGCGCACTTCGCGGGCGCCAAGCTCGGAGTGGTCGCCGCCGCGGCCCTTGGCGATGTCGTGGAACAGCGCCGCTACGTACAGCACCCAGTGCCGGTCCAGGCCCGCGATCAGCTGGCTGGCCAAGGGATATTCCTGGGCGTGCTCGGGCATCGTGAAGCGGCGCAGGTTGCGTACCACCGCCAGCGTGTGCTGGTCCACCGTATAGGCATGGAACAGGTCGTGCTGCATCTGGCCCACGATGCGGCGGAAGACCGGCAAGTACCGCGGCAGGATGTTCAGCATGGTCATGCGCCGCAGCTCATGCACGATGCCGCGCGGCTGCTGCAGGATCTGCAGGAACAGCTTGCGGTTGACCGGATTGCGGCGGAACTGCGCGTCGATGCGGTGTCGCGAATGCCAGATGGCGCGCAGCGTGCGGGCCGACATGCCTGTCAGTTCGGGGTGCTGCTGCATGACCAGGAAGGCGCGCAGCAGCAGGGTGGGATTGCGTTCGAAGCCGTCGTCCCGAATGATGTCCAGGCGGTCGCGCAGGTTGCGGAAATCGTCGTCGATATCGCGCGCATCGCTGTCGGGCCGCGGGAACAGGCGCTCTTCGATGTTCTGCACCAGGATGCCGTTCAACTGCGTGACCAGGCGCGCCGCCCAGTAGTAGCGCTGCATCAGCAGTTCGCTGCCGCGGCGCGTGGCGGTGGCGTGGATGCCGTAGACCTCGGCCAGCGCCGGCTGCAGGTCGAACAGCACGCGGTCTTCGCGGCGGTTCGCCAGCAGGTGCAGTTCGATGCGCAGGCGCTTGAAGGCTTGCTCGGCCTTGCGCAGGTCGCGCGCCTCTGACGAGGTCAGCAAACCCGCCTGCGCGACCGACCGCCAGCTGTCGCCGAAACCGGCCGCGCGCGCCATCCACAGGATCACTTGCAGGTCGCGCAAGCCTCCCGGCGACTCTTTGCAGTTGGGCTCCAGCGCATAGGGCGTATCGTGGTAGCGAGCGTGACGTTGCTGCATCTCCACGCGCTTGGCGCGAAAGAAGGCGCGCGGATCCAGGCGGGATTTGGTCGCGGCGTCGAACTTCTTCATCAGCGTGCGGCTGCCGGCCAGCCAGCGCGATTCCAGTAGCGCGGTTTCGACGGTGATGTCGGCGTCGGCCTCGCGTTCGCAGTCCTCGATGGTCCGCACGCTGTGGCCGGGCTCCAGGCCCAGGTCCCATAGCGACGCCACCAGCCGTTCGATGGCGGATTCGTCTTCGCGCGTAGGGACGTGCGGCAGCAGAATCAGCAGGTCGACGTCGGAATGCGGATAGAGTTCGCCGCGGCCATAGCCGCCCACGGCCGCCAGCGTGGCGCCCGCCGGCAGCGGGCAATGCTTGACCAGATCGCGCAGGGCGGCATCCACGATGCGGCGCAGTTCGGACAACAGGGTGTCGGGCCGTTCGTGTTCCCGGAACTGGGCCACCGCGGCCCGCCGGGATTGCTGGATGCGTTCACGCAGGGAACTCAGGTTTTCGGCAGTCATGGCGGCGGGCGGCAGGGCCTCAGACGGCGGGGATGACGATGGGCTCGGTAATGAAGGCTGGCGGGGGCGGCATGCCGGGCGACAGGGTCAGGACTTCGTAACCGGTCTCGGTCACGCAGACAGCATGCTCCCATTGCGCCGACAGGCTGTGGTCGCGGGTGACAACCGTCCAGCCGTCGGACAACTGGCGGATCTCGCGCCGGCCGGCGTTGATCATGGGTTCGATGGTGAACAGCATGCCCGTCACCAATTTCACGCCCGTGCCGGGCTTGCCATAATGCAACACCTGGGGGTCTTCATGGAAACGCTGGCCGATACCGTGCCCGCAGAATTCGCGTACCACCGAAAAGCCGTGGGATTCCGCGTGCTTCTGGATCGCGTTGCCCACATCGCCCAATGTGGCCCCGTTTTTTACCTGCTGGATGCCTTTCCACATGCACTCGAAGGTGATGTCGGTCAGGCGGCGCGACAGGATGGACTGCTCGCCCACGGCGTACATGCGGCTCGTGTCGCCAAACCAGCCGTCCTTGATGATGGTGACGTCGATATTCAGCGAATCGCCGTTCTTCAGTACCTTGTCGCCGGGGATGCCATGGCAGACCTGGTGGTTCACGGACGTACAGATGGCGCCGGTGAAGGGCGGGTAGCCGGGCGGGGCATAGCCCACCGTGGCGGACTTCACTTTCAGGACGTCGGTCAGGTATTCCAGGCAAAGGCGGTCCAGCTCTCCGGTTGTCACGCCCGGCTTCACGTAGGGGGTGATGAAATCGAGGACTTTGGCGGCGTCCTGGCAGGCTGCGCGCATCTTGGCCAGGTCGGCCGGGTTGGTAATTGTGCCCATGGAGTAACTTGGCGATCTCTCGCTTGAATGTCTGCTTGAAAGAATAGTAGAATTATAGGCTTCCCTAAAATTTTGGGGAGCAATCGGTAGGGGCTCAGCCGCAGCTGCGCCAATGCTGATAGTAGTAAATCGGGTAACGGCAAGAGCCGATCCCGGCGGAAGGTTAGGCTTTTGAAGCCGCTTTCTCAAGGCCGTAGTTGGCCCGAACGATCCCGACGTGTGATCGGCAGCAAGCCCTGAAGTTTCACCGCAAGCGAAGGTTGTGGAGCGAAATCGGGCAAGTTGTCAGGTTCTGGAGGGGCCGGGCGGGGCGGCGTCGGTCATGGGCAGGCGGGTAAGGGGGCTTTGTCGAAGCTGGGGCACGGCGTGCTTGCAAACCTGGCCATGTTTTTGAGCGGCGATGCAGGTTCGGTATGGATGTCGGATTAAGTTCTTGAAAAACTTCGGTTTTTTTTAAGAAATGCCCCGGCGGTCTGATGCGCGTGTCGGCCAAGGCCGAGGCGCGAAGAGCTGGATTTCGCTGCCAACAAAACAAGTCCGGGGTGCGCTGAGCGGGAAACCGCCGGAAACTTCCAGGAATCTCCTGGAGTGTCCGGGTCAGCGCCAGGCAGGCGTGCGGTGCAAGGCTCTCGTCGTGACGGCCGTCTGGGTTTATCGCGGCAGCGTAGTTTGTTTATTGCGGCAGTGATCGGTCGGCCCGGTTAAAATTTTGTCCATCCCGCATGTTGCGGGAAATCGCGCGCAACACCACCCAGGGTGTCAGCCAGAAGCTGATGCAGGTGCGGCGCAAGAAATCAACCCTTGGAGAATTACATGTCTTTGATGCGCGAAATGCTGGAAGCGGGTGTCCACTTTGGTCACCAAACCCGTTACTGGAACCCCAAGATGGCTCAGTACATCTTCGGTCACCGTAACAAGATTCACATCATCAACCTGGAAAAGACGGTTGATAAGTACCAGGAAGCCACCAAGTTCGTGAAGCAGCTGGCTGCTCGCGGCGGCAACATCCTGTTCGTTGGCACCAAGCGCGCTGCACGCGACCTGGTTGCTTCCGAAGCTGCCCGTTGCGGCATGCCCTACGTCGACGCCCGCTGGCTCGGCGGCATGCTGACCAACTTCAAGACGGTCAAGACCTCGGTCAAGCGCCTGAAGGACATGGAAGTCATCGTCGCCGACGGCGGCGCTGAGCGCATGATCAAGAAGGAAGGCCTGCTGTTCCAACGCGAACTGGACAAGCTGAACAAGTCGATCGGCGGCATCAAGGACATGAACGGCTTGCCCGATGCCATGTTCGTCATCGACGTCGGCTACCACAAGATCGCCATCGCTGAAGCCAAGACGCTGGGCATCCCCGTGGTCGCCGTGGTTGACACCAACCACTCGCCCGAAGGCATCGACTACGTCATCCCCGGCAACGACGACTCGGCCAAGGCCATCGCGCTGTACGCCAAGGGCATCGCCGACGCCGTGCTGGAAGGCCGCGAACAGAACCTGAACGGTCTGGTCGAAGAGCAGGGCGAAGGTCAGGAAGAGTTCGTCGAAGTGCAGGACAACCAGGCCTAAAGCCTGCTGTCATGTCCGGCGGTTAGTGTCTGGGAGCGGCTCTGAACAAGGTCCGCTCCCGCCTCGCCGGCACTGCGAAGGTGGGCTCCCATCTTCCGAACCCGCCAACCGCGGGCGTCCCATCGAATCAAATCACTGCCCCGGCGAGCCGGGGCGTGTCTTAGCAAAATTGGAGCAAACATGGCTGAAATTACCGCTGCCCTGGTCAAGGAACTGCGCGAGAAGACCGACGCGCCCATGATGGAGTGCAAGAAGGCCCTGACGGAAGCCGAAGGCGACCTGGTTCGCGCCGAGGAAATCCTGCGCGTCAAGCTGGGCAACAAGGCCAGCAAGGCCGCTGCTCGCGTCACCGCCGAGGGCCTGATCGGTCTGTTCATCTCCGCCGACGCCAAGCAAGGCGCCGTGATCGAAATCAACTGCGAAACCGACTTCGTCGCCAAGAACGACGACTTCGTCGGCTTCGTGAACAAGCTGGCTGAACTGGTTGCCACGCAGAACCCGGCCGATGTGGCCGCTCTGTCGGCACTGCCGTTCGGCGACAGCACGGTTGAAACGACCCGCACCGCCCTGATCGGCAAGATCGGCGAGAACATCTCGATCCGCCGCTTCGAGCGCATCCAGACCCCGAACTCGCTGGCCAGCTACGTGCACGGCGGCAAGATCGGCGTGCTGGTGGAATACACCGGCGCCGAAGAAGTGGGCAAGGACCTGGCGATGCACATCGCCGCCACCAAGCCCAAGGCCCTGAACGCCGACGGCGTGAACCCGGCCGACATCGCCGCCGAGCGCTCGGTTGCCGAGCAGAAGGCCGCCGAGTCGGGCAAGCCCGCCGAAATCGTCGCCAAGATGGTTGAAGGTTCGGTTGCCAAGTTCCTGAAGGAAGTGACCCTGTTGTCGCAGCCGTTCGTCAAGAGCGACAAGCACACGGTCGAGCAGCACCTGAAGGAAAAGGGCGCTTCGATCAGCAAGTTCGTGCTGTTCGTTGTCGGCGAAGGTATCGAGAAGAAGACCAGCGACTTCGCCGCTGAGGTTGCCGCAGCCGCCGCCGGCGCAGCCTGACCTCGGGGTAGTGCTTAAAGGCCGGCACTAGATTAAATTCTAGTCCGGCCTTTTTCGCCGCAGGCCGTCCCAAAGCGCACGTCGCCCAGGGACAGCAAACCCGCATGGCGGGCGCGGCGTTGGGGGACTCCCCCATTCTTGTCTTACACTTTCGTCGGATTGTTCTTCGGGATATCACCTATGAGCAGCAGAGCATACAAACGGGTTCTTCTCAAACTTTCCGGCGAGGCGCTGATGGGCGATGATGCATTTGGCATCAATCGCGCCACCATCGTCCGCATGACCGATGAGATCGCTGAAGTCGCCGCCACGGGCGTCGAACTGGCCATCGTCATCGGCGGAGGTAATATTTTCCGTGGCGTCGCCCCGGGTGCGCAGGGCATGGACCGCGCCACCGCCGACTACATGGGCATGATGGCCACCATCATGAACGCGCTGGCGCTGCAAGACGCGCTCAAGCACAAGGGTATCGACACCCGCGTACAATCCGCCCTGAACATCGATCAGGTCGTTGAGCCCTACATCCGCCCGAAGGCCTTGCGTTACCTCGAAGAGGGCAAGGTGGTTATCTTCGCCGCGGGTACCGGCAACCCCTTCTTCACCACCGATACGGCCGCCGCCCTGCGCGGCGCTGAAATCGGCGCCGAGATCGTGTTGAAGGCCACCAAAGTGGACGGCATCTATAGCGCGGATCCCAACAAGGATCCCACCGCTACGCGTTATGCGCGCATCAGCTTCGATGAAGCGATCGTTCGCCGTCTGGAAGTCATGGACGCCACCGCGTTCGCGCTGTGCCGTGACCAGAAGCTGCCGATCAAAGTGTTTTCGATCAATAAGTCCGGCGCGCTCAAGCGAGTCGTCAGCGGCGAAGACGAAGGCACGTTGGTACACGTTTAAAGAAAAGGAAATTCCATGAGCGCCGCAGAAATTCGCAAATCCGCCGAAGACAGGATGTCCAAGTCGCTTGATACCCTCAAGATCAACTTGGGCAAGATCCGTACGGGCCGCGCCCATACCGGCATCCTGGACCACGTGCAGGTCGAGTATTACGGTTCGCCGGTGCCGGTCGGTCAGGTCGCCAACGTGAACCTCGTGGACGCCCGCACGCTGAGCGTGCAGCCCTACGAAAAGCAGATGTCCGGCCCGATCGAAAAGGCCATCCGCGAATCGGATCTGGGCCTGAACCCCATCTCGATGGGCGACACCATCCGCGTGCCGATGCCGGCCCTGACGGAAGAGCGCCGCCGCGACCTGACGAAGGTCGTGCGCAGCGAAGGCGAAGATGCCAAGATCGCCGTGCGCAACCTGCGCCGCGAAGCGAACGAAGCATTGAAGAAGCTGGTCAAGGACAAGGAAATCTCCGAGGACGACGAGCGTCGTTCGCAGGACGATGTCCAAAAGCTGACCGATCGCGCCGTGGCCGACATCGACAAGATGGTCGTCCAGAAAGAAGCCGAAATCATGACCGTATAATTCTGGATCGCCCTGGAGCCAAGCGGCTTGGCCGTTTGGCTCCGGCGTCAGGATTTCTTGCCTATGCGCCGTCCTTTCCATTGCCCCGCAGCACCGTTATGCAGCAGCGATGGAACGACGGCGCAGGTTTTTCTCCCGTATTTCTGATTTTCGCCGGTCTACCGCGCATTCCCCGATCCATGGCAACCAGTTCGACCCAGGCGGTTCCCGATACTCGCGACATCCCTGAGCACGTCGCCATCATCATGGATGGCAATGGCCGGTGGGCGACGCGTCGGTTGCTTCCCCGCACGGCCGGGCACGCCAAGGGCGTGCAGGCAGTGCGCCGCGTCGTCGAGGCCTGCGGCCGCGCCGGCGTGCGTTACCTGACCTTGTTCGCGTTCAGTTCCGAGAACTGGCGCCGGCCCGCCGAAGAAGTGTCGCTGTTGATGCGCCTGTTCGTGCAGGCGCTGGAACGCGAGATCGGCAAGCTGCAAGAGCAGGGCGTGCGTCTGCATGTGATCGGCGACTTGAGCGCGTTCGAGCCCCGCCTGCAGGAGCTCATCGCCGCCGCGCAGGCGCGTACCGCTCACAATGACCGCCTGCACCTGACGGTGGCCGCCAACTACGGTGGCCGCTGGGACATCCTGCAAGCCACCCGTGCCATGCTGGCTGCCGAACCGGCGCTTGCCGCCCACCCCGAGCGGGTGGACGAAGAGCGGCTGGCCAGGCATCTGTCCATGTCCTGGGCGCCCGAGCCCGACCTGTTCATCCGCACCGGCGGTGAGCAGCGCATTTCCAACTTCCTGATCTGGCAGATGGCCTACGCGGAGTTCTACTTCACGGACCGCTATTGGCCGGATTTTGGCGCCGCAGAGCTGCAAGCGGCTTTTGACTGGTATCGCACCCGCGAACGGCGCTTTGGCCGCACCAGCGCGCAAGTCAGCGAAAACGGCGCGCAATAAGCAGACGGCGACAAGCGCGTCTTTCCAAAGCAGCACACGAGGAGACCGTCATATGTTGGGCCAGCGTATCGTTACCGCCGTCATCCTGTTGGCCATTCTGGCCGCGGCGATGATCAGCGCCAATCCCTGGTGGTTCGTCGCCTTGCTTGCCCTGGCCGCCGCCTGCGCCAATTGGGAGTGGCTGCGCCTGACGCTGCCGCAACCCCCGTCCCCCCTGATTTCCGTCGGCGTCGCCGTGCTGCTGTTTGCCGGCATGCTGGCGCTGACTTCCGCCTGGCTGACCGGCGATGGAACCGGTGCGAGCGATCCCGCCTGGGTGCTTTACTACCTCGTGCCTGCCGTGGCTGCCGTGTGGCTGTTCGGCGGCGTTGCCGCGGTGGTCCGCGGACGCTCCGACGCGGCGCCTGCCAGCCTGGGGTGGTCGGTTTTTTCGGTGCCGGCGGCATTTGCCGCGTGGGCAGTGCTGGCGCAGATGTTCATGGCCCGCGGAGCGGGCTTCGTGGTGTCGCTGCTGGCCCTGGTCTGGGTCGCGGATATCGCGGCCTATTTTGCCGGTCGCGCCTTCGGCAAGCGTAAACTGGCTCCCCGGGTCAGCCCCGGCAAAACGATAGAGGGCGCCATCGCCGGCGTGCTGGGCGCGGTGGTCTGGATCGGTCTGTCCAGCTTGTGGTCGGGCTCGTTCGGCGCGGCCTTGGTCGAGCGTTGGAGCTTCTGGCTGGCCTTGCCGATCGCCGCGCTGTTGGGCGTGCTCTCCATTGTAGGAGACCTGTTCGAGTCGCTGCTCAAGCGCCGGGCCGGCCGCAAGGATTCGAGCACGCTGCTGCCGGGCCATGGCGGGGTCTATGACCGCATCGACGCGATTCTTCCCGTCGCGCCGTTCGCGCTACTTTTGTCTGGAGTGTTGTTTTGAGGGCTTTTCAACGCGTCGTCGTGCTGGGATCGACTGGTTCGATCGGTGAGAGCACGCTGGATGTGATTGCCCGCCATCCCGAGCGGCTGGCGGTCTACGCGCTGTCGGCACACAGCCGCATGGAACGCCTGGCAGAGCAGGCTGAGGCCAGCCGCGCCGCCGTCGTGGTGGTGCCCGACGAAGCCGCTCGCAAGCGGTTCGCCGCTGCGTGGGCCGGATCCCGGCCGATGCCTGAAATCCGCGTGGGCGCGCAAGCGCTTGCCGATACCGCCGCCGACCCCCAATGCGATTCGGTCATGGCCGCGATCGTCGGTGCGGCCGGCCTGCCGGCGGCGCTTGCCGCCGCCCGTAGCGGCAAGCGCGTGCTGTTGGCCAACAAAGAGGCGCTGGTTGCCGCCGGCTCGCTTTTCATGCAGGCAATACGCGATAACGGCGCGGAATTGCTGCCTATCGACAGCGAACATAACGCCATTTTTCAATGCATGCCGCATGGCGGGCGGGCGGGCGCGCCCGATGCGCAGGCCCCGGGCGTCCGGCGCCTGTTGCTCACGGCCTCGGGCGGCCCCTTCCGGAACCGCGATCTGGAAGACCTGCACGATGTCACCCCGGACCAGGCTTGCGCCCATCCCAACTGGAGCATGGGCCGCAAGATTTCGGTCGATTCGGCCACCATGCTGAACAAGGGCCTGGAAGTGATCGAGGCGCATTGGCTCTTCGCCATGCCGGCCGACCGCATCGAGGTCGTGGTGCACCCCCAAAGCGTCGTGCACTCGATGGTCGAGTACAACGATGGTTCCATCCTGGCGCAACTGGGCCAGCCCGACATGCGCACGCCGATCGCCTACGGGCTGGGCTTTCCCGAGCGCCTGGACAGTGGCGTGGGGCCGCTGGATCTGACCCGTCTGGGCCGCCTGGACTTCGAAAAACCCGATCTGGCCCGGTTCCCGTGCCTGGCGCTGTCGTTTGCCGCGTTGAGGTCGGGGCAGGCCGCCTGCGTGGCGCTCAATGCCGCCAACGAGGTCGCCGTCGAGGCGTTTTTGGGCGGACGGCTTGCCTATACGTGGATTCCTCGCGTGATCGAGGCTTCCCTGGAGTGGCAGGCGCGGCAAGCATCTGTTACGCTCAGCAGTCTTGACGACGTGCTTGCGCTGGATTCCGACGCGCGCCGCTTCGCAGGTAACCTGGGGCTGGCCTGATGGCCGGCCGCGCTTGCTTTCAGATTTTCTAGATCCCGATCCCGATGCTTTTCACCCTGCTGGCCTTTGCGGTTGCGCTTGGCTCCCTGATCATCTTCCATGAGCTGGGACATTACTGGGTAGCCCGCCTGTGCGGGGTGAAAGTGCTGCGTTTTTCGGTGGGCTTCGGCAAGGTCATCCTGCGTCGCACGGACCGCCATGGCACGGAGTGGGCGGTTTCCGCCTTGCCGCTGGGCGGCTACGTCAAGATGCAGGACGATCCCCCTCCTGGCGCCTCGGCCGCCGAAGTGGCCAGCGCGTTCAACAACAAGTCCGTCGGCAAGCGTATCGCCATCGTCGCCGCCGGCCCCATCTTCAACCTGATCCTTGCGGTCTTCCTGTACGCCGGCCTGAACATGGCCGGCACGGATGAGCCGCAAGCCATCATTGCTCAACCCGCGGCAGACACGCCGGCCTCCCGCGCCGGCCTGCTGCCGGGCGACCGCATCCTGGCGATCGACGGGCAGGAAGTCAGCTCCTGGTCGGATGCCCGTTGGCGCCTGATGGATGTCATGGCCACGGGGGGGCGCGCCCAGATCGAAGTGACGACGCCGGCCGGCGCCGTGCAGCAGCGTGAACTGAATCTGCCCGCCAACGCGATGGACCCGTCCGGCGGCGATCCGCTGGCCGCGGCCGGTATCCGTCTGGCCCAACCCAAGCCTGCCGTTCGCGCCGTCAATGACGGCGGGGAAGGGCAGGCGGCGGGGCTGCGCCAGGGCGACCTCGTCATCGCGGTGAACGGCCAGCCCACGCCGGACACCGGCGCGCTGGTCAAGCAGATCCAGGAAAGCGCCGGCAAGACGCTGGCGCTGACGTTGGTGCGGGACGGCGCGAATATCTCGCTGAACGTCACGCCGCGTCCTGAATTGGTCAACGGCCAGGAAATCGGCCGGCTGGGCGTGCAGCTTGGCGGCGATATCCCGATGGTCACCGTGCGCTACGGCATCTTCGAAAGCGTGTGGCGCGGCGCCGTGCGCACCTGGGATACCGCCTGGTTCTCGTTGCGCATGATGGGCCGCATGGTGACGGGCGACGTGTCATGGCGCAATGTCAGCGGCCCGGTCACGATCGCGGATTACGCCGGCCAGACCGCAAGAATCGGGATTGTTGCGTATATCGCCTATATCGCCTTGATCAGTATCAGTCTGGGCGTACTAAATTTGCTTCCCATTCCTATGCTGGATGGTGGCCATCTGCTGTACTATCTCGTCGAAATTGTGCGGGGTAGCCCGCCGCCAGCGAGGTGGATCGATATCGGACAGCGCGCCGGCATAGGTTTATTGGCAGGCCTGATGGGGCTTGCGCTGTTCAACGATTTCACGCGTTTATTCACTTAAACGCGATTTAGCATAAAATCCCCCGCCATTTGCACGACCGAGGATACTCAAGGATGTCTTTTCGCCGGATGTTTCATCACAAAAAGGGTGTACTGCCGGGTCTGATCGCCGCATTGCTGCTGCCGGCCATGGCCCAAGCCTTCGACCCTTTTGTCGTGCGGGATATCCGCGTAGAGGGTATTCAACGGACTGACGCCGGCACGGTGTTCGGCTATCTGCCCGTCAAGGTCGGCGAGAAGTTCACGGAAGAAGAAGCGACCGAAGCGATCCGCCGCCTGTACGGCACGGGTTTCTTCACCGACGTGCAGATCCAGACGGACAACAACGTGGTTGTCGTGGTCGTGCAGGAACGTCCGACGATCGCCTCCGTCAATTTCAACGGCATGCGCGAATTCGATTCCAAGGCCATCACCACCTCGCTCGGGCAGGTGGGATTCGCCGAGGGCCGCATTTTCGACCGCTCGATGCTTGAACGCGCGGAATACGAACTGAAGCAGCAGTACCTGTCCAAGGGCAAGTACGGCGTTGAAGTGACCTCCACCGTGACCCCGCTGCCGCGTAACCGCGTGGGCGTGAGCTTTGACGTGTTCGAAGGCTCGGTGGCGCGCATTCAGCAAATCCGCTTCGTCGGCAACAAGGCCTTCTCGGAAAGCGATCTGCTGGACGAGTTCAAGCTGACCACGCCTGGCTGGCTGACGTGGTACACCGATACCGACAAGTATTCGCGCGAAAAGCTCGAGGGCGATCTGGAACGCCTGCGCTCGTTCTACCTGGACCAAGGCTACCTGGAGTTCTCGGTCGAGCCGCCGCAGGTCACGATCTCGCCGGACCGCAAGGACATCAACATCACGATCACCGTTCACGAAGGCGAACCGTACAAGGTCCGCAGCGTGAAGCTGGCCGGCAATCTGCTGGGCCTGGACAAGGAAATCAACGCGCTGGTGCAGACCAAGCCGAACGAGACGTTCTCGGCCGCCAAGGCGAACGATTCGGCCAAGGCCATCACCGACTACCTGGGTGAACTGGGTTACGCGTTCGCCAACGTCAACCCGAACCCGCAGCTGGACCGCGCCAAGCACGAAGCCGACCTGACGTTCTACGTCGATCCGAGCCGCCGCGTGTACGTGCGCCGCATCCAGATCGGCGGCAACACCCGCACGCGCGACGAAGTCGTGCGCCGCGAAATGCGCCAGCAGGAAGCGGCCTGGTACGACGCCAAGGACATCAAGACCTCGCGCGACCGCGTCGATCGCCTGGGCTACTTCAGCGACGTCAACGTCAAGACCGATCCGGTCCCGGGCTCGCCCGACCAGGTCGACGTCAACGTCGACGTGAAGGAAAAGCCCACCGGCATGATCAACCTGGGTGTGGGCTACGGTTCGTCCGAAAAGGCGATTCTGTCGGCCGGCATCAGCGAAGACAACGTTTTCGGCAGCGGCACCAACCTGACGCTGCAGTTGAATACCAGCAAGACGAACCGCGCGATCGTGCTGTCGCACACCGATCCGTACTGGACCAAGGACGGCATCAGCCGCACGACGTCCGCGTACTATCGCGTGACCGAACCCTGGAACAACAACGACGGCGACTATCGCGTCAAGGCGATCGGCCTGGGCATGAACTTCGGCATTCCGATCTCGGAATACGACCGTATCTTCCTGGGCGCGAACTTCGAACACAACCAGATCGACCTGTTCACGAATTCGCCGCAGGCCTACAAGGACTTCGTCGGCCAGTACGGCGATTCGACGAATTCGGTGATCTTCAGCACGGGCTGGTCCAACGACACGCGCGATAGCGCGCTGGCGCCGACCAAGGGTTCTTACACCCGCCTGAAGGCCGACGTGTCCACGGTCGACCTGCAATACACCATGCTGACCGGCCAGCAGCAGTACTTCGTGCCGTTGGGCGGTTCCTACACCCTGGCCTTGAACGGCATGGTGGATTGGGGCCGCAGCTACGGCAGCAAGAACTACCCGATCATCAAGAACGTCTATGCCGGCGGTATCGGCACCGTTCGCGGCTACGAAGGCTCGTCGCTGGGTCCGCGCGATACGCTCACGGGCGACTATCTGGGCGGCACGCGCCGCATGATCGCCAACGCGCAGTTGTATCTGCCGTTCCCGGGCGCCTCGAAGGACCGCACGCTGCGCTGGTTCATCTTCAGCGACGCGGGCCAGGTGGCGGCGGGCAGCGGCTTGAGCTGCACCCGTGGACGCAACAACACCGAGGTCGAAGATCCTTGCGGCTGGCGCTTCTCGGCCGGTATCGGCCTGTCGTGGCAGTCGCCGATGGGACCGCTGCAGTTGTCCTACGCTCGTCCGCTCAATTCCAAGGCGGGTGACGACAAGCAAAGCTTCCAGTTCCAGATCGGGACGGGTTTCTAAGCGAGCCGTTACGCTTGAAAACAAGGGAGGGGCCCACCGGCCCGGCTCCCTTGCTGTTTAGTGGCACAATACATACTTTGGCTTTGCCTTACTGGAAGGTGAGATTTTCATGATGTCTGATTTCGCACTTAAATCATCGAAGACGCCGGGTGCCAAGCGCCGTGGCAAGCTGGGCGGCTCCATTGCCCTGGTGGGTGCGCTCATTCTCGGTTCGGCTGCTGCGATTCCCGCACAAGCTCAAAACACCAAGATCGGCTTCGTCAACACCGAGCGGATTCTGCGTGAGTCGGGCCCGGCGAAGACGGCGCAAAGCAAGATCGAAGCTGAATTCAAGAAGCGCGACGACGAACTCCAGCGCCTGAACAACAGCCTGCGTTCGCAAGCCGAAAAGTTCGACAAGGACGCGCCTGTCCTGTCGGAGTCGGATCGCGTCAAGCGCCAGCGTGAACTGTCGAACCTGGATACCGACCTGCAGCGCAAGCGCCGCGAATTCCAGGAAGACTTCAATCGCCGCCGCAATGAAGAATTCTCGGGCATCGTGACGAAGGCCAACGAGGCCATCAAGCGCATCGCCGAGCAAGAAAGCTACGACCTGATCATTCAGGACGCCGTGACGGTCAACCCGCGCATCGACATCACCGACAAGGTGATTCAGAGCCTGGGCAAGTAAGCAGTACCCGTCGAGTTATGCCGGTTTTACTGGATCTTGCCCGCGCGCCGACACTTGAAGCACTGTTGAGCGCTGCCAATACCCAGGGCATGGACTGGCGTATCAGCACGGCGCCCGGCGCGGACCCCTTGCGGGTCTGCGGCATCGGGACCCTGTCTTCGGCAGGCAGCCAGGAAATCGCTTTCCTGGCGAACCCCCGCTACCAGAGCCAGCTCGGCTCGACGCAGGCTGGGGCGGTCATCGTCTCCGCTGATGTCGCCGAGGCCCTGGAAGCCGAAGGGGCTGCCCGGCCGCCGTTCGCGCTGGTCGTCTGTAAACATCCCTATCTGCTTTACGCGCGTGTGGCGCAATGGTTCGATGCCGCCCGGCGGCCTGCGGAACCTGCTGCGACGCATCCGTCGGCGGTCGTCGCGCCCGACGCGGTGATCGAGGAAGGCGTGCGTATTGGCCCCAATTGTGTCGTGGAAGCCGGTGCGCGCATCGGCCGCGATACGGTATTGGGGCCAGGTTGCGTCATCGGCGCCGGTTCGTCCGTCGGGCCGGGAAGCCGGTTGCACGCACACGTCACGCTGTATGAAGGCGTGAAGGTGGGGGCGCGGGCCATCATCCATAGTGGCGCCGTGCTGGGTGCGGACGGATTCGGCTTTGCGCCGGACCCCTCGCTGGGCAAGGGCGCCTGGGGCAAGATTCCCCAGCTGGGCGGCGTGACGGTCGGCGCCGACGTCGAAATCGGGGCCAATACCACGATCGACCGCGGTGCCCTGGACGACACCCTGGTGGCGGACGGCGTCAAGCTGGACAACCAGATCATGGTGGCGCACAACGTGCGCATCGGGGCGCATACCGCCGTGGCGGCATGCGTCGGCATCGCGGGTTCGACCACCATCGGCGAACGCTGCACCATCGGTGGCGCGGCGATGCTGTCGGGCCACCTGAGCCTGGCCGACGACGTACACATATCGGGCGGCACTGCGGTGACGTCCAGCATTTCGAAGCCTGGCCGCTATACCGGGGTGTTCCCGTATGCGGAGCATGGCGAATGGCAGCGCAACGCAGCCGTGATACAACAGTTGGCGCAACTGCGCCGCCGCGTGCGGACGCTGGAAAAAGACTAGGGCGCGCGGTTGCCGCCCTGGCGTGCACGCGCCAAAATTATTTCATTTCGCAGGAAAGCATAGAAAAATGGAACTCGACATCAAGGGGATCATGGAGAGGCTGCCGCATCGTTACCCGATGCTGCTGATTGATCGCGTCGTCGAAATGGTGCCTGGCAAATCCATTGTCGCCATCAAGAATGTCTCGATCAACGAACCGTTTTTCAACGGTCACTTTCCTCACCATCCGGTGATGCCGGGCGTGCTCATCGTGGAAGCCATGGCGCAAGCCTCGGCCTTGTTTTCGTTTACGGACGAGAACGGCGGGCTGAAGTGCGAAGGCTCCAAGACGGCGTACTACCTGGTCGGCATCGATGGCGCGCGTTTCCGCCGCCCCGTCGTGCCGGGCGACCAGCTGCGCATTGAAGTCGAAGCCGAACGCCTGAGCCGCAGCATCTGTAAATACGCCGCGCGCGCGACAGTCGACGGACAGGAAGTGGCGTCCGCCAAACTGATGTGCGCGATTCGCAGCCTGGAAGAGTAAATGGCAGGACATATCCATCCTACCGCTGTCGTGGATCCGGCGGCAAAAATCGACCCGAGTGCCGTGATCGGACCGTTCGCGGTGGTGGGGCCTGATGTGACCATCGGCGCGGGAAGCGAAATCGGCCCGTACTGCATGGTCGACGGTGTCACGACCATCGGGCGCAATAACCGCTTCTACCGCTACTGCTCCATCGGCGGCATGCCGCAGGACAAGAAGTACGCGGGTGAAAAGACGCGCCTGACGATCGGCGACGGCAACACGGTACGTGAATTCGTCACGCTGAACACGGGTACCGTGCAGGATGGCGGCGAGACGACGCTGGGCAATGACAACTGGATCATGGCCTATGTGCACGTCGCGCATGACTGCCACATCGGCAACCACACGATCCTGGCCAATTCGGTGCAGCTGGGCGGCCACGTTCACGTGGGCGACTGGGCGATCATCGGCGGCCTGACCGGCGTGCACCAGTTCTCGCGCATTGGCGCGCACAGCATGACGGGCGGCAATAGCTCGCTGATGCAGGATTCGCCGCCGTTCGTGCTGGCGGCGGGCAACCCCTGCCGTCCCGTGGGCATCAACGTCGAGGGCCTGAAGCGCCGAGGTTTTACCCCGGTGATGATTTCCGCCCTGCGCGAAGCCTACAAGATCATTTTCCGCCGCGGTTTGCCGCTGGATGCGGCGCGTGCCGAATTGCGCAAGCGCCAGCAGGAAATCCCCGAGGCGGCCGAGCATCTGCAAACGTTGCTCGAATTCCTTGACGTCGCATCGCGCGGCATCATTCGTCCATGAGCACGCGGATCGGCATGGTGGCCGGCGAGCCTTCGGGCGACTTGCTGGCCGGTCGTATCATTGCCGGTCTGCAAGCGCGCGATCCCGGCGTCCGTTGCGAAGGCATCGGCGGGCCGCAGATGCAGGCCCGCGAATTCGATGCCTGGCATCCCATGCATGCCCTGACGGTGTTCGGCTACGTCGATGCCTTGAAGCGCCTGCCCAGCCTGCTGGGTACCTATCGCGACGTCAAACGCCGCTGGCTGGCGGAACCGCCCGCCGTTTTCGTCGGCATCGACGCGCCCGATTTCAACCTCAGGCTGGAGCATCAGCTGCGTCTGGCAGGCACGCCTACCGTGCATTTCGTCGGACCCTCCATCTGGGCCTGGCGCTACGAACGCATCCACAAGATCCGCGAATCGGTGTCGCACATGCTGGTGCTGTTCCCGTTCGAGGAAGAGATCTACCGCAAGGAAGGCATTCCGGTCACGTATGTGGGCCATCCGCTGGCAGGCGCCATTCCGATGGAGCCGGACCGCGCTGCGGCGCGCGCGCGGCTGGGCATAGACCAGAGCGCCCGCGTGCTGGCGATTCTGCCCGGTAGCCGCTCGTCGGAGATCCGGCTGTTGGCGCCCCGTTTCCTGCAGGCGGCGCAGCAACTGCTGAAAAAGGATCCGGCCCTGCAATGCGTCGTGCCCATGGTCAACGACCAGCGACGCGCGGAATTCCAGGCCATCCTGGCCGAGCATCCGGTGCCGGGACTGCGCTGCATTACCGCGGATGATCTGCACGGCGCGGGCGGCGACCGCAAGGCGCCGGTGGCGTGGTCGGTCATGGAGGCCGCCAATGCGGTGCTCGTGGCCAGCGGCACGGCGACGCTGGAGACGGCGCTCTACAAGCGGCCGATGGTGATTTCCTACGTGCTGTCGCCCTGGATGCGCCGGATCATGTCGTGGAAGTCCGGGCAGCAGCGGCCGTACCTGCCTTGGGTGGGGTTGCCGAACGTGCTGTTGCGCGATTTCGCGGTGCCCGAGCTGCTGCAGGATGACGCCACGCCCGAAAAGCTGGCCGAGGCGACGTGGGCGTCGCTGACCGACGAAGCGCTGATCGCGCGCGTCGAGGCCCGCTTTACCGCCATGCACCAGGAGTTGCTGCGCGACACGCCAGCCCTGGCCGCACAGGCGATCCTGGAGGTGGCCGGTGGAGCAGCCTGACCTGTTTGCGGCCCCTGAACAGCCTGCGATGCTGACGGCCGGCGTCGACGAGGCGGGCCGCGGTCCGTTGGCCGGCGCCGTTTACGCGGCGGCGGTCATTCTGGACCCGGATCGGCCGATCGAGGGGTTGGCGGACTCGAAAGTGCTGAAGGCCGCCCGGCGCGAAGCGCTGGCGTTGCAGATCCAGGAGCGCGCGTTGGCCTGGTGCGTGGCCAGCGCCAGCGTGGGCGAGATCGATTCCCTGAATATCCTGCGCGCCACCATGCTGGCGATGCAGCGGGCCGTCCAGGGCTTGTCCATGCCGGCGCAACTGGCGCTGGTGGACGGCAATCAGGCGCCCAAGCTGGCCTGCACGGTGCAGACCGTCATCAAGGGTGACGCCCTGGTGCCGGCGATTTCCGCTGCGTCCATTTTGGCCAAAACCGCGCGCGACGCCGACCTGATGCGCCTGCACGCGCTGTATCCGCAATACGCGTTCGACCAGCACAAGGGGTACGGCACGGCGTTGCATCTGCAGTTGCTGCGCGAACACGGGCCCTGCGCCGAGCATCGCCGCAGTTTCGCTCCCATCAAGGCTTTCGGCCTGGTCTCATGAAGCACATCAGTTCCCGCGACAACCCCGCGGTCAAGGCGCTGGCCAAGTTGGCGGGCACGGCGGGCAAGCGCGGCGCGCCGGTGCTGCTGGACGGGGTGCACCTGTGCCAGGCCTGGCTGCAGCATCATGGCGCGCCCGATCAGGCCGTCTTCGACGTTGACCGCCTGTCCCAACCCGATATCGCCGCACTGGCGGCAGCCGTCCCCGATTCGCGTTGCCTGGCGCTGGACGCCCGGTTGATGCAGTCGGTGGCCAGCGTGGAAAGCGGGCAGGGCGTCGCCTTCCTGGTGACGCCTCCGACGCTGGAGCTGCCGGCCGCGGTGGAAGAAAACTGCGTGTTGTTCGACCGCATCCAGGATCCGGGCAACGTCGGCACGCTGCTGCGCACGTGCGCGGCAGCCGGCGTCAAACGGGTGTTCCTGGCCACCGGCACCGCCGCAGCCTGGTCGCCCAAGGTGTTGCGTAGCGGCCAGGGCGCGCATTTTGCCCTGGCGATCCACGAGCACGTCGATCTTGCCGCCTTGCTGCCGCGGCTGCGGGTGCCGCTGGTGGCCACTGCGCTGGACGGCGCCCGGAACCTGTATGCCGGGCGTTTGCCCGCGCAATGCGCCTGGGTGTTCGGCCATGAAGGGCAAGGCGTTGCGCCGGCGTTGCTGGACGCGGCGAAACTGAAAGTCTGGATTCCCCATGATGCCGTGGCGGTGGAGTCCTTGAACGTCGGTGCGGCGGCCGCCATCTGCTTGTTCGAGCAACGGCGGCAAGCGTTGGGAGAGCGTGCATGAAAGCGTTTGGTTCACTGGTTCCGGCTGCTTGCCTGGCGGCGTTGCTGGGCGCCTGCGCCTCGAATTCGCCGGTGAGCGCCGTATTCGTGCCGGTCGTGGCTAGCGAAGCGTCCAGCGTGTCGCAATTGTCGCGCGACGTCGTGGCCCATGCGCCCGACGGCGAGGCCCATACATTGCCCGAGGGCTCGCGCTGGCGGCGAGTCGGGGCCTTGGTGCAGGGGGATGTCTATCGGCCGCTGGGCGAACCGCTGCGGGTCGGCAAACGCGGTGGCTCGGACGCCTATCTCGTGGCGTCTTCGGGCAAGCTGCTGGGTTTTTATTTGCCCAGCGGTAGCGTGTTCATGCCGCTCAGCAAGCCGGTCGTGCTGCCATTCTCCCAGCGCCAGTGAACACATGAAAAAGGGCCGCTTCTTATGCGGCCCTTTTTTCATGTGCGGCGCCCGGACGCGAGCGCGGACGAGGCGTCAGCCCCGGTCCAGCCCCACTTCCTGCAATACCGTCGTCGCGATTTCCTCGATCGACTTGGTGGTGCTGGACAGCCAGGAAATCCCCTCGCGGCGCATCATGCGCTCGGCCTCAGCGACCTCGTAGCGGCACTGCTCCAACTGCGCGTAGCGGCTGTTGGGGCGGCGTTCGTTGCGGACTTCGGCCAGGCGCTCGGGCTGGATGGACAGGCCAAACAGCTTGGCGCGGTGCGGCGCAATGGTCGAGGGCAGGGTGCCACGCTCGAAATCATCGGGAGTCAGCGGGAAATTGGCCGCCTTGATCGCGTATTGCATGGCCAGGTAGAGGCTGGTCGGCGTCTTGCCGCAGCGGGACACGCCGACCAGGATCACGTCGGCCTGATCCAGCTGGTTCACGAACTGGCCGTCGTCGTGCGCCAGGCTGAAGTTGATGGCGTCGATCCGGTTGCGGTATTTTTCCGAATTGGCCTGCATGTGCGAACGGCCGATGGAATGGCTGGACTTCAGGCCCAGCGCCTGCTCGATATGGCTGACGAAGGTGCCGAACAGGTCCATGAAAATCCCGTTCGCCTGGCGAACGCGGGCCAGGATCTCGGGGTTGACCAGCGTGCTGAACACGATGGGGGGTACACCGGCTTCCAGGGCGCTGCGGTCGATGCGCATGGCGACCTCGGCCGCTTTCTCCAGGGTATCGACGAAGGGCAGGCGGATCGGCTTGAAATCGACCTCTTCGAACTGGGAAAGCACCGACTGGCTGAACGTCTCAGCGGTGATGCCGGTACTGTCGGAAACGATGTATACCGTGCGTACGATCGGGGTAGATGTCATGTGTAAAAAATTCCAACCAGTCAGATAGCCGAGGGTACTCCACCGAGTACAATCAGGCCCCTATAAGTCACCCCAAGGGCGGTCCAAGGCCAGTTTGGTCAGCGTTTGGATAGGCGGTTTCATACGCCGATTCATGCATTGACCAAACTCGCTTTCATTCCATTGTAAAAGGTGACTTCAATGTCGTACGTTGTTTTGTTCGAGCAGCTCCGCATGACGGACGTGGACTCGGTAGGAGGCAAGAACGCATCACTAGGCGAAATGATCAGCCAGCTGTCTGGCGCGGGTGTCCGCGTGCCGGGCGGCTTTGCCACGACCGCTGACGCCTTCCGCGACTTCCTGAAGGCCTCGGGCCTGGACAAGCGCATCGCTGAACGCCTGACCACGCTGAACCCCGAAGATGTCCGCGAACTGGCCAACGCCGGCGCGGAAATCCGCCAATGGCTGGTCGAAGCCCCGTTCTCGCCCGAGTTCGAAGCGCAGATCCGTGAAGCCTTCGCCAAGCTCGACGCTGACGGCAAGGGCTCGTTCGCCGTGCGCTCGTCCGCCACGGCCGAAGACCTGCCCGACGCCTCGTTCGCCGGCCAGCAGGAAACCTTCCTGAACGTCGTCGGCATCGACGACGTGCTGGACAAGATCCGCCACGTGTTCGCGTCGTTGTACAACGACCGCGCCATCTCCTATCGCGTGCACAAGGGCTATGCCCACGCTGACGTCGCACTGTCGGCGGGCATCCAGCGCATGGTGCGTTCCGACAAGGGCAGCGCCGGCGTCATGTTCACCATCGACACCGAATCGGGCTTTGAAGACGTCGTGTTCATCACGTCGTCCTACGGCCTGGGTGAAACCGTCGTGCAAGGCGCGGTCAACCCCGACGAGTTCTACGTCTTCAAGCCGACGCTGGCCCAGGGCCACTACCCGATCGTCGGCCGCCGTATCGGCTCCAAGCTGATCAAGATGGAATTCGACCCCGAGCGTCCCGAAGGCCGTGCCGTGCGCACCGTCGACGTGCCGGTGTCCGAGCGCAACCGCTACTCGCTGACCGACGACGAGGTCAATGAACTGGCCCGCTACGCCGTCATCATCGAAAAGCACTACAAGCGCCCGATGGACATCGAGTGGGGCCGCGACGGCGTCGATGGCAAGATCTACATCCTGCAAGCGCGTCCGGAAACGGTGAAGTCGCAGCAGGGCGCCAACGACGTGCAGCAGCGCTACCGCCTGAAGGCCACCGGCCAGGTCCTGATCACCGGCCGCGCGATCGGCCAGAAGATCGGCGCCGGCCCCGTCCGCGTCGTGGGCGACATCTCGGACATGGACAAGGTCCAGCCGGGCGACGTGCTGGTCACCGACATGACGGACCCCAATTGGGAACCCGTGATGAAGCGCGCCGCGGCCATCGTCACGAACCGCGGCGGCCGTACCTGCCACGCGGCGATCATCGCGCGTGAACTGGGTATTCCGGCTGTCGTCGGTTGCGGCAACGCCACCGACCTGTTGAAGGAAGGCCAGGCCGTGACCGTGTCTTGCGCGGAAGGCGACGAAGGCCGCATCTATGACGGCCTGATCGAAACCGAAGTGGAAGAAGTCCGCCGTGGCGACATGCCCGCCATCGATCTGAAGATCATGATGAACGTGGGCAACCCGCAGCTGGCGTTCGACTTCGCGCAGATCCCGAACAGCGGCGTGGGCCTGGCCCGCCTGGAATTCATCATCAACAACAACATCGGCATCCACCCGAAGGCGGTCCTGGACTACCCGAATGTGGACGGTGAACTGAAGAAGGCCGTGGAATCGGCGGCTCGCGGCCATGCCAGCCCGCGCGCATTCTTCGTCGAGAAGATGGCCGAAGGCGTGGCGACGATTGCCGCCGCCTTCTACCCGAAACCCGTGATCGTGCGCATGTCGGACTTCAAGTCCAACGAATACCGCAAGCTGGTCGGCGGTTCGCGCTACGAGCCCGAGGAAGAGAATCCCATGCTGGGCTTCCGCGGCGCATCGCGCTACATCGCCGAAGACTTCGCCGAGTGCTTCCGCATGGAATGCGAGGCGCTGAAGAAGGTGCGCGACGACATGGGCCTGACCAACGTCGAGATCATGGTGCCGTTTGTGCGCACCGTGGGCCAGGCGGAAAAGGTCGTCAACCTGCTGGCCAAGCACGGCCTGGCGCGCGGCGAGAACGGCCTGAAGCTGATCATGATGTGCGAGGTGCCGTCCAACGCCATTCTGGCCGATGAATTCCTGCAATTCTTCGACGGCTTCTCGATCGGTTCCAACGACATGACGCAGCTGACGCTGGGTCTGGACCGCGACTCGGGCATGGAACTGCTGGCTGCCGACTTCGACGAACGCGACGAAGCCGTCAAGTTCATGCTGCGCCGCGCGATCAAGGCTTGCCTGGCCGCCAACAAGTACGTGGGCATCTGCGGCCAAGGCCCCAGCGACCACCCCGACTTCGCGCAATGGCTGAAGGACGAAGGCATCCTGTCGATGTCGCTCAACCCGGACACGGTTGTCGACACC
>CAUSDE010000059.1:0-37742 GCA_963530045.1 uncultured Achromobacter sp.
CGGGATTTTCTTCACAAACCCACAACACCAAAACACAACAACAACAACAACACCAGATCCATCAAGCCGCCCGCACCCCAATCGCCACCACCCGCGCACTAAATTCCCGCAGCAACTCCTCCCGCTTCCCCGCCACCTTCTCCATCGCCGCTTCTTTGATATGTCCGTAGCCTCTGATCTCTTCAGGCAGGCTCGCTAACATCACCGCTTTCTCCAAGTTTCCGCGATTCAATTTCGACAGAACCGCGGTCAACGTCTCCCGGTACTCCCGGATCAGTTCGCGTTCCGCGCGCCGTTCCGCCGTGTAGCCGAACACGTCCAGCCGCGTCCCGCGGAACCGCCGCAGTTTCGCCAGCACGCCGAACACCTTCAGCATGCCCGGCCCGTAGCTGCGCTTGATCAGATGGCCCTGCTTGTCGCGGCGTGCGAACAACGGCGGGGCCAGGTGAAAGCGCAGTTTCCAATCGCCTTCGAACTGTTCGCCGACCTTCTTCACGAACTCGCCGTCCGAATACAGGCGCGCCACTTCGTACTCGTCCTTGTAGGCCATCAGCTTGAAATAGTTGCGCGCCACGGCCATCGCCAGGCGGTTCGTGCCGGTGGCCTCCTGTTCCGCGCGGGCCACCTTGTCCACCAGGTCCGTGTACTGCTTGGCGTAGGCCTCGTCCTGGTACTGCGTCAGGAACGCCTTGCGCACCGCCACCCGCTGTGCCAATTCACCGTTGGGCTTCTTCAGTTCGGTCACGGGCGCGGCGCGCGGGCGCTTGATTTCGATGATGTCTTCGGGCGGGGCGATCGGCATGCCGCCGTTGGCCAGGATCCGCATCACGTCGGCCATGTCGTGCGCGGCGCGGCGGCCCCAGGCGAAGGCGGCCTGATTGTTCGCGACTTGCTGGCCGTTGAGCTCGATCGCGCGCAGCAGCGCCTCTTGCGACAGCGGGATCCAGCCCTTCTGGTAGGCGTAGCCCATCATCAGGGGGTTGGCGTAGATGGCGTCGCCCAGCAACACCACCGCCATCGCGGCCGCGTCCACCGTGTGCAGGTTCTCCTTGCCGCAGGCCGCCTGCAGGTCGGCGGTCAGGTTGGCGCCAGGCAGCGTCCAATCAGGATTGGAGACGAAGGCGGCGGTCGGCGCGTTGTCGCGGTTCAGCAGCGCACGCGTGCGGCCCGGGCGCAGGCGCGCCATGCTGTCCGCGCTGGTGGCGACCACGAGGTCGCCCGCCAGCAGCAGGTCGGCCTCGCCCATGGCGACCCGCGTATTCATCAGGTGGTCGGGCGATTGCGCCAGCACCACGTGCGAATACACGGCGCCGCCCTTTTGCGCCAGGCCGGCCATGTCCAGCACCGAACAGCCCTTGCCTTCCAGGTGCGCCGCCATGCCCAGCAATTGGCCGATGGTGACCACGCCCGTACCGCCGACGCCGGCGATGAAGACACCATAGGGCTGATCCAGCGCGGGCGGGCGCGGGGCCGGCACCGCTTCGTCGATGACGCCTTCCTGCGACAAGGCCTGGGGCTTTCTCAGCTTGCCGCCTTCCACCGTCACGAAGCTGGGGCAGAAGCCCTTCAGACAGGAGAAGTCCTTGTTGCAGCTGGATTGGTTGATGGCGCGCTTGCGGCCGAACTCGGTTTCCAGCGGCTCCACCGAGAGGCAATGCGACTTCTGCGAGCAGTCGCCGCAGCCTTCGCAGACGCGTTCGTTGATGACGACGCGGCGCGCCGGATCGGGGTAGGCGTTGCGCTTGCGCCGACGGCGCTTTTCGGTGGCGCAGGTCTGGTCATAGATCAGCACCGATACCCCGGGATGTTCGCGCAGTTCGCGCATCACCGCGTCCAGTTCGTCGCGGTGCATCACCGGCACGCCCGGCGCCAGGTCAGAGACGTCGTTGTATTTGTCCGGGTCGTCCGTCACGACGACGATCTTGTCGATGCCTTCGGCGGCCATCTGGCGGCTGATCATCGGCACGCTGATCGGGCCATCGACGGGCTGCCCGCCCGTCATGGCGACGGCGTCGTTGAACAGGATCTTGTAGGTGATCGGCACCTTGGCCGCGACGGCCGCGCGGATGGCCAGCAGGCCGGAATGGAAATACGTTCCGTCGCCCAGGTTGGCGAAAACGTGCTTTTCCTCGGTGAACGGCGCCTGGCCCACCCAGGGCACCCCCTCGCCGCCCATCTGCGTGTAGACCTCCGTGTTGCGGTCCATCCACCGCACCATGTAGTGGCAGCCGATGCCGGCCATGCCACGCGAGCCTTCCGGCAGGCGGGTCGACGTGTTGTGCGGACAGCCCGAACAGAACCAGGGCTTGCGCTCTTCGACGACGCGCGGGCGCGCCAGCGCCTGTTCGCGGCCGCTGATGAAATCCAGCCGGGCGACGATGCCGGCGCGCACGTCCTCGGGCAATTCAAAGCGCAAGAGGCGCGCGGCGATCGCCTTCGCGACCATCGCCGGCGAAAACTCGTAGTGCGCGGGCAGCAACCAATTACCTTGCGGCACCGACCATTCGCCGCCGTCCTTGTCGTCGAACTTGCCGACCACGCGCGGAATCTTCTTGCCGCTGCCGATCCAGCTGAACAGTTCTTCCTTCAACTGGTATTCCAGCACCTGGCGCTTTTCCTCGACGACCAGGATCTCGTCCAGGCCTTCGGCGAACTGCTGCGTACCGGTGGATTCCAGCGGCCACACCATGCCCACCTTGAACAGGCGCAGGCCGATGCGCTGGCAGACGGCTTCGGACAACCCCAGGTCGGACAGCGCCTGGCGCGTGTCCAGGTACGCCTTGCCGGACGTCATGATGCCGAAGCGCGCATCGCGGCCGGGCACATGCCAAAGCTCGCGGTTGAGCGTGTTGGCGCGGGCGTAGGCCAGCGCGGCGTACAGCTTGTAGTCCAGCAGCCGGGCCTCTTGTTGCAGCGGCGTGTCGGGCACCCGGATGTTCAGGCCGTCGGCCGGCATCAGGAAGTCTTCGGGCAGCTGGATCCGCACGCGATGCGGATCCACGTCCACCGAGGCCGACACTTCCACGATGTCGGTGATGCATTTCATGCCCACCCACACGCCGGCGTAGCGGCTCATGGCCCAGCCGTGCAGGCCGAAATCCAGCACTTCCTGGACGCTGGCGGGAAACAGCGCCGGGATCATGCAGGCCTTCAGGATATGGTCGCTCTGGTGCGGCAGCGTGGAAGACTTGGCCGGATGGTCGTCGCCCGCCACCACCAGCACGCCGCCGTGGCGCGAGGTGCCCGCCGCGTTGGCGTGCTTGAAGACGTCGCCGCAGCGGTCCACGCCGGGGCCTTTGCCGTACCACATGCCGAATACGCCGTCGTACTTGGCGCCGGGAAACAGGTTGACCTGCTGCGACCCCCAGACGGCGGTGGCGGCCAGGTCTTCGTTGATGCCGGGCTGGAACTCGACGTGGTGGGCCTTCAGGTACTTGGCCGCCTTCCACATGTTCTGGTCAACGCCGCCCAGCGGCGACCCCCGATAGCCCGACACGAAGCCCGCCGTGTTCAACCCCGCCCGCACGTCCCGCACGCGCTGCATCATGGGCAGGCGGACCAGGGCGTGGATGCCGCTCATCCAGGCGCGGCCGGATTCCAGGGTGTATTTGTCGTCCAGCTGGACGGATTCAAGCGCGGCGCGCAGGGCGGGCGACAGGGGGGCATTCATGTCTCGACTCCAAGATCCTGGAGGCCCCCACCAGCTTCGCGTCGCGCGCCATGCGCGCCCGCGGGCCAACAAGGGCCGTGAAAGTGAAGTGATGGCGCTTTCGCGCTCTAGGTGGGGCCTGTCAACTCCAACGGGCCCTGGTTCGTTGTAACCGGTCGCCCCGCCCCCGGCAAGAGCGCGGTGCGATAATGTGCGCCATGGAATTCGCCCCTCGTATCGTCGCCTGGCAGCGCCAGCATGGCCGCCACGATCTCCCCTGGCAAAACACGCGTGCCCCGTATCGGATCTGGCTGTCCGAGATCATGTTGCAGCAGACGCAAGTGGCCACCGTGATCCCCTATTACGACCGCTTCCTGCAACGCTTCCCGGACGTGGCCGCGCTGGCCGCCGCCGCGCAGGAAGACGTGATGCCGTATTGGGCCGGGCTGGGCTACTACGCCCGCGCCCGCAACCTGCACCGTTGCGCGCAGGAGATCGCGCGCGATTGGGGCGGCCGCTTCCCGCCCACCGCGGATGCCATCGCAACCCTGCCCGGCATCGGCCGGTCCACGGCGGCGGCGATTGCGGCGTTCGCCTACGGCGAGCGGTCGCCCATCCTGGACGGCAACGTCAAGCGCGTGTTCACCCGCCACTTCGGCATCGCCGGCGACCCCGCCAAACGCGAAATCGAAACGCGGCTATGGTCGTTGGCCGACGCGCAAGTCGAAGCCGCCCCCGGCCTGGACATGGCCGCCTACACGCAAGGGTTGATGGATCTGGGCGCCACGCTGTGCACGCGCGGCAAGCCCGCTTGCGACAAATGCCCGGTGGCCGACAGCTGCGTCGCCCGCCGCGAGGGCCGCCAGGCCGAA
This sequence comes from uncultured Achromobacter sp., assembly GCA_963530045.1. Classification (GTDB taxonomy): domain Bacteria; phylum Pseudomonadota; class Gammaproteobacteria; order Burkholderiales; family Burkholderiaceae_B; genus Achromobacter. The sequence continues at coordinate 4,522 of CAUSDE010000059.1, forward strand.
CTGCCCACCCCCAAGGTGCGCAAGACGATACCGGAACGCGAGACCTGTATGTTGGTGCTGCAACACCAGGGGGCTTTCCTGTTGCAGCAGCGGCCCGAACCCGGCATCTGGGGCGGTTTGTGGAGCCTGCCTGAATTCGACGTGGCGGGCGACCCCGACGCCGCATCGCGCGCGCTGGGCCTGGAGCCCGAACAACGCTTCGAACTGGCTGCCTTCGCCCACACCTTCACGCACTACCGCCTGCACATCCGCCCGTGGCTGGTGCCCGTGCGCGCGGCCAGCCTGCGCGAATCGGCGCTGCCGGAACGTTGGGTCCACGCGGACAACCTGGCGTCCATGGCGCTGCCCGCGCCGGTCAAGAAGCTGCTGCAGGGGCTGGTTGACGCGGGGATGCAGGACAGCCTGTTTTCGGCCGGCGAACGATAACCGCCGCGCTCGCGCGCGGCGGCCGGTTGCCGGCGGCTCAGTTGGTCATGCGCGGCAGATTGGCGGCCTTGATGGCGCGGCCCATCTGATCAAAGGTCGTGTCGACCATCTTCGCGTAATCCTGCCCCGACATCCACACCGGGTCGACGCCCAGCTGCTTGTAGGTCTGCTGCAGGCGTTCCGAAGCCACGGCCGCCTTGGCCGATTGCTCCAGGCGGACGCGCACGGCATCCGGCGTGCCCTTGGGCACCGCGAGCCCCAGCCACGAATCGATCTCCACGTCGTAGCCCGCTTCCTTCAGGGTGGGCACGTCCGGGAATTCCGGCCAGCGGATCGGGCTGGCCGAGGCCAGCAGACGCAAGCGGCCGGCCTGGATGTAGCTCGTGACATCCGACGGGTTCTGGACGATGGCGTCGACCTGCTTGCTCAGCAAGGCCGACACGGTTTCGCTGCCCGACTTGTACGACACCTGCTCGAACTTCGCGCCCGTGACCCGGCCCAGGTCGAACATGGCCAGGTTGTTGGGTGCGGACGGCGCGCCGAAGAAGATGCCCGGGCCTTGCTTGCCCGCCGCGACCAGATCGGCCACGCTCTTGTAAGGCGAATCCGCGCGCACCACGACCCCGTAGCGGTAACGGCCGTAGGCCGCCACGAATTCGAAGTCGCGGGCGGTGTAGGGGATGGTCATCAGGTGCGGCATGATGGCGATGGACGACAAGGTCACCACGCCCACGTTGTAGCCGTCGGCCTGCTGCTTGGCCACGTAGGCCGGGCCGATGGTGCCCAGCGCGCCCGGGCGGTTGAAGACCACCACGGCGCGGCCCAGGTCCGCCTCCATCGCGCGGGCCAGTTCACGGCTGGCGACGTCGGTGTTGCCGCCGGCGCCGTAGTTCACCGTCAGCGTCACCTCCTTGTCGGGCCACGCCAGCGCAGGGGTGGCCGTCATGCCGATCGCGGCGGCGGCCAGCGCCGCCAGCATCGATGCTGCTTTCATGCTTGTCTCCTTGTGGTTTTTTATAGGGGCTGCATGCTCAAGGCATGTAGAAGCCGCCATTGATATCGAGGATGGCCCCGTTGATGAAGCCCGCCTCCTCCGCGGCCAGGAACACCATCGCCGCCGCCACCTCTTCGGGCGTGCCCAGGCGACGGACGGGGATCTGCGCCGCGTAGTTCTCGTTGACCGACGGCGCAGCCTGCTGCGCCATTTCGGTCAGGATGCGCCCCGGCGTGATGGCATTGGCCGTGATGCCGTGCGGCGCCATCTCGGCGGCGATGGCGCGGGTCAGTCCCAGCACGCCCGCCTTGGACGCCATATAGCTGCCGCCCGCCACCAGCGATTTTGCGCGGCCCGCCAGCGACGACACATTGACGATGCGCCCCCAGCCCTGATCGCGCATGCCGGGCAGCACCATCTGGCACAGGCGCAGGATCGACGTCAGGTTGACCTGCAGCACCGACTCCCATTCCGCAGGGGTGATGTCCAGGATGCCGGAGGAATTCCCGTCGGCCTGCTTGGGCGAGATGCCCGCGTTGTTCATCAGCACCGACACGGGCCCCCATTGCTCGCGCGCGCTGTCCACCAGCGCCTGCATGGCGGCGTAATCGGTGACGTCGGCCCGCTCGGTGCGCAGTTGCGCGCGGGCTCCGCCCAGGCGTTGCGCGTCCACGCCCTCGCGGCTGACGGCCAGCACGCGATAGCCCTTGGCCAGCAGCAGGCGCGCGACCTCCAGGCCGATGCCCCGGCCCGCGCCGGTCACCAGCGCGACTTTGCTCGGATCCTGTTTCATGCCTGGTCCGCCGTGAAGAAGGTGATGGGTGGGAAAGCGTTCTCGTCGCACATGACTTCGATCAGCGTCGTCAGGTCGGCGTTGCGCGCCTCGCGCAGCGCGCCGGCCAGATCCGCCGGCGCCTCGATGCGCACGCCCAGGCATCCCGCCGCGCGCGCCACCGCCGCATGGTCCACCGGATGGAAATGCACGGCGGACGTATGCGCGCCGAACTTCACGTTCTCGGCGTGCTTCTGGAAGCCCAGGATGCCGTTGTTGATGACGACCAGCGTGACCTTGATGCCCATGCGGCGCGCGGTTTCCAGTTCCGACCACACGTGGCCGAAGCCTCCGTCGCCCACGACGCACACCACGTGCGCCTCGGGACGCGCCACCTTGGCGCCCATGGCCATCGGAAAGCCCCAGCCCAGGCCCGCCAGCCCTCGCGGCGTCAGAAAGCGCATCCCCGGCGCCAGCGAGGTCAGGTAGTTGGCGATCCAGATCGAGGAATAGCTGGCGTCCGCGACGACGATCGTGTTTTCGTCTACATCGTGACGGATTTCCTCCAGCAGGCGTTCGGGGCGGATGGGTTGCTGATCCGACAGGCGGACGGCGCGCGACGCCTCCCAGGAAGACGCCTTGCCCGATTCGATGGCGGCCTCCAGGCCGGCACGGCGCGCCTGGGCCGCGGACAGGTCGCGGCTGCCCAGCTCGCGGTCCAGGGCCAGCAAGGTTTCACGCGCGTCGCCCGCCAGGCGCAGCGCTTCGTAGTTGCGGCCGATCTCGGCGCCGTCCACGTCGATATGGATGTAGCGGGCGTTCTTCGGATACAGCTTCCAGGAGTCGGTCGCGTTCTGGTTGGTGCGCGTCCCGACCAGCAGGACGACATCGGCGTCCGCGATCAACGGGCGCAAGTCGCGGCTGGCGCCGTTGGGCCCCATGAAGTAACCGACCACGCCAAGCGACAAGGGGTGCCGTTCGTCGGTGGCGCCCTTGCCCATCACGGTGGAGCCCACGGGCAGATGGGCCGTTTCCTGCAAGGCGGCCAAGGCCTGGCTCGCGCCCGACACATGCACGCCGCCGCCGGCGACCACGACCGGCCGTTGCGCGCTGGCCAGCAAATCCGCCGCGGCTCGCACGGCATCGCTGGCAGCCACGCTGCGATCCAGCGGGAAGTGCCCCAGGCTGGCATGGCGCTGCGAGGCCGCGGCGGCCTCGTTGAGCAGGTCGGCCGGCAGCATCAGGGCCACCGGGCCGGGACGGCCCGAGCAAGCGATGGCGAACGCCTGGTCCACATAGTCTTCGACCCGCGACGCCTCGGTGACGCGGCGCACCCACTTCGTGCACGATGCGAACAGCCCCAGATGGTCGAATTCCTGGAACGCGTTCTTGTCCGTCTGATCGCGGTTGACGTCCTGCACCAGCGCAATGACGGGGATCGACACCTTCAGTGCCTCGGCCAGCGGCGGCACCAGCAACGTGGCCGCCGGCCCGTTCTGCGCCGTCACGATGGCGGGCTTTCCGGTGATGCGGGCGTAGGCGTCCGCCATGTACCCGCCCGCGTTCTCGCTGCGATAGGCCACCTGGGTCAAGCCCAGTTCCTCGCAGGCCAGGTGCAGCATGCTGGGCAGGCTCTGCCCGAACACATGGGTGACGCCATGGCGTATCAACGCCTTGGCGATCAAGTGCGCCACGGTGCCGTGGTTGTTCAGGCCGGGTGCGTTCAAGGGATGCAGCGTCGACATTTCGTCTCCTGTTTATATTTTATAAAATATAGATGCTGGCAAAGACGCCGGTCAATTATTTTATTTTTTATAAAATGTAAAATGAGGGATGAGAGGACGGTAGAATCGCGCTACGCGAGCCGCCCCCACGCTGGGCATGCGGCGGCCCAGCCGACCAGGAACACAGGATGACCATCAATTTGGCGCCGATGCAGCGGGAGAACATGACCGCCCGCATCTACCGCGAAATCAAGCAGAAGATCATGATGGGCGAGTTGCGCCCGGGCGACACCATCACGCTGCGCTCGATCACCGACACGCTTGGCGTGAGCCAGACGCCCGTGCGCGAAGCGCTGCTGCAACTGGTGTCGGAGCGCGCGTTGACGCTCAGCCCCGGCAAATCGGTCAAAGTGCCCGAACTGACCGTGGCGCAACTGCAGGAACTGCGCAGCATCCGGCTTGAGCTTGAATGCTTCGCCGCCCGGCGCGCCGCCCCGCTGGCCACGCCCGCGCTGATCGACGAACTGCGCGGCATCCACGCCAACCTGATGGCAAGCCGGCAACAGCAGTTGATGGCCCCGGTGCTGGCCCGCAATTTCGAGTTCCACTTCGCGCTGTACTCGGCCGCGCAGATGCCGCATCTGCTGTCGATGATCGAAAACCTGTGGGTGCAGACGGCGTCCTACCTGTCCTATCTGTACACCCCGCCGTTTCCCACGCTGCCCGGCGTGCATCCGCACGAGGGCATCATCGCGGGCCTGCAAAGCGGCGACACCGAAGCGGTCGTGCGCGAAATCCGCCGCGACATCGAAGGCCACGGCGAATTCCTCATCCGTTACCTGACCGAGCACGGGCTGGCCAAGTAGCCCGCCTGCGGGCCGCTCAAGCCTCGGCCTGCCCCGCCCCGCTCAGCAGCATCACCAGCTTCAGGTCCGGATGGGTCGCCAGCCGGAACGTGATCTGCTGGAACGCCAGCTTGCCGTCGCGGGGGTGCTGGAATTCACGCAAACCGCCCTCGCGCTCGACCACGGCGTGGCGCGTCCACCAATGGGCGAACACCGGGCTCTGGCGGCTTAGCGTATCCAGCAGGCCCAGCACCGCCGGTTCGTCCAGGTGCGCGCCGGCGTCCGCGCGAAACTCCGCCACGACGCGGCGGGCGCGCTGGTCCCAGTCCACGACCAGTTCGCGCGCGGCCGGGTCCATGAAGATGTAGCGCAGCAGGTTCGGTTCGGCGTCGCGCGTGGGCCAGTCATCGAACAGGTCGCGCAAGGGCTCGTTGTAGGCCAGCACGTTCCAGGCGCGGTCCAGCACGTAGGCGGGCGCGTCGATCGCGTTCACGCATTCCTGCAGCGGACCGGGTGCGGCGCCCGCGTCGTCGCGCGCGTGCTGCGGATCGGCGCAGTCGGCCAGGTCGAACAGGTAGGCCCGCTCGGCGCGGGCCAGCTGCAGCACGCCCGCGATGCGCGACCACACCGACGGCGACACCGAGACTTCCCGCCCCTGCTCGATCCAGGTGTACCAGGTGACGCTGATGCCGCACAGCTGGGCGACTTCTTCGCGCCGCAGCCCCGGCGTGCGGCGGCGCATGCCCTCGGGCAATCCGGCCATCTGCGGGGTGATGCGGGAACGGGCGCTGCGGACGAATTCGCCCAGCGCCTGCCGGCGCAAGGGGGAACCGTCGTGATTGGCGGCGCCGGCAAGGGGGGAAGTAGTCATACCAGGATAAGCAATGGGCTTGTACGTGTATACGGGCCCGCCTATCTTAGCGCCTGCACCCGCTGTTCCGCACCCAGACCCCTTGAGGATATCCATGACCGCCAGTACCCACGACGCCGCCGTCGACCGCCAATTCAGCCCCCGCGCCACCGCCTATCTGACCAGCGCCGTCCACGCCCAGGGCGAAGACCTGCAGCAAATGGCCGGCATTGCGCGCCAGCACCCCGACGCGCGCGTGCTGGACCTGGGCTGTGGTGGCGGCCACGTCAGCTTTCACGTCGCGCCCGAAGTCCGCCACGTCACGGCCTACGACCTGTCGCAGCAGATGCTGGACGTGGTGGCGGCGGAAGCCGCCAAGCGCGGCCTGGCCAACCTCGTCGCCTGTCAAGGCAAGGCCGAATACCTGCCGTTCGCCGACGGTGAATTCGACCTGGTGATGTCACGCTATTCCACCCACCACTGGCAGGACGCGGGACGCGGCCTGCGCGAAGCCTTCCGCGTGCTCAAACCCGGCGGCATCGCCGTGTTCGCCGACGTGGTCTCGCCCGGCGAACCGCTGCTGGATACCTGGCTGCAGACCATCGAAGTGCTGCGCGACACCTCGCACGTGCGCGACTACTCGGTGGCGGAATGGACCCGCATGCTGACCGAAGCGGGTTTCACGCTGCAAGGGCTGTCGCCGCGCCGCCTGCCGCTGGAGTTCCAGACCTGGGTCACCCGCATGCGCACGCCGGACACGCTGGTGGCGGCGCTGCGCCACATGTTCGGCATTGCGCCGGACGTGGTGCGCGCGCACTTCGACGTGCAGGAAGACAGCTCCTTCACCAGCGACACGGCCACGATCGTGGTGAAGAAGCCGGGCTGATCCGATCCTGGATCAGCGGGGCGCGGGCCGGGCCAACGCAGCCAGCGCGCCGGCCACGCCCTGGCTGCGCAAGGACTGCGCCGCCTGCGCCACGGCCCGCACGAAACGCGGGTCCTGGCCCAGCCCCCCGAACACCGGCGCCAGGCTCGTCAACGATCCGGCCCAGGCCAACATCGCCGCCGGCCCCTCCCCCGCGCCTTGCGCCGCCTCTTCCGCCCGCGCGTACTGCTGCGCCAGGCGGCCGGCCATGGGGTCCTGGATCTCGTAGCGGCGTCCGGCCTGATCCACGCCCCGCAAGAAATGCAGCCACCCCGCCACGGCCAGCGCCAGGCCGGGTATGGGCAGGTCCGCCGCCAGCCGCGCGCGCACCGTATCCAGCAGGCGCTGCGGCAGCTTCTGCGAGCCGTCCATCGCGATCTGCCGAGTCTGATGCTTGAGCGCCGGGTTCTCGTAGCGCTGCAGCAAACGGGCTTGATATTGCGCCAGGTCCAGGCCAGGCAACGCCGGCAGGGTCGGCACGATCTCGTCGCGCATCAGCGTACCCAGATAGGCCTTCAAGGCAGGCTGGGCCATCGCCTGGTCCACCGTCGCCCAACCGGCCGTCACCGACAGATAGGCCAGCGCCGAATGCGCGCCGTTGACCATGCGCAGCTTCAGCGTTTCGAAGGGCGCGGCCTCGGCCACGAAGCGCGCGCCGCCCGCCGTCCAGTCCGGCCTGCCGGCGGCAAAGCGGTCTTCCACCACCCATTCCAGATACGGCTCGGCCAGCACCGGCCAGGCATCCTGCACGCCCAACGCGTCGGCCACCCAGCGTCGGTCGTCGTCCGTCGTGCGGGGCACGATGCGGTCCACCATCGAACACGGAAACGCGCAGGACGACGCGATCCATGCCGCCAGGGCGCGGTCGACCTGCTCGGCAAACGCCAGCACCATGCCGCGCAGCAGATGGCCGTTGCTGGGCAGGTTGTCCAGCGACATCAGCGTGATGGGCCCAAGCCCCGCCGCCCGCCGCTGTTGCAAGCCCCACGCAAGGAACCCGATCGTGCTGCGCGGCGCCAGCGGCTGGCCCAGGTCGTGCACGATGTCGGGATGGTCCAGGTTCAGCCGACCGCTGGCCGGATCATGGCAATAGCCCTTCTCGGTAACGGTGACGCTGACGATGCGCGTGTCCGCATGCGCGATGCGCGCCAGCACCGCCTGCGGATCTTCCGGCGCGACCAGGGTTTCCAGCAGGCAGCCGATGACCGCCACCTGCTGGCGCGGCTGCCCCGTCGCATCGGCGCTACGCAAGGCCAAGGCGTACAACCCGTCCTGCGGCGCCAGCGCGTCGCGCGTATCGGCCTGGCGCAACGAGACGCCGCAAATCCCCCAGCCACGGTCCGCGCCGGCATGCAGCGCGGCGTCGTTGACGGCGGCCAGATGCGCGCGCGCGAACGCCCCCAGGCCCAGATGCACAATGCCCACGCGCAACGCGGCGCGGTCATAGCCGGGGCGCGCCACCGCGTCCGGCAGCGCCGGCAAGCCCGCGGGCGACAGGCGCGCCGCGCCGGCGGCTACCAGTTCCATAGCGTCCCGTCCTGCTGCAGGCGGTTCACCGGCAGGTAGGCGCGCTTGTACGGATACTTGGCGGCCAGCTTCTCGTCGATGTCGACGCCATGGCCCGGCACGTCACCGGGATACAGCATGCCCTGGTCGAACGTGTACGCATGCGGGAAGACGGCATCCGTCTCGTCCGTGTGGCGCATGTATTCCTGGATGCCGAAGTTTGGCACCCACAGGTCGAAGTGCAGCGCCGCCCCCATGCACACGGGCGACAGGTCGGTGGCGCCGTGGCAGCCGGTGCGCACCTGATACAGCGAGGCCAGATCCGCGATGCGGCGCAGGTGCGTGATGCCGCCCGCGTGCACCACGGTGGTCCGGATGTAGTCGATCAGCTGGTTCTGCACGAGGTCCTTGCAGTCCCAGATCGAATTGAAGATCTCGCCCACGGCCAGCGGCGTGGTGGTGTGCTGGCGGATCAGGCGGAACGCCTCCTGGTTCTCGGCCGGGGTCGCATCCTCCATCCAGAACAGGTTGTAAGGCTCGAGCGACTTGCCCAGGCGCCCGGCTTCGATGGGCGTCAGGCGATGGTGCACGTCATGCAGCAGGTGATGGTCGAAGCCCAGCTTTTCGCGGATGCGTTCGAACAGTTGCGGCGTGTGGCGCAGGTACTTCTCGGTGGACCAGTCGTGCTCGCTGGGCAGGTCGGCGTCGGCGGGTTCGTAGAACAGATTGCCGCGGCCCACGCCGTAGACCTTGTCCAGGCCCGGCACGCCGCTTTGCGCGCGGATGGCGCGGTAGCCCATGTCGGCGTAGCGCAGCACTTCATCCACCGTGTGCTCGATGTCCGACCCGTTGGCATGCCCGTAGACCATCACGCCGCTGCGGCTCTTGCCGCCCAGCAGCTGATACAGCGGCAGGCCGGCAGCCTTGGCCTTCAAGTCCCACAGCGCCGTGTCCACGGCGGCGATGGCGGTCATGGTGACCGGCCCCCGGCGCCAATACGCGCCCTTGTAGAGGTACTGCCAGATGTCTTCGATCTGGTGCGCGTCGCGCCCGATCAGGCAGGGGATGACGTGCTCGGTCAGGTAGGCCGACACGGCCAGCTCGCGCCCGTTCAGGGTGGCGTCGCCGATGCCGGTCAGCCCCTGGTCGGTTTCGATTTTCAGGGTCACGAAATTGCGGCCCGGCGAACAAACGATCACGCGTGCGTTTGTAATTTTCATTTTAGATTTCCGTAGAGACAGGAAAAGGTCTTAGGCCCCGCTGATGCCAAAAGGAGCCCCGTTCAGGCCCTAGCCTTCCCAGCCCAGATGGCTGAGGAAGTCGCGGGTGCGGGCGACTTGCGGGTTGTCGAAAATCTGCGTGGGCGGGCCCTGCTCCAGGATGGCGCCGTTCTCGAACACCACCACCCAATTGGCCACGCGCCGCGCAAAGCTCATCTCGTGGGTCACGACGATCATCGTCATGCCTTCCTGCGCCAGCTTCTTCATCACGTTCAGCACTTCGCCCACCGTTTCCGGGTCAAGCGCCGACGTGGGTTCGTCGAACAGCATCACTTCGGGTTCCATCGCCAGCGCGCGGGCGATCGCCACGCGCTGCTGCTGGCCGCCGGACAGGTTGGCGGGAAAGTTGCCCGCCTTGGCAGCCAGACCCACCTTTTCCAACAGCGCCATGGCGCGGGCGCGCGCCGCCTCTGGCGCCACGCCCAGCACCGTGATCGGCCCCATTGCCACGTTGTCCAGCGCGGACTTGTGCGGGAACAGCTCAAAGCTCTGGAACACCATGCCCATGCGCTGGCGCACACGGCGCACCTCGGATTCGGATTCCGGCAACGCCACGCCGTCCAGCAGCACCCGCCCGCCATCCAGTTTTTCCAGCGCGTTGGTGCAACGCAAAAGCGTCGACTTGCCGGAGCCAGACGGGCCGATCAGGCACATCACCTCGCCCTTGTTCACTTGCAGCGACACGTCGGCCAGCGCCACGAAATCGCCGTAGACCTTGCGCACGTGCTCATAGACCAGCACGGGCGGCTGGTCCGCGCCCTTGCGCGCGGCCGACGCCGTGCGCGCCGTGGCCGGCTCTTGCTCCAGGATCATGTCGTTCATTCCTTGACTCCGTATTTGCGATGGATCCAGTCGACCAGCTTGGCCTGGGGATAACCCATCAGCCAATAGATCACCGCCATCGCGGTCAGCATTTCCAGCACGCGAAAGCTCTGCGCGCGCACCTGCATCGAGGCATAGGCCAACTCGCTTACCGCGATCACCGACACCAGCGACGTATCCTTGAACAGCGAGATCCAGGTGCTGGCCAGCACCGGCAGGATGCGGCGCCCGGCCTGCGGGATCAGCACCTTGAACATGGCCTGCCGGCGCGACATGCCCATCGCCAGCGCGGCTTCCATCTGCCCCTTGCGGATCGAATTGATGCCGGCGCGGAACGTTTCCGAGTTGTAGGCCGACACGTTCAGCACCAGTGCCACCAGCGCCGTGGTCACCGCCGAGAACTGCACGTCCAGCGCCATGGGCATCACGTAGAACGCCCAATAGATCACCAGGATCAGCGGCAGGTTGCGGAAGAACTCCACGATGGCGACGGCCACGCCGTTGGCGAGCCGGTTCGACGACAGGCGCATCAGCGCCAGCACCATGCCGCCGGGCACGGCAAGCGCCATCGTCACCACCGTCAGCATGATGGTCATCGCGGCGCCTTGCAGCAGCGCGTCGCGCGAATCCCAGATGATTCCCCAGTCCAAGTTCATGAGCGCCCCAGGTGTGCGTAGCGTTGGTACAGCCGGTCCACGCCGCGGGTGACCGGGAACAGGATCACGAAGTACGCCACGATGACGGCGGTGAAGACTTCGATGGGCCGGTAGCTCTGGCCCGCGATGGTCTCGGCCTTGTGCATCAGTTCAGGCACCGCGATCACGGTGGCGATCGCCGTGTCCTTGATGGCCACCGTCAGCACGGACCCGAAGGCCGGCAGCATGCGGATGGTGGCTTGGGGCAGGATGATCTTGCGCAGCGCCTGGGCGCGCGACATGCCCAGCGCCAGGCCCGCGCGCATCTGCCCCGGCCGCACCGATTCGATGCCGGCGCGGATCACCTCGGCCGAATAGGCCGCGATGTGCAGGGTCAATGCCACCAGCGCCGCCCAGAAAGGCGCAAAGTTCACGCCGGCCAGCAGCGGGAAGGCGAAGTAGATCCAGACCAGCACCACCAGCACGGGGATGGCGCGCATGCTGTCGATGTAGAACACCAGCAGCCCGCGCAGCCAGCGCGGCCCGTACAGGCGCAGCAGCGCGATCACGAGGCCCAGCAGGATGCTGGACACCGCCGTGACGGCACTGAGCGCCACGGTGACGCCGAGGCCGCCGGCGAAGAATCGCCAGTTCTCGACAAGCGGGGAAAAATCGAAATCCATGAAGTCTCCGGGGGACTAAGGGCGCGTCAGAACGTCACCATTACTTTCATGGCCTGGTGGCGGTCGGCCGCCAGCGCAAACGCGTCGTGCACGCGGGCGACCGGCACCGCGGCTGTCAGCAATGGCGACACGTCGAGCACGCCGCGGCTCAGGTAGTCCACGGCCCAGGCGTATTCGTCGACGAAGCGGAAACTGCCGATGACAGACAAGCTCTTGACCATGATCTGGTTGAAAGGGCATTGCTCGCTGCTGCCACTGAGCGTGCCTACCGTCACGATGACGCCGCGCGGCCGCGTCGCGCGGATGCAATTGGCCAGTCCGGCGTAGTTGCCGGAGGCCTCGAAGCACACATCGACCGAGCCCTTGCCCGCAGCCAGATCCTCGATGGCGGCGGGGTCGCGGGCGGCATTGATGGTGCGCGTGGCGCCTACGCGGGCGCAGGTGGCCAGCGTCTCGTCGACGATGTCCACCGCAATCGCCTGGCTGGCGCCGGCCAGGCGCGCCGCCATCAGGATCAGCGCGCCGATCGGCCCGGCGCCCACCACCATCACCGTCTTGCCCAGGAGGCTGCCTGCGCTGTGCACCGCATGCAGCGCCACGGCCAGCGGCTCGCCGAAAGCGGCCAGTTCGAACGACAGGCTGTCCGGCACCGGCAGGCACTGCTTTTCCTGCACCACCACCTGTTCGCGCATCGCCCCCTGCATGTGCGGATAGCGGCTGGCGCTGCCGAAGAAGAACACGGCCTCGCAATGGTTGGAATCGCCCTGGCGGCAATAGCGACACACCCCGCAAGTGCGCGCCGGATCCAGCGCCACGCGGTCGCCCGGGCGGACGGCGGTGACCGCGGCGCCCACTTCCAGCACCTGGCCCGACGCCTCGTGCCCCGGCGTCAGCGGTTCGCGGATGACGAAGTCGCCCACTTTGCCGTGGCGGTAGTAGTGCAGGTCAGACCCGCAGATACCCACGGCCTTGACGCCCACCCGCACTTGCGTGGGGGCCAGCGGCTCGGGCAGCTGTTCGTCCAGGCGCAGGTCCTGGGCGCCATGAATTGCGCAGTTCAACATGATGGCCGCCTTTATTTCAGGGTTTGGGTCATGCGGAGCTCTTCAGCCGCCAGTTCCGGATGCATGCGTGCTTCCACCTTGCGCAGCCAGTCCAGATAGACGGCCTGATCCTTGGCGACGCCCATGCCCGCGTCGATCGCGAAGATCTTGCTGTCCTGGCAATCGTTTTCCTTGGGGAACACGGCCAGGCCCTTGACCTTCTTGCTGATGTTGGGCCACAGCATGCGGTTCAGGGGCGCCACGTCCGAACGGCCTGCCAGCACTTCCTCGATGGGCGCGACCGAGCCCGAGTTCGTCACGCCCCGCAGCTTGGCGTTGGGGAAGTTCTGCAGCACCAGCGGCTCTTCGCCCGCGCCGGAGAAGTAGGCCATCGTGATGCCGGGCTGGTTGAAGTCCTCGACCTTGGTTGCGTTCGTGAATTTCGGATTCGACGCCAGCCCGAACATGCAGACGCTGGTGTTGGAAAAGGTCACGAAATCGATGATCTTGGCTCGCTCGGCGTTCTGGTTCAGCGGGCCGATCATGATGTCCATCTGATTGGCGATCAGAGCCGGCACCTTGGTTTCGTGGCTGACCTGCACGGGCACGATCTTCACCTCCAGCAAGCGCGCGAACTCCTTGCCCAGCAGCCACGACGACCCCATCCAGGGTTCACCCGACCCGGTGGTGTTCTGCACCAGCCAGGGCGGGTTGTTGACCACGCCGACCCGCAGCACGCCCGCCTTGCGGATGGCGTCGATGCGGGGGCTTTCGCCAGGCGCGGGTGGCGTCTGGGCCTGCACCGTGGCCGCGCCTGCCACCAGGGCGGCGGACAGGAACAGGCGGGCGGCGGGAAGGCGCGATAAAAATCGGGGTTGCATGCAAAGTCTCCTATAGGGAACCCGGCCGTCTGCCGCCCGATGGCGGCACGCCCGGTACCGGCGTGTTCAAGCACCGGCGGTATCGCCAGATCCGCACGCGTCAGGCGCGTGCCGGTTGAAAAGGGGAATGGCCGGACGGCCTACTGGGTCTGTTCGATGATGCGCATTTCGTCAGCGTCCAACACGGGCTTCATCATTGCCGCAACCTGCCGCAGCCACGCCAGGTAGTCGGGTTGGTTCTTGTCGATGGCCAGACCAACGGGCGAGGCCTTTTCCGTGCTTTGCTGGCAATTGGCTTCGGCGGGAAACACCACCAGGCCGCGCACTTTGTGGGCGAGGCCCACCCATGGCACGCGGTTGATCGGCGCCGCATCGGCGCGCTTGGCCATGATTTCTTCGATGGGCGCGGTGGCGCCTGAGTTGGCGACGGCGCGCAGCCGCGCCTTGGGGAAACGCGCTTTCACCCAGGCCTCTTCGGCGCCGCCCGTGAAGTAGGCGATGGTGATATCCGGCTGGTTCAGGTCTTCGACGGTCTTGGCCCGCGCCAGCTTATCGTTGCCCGCGCGGCCGAACATGCAGACGCTGGTGGCCGAATACAGCACGAAGTCCACCACCTTCAGGCGTTCGGCTGTCTCGGCCAACGGGCTGATCGTCATGTCGACTTGATTGGCGGCCAGCACGGGCACCTTGGTCTCGTGCGACACGGGCACGGCCGTCAATGTGACGCCAAGCTGCTTGGCGTATTCCTTGGCCAGCAACCAGGCGGGGCCGCTCCACGCTTCGCCGCTTTTTCCGGACAGGTCCTGGATCAGCCAAGGCGCGTTCTGCAATACGCCCACGCGAAGCTCGCCCGCCTTGCGAATGGCGTCGATGCGCGGGCTCTGCCCCGGCGCTGGAAGGCCGGTCGCCGTGGCGCCGCTTTGGGCGGACACCGGCAAGGACATCGCCAGCACCGCAGCCGCCGCCCACCCGGTCAACACGCGGCTCCCCTTGTTCTGTTGCTGCATTGCTTGTCTCCTGAACTTGAAAAGCCCGGATCCGGGGCGCGGTATCTTCCGCGCTCTGCCCAGGGGCTGCCTGCCGTACTACCCTGCGTTACCGCGTCACCGCCACCCCTGCGCAAATTCACCGATCACGCGTTCAAGGTGAGCGCGCATCGCCTGCCGCGCAGCTTGCGCGTCGCCTGCCACCAGCGCGCTGAAAATGCGCTGATGGTCTTCCTGCGACGCCTGTCGCAGATCCTGCGTATGAAAATGCTGTTCGATCTTTTCCCAGATCGGTCCCTGGGCCTGATCCCACATCGACGTCACCGTGGCCAACAACACGCTGTTGCCGGTGGACTGCGCGATGTACAGATGAAAGCGGCGGTCGGCCTCTTCGTTGGCCGCCTTGTCCATCATCTGCTCGCGCATCGTCGTCAGCGCTTCGAAGATGCGGTCCAGGTCCGCGTCGTTGCGGGTCGTGGCCGCCAACGCGGCGATTTCCGATTCGATCAGGCAACGCGCGCGCAGCAGCTCGAACGGCCCTGCGCCAGCTTCCTGGGCAGCCGGCAAGCGGGCGATGCCGGGCTTGGGTTCACAGACATAGATGCCCGACCCGCCGCGCACTTCCACGACCCCCTGCAGCTCCAGCGCGATGATGGCTTCGCGCAGCGCAGTGCGGCTGACGTCGAAACGCTCGGCCAGCGCGCGTTCAGCCGGCAAACGCTTGCCGACGGCGAATTCGCCTTGCGCCACCAGGGCCTGGATCTGGGCGGCCAGCCGCACATAGGCGCGGTCCGCCACCGGCTTGCTGGCCGGTTCTTCGGGTTTGGGGATCAGTTGCAGTGTCATGGATCTTAAAAGTGGTTAGACCAAATCATAAGTGGTTTACCAATTTCCACCATACTGGTTTACCACTATCGAAGTGGTAAACCATCGTTGTGCAAGGTGGGGCCAAGGCGATGGCCGGGCTCGACAGTGGCGGCAGGAACCCTGTATAGATGGCGGTCCGATAGCATTCATCCGTACAGGTGAGAAAGCGCCATGCCAGAGACGTCCCAACAGACATTGTCCGACAAGCCCCAGCCGCACCCCGCCGGCGAGGACGCCCTGACGGCCCTGACCGTCACCGAAGCCGCCGCCCGGATCCGCGACGGCCGACTCACCAGCGTGGCGCTGACCCAAGCCTGCCTGGACCGCATCGACGCCCATGGCGTGCTCAACGCCTTCATCACCGTCGACCGGGACGGCGCGCTGGCGCAAGCCCGTGCCTACGACGCCGGGCAGCGCCCAAGCGGTCAGGCCGGGCTGCTGGGCGGCGTGCCCATCGCCATCAAGGACAACATCCACGTGGCCGGCCTGCCCAACACGGCCGGCACCCCGGCCTTGAAGCACTTCCGGCCCGCCGAGGACGCGCCCGTGGTGCAGCGCCTGCGCGCCGCCGGTGCCGTCATCGTGGGCAAGACAAACATGCACGAGCTGGCCTTCGGCGTCTCCGGCTACAACACCGCTTTTCCCGGCGCGCAGGGCGAGGGCACGCGCAACGCCTATGACAGCACCCGCATCGCCGGCGGCTCGTCGTCCGGCAGCGGCGCGGCTGTGGGTGCGCGCCTGACGCCCGCCGCCCTGGGCACCGACACCGGCGCTTCCGTGCGCCTGCCGGCCGCAGTCAACGGCGCCGCGGGCTTCAGGCCTTCGGTCGGCCGGTACGACGGCGCGGGCATCACGCCCATCTCGCACACCCGGGATACGCCCGGGCCGATCGCCAACAGCATGGAAGACATCGTGCTGCTGGACGCCGTGCTGGCGGGCAACGCGCAAGCGCTGGCCCCCCTGCCGCCCGCGGGCGTGCGCCTGGGGTTGGCCCGCTATTTCTGGGCGGACCTGGAACCCTCCGTGCGCAGCGTCATGGAGGCCGCGCTGACCAAGCTGCGAGAGGCCGGCGTGCAGCTGGTGGACATGGACATGCCCGACCTGCCCGCCGCCAACGCCGCGGTCGGCATGCCGTTATGCCTGTACGAGCAAAAGCCCGACCTGACCGCGTACCTGCAGCGCTACGGCACGGGCGTGAGCTTCGACGAGGTGGTGGCGCAGATATCCAGCCCCGACGTCAAAGCCATTTTTGACGGCCTGATCGTGCCCGGGGTGCTGCCCACGCCCGATGGCCAGGTCCTGGCGCTGCAGCCGCTGTACGAACGCGTCATCGCCGTCCAGCGCGACGAACTGATCGACGTCTACCGCCGCGCCTTCCGGGAACACCGCCTGGACGGCCTGCTGTTTCCCACGCTGCCGATCCTGCCGATGGCCGCCACGCCCGAGGCCAGCAGCTTCGAGAGCTTCAGCCGCCTGGCCCGCAACGTCGACCCCGGCAGCAACGCCGGCCTGCCCGGGCTGAGCGTGCCGGCGGGCGTGTCGCCGGAAGGCCTGCCGGTGGGGCTGGAGATCGACGGGCTGCCTGGCGAGGACCGCAAGGTGTTGGCGATCGGCGTGATGATCGAAGGTGTGCTGGGGCGTATCGCGCCGCCGGCGCGCTAAGCCCGGCCACGCTTGGCGGGGGGACGAAAAAAAACCGGCCGTCCCGGCCGGTTTTTTCATGCCGCGCGAGGCGGGCGCGTCACCCCAGGTTCGGGGCCAGCGTCCGCTTCAGGTCTTCGATGGTCCGGCCGCTACGCTTGGCGTAGTCTTCCAGCTGGTCCTCGCCGATCACGCCCACGTTGAAGTATTGCGACTCCGGGTGGCTGAAGTAGAAGCCCGACACGCTGGAGGCCGGGAACATGGCGTAGCTGTCGGTCAGCATCATGCCGATGTCGCCGCCGTCCAGCACGCGGAACATGTCGGTCTTCACCACGTGTTCCGGGCAGGCCGGATAGCCGGGCGCGGGGCGGATGCCCACGTACTTCTCGGCGATCATGTCCTCGTTGGACAGGGCCTCGTCGGGCGCATAGCCCCACAAGTCCTGGCGCACGCGGGCGTGCAGGCATTCCGCGAAACCTTCGGCCAGGCGGTCGGCCAGCGACTTCAGCATGATGCTGGAATAGTCGTCCAGCGCGCGCTCGAATTCGGCTTCCTTCTTCTCGATGCCAATGCCCGCCGTGACGGCGAACATGCCGATATAGTCCAGCTTGCCGGACGACTTGGGCGCAATGAAGTCGGCCAGCGACTTGTTGCTGACGCCTTCGCGCTTGGCGCCCTGCTGACGCAGGTTGCGATACGTGAACAGCACTTCGCTGCGCGTCTCGTCCTTGTAGATCTCGATGTCTTCGTCGTTGACGCGGTTGGCCGGGTAGAACCCGACCACGCCGTTGGCGGTCAGCCAGCGGCCTTCGACGATGCGCTTCATCATGGCCAGGCCGTCGGCGTAGACCTTGCGCGCCTGTTCGCCCACCACCTTGTCGTCCAGGATCGCCGGGAACGGGCCGAACAGGCTCCAGGTCTGGAAGAACGGGCCCCAATCCACGTACTTCACGATCTCGGCCAGGTCATAGCTCTTGAACGCGCGGCGGCCGATGAACTTCGGACGCGGCGGCGTGTAGTTGTCCCAGTCGATCGCCGGACGCGAGGCGCGCGCGTCCGCCAGCGGCAGGATCGGCGTGGCCTTGCGGTTGGCGTGGCGGCGGCGCACTTCCTCGTATTCCTGGGCCAGTTCGGCCAGGTACGCTTCCGATTGGTCCGACATCAGGTTGGTCGCGACGCCCACGGAACGGCTGGCGTCCGGCACGTAGATGACCGGGCCTTCGTAGTTGGGCGCGATCTTGACGGCGGTGTGCACGCGGCTGGTGGTGGCGCCGCCGATCATCAACGGCAGCTTGCGGCTGCGGAAGTACTCGTCGCGCTGCATTTCGCTGGCCACGTACGCCATCTCTTCCAGGCTCGGCGTGATCAGGCCGGACAGGCCGACGATGTCGGCGTTTTCTTCCTTGGCCTTTTCCAGGATCTGCGCGCAGGGCACCATCACGCCCATGTTCACGACTTCGAAGTTGTTGCATTGCAGGACGACCGACACGATGTTCTTGCCGATGTCGTGCACGTCGCCCTTGACGGTCGCGATGACGATCTTGCCCTTGGCGCGCACATCGCCGCCGGCAGCCGCGATCTGGCGCTTTTCCTCTTCGATGTAGGGGATCAGGTGGGCCACGGCCTGCTTCATGACGCGGGCGGATTTCACCACCTGGGGCAGGAACATCTTGCCTTCGCCGAACAGGTCGCCGACGACGTTCATGCCGTCCATCAGCGGGCCTTCGATCACTTCGATCGGGCGGCCGCCGCGGGCGAAGATCTTCTGGCGCACTTCTTCCGTGTCTTCCACGATGAAGGTGGTGATGCCGTGCACCAGCGCGTGCGACAGGCGCTGCTCGACCTCCGCCTTGCGCCATGTCAGGTCTTCCTCGCGCTTGGCGCCGGAACCCTTCACGCTGTCGGCAAACTGCACCAGGCGTTCGGTCGGCGTGCGCTCGTCGTCGGGGTCCGTCTTGCCCACCGGATTGGGGCGGTCCAGCACCACGTCTTCGACCAGATCGCGCAGCTTGGGATCCAGGTCCGCGTACACGCCCAACTGACCGGCGTTGACGATGCCCATCGTCATGCCTTCCTTGACCGCGTAGTACAGGAACACGGTATGGATGGCCTCGCGCATCGGCTCGTTGCCGCGGAAGGAGAAGCTGACGTTGGACACGCCGCCCGAGATGCGGGCGTGGGGCAGGTTGTCGCGGATCCAGCGGGTGCCTTCGATGAAGTCCACCGCGTAATGATTGTGCTCGTCGATGCCAGTGGCGACCGCGAAGACGTTCGGATCGAAAATGATGTCTTCCGGCGGGAAGCCTTCTTCCTCGACCAGGATCTTGTAGGCGCGGCCGCAGATTTCCTTGCGGCGCTCAAGCGTATCGGCCTGGCCCAGTTCGTCGAAGGCCATGACGACCACCGCGGCGCCGTAGCGGCGGCACAGGCGCGCGTGATGGCGGAACGGCTCGATCCCTTCCTTCATCGAAATGGAGTTCACCACCGGCTTGCCCTGCACGCACTTCAGGCCGGTCTCGATGACCTCCCACTTCGAGCTGTCGATCATGACCGGCACGCGGGCGATGTCGGGCTCGGAGGCGATCAGGTTCAGGAAGCGGTGCATGCAGGCCACCGAATCCAGCATGGCCTCGTCCATGTTGATGTCGATGATCTGCGCGCCGTTTTCGACCTGCTGGCGGGCCACGGCCAGCGCCTCGTCGTACTTTTCCTCGCGGATCAGGCGGGCGAACATCTTGCTGCCCGTCACGTTGGTGCGTTCGCCCACGTTGACGTAGAGCGTGTCTTCCTCGATGTTCAGCGGCTCCAGGCCCGACAGCCGGGTCTTGACCGGAATGTCCGGCACGACGCGAGGCGTCAGCGCGGTGACCTTGTCCGCGATGGCGCGGATGTGGTCCGGCGTGGTGCCGCAACAGCCGCCCGACATGTTCACCAGCCCGGCGCGGGCGAATTCCTCAAGCAATGCAGAGGTATCGGCCGGCGTTTCGTCAAAGCCCGTCTCGGCCATCGGGTTGGGCAGGCCGGCGTTGGGGTACACGCAGACGTAGGTGTCGCAGATCTTGGAGAGCTCTGCCACGTAGGGGCGCATCAGCGCCGCGCCCAGCGCGCAGTTCAGGCCGATGGTGACCGGGCGCGCGTGCCGCACCGAGTTCCAGAAGGCTTCGACGGTCTGGCCCGACAGGATGCGGCCGGACGCGTCGGTCACCGTGCCCGAGATCATCACGGGCAGGCGGATGCCGCGCGCCTCGAACACTTCTTCGGTGGCGAAGATGGCCGCCTTGGCGTTCAGCGTGTCGAAGATGGTTTCGATCAGGACGATGTCGATGCCGCCGTCCAACAGGCCGTTCAGCTGTTCGATATAGGCGACGCGCAATTCGTCGAACGTGACGTTGCGGGCGCCCGGGTCGTTCACGTCGGGCGAGATCGATGCCGTCTTGGGCTGCGGGCCCAGGGCGCCGGCCACGAAGCGCGGCTTGTCCGGCGTGCTGAAGGCGTCACAGGCCTCACGGGCCAGCTTCGCCGACACCAGGTTCAGCTCGTAGGCCAGTTCCGGCAGGTCATAGTCGCCCTGCGCGATCGTGGTGGCGCCGAAGGTGTTGGTCTCGATGACGTCGGCGCCGGCTTCCAGGTACTGCCGGTGGATCTCGGAGATCACGTCGGGCCGCACCAGCGACAACAACTCGTTGTTGCCCTTGACGTCCTTGCCGTGGTCGGCGAAACGCTGGCCGCGGAAGTCCGCCTCGCCCAGCTTGTAGCGCTGGATCATGGTGCCCATGGCGCCGTCCAGGATCAGGATGCGCTTGCCCAGCAGGCGGGCGAATTCGCCGCCTTGGGTATAGGCTTCGGGCGGGTACGGCAGGCGGGGATACGACACGGGCAGGTCCGGCAATAGGTTGGCTTCAGTGGCGAAGATG
The DNA here is from genome assembly GCA_963530045.1 of uncultured Achromobacter sp. Classification (GTDB taxonomy): domain Bacteria; phylum Pseudomonadota; class Gammaproteobacteria; order Burkholderiales; family Burkholderiaceae_B; genus Achromobacter. Next base: position 25,316 of record CAUSDE010000059.1, read on the forward strand.
TGGCTAAAACGCCAAAACCACTGGAAAAACAAGCCCTGATCGTAACAAAACGGGCCCCCTCGCGCCCTCCGGTGATACAGTTTCGGCCCCGAACCGGTGCTTTCGGCGCATCGGGCTTGCAAGAACGCAACACTTGCCAGCCGCGCGCGAAAGGTAAACGGGAAACAGGAAGACGGCCCCCGGGCCGCCGCGCCGCCCACGAGGCCGCGCGGCACGCCCCCGCCATCCAGCCTGTGCTGCCCCCGCAACGGTCCCCATGCGCGCTTGTCTGCGCCCATGGCAGCCCGATACCGGCCTGTTCGCTCGCCAGGAAGTCCACGCATTGCCGCCGGGTCCGACCGGACCGCTGCGGCGTGGGCATCCTCCCCATCGTGAATGACCTGCGGGGTCGCGGGTCGCATCGAGGTTACGTAGATGAAAGCCCGCTCCATCCGGCGTTACGCCGGCGCCCTGCTCTGCTCCGCTCCGGCCATCGCCGCCGCCCAGCAAACCGCCTCCGCCACCCCCGAACTCGACACGATCACCGTCACCGCCCAGCGCGTGCCGACGGACGGCCGCACGCTGCCGGTGTCCATTTCGGTCATCACCGCCGAAGACATCGCCGCCAGCAGCGCCCGCACCATGCAGGACCTGCTGTCGACCCAGGCCGGCATCCACCTGATCAACACCAGCAGCTCCAGCGACAACGCCATCGTCGACCTGCGCGGCTTCGGCATCACCGGCGCCAGCAACACGCTGATCATGATCGACGGCGTCAAGCAGAACACCAACGACCTGTCGGCCCCGGGCCTGGGCGTGGTGCCGCTGGACCAGGTCGAACGCGTGGAAATCGTGCGCGGCAGCGGCTCGGTGCAATACGGCGGCGGCACGACGGGCGGCGTGGTCAACATCATCACCAAGTCCGATTTCTCGAAGGAACCGGTGACCGCCCGCGCCACCGCCACCTTCGGCAGCTACGGCCTGCGCCAGTACGACGCCGCCGTGGCGATGAACAACGAGAAGGTCGGCGTCGACGCCTATCTGCAGTCGCTGCACACCGACGGCTACCGCGACCACAGCGGCGAACGCCGCGAAGGCGGCGGCGGCGGCATCACCCTGCGCCACGACAACGGCTCGATCCGCCTGTACGGCCGCACCACCACGCAAAAGCTGGAACTGCCCGGCCCGCGCCTGATCAGCCCGTCGACCGGCGTGAACGAGTTCCAGGACGACCCGCGCGGCGCGAAGAACGACGTCGACTTCGTCAAGACCACGACCACCACCTTCGGCCTGCAAGTCGAACAGGCGATCGGCGTCGGCATGCTGTATGCCGACCTGTCGACCCGCGAGAAGAAGCTCAACGGCCTGTCGTACGACGGCTTCGGCGACACCCTGCGCGACCAGAAGCTGGAAGAGAACATCGCCAGCGTGCGCTATCGCCTGCCCATCGAGGGCGGCCACAGCCTGGTCTTCGGCGCCGACGCGCAAGAATCCAAGACCACTGCCGACCAGAACGCGTACTACGACTTCGAGCCGTCGAAGTGGCAGTCGCGCCAGCACCAGTACGGCCTCTTCGCCGAAGGCCAGATCCGCGCCACCGACACCACCTACGTGACGGCCGGCGTGCGCCGCCAGTACGCCTCCGACGATCTGGATGTGCTGAGCGGTTCGGGCACCGCTTCCGACCGCAGCAACCACCTGACCGCCTGGCAGCTGGGCGTGCGCCAGGATCTGCCTTCGGGCTTTGGCGTGTACGGCAAGGTCGGCCGCAGCTTCCGCCTGCCCAACGCCGACGAACTGCTGTCGGTGCAGAACCCGCTGGCCCCGCAGACGTCCACCGACAAGGAAATCGGCGTGACGTGGCAAGGCGCCTCGAGCAGCGCCCGCCTGTCGTACTTCCGCTATGACCTGACCAACGAAATCCAGTACAACCCGCTGGCCGACGGCATGTGGGGCCCGGGCACCGGCGCCAACACCAACCTGGACCCGACCCGCCGCCAAGGCATCGAACTGGAAGGCCGCACCGCCGTTTCCAGCAGCGTGACGCTGGATGCGAACCTGACCTGGATGGAAGCGCAATTCCGCTCCGGCACCTACGCCGGCGTGGACCTGGCCGGCAAGACCGTGCCGCTGGCTCCGAAGTGGCTGGCCAACGCCGGCGTGACCTGGCGCCCCACCGACGCCTTCCTGTGGAACGTGTCGGCGCAATATGTCGGCAAGTCGCGCATGGACAACGACCAGGCCAACCAGTTCGACAAGGAATTGGACGCCTACGTGCTGTTCAACACGAAGCTGGCCTACAAGTTCACGCGCAACATCGAAGGCGCCATCGGCGTGAACAATATCTTCGACCGCCAGTACGCCACCTACGGCATCCGCGGCGGCAATGCCTCGTTCGAAATGCTGGGCCCCGTCGCCAACTACAACCTGTACCCGGCGCCGGGCCGCAATTTCTACGCGTCGCTCACGCTGCGCTACTGATGGCGGACATCCGATATAGTCGGCGTACTCCGCTGACCTTATCGGCCCCTGCATGACCTTCGCACGCGCCTTCCCACGCATCGCTCCCGGGCTGTTCCTGGCCCTGGGCGCGATGCTGGCCCATCCGCCGGCGGCTGCCGGCGACTCCGCCCCTCCTATCCAGGTCCAGGACGACAAAGGCCGCACGGTCTTGCTGGCCGGCCCCGCGCGCCGCGCCGTCACCCTGGCGCCGCACGCCACCGAACTCGTCTATGCCGCCGGCGCGGGAGACCGCCTCATCGCGACCATCCGCGGCAGCGACTATCCCCCCGCCGCCCGGCAACTGCCCGTCATCGGCGACGGCACCCAGCCCGATGCCGAACGCGTGGCCGCCGTGCGCCCCGACCTGCTGATCGCCTGGCAACCTGCCGCGGCCGAACCGCTGGCGCGGGTCATGGACAAGCTGGGCGTACCCGTCTTCTACAGCGACCCGCTGACGCTTGCCGCCATCCCCGACGCCGTGGAACGCATGGGCGCACTGTTCGGCACCGAGGCGCAGGCGCGGCCCGCCGCCCAGCAGCTGCGCGCCCGCCTGGCCGCCCTGACGGCGCGCTACGCCGGCCGCCGCCCCGTGCGCGTCTTCGTGCAGGCCGGCCTGGACCCCATCTACACGCTCAACGACAGCAGCATCGTCAGCGACGCGCTGCGCCTGTGCGGCGGCGTCAACGTCTTCGGGCAGGCGCCCGTCGTCGCCCCGCAGGTCACGCTGGAAAACGTGCTGGCGGCGCGCCCCGAAGCCGTGCTGGCCGGGGTCGGACGCCCCGAGGACACCGCCAGGAACCTGGCCGCCTGGCAGGCACTGGGGTTGCCCGCCGCCCGCGCGGGGCATGTCTATGGCATCGATGCCGATGCCCTGTACCGCCCGGGCCCGCGCCTGGTCGACGCCGCCGAGGCGATCTGCGCCGACCTGGACCGGTTGCGCTGAGCCGTCCGCCCCGTTCACCATGATCTGCAAATAGTGGAACGCGGCATTTCAATGGACACGCCTGCCGCGCCACGCCGTGCTTTATCATTCGCTTAGCAAGAATCAGTCAGCCTCCTGCGGGCGCAGCGCTTGCGCCCCCGCCCTTTGAACACCGCCATGACCACACAAGACACCCTCACCATCGCCGGACGCGCCTACTCGTCGCGCCTGCTCGTCGGCACCGGCAAGTACAAGGACTTCGAAGAGACCCGCGCCGCGCTGGACGCGAGCGGCACCGAAATCGTCACGGTCGCCATCCGCCGCACCAACATCGGCCAGAACGCCGGCGAACCGAACCTGCTGGACTACGTCCCGCCGTCGAAATTCACGCTGCTGCCCAACACCGCCGGCTGCTACAGCGCCGACGACGCGGTCCGCACGCTGCGCCTGGCGCGCGAGCTGCTGGACGGCCATGACCTCGTCAAGCTGGAAGTGCTGGGCGACCCGCACACGCTGTTCCCCAACATGCCCGAAACGCTCAAGGCCACCAAGACGCTGGTCGACGAAGGCTTCAAGGTCATGGTCTATTGCACCGACGATCCCATCCAGTGCCGCATGCTGGAAGACATGGGCGCGGTGGCCGTCATGCCGCTGGCCTCCCTGATCGGCTCGGGCATGGGCATCCTGAACCCGTGGAACCTGCGCCTGATCATCGACCAGGCCCGCGTGCCGGTCGTGGTGGACGCCGGCGTGGGCACCGCGTCGGACGCCGCCATCGCCATGGAACTGGGCTGCGACGCCGTCCTGATGAACACCGCCATCGCCGCCGCGCGCGACCCGATCCTGATGGCCAGCGCCATGAAGAAGGGCGTGGAAGCCGGCCGCGAGGCCTTCCTGGCCGGCCGCATGCCCAAGAAGCTGTACAGCGGCGCGCCCAGCTCGCCCACCGAAGGGCTGATCACCGGCGGCCCGGGCGCGGCGAAATGAGCTCCCCCCAATCGGACGGCAAGAGCCGCCCCATCCCCAACGCACTGACCATCGCTGGCGTCGACCCTTCCGGCGGCGCCGGCATCCTGGCCGACGTCAAGGCCATGAGCGCGCTGGGCGCGTACGGCTGCGCCATCATCGCGGCGCTTACCGCCCAGAACACCCAGGGGGTCACCGGCATCTCGCCCGTGCCGCCCGCCTTCGTGGGCCTGCAGATCGACACGTTGTTCACCGACGTGCGCATCGACGCCGTCAAGATCGGTATGCTGGGCCAGCGCCCGGTGATCGAAGTCGTGGCCGAAAAGCTGGCCAAGTGGGCGCCTGCCCACGTGGTGCTGGACCCGGTCATGGTCGCCAAGAGCGGCGACCTGCTGCTGGAAAAGGAAGCGGTGGGCGCCATGCGCGAAGCCATGCTGCCCCAGGCCACTCTTCTCACGCCCAACCTGCCCGAGGCCGGCGTGCTGCTGGAAGAGCGGCCGGTCGAGACCGTCAAGGAAATGCGCCGCGTGGCCGAGCGCCTGCGCAACAAGCTGGCGCATTCGGGCGAACGCTGGGTGCTGGTCAAGGGCGGCCACCTGCCCGGCAACGAGACCATCGACCTGCTGCACGACGGCGACCGCATGATCGAGCTGCCCGGCCACCGCATCGAGACCGTCAACACCCACGGCACCGGCTGCACGCTGTCGGCGGCGCTGGCCGCGCTGTTGCCGCAAACCGGGGACGTACCCGAGGCCGCGCGGCGCGCCAAGGCCTACCTGACCGAAGCCATCCGCCACGCCGAACGCCTGTCGGTCGGCTCGGGCCACGGCCCGGTGCACCACTTCCACGCCTGGTGGTGAGCGCCCGCTAACGGCTGCGGCCTTGCGGTTGCCCCAGCGGCGCTCTCCGGAGCGCCGCTGCCGTTTGGTGACCCCGCGGCGGGGCCGCGATGGCCTGGCGAGCGCGTCGCCACGGCCCTGCAGCGACCCCGAGGCGGGCCCGGATTCCCGGCTGAAACATCTGCCGGCGGGGCACGCCGTCACAGGACGCTACGAATCGGTACAATGGCCGGCTGATTCCTCTGTTTTTTCCTGACCGTCATGAACGCTTCGACCCTGCCCGACGTAGAACAAGCCCGCTTCAATATGGTGGAACAGCAGATCCGCCCTTGGGACGTCCTGGACGCCAATGTGCTGCAAGCGCTGTTCGATGTGCGCCGCGAACAATTCGTTCCGCCGGCCCTGCGCGCCCTGGCGTTTTCCGACCTGGAACTGCCGCTGGAAATCAACGCGGTGAATACCCGCCAGACGATGCTCGCCCCCAAGGTCGAAGCCCGCCTGGCGCAAGAGCTGCAGCTGACCAAGTCCGACTGCGTGCTGGAAATCGGCACCGGCTCCGGCTACCAGGCCGCGCTGCTGGGCTATCTGGCCCAACAGGTCACCTCCGTTGAAATCGACAGCCGCCTGGTGACCTTCGCGCAGCAGAACCTGCAGATGAACAACGTCACCAACGTCAAGGTCGAAACCGGCGACGCCCGCAACGGCTGGGGCTCCACCGAATACGACGCCATCCTGGTGACGGGTTCCGTGCCGGTCGTGCCGGACGCGCTGAAGTACCAGCTGCGCGTGGGCGGCCGCCTCGTCGTGGTCGTGGGCCAGGCCCCCGTCATGACGGCCTGTCGCATCACCCGCACCACGGCCGCCAGCTTCGAAACGGTGAACCTGTTCGAAACCGTCATCAAGCCGCTGCGCGGCGCCACGGTGTCCCAGTTCAAGTTCTAACCCCCCACCTTGCCGCCCTGCGCCCGCCCCCTGACGGGGCGCGCGCCTGTCAGGGCGTCCCGGCGTATCGTTGAAAATCATGCGCGTCCGATTGCTTACGGCTTTACTGGTTTTTACCTCTGCCGCAAGCGTCGGCCCGTCGCCCGCGTCCGCGCAGAACCTGATCCAGGTCTGGCAATCGGCCCTGGGCAATGACCCGACCTACGCCGCCGCGCGCGCCAACTACCGCGCCGGCCTCGAAAAAGAGCCGCAGGCCCGTTCGCTGCTGCTGCCCCTGATTTCCGCCGAAGCCGGCGGCGCCTACCAGGAAACGCGCAGCACCCGCGGCCTGGGCGTGTCCTACAGCGGCGGACGCGGCGTCTGGGACCTGGCGCTGACCCAGCCCCTGTTCGACTGGGGCCGCTGGCAGAACTACGAACAATCCAAGCTGATCGTGGCCGACGTCGAAGTCCAGCTTCAGCAGGCCTATCAAGACCTGCTGCTGCGCGTGGCCGACGCCTATTTCAACGTGCTGTACGCGCAGGACACGCTGACCGCCACCGAAGCCGAAAAGGCCGCCGTGGCCGGACAGCTGGAGTCCGCCAAGCGCAATTTCGAACTGGGCAACGCCACGGTCACCGACACCTACGAAGCGCAGGCGCGCTACGACCTGGTGGTGGCGCAGGAACTGCGCTTGCAGAACGACCTGGACGTGCGCCGCGACGAGCTGGCCAAGATCATCGGCACGCCGCCCGGCGCCCTGGCCGAACTGCCTTACGGCGTGCAGCTGCCCGCGCCGCAGCCCGCCCGCGTGAACGACTGGAGCACGCAGGCCGAAGCGTCCAGCCTGGAGGTGCTACGCGCGCAGCTCCTGACCCGCATCGCCGGCCGCGAGATCCAGATCGCCAAGAGCGGCCACTATCCCAGCCTGAACCTGCGCGCCACCAGCGGCAGCGCCAGCGACGCGGTCATGCGCAACGCCGCGCCCGGCAAGCCGATCGACAACACGATCGGCGTGGTCCTGTCCATTCCGCTGTACGCGGGTGGCGGCGTGTCGTCGCAAGTGACCGAGAAGGTGCAGCTGGAGCAGAAGGCCCGCTACGACTTCGAGACCGCTCGCCGCCAGGCCGTCCAGGCCGCGCGCCAGTACTACACCGGCGTCACCAGCGGCCTGGCCCGCATCCAGGCGCTGGAGGCCGGTGAAAAGTCCAGCCGCGCCGCGGTGGAGGCCAACCGCACGGGCTACGAAGTGGGCGTGCGCATCAACCTGGACGTGCTCAACGCCCAGCAGCAGCTCTATGCCACCCAGCGCGACCTGGCGCTGGCGCGCTACAGCACGGTGCTCTCGGGCCTGCGGCTGAAAGCCGTCAGCGGCATCCTGGCCGAGACCGACCTGGAAGCCATCAACCGGCTGTTGCGCGAAGCGCGCTGATCGATCCGCCCGCGTGAACAAAAAAAGCGGCCTGCGAGGCCGCTTTTTCTTATTCCCGCACGCCGGATCAGGCGCCCTGGATTTTCTTCACCAACGCCGTGGTCGAGCGCTCGAATTCGAAGGGGATCGCCACCGCACGGCCGCCCCACGTCTTGACGAGCGCGGTTTCGGGCAACTTTTCCATGTCGTAATCGCCGCCCTTGACGATCAGGTCAGGCTTGAGTTCGCCGATCAGGGCCTCGGGCGTGTCTTCGTGGAAGGACGTGACCACGGTCACGAAGCCCAGCGCGGCCAGCAGCGCGGCGCGGTCTTCCATGCGGTTCAGCGGGCGCTCCGCCCCTTTGCCCAGGCGGCGCACCGATTCATCGGTGTTCACCGCCACGACCAGCGTTGCGCCCAGTTGGGCGGCTTGGTCCAGATAGGTCGCATGCCCGCGGTGCAGGATGTCGAAGACGCCGTTGGTGAACACCAGCGGCCGCGGCAGGCGGCCAGCAGCGACGGCGGCGACGCATTCGTCGCGGGACAGGACTTTGGATTCGAAACGGGCGGCGGACATGCGGCGATTATATCCGCCCGCCTGCCGTCCATCCGCCGCCCGGAAGCGGCTTCGGGGCGGCGCCAGGGCCGCCCCGCAAGGCCGGCGATCAGGCGCCGGCCAGGACGATCTTCTTTTCCTTGGGCACCACCAGCGCCGTCATTTCCTTGCGGTAGCGGTTCAGGTCCTTCACCGTTTCGAAGCTGCGGTCCATCAGCTTGGACAGGATGTGCAGGATGCGCGTGGCGACCTTCTGTTCCCAGATGCCGTCAAAGCGGATCTGCGTGTCCAGCCAGTGCTCCAGCCAGCCCGGCTCCGGCAGGCGCGACTGCACCGTATCGTTGGGGAACAGGTCCTTGTTGACGTGCAGGTTGGTCGGGTGCAGCGCCTGCTGGGTGCGGCCGGCCGAGGCCATCAGCACGCCGATCTTCGAGAACGCCAGGCGGGCCTGTTCGCTCGTGTCCTGGCCGCGGTCATGCAACGCGCGGCGCATGTACTGCAGATAGGCGCCGGCGTGGCGCGCTTCGTCTTGCGCGACGGTCTTGTAGATGGCCTTGATGACCGGTTCCGTATGCCATTCGGCGGCGCGGCGGTACCAGTGGTTCAGGCGGATTTCGCCGCAGAAGTGCAGCATCAGGGTTTCAAGCTCGGGCGCGGCATCGAATTCGAAGCGCACGTTGTGCAGCTCTTCTTCGGTCGGCACCAGGTCCGGGCAGAAACGGCGCAGGTACTCGATCAGCACCAGCGAATGCTTCTGCTCTTCGAAGAACCACACCGACATGAACGCGCAGAAGTCGCTGTCGCCACGGTTGTCGCGCAGGAACATTTCCGTTGCCGGCAGGGCCGCCCATTCGGTGATGGCGTTCATCTTGATCGTCTGGGCTTGCTCGTCGGAAAGCTTGCTGCGATCGAAATCCCCCCAGGGGATGTCGTGGGCCATGTTCCAGCGCACGGCTTCCATGGTCTTGAAGAGTTCAGGATAAAGCATGGTCTGCCCTTGTATTCGTCCCGCTTGTGGGGCGATAAAAATTAATGAATGGCGCGCGCGTCTTTTCGGCGTGACGCTGCATTCATCCACCGCAGCGCTATTTTTCGCCGTCTCCCGCGAAGCTATGATGACCGTTTCATGAATGAAACATGACAGGGTTCGTCTAGATCATCGCGCCGCCTACCGGGTCAAGGCCCATATTGCGACCCCGATCGCAAGAGCCAGCACCCCAACCAGCGCTGCAACCAGCCGGTTGTTTTGTTCCTGGGCGCGCCGCAGGTGAACCATCTCGGCCAGCAGTGCGGGCGAGACGTTCGGGCGGCTCAGGTGGTCATGGACCAGCCTGGGTAAGGCGGGCAGCATCTGAGACCACTGCGCGGCTTCTTTTTCCAGGCTTTGACGCAACCCCTTGAATCCGACGCGCTGACGCATCCAGCGTTCCAGATAGGGCTTGGCGGTCTTCCAGAGATCCAGGTTGGGATCGAGCTGGCGGCCCAATCCCTCGACGTTCAGCAACGTCTTTTGCAGCAGCACCAGCTGCGGCTGGATCTCCACATTGAAACGGCGCGACGTCTGGAACAGGCGGAGCAGCACCTGCCCCAGCGAGATCTCGGACAACGGCCGGTCAAAGTACGGTTCGCACACGGCGCGCACGGCGCCCTCCAGCTCTTCTTCGCGCGTGTCGGCAGGCACCCAGCCCGACTCGATGTGCAGTTGCGCCACGCGCCGGTAATCGCGGTGGAAGAAGGCCAGGAAATTCTGCGCCAGGTAGTTCTTGTCGAACTCGGACAGCGAACCCACGATGCCGAAGTCCAGCGCGATATAGCTGCCCAGCGTGTCGGGGCGGTCCGACACGTAGATGTTGCCCGGATGCATGTCGGCGTGGAAGAAGCCGTCGGTGAACACCTGCGTGAAGAAGATCTCCACGCCCGTGCGCGCCAGCGTCGGGATGTCGATGCCCGCTTCGCGCATGCGCTCGACCTGGCCCACCGGCATGCCGTACATGCGCTGCATGGTGAACACCGTGGAGGCCGTGTATTCCCAGATGACCTCGGGCACGATCAGCATGTCGCCGCGGCCCGACTCGGGGCCGAAATTGCGGCGCAGCTGGCTGCAGTTGGAGGCTTCGCGCACCAGGTCCAGCTCGTCGTGCAGATACTTGTCGAATTCGGCCACGACTTCGCGCGGCTTCAGGCGGCGCCCGTCGGCGCCCAGGCGCTCGATGATGCGCGCCACGATCTTCAACAGCGACAGGTCTTTTTCGATGATGCTCAGCATGCCCGGGCGCAGCACCTTCACGGCGACCTCGCGGCCATCATGCAGCACGGCGAAGTGCACCTGGGCGATCGAGGCCGAGGCCACCGGGTCCACCTCGAACTGCGCGAACAGCTTCTCGGGCGGCGCGCCCAGCGCGGCTTCGATGCAGGCGGCGGCTTGCGCGGACGGGAACGGCGGCACCCGGTCTTGCAGCAGCGCCAGTTCGTTGGCGATGTCGGCGGGGATCAGGTCGCGGCGGGTGGACAGCACCTGCCCGAACTTCACGAAAATGGGACCCAGCGATTCCAGGGCCAGGCGCAGGCGCTGCCCGCGCGGCTGGCGCGGCCGGGTGCCCAGGCGGATGACGCGCAGCAGGCAGGTCGCCAGCGGATGGTTCAGGCTGGAGAGCACCAGCTCGTCCAGACCATAGCGCAGCGAAACCAGGATGATGCGGAACAGGCGCAGCAGGGGAAACATGGATCAGGCGCCCCGCTTTGCGCTGGCGGCTGCCAGACGGGTTTGCAGGGCGGTGGCCGAACGCGCCAGCGCATCGGCGCGGGCGTTCAGTTCGGCCAGGTCCAGGCGCCATTGCTCAAGCGCCGGGCGGCCGGCCAGCACGCCGCTTTCTTCCGCCAGGTATTCGGACACGTTCTCGGCCAGGCGACGGCCGGCCGTCCGCGCGCCATCAGTCGCAGCCCGGGCACCGCCCACGATGCGCAGCGCGGCGATATCGCCTACCACGCGGGCCAGGGCGTCTTCCGGGTCCCAGCGCAGTTGCTTGGACAGGTCCGCCACCACTTGCGCCAGCGCCGCGTCGCCCGAAATGTGCGTCGCTTCGGCGAAATCGGGCGCCTCGCGGTCTGCGCCCAGGCGCGGCAGGGGCAGCTTTTCCGGGGCGACGGTCAGGGTCACGTCGGGCACCACGGCCGGGTCGGCCTGGGCCGCCAGGCCCTCGCTGTCGATCGTCAGGCCTAGCGTGAAGCCTCCCAGCGCGAAACGCACGGTTTTGCCGGCGTGGCGCGCCAGGCGCTCGCGCGCCCAGTCCTCGCGCCGCAACAAAGCGTTGAGCGCGCTGACAGCCAGTCGCGAGGGAGTCGGCAGGAACGAAAAAGGCAGCATGACGGTCTGCAACGGCCCCGGTGGCGGGGGTTGCCGAAGTTAATGGCTAAATCGGGAGTGTAACGGGTTAGATGGGTGCGTGTTTTGCGGAAAGAACATGGAAAAACCGGCCCTTGGAGGGCCGGTTCAAGCAGATGCCTTGCGGCATCCGCAACGGAGGCGGGAATCGGACCCGGCCGGCCAGCCTTAGCTGGCGAGATCCACCGGGATCTGCTGGATGCCGGCCAGCAGCCAGCCGCCATTGGCAGGCTTGAACAGGTTCCAGACTTCTTCGAAGCGGAAGGCCTCGGCGCCCGGGGCTTCGCGCAGCATGCCGGAGAAGCGCACGCTGGCCAGGTGGCCGTCGGACACGGTTTCGATACCCAGCATCTCGGCGTTCAGCAGGACCACTTCGGTCTTGTTGGGCGCGGCGCCGCGCTCGGCCAGTTGCGGCTTGAGCTCGGTGATCAGGTCGTCGGTCAGGAAGTCGCGCAGGCCATCGGTGCTGCCGCTGTCCCACACGGCCTGGATGCGGACGAACTGCTCCTTGGCCTGCTTCAGGAAGTTCGGCGTGTCGAAATCGCCCGGCACGAACCAGTTGTTGTCTTCACCGGCCTTGGGCAGCACGGCCGGCGGAGCCACGGGCGCAGCGGCCACAGGTGCGGCAGCAGCGGCCGGCGCGGCGGCAGCCGGCTTCAGCGCTTCACGCCACATGGGCTGCTGTTGCTGGCCCGGCGCGTTGTTGGCGCCGTTGAAGGCACCTTGCGTCGCGGTGCGCGGCGCGGCGCCACGCAGGCGGCGGATGATGAACATGACGGCGAACACGACCGCGGCGATCAGCAGCGCAGAGCCGAGGAATTCGGCGAACGCGCCCGACAGGCCCATGCTGGACAGCAGGGCAGCGATACCCAGGCCGGCGGCGATGCCGGCGATGGGGCCGAGCCAGCGCGACGCGCCGCTCTTGGCGGCGGCGCCCGCGGCGCCGGCC
>CAUSDE010000060.1:0-36316 GCA_963530045.1 uncultured Achromobacter sp.
CTTACCCTGCCCAACAGCACGAGCACCAGGATCGCCGTCGCTGCCGCCGCACCCGCCAGGACAAGAAGCTGAAAACGGAATGCGCCTTCGTATGCCTGCAACAGCAGCGACCGTCCAGCCGCCGGCAAATGCACCAGAGCATTCTGTAGATCGCTCATCGCCAACCGGCTCGATGCTTCGACCAGGTCGGCATTCGTCACTTGCCCTGATGTGCTATTCGGCACTGAAGCCACCAGTGCAGAGAGAATGTTGGCGGACATCATGGCCCCCACGGCGGCGAGGGCCATCCCGTCGCCGGCCAGGCGTACCGCATTGAAGATTCCGGCCGCCATGCCCGCCCGTTCCTTGGGAACAACGCTCACGGCCAAACCATCCATCAACCCCCAAGGCAGGCCGATGCCGATGCCGATCACCAGCATCGCCAGCAAACGCGCGCTTTGCGCATCGCCAGATAGCGTCAAACCCAACCAGGCAAGTCCCGCTGCCGCGATGGCGAGGCCAATGGCAGACAGCACGCCAACGTTGATCCAGCGCGCCAGCAGACCGGCGATGAAGGGCACCACTAGCAGCGGCGCGGACAATGCAATCATCATCTGCCCGGCTGCCAGTGCGCTGTATCCTTCGACCCCGATGAATCGGGGTGGCAGCATGACCAACAGCACGATGTACGCATAGGCTGGCGCAATCGCCAGCACCTGCACGCCGACGAACCGGGCATTGGCGAACAGGGACAGGTCGAGCATGGGCTTGGCCTGGCGCCGTTCGATGACGACAAAGGCGGCCAGCAACATGGCGGCGCTCGCCAGGCAAGCCAGTACCCAGGCATCGCTCCAGCCCCGCTCGGGGGCAAGGATAATGCCGTAGGTCAGCACGGCCAGACCGGCGGTGAAGCTGATGGCGCCGGGCCAGTCCAGCCTCGTGGCGTCGGGGTCGCGTGTCTCGCGGGCAAATGCTGCGATGAGTGCGGATGCCAGCAAGGCGACCAGCGCCGGCAGAAAGAACACCCATTGCCATCCCAGGGTGTCAATCAGCAGTCCGGCCAGGAATGGGCCGAATGCCGCTCCAGCGCCGAAAGTCGTACCGATCAAGCTGAATACGCGCGTGCGGGCGTACCCATCGAACTCCTGTGTCAGCGCAGCCATCGCGCCCGCAAAGGCAGCTGCCGCGCCCAGGCCCTGAATGAGTCGCAGGATGTCGATCCAGAGCACGGACCGCATGAAGGGAATAGCCGCTGTTATCAAGGCGAACAACAGCATGCCCGACAGCCAGACCCGCTTGCGCCCATAGGTGTCGGCCAGGCTGCCTGCGGCCAATGTCGCACTGCCGTAGGTCAGGATGTAGGCGTTGATGATCCAGGTCAGCTCGACCGCGCTGCCGCCAAGCGCCTGGTTGATCGAGGGTACGACGACGGCGGGGCCGGCGATGCTCAACGGAATGACCGCAGCGGTCAGGCAGCCAGTCACGATCAGCGGGGTCTTATGAACCCTCGTCGCGTCCGGCGCAAATGCGGTGGTGGTGGTACTCATCGGGTGTCCCTTAATGATGGCGAGTCACTCCGGGCTTCTGCTGAGAGTGACTCACGCCCTCGGATTGATGGCTGTAGCGGCAATGCCGCGACTGCCCTCTTGAATAACTGATGATACAAAGGAACTATTCATAGAAAAATAGCGTAAATATCATGATGAACATGACCAATCAGTCATCAATTGGAGGGTGCAATGGATAGCCACAGCGGTATGACGATCTTTGTGCAGGTGGCCGAATTGCGCAGCTTCGCGGCAGCGGGACAGCGGTTGGGCATCTCCGCGTCGGCGGTCAGCAAGGGCGTGGCACGGCTGGAGCAGAAGCTAGGCGTGCGCCTGTTCCAGCGCAGTACCCGCAGCGTGAGCCTCACAGCGGAAGGCGCGCTGTTCCTCGACCGTAGCCGGCGTATCCTTTCCGAGATCGCGGCGGCCGAGAATGAACTGGCCAGCACGACGGCAAGCCCGCAAGGCCGACTGCGGGTGAGCCTGCCGCTGGTCAGCGGATTGATGTGGCCGGTGTTGTCGGCCTTCGCCAGCCACTATCCGCAGATCGAACTCGACCTGGATTTCAGCGACCGGCTGGTCGACGTCGTGGACGAAGGTTTCGATGCGGTCGTGCGCACTGGAGACTTGAGCGATTCCCGCCTGATGAGCAAGCGCCTGGGGATCAGCCGCTTTGTCTGCGTGGGCGCGCCAGGCTATTTTGAGCGGCACGGCACGCCCGAACAGCCCGAGGACATCGCCCGGCACGCTTGCCTGCTGCATCGCATCCCAAGCGCCGGCCTGCTGGAAAAATGGCGCCTGCGGCGCGGTGACGAGGACATCGACATACGCCCCGCGGCAAGCATGACGAGCAATCACCTTGAGACCCTGCGGCATATGGCCATCCAGGGCCACGGCATTGCCTACCTGCCGGATTTCTCGGTCAGGCCGGCCCTGGATCGCGGAGAACTGGTGACGGTGCTGGACGAATGGGCCGGTTCGTCCAGCACCTTTTGGCTATTGTGGCCGTCCAATCGGCAACTGCTGCCCAGAGTCCGGGCGTTCGTTGATTTCATGGCTGAACATCTGTTCCCGGTGGGATCGGTCAGATGATTGAAAGACGGGAATACGGTGTCAGACTGACATTTTTTTTCCCCGACGAGAAGGTCGCAAGCGAAAAGGCGAGAGATAGCTTTCTGTCGCTAGACATCCCTCAGTTGTCTCGCTCTCCGAAGCTCTTTCGAGTGCGTAATGACGGGCTATTCTTCTGCAAAGAAATCCTCATCAAGCCGCTTGAACTCGATTCTGCGGCTAACGCGGACGCCCACGCCATATTCAATCATCAGGTCAGTCAACCGGTCTCCGTCTATCAGGATGACCCGCTGGGCAAGGTGTTTGACATAGTCCCGCGCATGGCCGCTGAAGGTAGAGGTGGTGACGAACACGCCCTTGGTGGCGCCGTGACCGACCAGGCTGCCAACGAAGGCCTGTACATCGGGGCGGCCGACTGTCGTGTCGGCATAGCGTTTGGCCTGCACATAGACCCGGTCCAGCCCCAGCCTATCCTCGTTGATGACGCCGTCCACGCCACCATCACCTGAACGGCCGAGCTGGGTGGCCGCATTTTTGTGCGATCCGCCATAGCCCATGGCGATCAGTAGATCGACGATCAGTTGCTCGAAAAAGGCCGGGCTGTTCTGAACGATGCGTTCCAGCAGTTCCGCGCGAAGGGCGGATTGCACGGCCTGATAGGCCGCCTCAATCTGCTCCTCCGGCGTCCCGGCTTCGGATGACGGGACGATGGCAGCAGGCGGAGCATCGACATCGGCCGATTTCTGCCCGCCGTAAAACGCGCGGAAGCCCTCATACTCCTTCAGCTCGTTCACGCCAATCTGCGGGGGATTGGATGCTAGCAGCGCCCGCCCCGCATCCGTCGCGATGAATTGGCCCCGCTTCGGAGACGTGACAAGGCCCGCCTTGGACATGTAGAACTTTGCCCAATGGATGCGGTTGTGAAGCAGGCGTTGCCGCCCGCTAGGCAGCATCTCTTCGCGTTCAGCGGGGCTGAGGCCGAACTCATCGGCAATGCGTTCGGCGACGTCAGACACGCGCTGTTCTGCAGTGGCAGCGAGGCGCAGGACCGGGAGCATCAATGTTTGGTAATCGGGGATGGATGGGATCAGGCAGCCTTCTTGCGACCGCGCTTGGCCTTTGGCGCGGCGGCGCGTTCCGACCGGATGCGTTCGAGCAAGGCGGCTGCGGGTTCGTCAGTTGGATTTTGCGGAACCAGTTCGCCCTTAAAGGCCTTGGCTAACACCGACTGGTCCAGGTGATCAATTAGCTTGCGGGCGCTAGCGGCGTCGATCGTGATGCGATTGATCCAAGACAAGGCCGCTTCGATACATCGAACAATTTCCGCCTGCTCTTCTTTTGAGGGAAGGTCGAACCGGAATGCGGCTAATTTCTTGGCGTTGATATTCGATTGACTCACGCCGTCGGTTTTCACCTCCCAGCTATAGGCACGACCGTTCGGTGCATTGATGCAATACGTCAGGAACGCGGGCAGCAATTCCGGCTTACACCGTACCTTGATGAGATAGCCGGCATAGATGGCCTCGCGCTCACCACTGAATAGCGCGGTTTTGCCGACCAGCGCCGGGCTGTTGGTGCGATTGAACAGCACATCGCCTTCCTTCAGCGCGTATTTCGCGATCTCGGCAGCGTTGTCCGTGAAAACAAGGTCCGCCCAGTCGAGTTTTCCGTCCTGAATGTTCCCCATGCGAAGAACCGGCACCCGCCCTTCTTTTGCAGATTTCGCGGCTGAGCCG
Source organism: uncultured Achromobacter sp. (assembly GCA_963530045.1). GTDB lineage: Bacteria > Pseudomonadota > Gammaproteobacteria > Burkholderiales > Burkholderiaceae_B > Achromobacter. The sequence continues at coordinate 4,334 of CAUSDE010000060.1, forward strand.
TAGTTGAAACCCTCGGCTACGTCGCCAAGCAGGACACTGCGCGGCGTTGGCAAACCGCGTGCTTCGCGCCAGTCTCGCGTCAAATCGCCCCGAAAGGCGGCGGCGAGGATGGCCTGTTTGTATTTCTCGACGAGGCGGGGGATGTGATCGAGATGGTCACGGGCGCGCCTGGATTTGCCAGTGAGGCTGTCGATCTTCGCCACGATCCGCCGCTGCTCGGGGAGCGGCGGTAAGGGCAGCGAGACGCTTGCCAAGTTATCCTTGGATAATACACCTTGCGCACTGCCTGCCGAACCCGCCCGCAGTTCCCTTACTTGGGTGGACATGAAGCTGTACAGGTACTGTTGATCAAGCGCCACCACAGGACGGATCGCCGCAACGCTGCGGCCAATCGCACAATCCGCGCCTAAATTGATTTTTCCGCAGGTAGCTCCGACAACGCAAATCAAAACGTCTGACGAAAGGGCATACTTCAGGGGCCGTGTTGTCCATTCTTGGATAATTGGACGCTCTGTACCAAATTCGCCAGCTTTCACAAAAGGCGTGCCGATCCCAACCTTATTGCATTCGCTACCTGGCGGTGCTTGGCCCATTATGAACTCGGCGAGATCACCGAGAGTTTCAACCGACCAACCTGCGTGCAGCCCACTCATTCCGCGGCCTCCGCCTCGGCAACAGCTTCTTCAACACTATGCGGCTCCAATTCGTCTGACAGCGTTTCAATTTCCTCCAGCGCCGCTTTCAAATGGCCGATGATGGCCGCAGCAATATCCTCCGGTTCGACCAGCGCCCCTTCCGCCTCTGCTTCGGTATCGCGAAGCCAGCTTATGTCGAGATTGTCGTTGCGGTCGGAGATGACGGCACGGTCAAACTTGCGCCAGCGGCTGTCCTCGCCCTGATCCTGCCTCGAGGCTTGGCCATTGGCGTCAGCGCCGTAGAACGTTTCGAAATCCGCGAAGTCAGTCAGCGTCAGCGGGCGGGTCTTGCCATAGGCGGGCATGTTCGCCCGCATGTCATAGACCCAGGTGGCCTTGGTATTTCCCTTGTCGCTCTTGCCGCGCCGGAAGAACAGCACGTTGGTTTTGACGCCCTGCGCATAGAAAATTCCGGTTGGCAGACGCAGGATCGTGTGCAGATCGCACAGGTCCATCAGCCATGTGCGCAGGCGGCGGCCGGAGTTATCCTCGAACAGCACGTTATCAGGAATGACCACAGCGGCGCGCCCGCCGGGGGCCAATGCGCGCACGATATGTTCGACGAAGGCAAGCTGCTTGTTCGACGTATCTGCCGTGATCGAGAAATCGGAGCGGGTCGGACGTCCCCCGCCCTTCTTGGTGCCGAAGGGCGGATTGGTCAGGATCAGATTAGCCTTGGGCAGCGCCTCGCCATCGGGCGAGAGCGTGTCGATATTTTTCATCCCGCCTTCGATGCCATGCAACAGCAGGTTCATCATGCTCAGGCGATGGGTATCGGGCACCAGCTCCGCCCCTGAGAAGGCGTTGTGCCGCTGGAAGAAGGCCTGTTGCTCGGTCAGCGTGTAGAGATCGTCGGTGTGATCCTTGATGTAGCGATCGGCAGCGACGAGAAATCCCGCCGTTCCCCCTGCCGGGTCTTGGATCACTTCCCCCGGCTGCGGTTGCATCAGGCGCACGATGCTGTCGATCAGCGGACGGGGCGTGAAATATTGCCCGGCACCGGATTTCTTGTCGGCCGCATTCTTTTCCAACAGGCCTTCATAGAGGTTGCCCAGCCCCTCTTCACGAGCGGAAAACCAGTCGAGCTGATCGATGTTCGACGTCAGCGCCTTGAGATTGGTCGGCTTGCGCAGGCGGGTCTGGGCATCGATGAAAATCGCGCTGACCAACTCATCCTTCGCCTTGCCAAGTTCCAGCAGCATCGCCTTGTAATAATCGAGCTGTTCCATGCCCTCAAGCTTGGCGAGCTGGCTCCAGCGCCACCCTTCCGGCAGCCGATCTTCCTTGCTGGTTTCCTCCAACATCTTGAGGAACAGCAGGTACGTCAGCTCCGTCACATATTCGTTATAGGTGACACCATCGTCACGCAGGACGTTGCACAGTCCCCAGAGTTTGGCGACGATATCGGTGGTTGTTTTCATTTATGCGGCCTTCTTCCACAATTCTTCATTAATCCCGGCGAGGATGCTTTCCAGCTCCCCGCCGAACACTTTATTAAGGCGATTGAAGCCACCATCGGCGATGAATGGCTCCTTGTCGATGGCGCTGCGGTCCACCACGATTTCCTTTTCGATCTGTTCGCCGATCCGCTTGAGCCAGCGTTTCTGCGGATCTGTCCATGCGCGGCGCGCCATGATCGCGCGCATCGCGTCTCGTACGCGGTCTTCATATGGAATCAGGGGGTCGCCTAGTGCGGCCTGACGGATGAAGCCGATGACCGAGGCGGCGATTTCCTCGTTGCGCGCGTCGGCCCAAGCACGACGCAGGTTAGCATCGGAAAAGCCCTTGGCGTCGAGGGCGAGGCGCAATGCCTTCAGATCGGCGCGAGTCAGATCACGAGGGCGCTGTACGACGACTTTCAACGCGGCGATCGAATTGATATTGTCGCGCACGAAGGCGGCGAAACTGTCCAGAAAATCCTCTGGCTTTGCGGCACTCCCATAACCGCGCGATACATCGACGACCTGATCTGCGTGCTTGGAAATCGGGACATAGTTGGAATTATCGCCATCAGCCCGCCAATCGAGGATCGGGCCGATCGCCGCGCGGTCCTTTAACCATGCGGCAAGACCCGGTGCATCGCCGGACACAACCCTTTGCAGCATAGCCTCCGGCGTTTCACCCGCCTCGGCCTCGAATTGCTGCCTTGCTTCGTCGGTCAGCTTTTTGATCCGACGGCGCAGCTTCACTGCGAGCTGTTCGCGAATGGCCTCCCGCTGCTCATCGTTTTCAGCTTCCGTCATTTCCCGGACAAGCTGCGCGAAGCTGATCGACGGGTTGACAACGACAGGCTTCATTTCAGTCATGTGCTGAAGATGCGGATAGAGATCCACAGCATCGAAAATCAGGAAAACCTCTTTGCCTATTTCCGGACACTGGCGCGTCGCACGGCCGATCATCTGTTCATACAGGATGCGGCTGTTCACCCGGCGCAGGAACACGAGGTTCGTGATCTTCGGCACGTCGATGCCGGTGGTAAGCAGATCGACCGTCACCACAATTTGCGGATTAGCATCATTACGGAACGAGCGAATCAGGTTCTTCACCTTGTCCACGCTGCCGGTGATTTTCTTCACAGCTGCGTCATCGATGTCGCCATAGGCTTCAGCAAATGCGGTCTTGATGGCGCTGACCACCATGTCCGCATGGGCATCGGTGGCGGCGAAGATCAGCGTTTTGCCGGGTAGCGCCGGATCAATATGCCGCGCCAGCTCCTCTGCGACCACCCGATTGAACTCCCGTGTAATGACCTGCCGATTGAATGCCTCGACCTCGAAACGAATTTCGTCTGGGGCGTGCGCCAAATCGACTTCGCCAGTCCCTGGGTTGAGCAGTTCAAGCTCCTCGTCCTTCTCAAACTTGATACCGGCACGCGCCAGTGCGGTTTCGATGCGGATCGGCGGCTCATGGTCGATCAGAAACCCATCGACTACTGCCTCGCGGTAGGAATAGGTAAAGACTGGATCGCCGAAAATGTCGGTGGTGTGCAGCGCCGGCGTGGCCGTCAGGCCAATCTTTACCGCATCGAAATAATCCAGCACGCGCCGATACTTGGAGATGTAATCGTCCTGCCCCCGGAAGCTCAGCTCGGCATCGGACATTTCGCGATCAAGTAGGTAGCCGCGATGGCATTCGTCGATGACCATCAGGTCGTATTGGTCGACGGGCGGTACAGCCGCCGCATCGGCAGCGAACAGCACACGCTTCACCAGCCCCTGAATCGTGCAGATATGGACTTTGGTTTCCACATCAGGCGTGACGTCGCCAAGCCCCTTGAGGCCGAAGATCTCCGCAAATGTCTTGCTGGAGACGACCTTGGTCGTCGAAAACTCTCCCTCAGTCTGATCACCAAGGGCGCTGCGATCGACGACGAAGCAAATGCGCCGGAACCGCTTGGCTGACAGCAAGCGGTACAACATGGCGATGGCGAGCTTAGTCTTTCCGGTGCCCGTCGCCATCGCGACCAGCACGGCGCGTTGCTCGGCAGACAAGGCTGCTTCTACCGAGCGGATCGCGCTTTCCTGATAATGGCGAAGCGGAAATCCGAACTCGAATGGCTGCGCTTTCAGAGCCGCATCGGCAGCATCTTGATCGACCTCAAGTTGACCGGTCAGGCCTTCCGGTGTCGGCCAGTCGACCAACGCACGGCGATGGTTTGCGGCGCGGCGGGTATCGCGGAACCAGATGCCGCTCTCAGTCTCAATCTGCTTGAGATAGGATCGGCCATTCGCGCTGAACACAAAGGGCACCTTGTGCTCACCCCACGGGCCACCGGCATAACTGAAATCGGCGCTGTCCTTGATACCGGTCGAATAGCGCTCAGCCTGATCGATCGCAGCAGACACGCTCTTCCGCCGCCGTTTCGCCTCAACGACGCCGACCAGGGTGGTGCCGACAAACAGAGCGTAATCAGCGGGACCACTTTCCGTTGGCCATTCAGCGATGGCGAGATTACGGCCTTTGGCTGGACGCACACCATTGCTGTATCGAAGGTCGCGGGTATCGACCTCCCATCCGCGGTCGCGCAACTGCTGATCTATGAGCGCGCGTGTTTCCGCCTCGTCGAGGTCAATCTTTTCCGCAGCCTGTTCACCCCGCTCAACCAACTGAGCAGCCTCAGCGCGAGGGGCGCTTTCCGCCTCGGCTTGGAGTGCGGCAAGCTTACTTGTAACCTCCGCCTTCTCGGCATCAATGTCCTGGGCGATCTTCTCCCAGGCGGCACGCTCCTCGGCCTCGCGCAGGAGCCTTGCCTCTACCGCCTCGCGCGCGTGAGCCTGTTCCTCGGCTTCAAGGCGAGCGCGAGCCGCATCACCCTCAGTTTCAACGACTCTCTGCCTGAGCTTTCTAATTTCTTCGCGCAGGGCGACCGTCGCATCGACGGGCGCCCGCGGCGGCACAAAAGCCCCAGATTGAAAACTCGGTGCGCGGCCATAGGTCCGATGAAACCAGATACCAAGCGACCAAGCGAACTTCAACGCCGTAAGAGCGGTAGAGTGGTCGCCCGTTGCTTCATGCACGGCGCTGTTACCGGCCTTCCGCAGAGCATGAAAAATATCCGCGACCTCCTTCGGTATCTGGCGGTCATATGACAAGCGCCGTAGAGTTTCTTCGAATGTTTCACGCTCATCACGATAAACAGCGTGATGGGCAGCGACTAGCTTGGCCGTCAATTCAGCAAACTGGCGCAGCTTGACGATTGCTGTAGAGGGATCGCTAGGGAAATAGCTCTCCGCAAGGCCACCGAGGGTCACCAATTGCTTATTGTGCGGTGCCAAGAAACCGAAGTTCAACGAATCCATCTCCCCCCCGTCCATTATCAAGTGACTATGCCCCAGCTTCCGGTGTCAAACTACACTTATCACCCGTGTGAGCGCAGCATATCGACCATCAAATCAGGTTCGAATAATACATCGTCACTCAAACCACACAATCGACAATAATGCCCCAACGGAAAGAGCGCCGAAGCGCTCTTTCGTTTACCTCAACCCTTGAACAGGATCACTCCCACTCAATCGTCGCCGGCGGCTTGCTCGACACGTCGTACACCACCCGATTAATCCCGCGCACTTCATTAATAATCCGCGACGAAACCCGAGCCAACAAAGGATGCGGCAACGGTGCCCAATCAGCGGTCATGAAGTCAAACGTCTGCACCGCACGCAAGGCCACGACATACTCATAAGTCCGCCCATCGCCCATCACCCCCACCGACTTCACCGGCAGGAACACCGCGAACGCTTGCGACGTCAGTTCATACCAGGTCAAGCCACTAGCTTCATCCTTGGTATTACGCAGTTCTTCAATGAAGATCGCATCGGCACGGCGCAGCAGCTCAGCATATTCATGCTTCACTTCGCCCAGGATCCGCACGCCCAGGCCGGGGCCGGGGAACGGGTGGCGGTAGACCATCTGCGGCGGCAGGCCCAAGGCCACGCCCAGTTCGCGGACTTCGTCCTTGAACAGTTCACGCAGCGGCTCCAGCAGTTGCAGGTTCAGCGTGTCCGGAAGGCCGCCCACGTTGTGGTGCGACTTGATGGAGGTGGCCTTGCCCGTCTTGGCGCCGGCGGATTCGATGACGTCGGGGTAGATCGTGCCCTGGGCCAGCCATTTAGCGCTTTGCTGCTTGCCGGCTTGTTCCTGGAACACTTCGACGAATTCGCGGCCGATGATCTTGCGCTTGGCTTCCGGGTCGGCGACGCCGGCCAGTTTGCCCATGAATTGCGCGGTGGCATCGACGTGAATGATCTTCACGCCCATGTTTTCGGCGAAGGTCTGCATGACCTGCTTGCCTTCGTCCAGGCGCAGCAGGCCGTGGTCGACGAACACGCAGGTGAGCTGGTCGCCGATGGCCTTGTGGATCAGCGCAGCGGCAACGGACGAATCCACGCCGCCGGACAGGCCCAGGATGACTTCGTCGGTGCCGACTTGCTCGCGGATGCGGGCAACGGCTTCGGAGACGTAGTCGGGCATGTTCCAGTCGCCCTGGCATTCGCAGATCTCGTTCACGAAGCGGGCCAGCATGGCCTTGCCTTGGACGGTGTGCGTGACTTCGGGGTGGAACTGGACAGCGTAGAAGCGGCGGTCTTCGTCGGCCATGCCGGCGATGGGGCACGACGGCGTGGATGCCATCAGCTTGAAGCCCGGGGGCAGCTCGGTGACCTTGTCGCCGTGGCTCATCCAGACCTTCAGCATGCCGTGGCCTTCAGGCGTGGTGAAGTCTGCCAGACCGTCCAGCAGCTTGGTGTGGCCGTGGGCGCGGACTTCGGCGTAGCCGAATTCGCGGTGGTCCGAGAAGCTGACCACGCCGCCCAGTTGCTGCGCCATGGACTGCATGCCGTAGCAGATGCCCAGCACGGGCACGCCCAGCTCGAACACGGCGTGCGGCACGCGCATGGAGCCTTCTTCGTAGGCGGAGGCGTGGCTGCCCGACAGGATGATGCCCTTCAGGCCTTGCGCCATCTGTTCACGCACGAAGGCGTCGTCGACGTCGCCGGGGTGGACTTCAGAATAGACGCCGGCTTCGCGCACGCGGCGGGCGATCAGCTGGGTGACTTGCGAACCGTAGTCAAGAATGAGGATGCGCTGGTGCATGGAGACTCTACCCGTTGTAAATAAAACCGCACCGGCAGAACCGCTACAAGATTTTGCGATTCTGCCGGTGCGTAATGCATGACATTGTAGTTGACTGTGTGGATCAGTCGGCGCGGTAGTTGGGCGCTTCCTTGGTGATCTGCACGTCGTGTACGTGGGACTCGCGCACGCCGGCGGAGGTGATCTCCACGAATTCGGCCTTGGTGCGCATGTCGTCAATGGTTGCGGCGCCGCAGTAGCCCATCGAGGCGCGGATGCCGCCGACCAGTTGGAAGATGATGGCCAGGACGCTGCCCTTGTAGGGGACGCGGCCTTCGATGCCTTCCGGAACCAGCTTGTCGGCGTTGTTGGACGGGTCCTGGAAGTAGCGGTCGGCCGAGCCGTCCGTCATGGCGCCCAGGCTGCCCATGCCGCGGTACGACTTGTACGAACGGCCTTGGAACAGCACGACTTCGCCCGGGGCTTCTTCCGTGCCGGCGAACATGCCGCCCATCATGCAGGCGAATGCGCCGGCGGCCAGCGCCTTGGCGACGTCGCCCGAGTAGCGGATGCCGCCGTCGGCGATCAGCGGAACGCCCGTGCCTTCCAGCGCCTTGGCGACTTCGGAAATGGCATGGATCTGCGGCACGCCCACACCGGCCACGATACGCGTGGTGCAGATGGAGCCGGGGCCGATACCGACCTTCACGCCGTCGGCGCCGTATTCAACCAGCGCGCGCGCGGCGGCAGCGGTGGCGATGTTGCCGCCGATGACTTCAACCTTGGGGTAGTTCTGCTTGACCCAGCGCACGCCTTCCAGCACGCCCTTGGAGTGGCCGTGAGCGGTGTCGACGATCAGGACGTCGACGCCTGCCGCGACCAGCTTTTCCACGCGCTCTTCGGTGCCGGCGCCCACGCCCACCGCTGCGCCGACGCGCAACTGGCCTTGGCCGTCTTTGCTGGCCATCGGGTGTTCGGTGTTCTTGACGATGTCCTTGACGGTGGCCAGGCCACGCAGTTCAAAGCCGTCGTTCACGATCAGCACGCGTTCCAGACGGTGCTTGTGCATCAGGGCCTGCGCTTCATCCAGCGTGGCGCCTTCCTTCATGGTGACCAGGCGTTCCTGCGGCGTCATGATGTTGCGCAGGGGCTGATCCAGGTTTTCTTCGAAACGCAGATCGCGGTTGGTCACGATGCCGACCAGCTTGCGGCCTTCGACCACCGGCAGGCCCGAGATGCCATGCTGGCGCTGCAACGCAATGGCGTCGCGCACTTTCATCTGGGGGGTGACGGTGACCGGATCGATCACGATGCCGAATTCGTGGCGCTTGACGCGAGCCACTTCACGGGCTTGGGCATCGGCGGACAAATTCTTGTGAATGATCCCGATGCCGCCCTCTTGCGCCATGGCGATGGCCAGACGCGATTCGGTGACGGTGTCCATGGCGGCGGACACAAGGGGGATATTCAGACTGATATTGCGAGTCAGGCGCGTGGCCAGGGAGGTGTCGCGCGGCAACACCTCGGAATACGCAGGCACCAACAACACATCGTCGAAGGTGAGCGCTTTTTGAACGAGACGCATGGGTAACTCCGGGCGCAAAGCAAGATTATACGCCGCCTGCATGTTTTGACTAGGTGTTGACCCTAGGTTTGTACGGAATTTTTGCAGTCTGGCAAGTCAGCGAATGCAACGTACCGAATCATGAACCGGCCCCGATTGCACGATAGCCGATCCGGTCCCAGCTGAATATTTTTACCCGGACAATATTGACGGGCACTTTTACCCGGATCATAATTCGTACTTGCCTCACTTTTCTTCGGGCACCGGAACACTATCGCCATGAATACTATTGCCTCGCCCCTTTCCTATACCGCCTTCGAAGGCCACCGCATCCTGGCCGCCGGGCCACTGGCCGACGTGGCGCTGGCCGTCAAACGGGCCATGAATGCATCGGATCGCGAAACGGTGCTGGTCTTTCAGGACGGCACGGGCCAACAGACGGACCTGGACCTGAGGGGCGACGACGCGCAGATCATTGCGCGGCACGCGCCGCCTCCGGCCGCCGACGTGCCCGCCGTGGAGCCCGACGCCAGCGATGCGGCAGAAGCGCTGCCCCGCGGCCGCGGCCGGCCCAAGCTGGGAGTCGTGCCCCGTGAAGTCACCCTGCTGCCACGGCACTGGGACTGGCTGGGCGCGCAACCCGGCGGCGCGTCGGTGGCGCTGCGCAAACTGGTCGAGCAAGCGCGCCGCGACAACGAAGCGCGGGACGAGCAGCGCCTGCGGCAGGAAGCCGCCTACCGGTTCATGTCCAGCATGGCCGGCAACTTGGCGGGTTTCGAGGACGCGACGCGAGCGCTCTATGCCGACGACCGCGAGCGCTTTGCGCAGTGCGTCGCAACGTGGCCGCAGGACGTGCGCGCCTACGCGATGAGCCTGGCCTGGGCGGCGCCCGATTAAGACGAATCGTTGCAGGGTGCGCGCCTAGGCGGCCCTGCGGCCTGCGCAAGCGGATGTGAAGCGGCATGAAGAGGACATCGACGGAAGCAAAAAAGGGGCATTAAAGGATTGCATTAACGTGTTCAGAATCGGCCGGGTTTGGGTACCATGCACTTCTGAGCTCGTATCCGCCTTCCCCTTTCCGGACCGCTGGCATGCCACAACTTGTATTGCTGCTGTTGGGAGTCCCCTATCTGCGCAAACGCTGGCGCGCCTTGACCGCCGTCGGGGCATTCTTCCTGGCGGCTGGCATATGCGTCTTCATCGACGCGCTGGACAACGCGCTCTACTTCCCGCTGAATGCCTTTGCCGTCCTCTTTATTATTGAAGGGCTGGCCACGCTGCTGATCGCCTCATCCGGCGTGGGCGGCCAGCGCGTCTTGCGCTACACCAAGGGCGTCTTTGTGCTGCTGGCCGGCACCCTGATCCTGATCGGGCACCATCACGGGCACTTCGCGCTGTCGATGATCTTCGGCGCGTTGTTCCTGATGGACGGGGTGCTGCAATGCCTGGCCGCCTATGTCGTGCGCTACGACCGCTGGCGCTACGCTTTCGCTGGGGGTGTAGCCGAAATCCTGCTGGCCATTTTCTTCTTCCAGCCCTACCCCACCAATTACGTCGGCACGGTGCCGTATTGCCTGGGCCTGTTCCTGGCCATTGCGGGCCTGAAACTGCTGTGGCTGGCGCGGCGGGTCAAGCATCTGGCCTCGAACCCGGCATTCGCCACCAATGACTCGTCGGACTTCATGCCGGCCGCGCCCGCCGCCGCGTCGCCCGTGTGGGACGGGCCGCCCGCCGACTCCGAGCGGGCGCTGACCGTCCACGTCTGGACGCCGTCCGGGTCGGCCAAGGCGCAAACGCGCAACTATCCCGTCGTCGACCGCTACATCGCAGCCGTCGATGTGAACGGCGTGATCTCCACCGGCCACGCCGCATTGGAGTCTCCGGAAGGCATCTACATCAGCCTGTATCCCAAGGAAGAAATCGACCGGTCGCCCGACGAGTTCGGCAACCTGTTGCGCGCAACGCCCGACAACGACATCCCCGGCGTGTACCAGCCCGATTACGCGACCGAGTCCAAGGCCTGGTGCCCGTCCACCATGCGCGTGCGCATCCGGAATTACGACCCCGACAAGCTGGCCGCGTTCTGGAACGAATACCGGCAGAACAGCACTTACAACCTGACCCACCGCAATTGTTCAAGTTCGGTGGCGCGGGCGCTTGATGCCGCGCTGGACGGCGTGGTGGGCCGTCTGCACGGTAGCCGGGCGGGCTGGCGCGTGCTGATCCGGCTGCTGCTGACACCCGAGCTTTGGGTGGCCTCGCAGATCCGCAAGCGCGCCATGACCATGGCCTGGACGCCGGGGCTGACGCTGGACTACGCCCGGGCCATGAGCATGCTGGCCGATCCGCGCCCGTTCGGCTGGTGGAAGATGTCGCAGCAGGCGCTGCGCCAGATCGCCGGGTTGCGAGCGCGGTGGCGGGCGCAGGACCGCGGCGCCGCGCAGCGCGGCCAACAGGCGTCGGCCGACCTGCCCGGAGCAGGGCCCGAAGCGTGAAGGGCTAGCCGTTGTCGGCGCCAGCCGCCCGCGCCGACTCGAAGGCGCTGCGGTAGGCAAAGAGGCCAGGCTGGCCGCCCGTCATGACGAACAGCACTTTCGAGCCGGGCGCGTACTTGCCTTGCTCGATATCGGCCAGCAGGCCCGCGAATGCCTTGCCGCTGTAGACCGGGTCCAGCAACCAGCCCTCGGACCGGGCGACGGTCGTGACCGCGTCCAGCATTCCCGAGGTCGCCGCCCCGTAGTGCTCACCGCGATGCGATCCATTCACACGGATGGCGGATACGGCGGGTGGCGCCAGCCCAAGCAGCTCGCACGCGCCGGCCGCCAAGGCGTGGGTGGTGGCGATGGTTTGCCCTTCGGTGGCCAGGACGCCATATCCCTGAACCATGCCCGGGTCTCGGCCCGCCGCGTGCAAGCCCGCCACCAGTCCGGCTTGCGTCCCGCCGCTGCCGTTGGCGACGGCCACGGTTGAAAATTCCACGCCCAGTTCGCGTTCCTGGTTCACGATCTCCTGGGCGCAGCTGACGTATCCCAGACTGCCAAGCGGTGTCGACCCGCCGGTAGGAAGCACGACGACGCGCCGGCCCTGGGCACGCAACACTTCCGCGCGCGCCTGGGCCGCGGCCAGACTGTCCGTGCCTGCCGGGGCGATCGTGACCCGGGCCCCGAACAACGGGTCCAGCAGCATGTTGCCGTTGTGCTCGTATTCCGCGTCGTCCCGGGGCACGGCGCGCGACAGGACCAGCTCACAGGCCAAGCCCGTGACCGCCGCTGCCGCCGCCGTCAGGCGTGCATGATTGGACTGCAGTCCGCCCACCGTGATGACCGTATCGGCGCCATTAGCCAACGCGTCACCCAACAGGAATTCCAGTTTGCGCAGCTTGTTTCCGCCCCCGCCCAAGGGCATGAAATCGTCGCGCTTGACGTAGAGCTGCACGCCTTGCAGGCGCCCCTGCAAGGCTGCGGCCAGACGATCCATGCGTTGGATCGGCGTCGGCGCACCGACCAGCGGGACGGTCGGAAACGGGTCCAGGGCAATCTTTGCGGTGGTCATGCTGAAGTACATCCCTTTGAGTGTCGAAGGCGGGCGCCGCGAGCGCCACAAGTCAGGCACTTTTTTATCACAGACGAAATGCGCTTTAATCGGTACAGGCGGGCGGGATTCCCGCGCCCGCGCAAACTATAGGGTGCGCCATGGCCACGCCCAAGAACTTCCTGCTGTATGACGGGGACTGCCCCTTCTGCTCGAACTACGTGCGGATGCTGCAACTGCAAAAGGCCGTGGGTCCGATCGACCTGCTCAATATGCGCGACCACCCGGATCTGGCGGTGGCGTACAAGGCGCAAGGGTACGACCTGAACCAGGGCATGCTGCTGCATCTGGACGGCCAGGATTATTGGGGCGCCGACTGCATCAACCGCCTGGCGCTGATCAGCACCGGCAACGATCTGTTCAACAGCGTCAACGCCGCCGTCTTCCGCAACCCGTGCCTGTCCACCGCACTCTACCCCTTCATGCGCACGGGCAGGAGCCTGGCGCTGACCTTGCTGGGCAAGAAGAAGATGCAGATGTGACGGCCACCGTCGCGGCCGCCAGGTTCTATCACTTCGCCGCGACGCCCGCCACCCGTTGCAGGAACGCGTCCAGCGCGGGGTTGTCATGCTGCGCGTGCCAGGCCAGATACATGTCCGCGTATAAATCGCGCTGGCCGATCGGGCGAAACTCCACGCCTTCAAACCGCAGTTCCCGCGCCGAATCCGGCACGATGCCCACGCCCAAGCCGGCCCGCACCAGCGCCAGCAAGGTGTGCGTCTGCCCTGCGCGCTGCACGTAGTCCGGCTGCACGTCGGCCAGTCCGAACGCCCCCACGATGCGGTCATAGAAATACTTGCCTTCCCGAGGCGAATACAGCACGAAAGGCTGGCCTTGCAACAGGCGCAACGGCACGGTGTCGTGTTCGCACAAGGGGGAACCGGCGGGCAGCGCCAGCACCAGCGGTTCGCGTTCGATCAGCCGCGATTCAATGCCGGCCTGTTGCGGCACGCTGCGCGCCAGGATGGCGTCCAGTTCGCGCGCCAACAGCAAGCGCGCCAGATCGGTGCTGACGGTTTCGCGAAGCTGGATCTCGACGCCGGCCAACAGCTTGCGCGCCTGTATGATCATCGACGGCATCAGCCGGTACGACGCGACCGCGGTGAAACCCAGCGTGATATGCCCGGCCTCGCCGCCAGAGGTGCGCCGCGCGGTGGCCGCAGCGCGCGCCGAGTATTCCAGCAGGTGCCGCGCATCGCGCAGGAAGCGCCTGCCTGCCGCACTAAGCAGCACCTGCCGGCTATTGCGTTCGAACAGCGTCACGCCCAGATCCTGCTCCAGCAATTGGATTTGCCGGGACAGCGGCGGCTGCGTCATGCATAGCCGTTCGGCCGCTCGGCCGAAGTGCAGTTCTTCGGCGACGGCGATGAAGCACTCCAGTTGGCGGAATTCCATCGATTCAACCCTTGAATTGATCAATGCTATTTATAGCTCGAACGGCTATCCATCAACAGCCGTTTCTATACTCGGCGACAAGGCCGCCCGCCGGCCCGCAGGAACCAAAGGAGCACCTTCGCAGCACGTTTTTCCGCGGCAGACGCCGCTTCCCACGCCAAAAAAGAGAAGAGAGACATGGAGACAACCCCCATCGCGCGACAACGCGTCCGGCTCATCGCCGCGGCGCTGGCCCTGGCCGCCACCGCCGCGTTGCCTGGTAACGCCAGCGCCGCCGGATATCCGGAGCGCCCGATCAACCTGATCGTCCCCTTTTCACCGGGCGGCGGCACCGATATTTCGGCACGACTGCTGGCGGCGGCCCTGGGCGACAAGCTGGCATCGTCCGTGGTGGTGGACAACCGCCCCGGCGCGGGCGGACAGATCGCCGCAGACCTCGTGGCGCGTTCGCCGGCCGACGGCTACACGCTGTTGTTCGCCAATTCCGGGATGCTGGCCATCAACCCGTGGATCTACAAGCTGCACTCGGATCCGGCGACGGCCTTTGCCCCGGTCTCGCTTTTCTCGGACCTGCCCTTCGTGCTGGTCGTGCCCACGGGCCTGCCGGCCAAGAACGTGGCAGAACTGGTGACGCTGGCGCGCGCCGAACCCGGCAAGCACAAGTTTGCCAGTTCCGGCACGGGCGGCGCCCCGCACCTGTCTGCCGAGATCTTCCAGCAAGCCACGGGCGTGGACCTGATGCATGTGCCGTACAAGGGCGGAGGTCCGGCCATGACAGACTTGATGGCAGGCCGCGTGGACATGCTGTTCGCGTCGGTGCTGGAAACCATGCCCTACGTCACGGGCGGCAAGTTGCGGGCGCTGGCCGTAACGGGCGCCGCGCGATCGCCCGCCATGCCGGACGTACCGACTATTGACGAGGCCGGCGTGAAGAACGCGCAATCCGGATCCTGGACCGCCGTATTGGCCCCCGCGGGCACCCCGCCCGCCGTCATCGACAAGCTGTCGCAGGCGATCCGCGAGGTCGCCGCCGACCCCGCCATGAAGACCAAGCTGGAATCCCAAGGCGCGGTTGCGCATGGTTCCACCCCGCAGCAGTTGCAAGAGCTGGCCGCCAGCGAACGCGCACGCTACGGGCAGATCATCAAGACCCGCAATATCCAGACGAACTGATCCCCATCCGGCCCGGTCTTTCGGGCCATTCTCAGAAGCCGTATCCATGACAGATTCCCTGCACGCCTCCTCCGCCCACCTGCTGATGGTCGGCCCCTTGCTGCCCGAGCTGGTGGCCGACCTGGAATCCCGCTACCGCGTCCACCGCCTGTGGGAAGCCGCCGATCCCGCGGCCTTGCTGCGCGAACATGGGCCGTCCATCCGCGGCGTGGCCACCAGCGGCCGCTTCGGCGCCACCCGCGAACTGATCGACGCCTTGCCCGCGCTGGAGGGCATTTTCAGCTTTGGCGTGGGTTACGACACCATCGACCTGGCCGCCGCCCAGGCGCGCGGCGTGGTCGTCACCAACACGCCCGGCGTGCTGGACGCCTGCGTGGCCGACACGGCCTTGGCATTGATGCTGGCGGCGCCCCGCCGCATCGTCGAAGCCGACCGCTTCGTGCGCGCCGGCCGCTGGCCGAACGAAGGCTTTCCGCTTGCCACACGCATGAGCGGCAAGCGCTGCGGCATTGCCGGACTGGGCAACATCGGCCTGCAGATCGCCCGCCGCGCCGCGGCCTTCGACATGGACATCCTGTACACCAGCCGCAAACCGCGCGCCGACGCGCCCGCCGGCTACCGCTATTGCCCGGACATCGCGTCCTTGGCCACTGAATGCGATTTCCTGGTGCTGGCCGTGCCCGGCGGAAACGCGACCCGTCACCTGGTGAACGCGGAAGTGCTGGACGCGCTGGGGCCCCAGGGCTGGCTGATCAACATCGCGCGCGGCACCGTCGTGGACGAAGCCGCGCTGGTCAGCGCCTTGCAGGCCAAGCGCATCGCCGGCGCGGGCCTGGACGTATTCGAGCACGAGCCGGCGACGCCGGCCGCGCTGAACGCCATGGACAACGTGGTGCTGCTGCCGCACATCGCCAGCGGCACGCACGAAACCCGCCGCGCGATGGCGGACTTGATGGCCGCCAACCTGGATGGCTGGTTCCGGGACGAAAAGGTGCTGACGCGGGTGGTGTGACCCGTCGGCGCACGGCGCCTATTTCAGAACTTGACCGAACACCGGATCCCCGACGGGATGGCATTGCCGTCATTGGGAACGCGCAGCAGTACCGTAAAGGTGCCGCTTGCCGCATCCATGACCCGGTCGATCCGCCACACCTTGGCCTGCAGCGGCTTGCCGCTGATGGCCTGGTTCACCGTGACCTGGGCATCCGCATCGGCCTTGATTTGCCCGTACAGGCCTTCGGGAACGACCACCTTCACCAGCAAGGGGTTGATCTGCGCCAGCTTGACGATCTTGTTGTCGTTGATGCGGTCACCGGGGCCCGCAAAGCGTTCCGCGACGACGCCGTCGAACGGGCTCTTGATGCTGCGTTCGGCCAGGATCGCCTGTTGCAGCGCCACCTGAAGCTGCGCCTGGCGGCTGCGCGAGGTCATTTCGTCGTAGTCGCCGGCCGGCAACAATTGGCGCTTGAACAGGTCGGCATTGCGGTCGACGACGCGGCCCAGGTAGGCCGCTTCGGCGCGGCGCAACCCCAAGGTGGCTTCGTCGACGCTGGTGTTCAGCTCCGCCACCACCTGCCCTTTCTTCACGACATCGCCGCGCTGGACCAGCACATTGCTAAGCACGCCAGCCGACGCGCTGCCCAATTCGGATACCTGGAACGGTTCGATCAGGCACGCCATCGGGGCATGCAGATTGTCGCCCTGCGTGGACAAGGCCGGCTCCGTCAGGACGGGCAGGCGGGCATCCGGCGGAAGGCCCTGGGCGCGAACGCCGGTGGCGGCAAGCAGGCCGGCCAGCAAGGCCGGGCAAAGCAGTCGAAGGCGTAGCGTCATGGAATCGGGTCTTTGCATGTCAGTCGCCCTGCCCGGAAAACGACAGGGAGTTTTCAAGTTCTTCATCCGCGGCCACCATTTGGCGGCGGTCGCGGGCCAGTTTTCGTTCGGTACGGGCTTGCGCGAACCGCAACCAGCGCGCGGCCAGGCCATGCCATCCCTGGGCGCGCGGCGCGCGCAGAATCTGCATGGGCTTGGCCCAGACGCTGCCGGTCACGCTGTCCAGCACCGCGTCTTCCAGGGACAAGATGGCTTCGACGTGGCCCGGGTCGCCCTGGCGTCCGCATCGGCCTTCCAGTTGCCGGTCGATGCGAGCGGACTCATGCCGTTCGGTCAGGATGACATGCAGGCCGCCGGCCTCGCGCGCGGCGTCGGACAGCGGGATGTCGGTGCCGCGCCCCGCCATATTGGTGGCGATCATGATGCTGCCGATCTCGCCAGCCCGCGCGATCATGTCGGCTTCGTCGGCGTCCTGCTTGGCGTTGAGCACCACGGCGGGCAGGCCCGCCTGCGCCAGCACCTGGGCCACCTGCTCGGACGCCGCGACGGAGCGCGTACCGATCAGGATCGGCACCCCTTGCTGGTGCAGCGCGCGGGTGCGGTCGCGGACCGCCGCCCATTTCTCGGCCAACGTCGGGTACACGGCATCCGGCGCGTGGCGCCGGCGCGACTTGCGATGCGTGGGGATGCGCACCACCGGCAGGTCATACACGCGGCCCAGTTCGGCGCGGATCTCGGCCGCGGTTCCCGTCATGCCCGACAGCAGCAGATAGTGCTTGAAAAAGCGCTGGTAGCTGATGCTCTTGAGCGTGGCGCGCGGTTCGCTCAGTTCCAGCCCTTCCTTGTGTTCCAGCATCTGGTGCAGGCCCTGGCCCCAGGACCGGTCCGGCATCACGCGCCCGGTGAACTCGTCCACGACCATGATTTTCTCGTCGCGGATGATGTATTGCTCGTCCAGCCGGTACAGATGCAGCACGGTCAGCGCGCTTAGCACCAGTTCTTCGCGCCGGAACGGGATGCTCCAGGGGGCAGGCAGCGCGGCGCACTGCCCGCGCAGGTGTTCGCGGCCCAGTTCGGTCAGCGTCACGCGGCGCTCGCCGCGGTGCAGACGGTAATGCTCGGGCACCATGCCGTCCGCCAGTTCCATGGCCTGGCGCGTCACCTCGGTCGTGTCGTCTTCCTGCACGCCCGAAATAATCAGCGGCGTGCGCGCCTCGTCCACCAGCACGCTGTCCGCCTCGTCCACGATGGCAAAGCACAGACCGCGCAGGTACAGCTGGTTCAGCCTGCCCTGCGCGCCGCGCAACCGCTCCAGGCGCAGCGCGTCTTCGTCCTTGTCGCTGTCCAGCACGATCAAGTCGCGCAGGTAGTCGAACACCAGCGTCTTGTTGGAACAATAGACCACGTCCGCCTGGTAGGCCTTGCGCCGCGCGGGGATGTC
Organism: uncultured Achromobacter sp.; assembly: GCA_963530045.1. GTDB lineage: Bacteria > Pseudomonadota > Gammaproteobacteria > Burkholderiales > Burkholderiaceae_B > Achromobacter. Next base: position 22,596 of record CAUSDE010000060.1, read on the forward strand.
CATTTCCATGCTGACCCAGGCCACCGTCAGGCCCAGCGCCTCGTAGATCGGCCCCATGATCTGCGCGTCGCGTTCCACCAGGTAATCGTTCGTGGTGATGACGTGCACCGGCAGGCCGGCCATGGCGACCGTGGCGGCGGGCAGCGTCGCCGTCAGCGTCTTGCCCTCGCCCGTGTGCATTTCGGCCACCATGCCTTGCAACATGGCCCAGCCGCCCAGCAATTGCACATCGAAATGCGCCTTGCCCAGCGCCAGCCGGCCTGCCTGGCGGATCAGCGCGAAGGCGCGCGCAGCGCTCTCTTGCGTGATGCCGTTGGCGCGGAGGTCAAATGCGATGTCGTCCGCGCGCCGACGCACCCCCTCCAGGTCGATGTCGCCCAGCGCCGCGGTCTCGCGCCGCACACGCGACAGGATGCGCCGGGTGCGCCATAAGGGTTCGCGCCACTTGCGGCCCAGCCAGCGCAAGGTGTCCGTGCCCCAGGCTTCCAGCTTGTTGGCATGGCGCTCGCTCTCCTTTTCAGGATAGAGCGGGTCGGGGTTCAGGGCGGCAAAGGCGTGCATATCAGAACCGGAACTGGCGCAGCACCATCTGGCGCACGGCGTCGTAGGCTTGCAGCGCGACCGGGCGCGGCTCATGCGAGAACTTCACGTAGACGCGCGCGCCCAGGTAGGCGCGCGGCGCGTCCTCGGGCAGGGCCAAGTCCATCACGAACAGGTTTTCAGCTGACTTGGCGCGCCCTTCCTGCGATTTGCGCGGGTCCACGCCGATGCTGCCCCCGCCTTGCAGACTGAGCGCCAGACTGGGCAATTCGTCGGTGGCGGCCGGCACCTCGCGCGCGATCCTGGCCACGAATTCCTGCCCGCTGTCCTGCACCAAGCGGACGCGCACGTCCTTGAGCGACCGGTGGATACGCTCCAGGCTGGACTGCGGCACGACGACCCGCACGGTCTCGGCATCCGTCAGCACATAGCCCAGCAACTCGCCGCGCTGCACGTAGCGCCCCGTCATGTCTTCGGGCTGCGCCGACACATAGCGCCCGGCGTGGGGGCTGCGCACCTGCTGCGCCTGCACTTGCTCCTGGATCGCCCGGCGCTCGGTCTGCAGGCTGGTCCACTGGTGGCGCATGATGGCCGCCTGCACCTGGTTTTGCGCATACGCCTGCACGTAGCGCGCCTGGTACTCGTCGACCTGGGCGGCCAGCATGGCATCGCGGCGAATCAATTCATCGTTTTCCAGCGCCATCAGGGGCGCGCCCACTCCCACCGGGGCGTCGTCCGCCGCCTGGCGCGCCCGGACGAACCCGGCCACGGGCGCCCTGACCTGCGCCGTGGGCGGCACCCAGACGACGCCTTCGGTGTCGGTGGACGACGGCATGGGCACCGCGCCCACCAGGCCTGCCACGCCCAGCACACACAAGCCGCAGATCACATAGGAACGGAAACGGTGCGACTGGATCTGCGGGTCGGCATAGAACTGGCGGCCCAGGCGCCACAGCGGCATCACGATCGTGTTGAACAGCGCCCACATCGCCAACAGCACGCCGAAGAAAAAGAACTGTCCGGCCATGATGAAGATGGCCAGGAACATGATGAACATGCGGTAGCAGAAGGACAGCACCGCATAGCCCACGAACCAGGCGCGTTCGCCCGGGGTCGCGCGCGGCGCCTCAACGCCGCGCAGGCCCAGCGCATAGCGTTTGAACAGATAGCCCAGGTAGCCGTTGGAACGCTGGCCCAGGTTGGGGATTTCGATGGCGTCTGACAGCACGTAATAGCCGTCATAGCGCAACAGCGGGTTGCCGTTCATGAACAGCGTGGACACGCCGCACAGCACGATGACGGTATAGGCCAGCGACCGGCCCAGCCCCGGATCCAGCTGCGTCCAGGCGATCATCGCCACGGCCGCCAGGAACAGTTCCACCAGAATGCCCGCCCCGCCCACCAGCATGCGCCAGCGCTTGTCCGCGAAGGCCGAGGCGGCCGAGGCGTCCACATACGGGATGGGTACCAGCAGCAGGAACATCAGGCCGATTTCATGGACCTCGCCGCCGCGCGCCTTTACCGCACAGGCGTGGCCGAGCTCGTGGATGGCCTTGACCACCGGGTAGACCAGCGCCATGGCCAGCACGTTGCCGGTGGAAAACACCTGATCCCAGATATTGTGCGTCAGCGTCTGCCAGTGCATGGCGCCCAGCGCCGCGCCCGCCGCGACCACGCCCAGCCACAGCAAGGCGCCCACCCAGGTGAACAGCCAGCGGTAAGCCGGAAGCAGGCGCGTCAGCCAGCGGTCGGGGTCCAGCAGCGGCATTTTCAGCGCGCTGGGGTTGCCGATGTATTGCTTGACCTTCTGCATGCGCTGGCGCTTGCGGCGTTCAACCAGGTCGCGCACGTCCGGCGCGCGGTCGGTGGTGAGCACGTCGGCGCGGTGCAACTGCGCCATCAGGCGGATGACCTCGTCCTGCGGCATGGCGTCGTCATCCAGCTGGCCGCAGGCGATCTCCCAGATCTCCTGCACCGTGCGGCGACCGTCCATCAGGCTGATCAGCAGGTTGGCCTCGGGCGTATAGCGGTGGAATTCGCCATTGCTCTGGTCCTGCATCACATACCAGACCTCGCCCCGGTACACGTGGCGGTGAATATGGATGTGCGAGCGCAGCCGCGGGCGCAGCGTGCTGACCCGGTGCCAGGAATTGCTATAGAGGGCAGTGCTAGACATCTTCTGCTCGTCAGCCGAACCAGCCCCACCATTTCAGGCGTAGCCAATCAAAAAACCCATGCGTCCAGATCCAGACGTAGCGGCGCTCATCGATGTCGATGCGCCCCACGCCCTCCATGCCCGGCCGCAAGGCCGGCGCCGACGTCGGATCCAGGCTGGCTTCCAGGCGGAACACGGTCTTGCCTTCCTGCACCTGCGCCAGGGGCACGATGCGCGTGACCGTGAACGGGATCTGCCGGTCTGGCATGGCGGCCAGCGCCACCCGGCCGGTCTGGCCCACCGCCACGTCGTCGATCAGCCGGTCTTCCACGTCCAGCCACAGCCGGTAGCCGTCCGGCGGCGACAGCTTGAACAGTTCTTGCCCGCGCTTGACGGCTTCGCCCAGCTGCTGGCTCAAGTCGCCGCTGACGATCATGCCGTCAAAGGGTGCGCGCAAGGTCGACCGCTGGACCTGTTCACGGTAGAACTGGATTTGCGCCATGGCCTGGCGGGCCTGGGCCTGCGCGATAGCGGCGGCCGCGCTGTCGCCCCGCGCCGAGGCCTCTTCGGCCTGGCGGCGGTACTGCACTTCCAGGTTGCCGGCGCGCAGCAGTTCCAGTTCGGTCTCGCGCGTGTCCAGCGCGGCCAGGGCGTCGCCCTGCTTGACGTCGTCGCCCGCGCGGTGCGTCGCTTCACTGATGTAGCCGTCGAACGGCGCCGCCAGCACGCGCTGCACGACGCCCTGCACGGTGGCAGTGGCGCTGATGCGGTATGGGCCATGGGCGAACACGCCGAATGCCACCGCCGCCGCCAGCGCCAGTGCCAGCAATTTGCGCCCGATATGGCGCGGCCCCAGCAAGCGGCCCGATTCGCGCAGCGCGCCATCGCGCCATTTTCGCCAAAACGGGCGTTCCTGCTGCAAGCGCTGATAGAGCACGCGGCCGGTCAAGAGCACCACGCTTTGGCAAAGCTCGATGCTCTGCGAGTCGAACGGCTGGTTGTCGGGCCGTTCGAACACCAGCGCGCCACGGGCCTCGTCTTCCGGCGCGAAGGGCACGGTCAGCACATTGCGGTTGCCGAATTCGCGCGCCAGCTTCTGATGGGCGCGCAGCTGGATGGTGCGGCCCTCGTCCTGCGGCAGGCACAACGTCGTGTTCTGGTCGATGGCCTCGTCCATGGCTTCGGCCACGCTGCGCATCAAGTTCATGTTCTGCACCAGCCGGCTGCTGTGCGACAGCGCATACACCTTGCACCGGCCGTCTTGGCGAAAGCCGATGCTGACCCGGTCGCACTCCAGCCGGGTAGCAAGGTCGGTCACCAGGGTCAGGGCCACGTCCTTGAACTTCCCTTCCTTCAGTGCGCGCGCCACGCTGTTGATCACGACCATCAGACGTTCTACCGTCTGCGCGCTGTCGGTTTCCTGGCGTTGCAGCAGCCAGAATTCCAGCACGCCCGTCCCCCAGCGCAACGCCTGCACCAGGGGTTCGGGCGCCTGCATGGCGGTCTCGAAGGCCGCCACGCCATGGATGCGCCCGGCCAGGACGATGGGATAAGCCACCACCAGCGCCTGCCCATCGGTCGACACCGCGGCCTCCCTGCCCTGCAGGGATTCGTCCACCGCGCCGTAGAACGACGCGCACGGGCGGCTGCCCACGGGATACTGCGACACCGCCTCGAACGGGCCGGTGTCCGGCTCGCCCAGGATCAAGGCGGCGTGACGCACCCCCGCCAACTGGCTGGCCTGCAAGGCCAGCCAAGCGTCCAGGAAAGACTGGCGGTCGCTGGCGGCCGACAGCGCCGACCACCAGGCCAGGTCCGCGCGCTTGACCTGCGCGGGCACGACTGCATCATTCATCCTCGCTTCCAATCTCCGTAAGCTGGGGAGCCTCGCGCCGCACGCTCAAGCCGCGCTTGCGGCCGGCCTTCGGTTCCCACGTATTGGTCTTCGAATTGAACACGACCGTGCCATTGCCCGACGTGCCCAACGCACCGCTCAACCCCAGCAAGCCCACCCCGGCCGCCATCGCCGCGCGTTCGGCCGCGGACGCGCCCGACGCAGGCTCGGCGGCAGCCGCCGAATGGTCGGCCTGGCCTTCAGCGCGCAGCGCCGCTTGCTCGCCATCCGGCAGCGTTGCGACCGGCTGCGCGTCGGCTTGCGGCGCTTGCTCGTCGGCCGGTTCCACGGGCGGCGCCTTCCGAGATGCCGGCCGGGGTGCGGCCGACATACCGCCCGCATAGCCCTGGCCGCCATCCTGCACCGTCTGATCGGTGCGCATCGAAACCTCGTCCGCCGCGGCCGACGAAGCATAATCGGAAAGCCCGCCGCCGTCGCGGTCGATCACGATGTCCGGGCGCGCCGCGCCCAGGCGGATGCGGTCGATCAGATCCTGCACACCGCCATTCAGGTAGCTGTCCGCGCCCCAACGAGTGGACAGCGCGCCGAACACCGGCCGCGACCAGTCGCCGAAGTTGCCGTTCCACGAGAACAGGTCCTCCATCGCCCGTGTGATCAGGTCGGGGGTGTTGCCGCCCTGGCCGAAGCGAGTCAGGTTGATGATGCGGCCGCTTTCCGGCTGGATATAGATTGCCGCGAAGTCGCCCACCATCACGTCCTTGGAGAGGCTGCCGCGGAAGTTGTCCGCGCCAATGCCGCCCAACATGACGTTGTTGCCGGGGCCTGCCAACAGGATGTCGTCGCCGCCGAACGCGATGTCGATGGTTTCGATCAGGCTCATGCGGTCATTGACCAGCACCACCCGGCCGTTGTCGCCGAACATCACGTTGTTGCCCGCGCCGCTTTCCAGCAGGTCGGCGCCCATGCCGCCGATCATCACGCCTTCGCCGTTGTTGTAGAGGCTGTCTTTGCCACCCACCGACGGATGCGTGGACTCGAACATGGCGATGCGGCCGCCGGCCGTGAACAGCGCCCGCGCGCCGTCGCCGGCGATCAGGTTGAAGCCACCCGCGCCCACGGCCTGAATGATGTCGTCGCCCATGCCGCCAAACAGGGCGTTGCGGCCGGCACCCACCGTAATGGTGTTCAGGCCGCCCGCCGGCAGGTTGATCGTCTCCAGCATCTGCAGGCCGACGCCCGCGAGATAGCGCGCGTCCGTACCCGGCGCCGCGGCGTCGATGAAGTCGCCCCGGTTACGCAGGTAGTTCACCGGATCCACGATGACGATACGGCCGAAGTTGGCAAACACGATGTTGTTGCCGTCGCCCGCCGTGATCGTATTGCCGCCGGCCGCCAGCAAGTCGGCCGAACCGCCCACCGTCAGGCCCGCCGCCTGCTGCGGCGTCAACACCAGCGTCAGCGCCGCCAGCGATTGCACATCCGCCGTTGCCGCCGAACCCATGTTCATCGGCGTGCCCAGGTCGATATTCATGCCGGCGTTGCCGAACACGATGTTGTTGCCCTGGCCCGCATGGATGACGTTGTTGCCGCCGCCACCCGCGATCAGGTCATTGCCCAAGCCTCCGTAGATCAGGTCGTTGCCCGCGCCGCCGTAGAGAATGACGCCCTGCGTGGTGGTACGCGCGTCCAGCACGTTGTTGCCCGCGGCGCCGAAATGCAGCGCCTGACCCGCCACGCGCTGGCCTGGCAGCGCGGTGTAGTAGGCGTCGTCCTGGCTGGTCGACCCGAACAGCAGCACCGGACGGTCGGTGCCGCCCACGGTGCTGCCTTCGGCGATCAGCAGGTTGTTGCCGCCACCGCCCTGCACCAGCGTCACCGTGCCGACCGTGGCGTGGCGCACCGTATAGGTGTCGTCGCCCTGACCCAGCATCGTGTTCACCGACTGCACGCCGTGGAAGAGGATGCCGCGGTCGTACACGTGCGTGCCCGCCTGGCTGGCTTGTGACACCGTGCCGCCGGCACCGCCCAGGCCCGGCGTCATGCCCAGCCCGGTGATGCGGCCGAAGTCGCCCGCTTGCGCGTTGTCATACACGCGGTCCAGACCGCCCATATTGTCGACCTGGTCCTGCATGCCGGTCTGGCCGGTGGTGGTGCCGTCGTTGAAGAGGCGGATGCGGTCATTGACCGGCGAGGCCGAGGCCACGCCTTCGTACCGCGCGCCCAGCACGCCGTCGGTTTCGCCCGGCAGGCCCACCCCGGCACGCAGCGTAGCGTCGTAGTCGGGGCGGTCCAGCGTGTCGCCCTCGATCAGCAGCGTGCCCTGAATGCCCGACACGTCATGCGGCTGGTCGCCGTAATTGGCGTAGCTGACGCCGGTCACCGGGTCCACCGTGATGATGGGCTGATCCGTCGCGCGCGGGTCGCGCACCTTGCCCGGCTCGTTGGCGGGGCCGGCATAGGCCGGGTCCGCCACGCGCACCAGAATCGGCGGCAAGGCCACGTCTTGCAGGCCCGGCAGCGTCGTGAAGAGCGAGGCCGACAGATGCAAGTCCCGGCCCGCCAGGCTCAGCGGCGGCAGGCCAGCTCCCATGCCATCCTCGACCTTGACCAGCACCTGCTGCATCGCGCCCCAGGCTTGCGCGCCCACGCCGTTGGCGTCAAACGTCAACACCACGCTCTGGTGCCACGTCAGCCCGCCGTCGGTGGACAAGAGCAAGCCGCGCCCTTGCAGGCTTTGCATGGCGGCGGCAAGCGAGTCGGCCGCGTTCAGACCCACGCCCTGCGTCAGCGACCCATACAAGGCCGACGCCACCATGGCGCTACTCAGCGACACATACGCCTGGCCCGTGGCTGGGCGCGGCAGCACGCTGGCGTCCAGGTTGACCGACAGCGACAGCGTATTGCCGCCGTTGGCGTCCAGCTGGCCCGGCTGCGCCGTGATGCTGACCGGTTGCGCGCCATCGAACACATCGCGCGCGCCGCCACGGCCCGTCACGATGGTATTGCCCGCCACGTCGCCCGACAGATCGAAGGTGTCGCTGTCGCGACCGCCGATCAACGTCGTGATGACGTTGCTGCGCGTGGACAGCACGTAGATGTGGTCGTTGCCTTCGCGCGCATCCAGGTTGACGCGCTGGATGTTCTGGTAGCTGGTGTTCAGCCCCGCGCCCCGGATGCCTTCCTGCGTCAGCACAAAGGCGTCCGCGTCTTCCGAGCCCAGCACGGTGTAGGTGTTCAGGCCCTCGCCGCCATCGATCGACACGGGGCCGTTGATGACATAGCCGCGCTCGCCATTGGCCTGCACTTGCGCTTCCTTGAACGCGTAGACCATGAACTCGTCATCGCGACGGCCGCCATAGAGCGCCAGCGGAGCGGCGTTGCTGTAGATGCGGAACACGTTGCTGCTGTTCTCCGCGCCGTACAAGGTCAGGCCAAAGCTGTTGCCGCGCGACAGATAGCCTTGCGTCGTCTGCACCGTATTGATCGTGTCGCCCGCACCCACGTTCGGGAACTGGCGGTCCAGCGCGTACAGCTGGCCGACCTGATACTCGTTGTGCTTGGCCGCGTCGCTACCCAGGCCGCCATCGATCACCACATAGGTGCTGGTGTCGTCGATGTAGAAGCGGTTGCCGCCGTCCACGGCGTTCAGGCGCAGCCCGCCCGTCATGCTGCGGTCGTAGTTCACGCGCTGCACCTCGTTGGCGTAGCCCGCGCCCTGCGGCGTGATCTTCGCAACGAAGTGCTCGCGCACCAGGAAGGTCTCGTCGTCGGTGGTGCCGTTGATGGTCAGCGTGTTCACATCCGACAGGTTTTCCAGCCCGTTGTCGTCGGAATCGTGGACGTTGATGACAATAGACGTCAGCGCGGCCGCCAGATTCACGATGATGTGATCCGCGCCCCGGCCGCCATCCACATCGACGCGGTCGGTTACGCCAGGCGTACCCTGCTGGCTCGTCAGCGACGGCAATTGATCCAGCACGATCAGGTCGTTGCCGTCATTGCCATGCAGCGACACGCCACCGGCCAGCGCGCGCGCCGACAGGTAGATCAAGTCGTCGCCCTCGCCCGCCAGCACCGTTGCGCCACGGGCCAGCAGAATCCGCGCCATCCAGATCTTGTCATTGCCAGCGCCCGCGTCCACGGCCAGATGGCCCAGGAAGTCGGAGTCGGCCAAGGTGATCAGGTCCACGCCTGCGCCGGTCGCAATGTCGGTCGCGCCGCCGATGGTTACCGTGTCAAGCAGGATCACGTTGTCGCCGTCGCCGGCATCCACCGTCAACGATCCGATCAAGCCGCTGTCCAGCAGCGTGATCTGGTCGTCACCGGTACCCGTCGTGATGGCCGAGCTGCCGCCGACCGTTACCGTGTCCAGCAGCACGGTGTTGTCACCGTTGCCCGCATCCACAGTCAAGGCGCCGGTCAGCGCCGTATCGACCAAGGCGATCTCGTCCTTGCCGATGCCGGCCGTGATCTGCGTATCGCCGCCCACGGTCACGGTATCCAGCAGCACGACATTGTCGCCATCGCCCGCGGCTATCGTCAGCGTACCGGTCAAGTCGCTGTCCACCAGCCCGATCAGGTCGTTGCCCGCGCCGCTCGTGATGCGCGTATCGCCGCCCACGGTCACCGTTTGCAGCACGACGCCGTTGTCGCCATTGCCGGCCGCCACCGTCAGGTCGCCCGTCAGGCCACTGTCCACCAGCGCGATCAGGTCATTGCCCGTGCCGGTGGTGATAGCGGTGTCGCCGCCCACCGTCACGGTATCCAGCAGCACAAAGTTGTCGCCATTGCCGCCGTTGACCGTCAATGCGCCGGTCAGCGCGCTGTGTTGGACGGTGATCTCGTCCAGACCCGCGCCCGCCGTGATAGACGTTGCGCCAGCAACGGTCACCACGTCCAGCAACACGATGTTGTCGCCATCGCCCGCATTCACCGACACCGCGTCGCCAAAGCCGCTATGCGTCAACGTGATCAGGTCGGCGCCCGCGCCGGCCAGCAGCGTCGTGACGCCGCCTACCGTCACGGTATCCAGCAGCACGGCGTTGTCGCCGTTGCCGGCATCCACCGTCAACGCGCCCGTCAAGCCGCTGTCGAGCAAGACAATGGCATCCGCGCCCGACCCGGCCGTGATGGCGGTATCCGCGCCCACGGTCACCGACTCCAGCAGGATCGTGTTGTCGCCGTCGCCCGCGTTGAGGGTCAGCGCGCCCGTCAGGCCGATGTCCAGCAGGGTAATGGCGTCCACGCCGGAACCGGTGGTGATGGCCGTATCACCGCCCACCGTCACCGTGTCCAGCATGACGGTATTGCCGCCGTCGCCCGCGTTGAGGGTCAGCGCGCCCGTCAGGCCGCTGTCCAGCAGGGTAATGGCGTCCACGCCGGAACCGGTGGTGATGGCCGTGTCTCCGCCCACCGTCACCGTCTCCAGCAACACCGTATTGCCGCCGTCGCCCGCCGTCAGCGTCACCGAACCCGTCACGCCGCTGTCTTGCAGCGTGATCTGGTCGGCGCCGATGCCGGTGACGATGACCACATCGCCAGCCACCGTGGACGCGTCCACCAGGATGACGTTATCGCCGTCGCCGCCGTCCACGTTCAGCGTGCCGGCGATCATGGCCTGGGTGACCGTCACGGCGTCATCGCCCAGGCCCGCCAGCACCGTCACATCGCCGCGCACGTCCGTAGCGCCGAAGGTGATCGTGTCGTCGCCGCCCAGCGTGCGCACCGTGGTCTGCTGCTGATTGATCAACAGCGCGTTGACCAGGATGGTGTCCTGACCCGCCCCGCCCGTCACGTCCAGCAAGACGCCCTGGCTCAGCACACCGCCAACCTCCCCGCCGCCGATGTCGGCCGTGCTGCTGAAGGTGATGGTGTTGTTCCCGCCGTCGCTACCGTAGACATAGATCTCGGGCGCCAGCAGGCGGCCGTTGACGTCCACCGCCGACGCCTTGCCGTAACCGGCGGTGCCGCGGTCATCGCGGTCCACGCGCAGATTCATGCGCTGGCCGGCCTGGATCAGGCCGCCCCCCTGCAAGCCGCTGCGGCCCGCCACCGACAGGTTGTTGCCCGCCAGCAGGCTCAGCACGCCCACGGTACGAATCACCGCGTCCGGCGCCAGCACGATATCGCCCGACGTGCCGGCCTGGCCCGCCTCGTGGCGCGCCACCAGCCAGGCGTTGCGCGCGTCGATCTGCCCCACGTTCAACGACAGCGCCTGCGACACGCCTTGCGCGTCGGTCGCCGCGCCCACCTGCACCAGCGCCACGTCGCCGCGCGCCTGCACATTGATGGTGGACGCCTGCCCCACCGCCGCCACGATCAGCGCGTCATTGACGGCCGCACCTGCGGTGTCAGACTGCAGATACGCGCCCACCGAGCCGCCCGCCACGAAGAACAGGCTGCCGCCCGTCACCACCGCGTCGCCGCGGCCGTTGGACAGGCCCGGATGCGCGGTCTTGTCATTGACGATGCTGGCGGCGCTCGTCAGATGCACCTCATCACGCGAGCGCGATTCCACCCGCGCCAGCACCAGATCATGCGATCCGATCTGGCTGATCGACACCGAGCCCAGCGCCGAGGCGACCAGATAGCCGGACATGTCCGTCAGCAACGGCGAACCCAGTTCGCCAATGGTGCCCGACAGCGTTTCCAGCCACACATTGCGCGCCGTGATGGCGGCCTGGCCGGACGCCGTGCCGTTCAGGATGGCGTCCAACGCATACAGGCGCACATCGCCGCGCACGCCGTTGGCATCGACCACATCGATGCCGCCCAGGTGCAAGCCATGCATGCCATACAGGTTGACGCCCTGCGTGGCCGAGGCCCGCACCAAGGCTTGGGTGTCGGAGGCCGACACGCTGACCAACAGCGGCGTGCCTTCCTGCGACACATCCGCGCCCAGCTGCCCGACCGACTGGCCGGCGATCAGCGAGATTTCGCGCACATAACCCAGCCCTGCCAGCTCGACGGCGCTCAGGTCCGACAGCACCACGTTGGCGTACTGGCGTTGCCCTTCGGACGTGGCGTTCAGGATGGACAGGCCCGCGTTCAAGGTCACGCTGCCGGCCGACACTACCTGACCCACGAGCAGGTTCGCATCGGTCTGGTACGAAGACCCGCCCGCCGCCGTGCCCTTGGTATTGGCCAGCACCAGGTTCAAGTCCTGCGCGCCCAGCTGCGACACCCGCGCCACGCCGCCCGCTTCCACATACAGCGCATGGCCGGCGGTCAGGCTCAGTTGCAGGTGCTTCGTGGCGTCGTATTGATAGATGCCGTTGCCGTCGCGCGAGCTGCCGACGATGTCGCGGTCCGCCACCAGGCTGACCTGGCCGGCGCTTTCCAGCGTGCCGGCGTCGGTGCCGATGATGGAACCGCCCTGCGCGCTGACCGTGATGGTGATGCCGTCCTTGGCGTGGATATCGCCCAGGCGGATGCTGCCCTTGGGCGAATCCAGCCCGACGGTGGTGTCGCTGTACGCGGACACCACGCCGTTCACCGCCTGCACCGCCAGCGAACGCGTGAGCTTCAGCGTCAGGTAGCGCGGGTCGCGCATGTCGCCCACCAGCATGCCGCTGGCCAAGGCCTGCGGGCTGGCGCCGTCTTGCGCCATGTAGGGCACGCTGATGGATTTCCACACCGGGTCCAGGAAGCCGCTGCCGATGTCCACCACCTGCACGCCATTGGCGCGCGCGGCGGCCACATTGGCCTGCCACTGGCTGATCTCGCCCGCCGACGCGCCTTCCAGCAACTTGCTGTTGTAGATGAAGACCTCGCGGCTGTTCTCGTACAGACCAAAGCGGTCCGCAAACAGGAACTGCACGGCGCTGTTGGCGGGCAAGGTGGCGCCCAGCTTGAACGCCGCGTCGTTGGAGAACTGCGGTTCAAAGCGCTGCCACAAGCTGGTGTCGGAGAAGTCCACGCTGGCGCGGTCCAGCGGCTGGGTGCCGGCCGGGCCGATGTAGCGGTACAGCGTGTGATACACGCCCGCCAGGTTGACGGCGTTGGCGCGCGACAGGATGGCCTTGTCGGCCTCGGGCAGCGAGTCGAACACGTTGGCGCGTTCGTCATCGGTGAGCCCGCCCAGGCTGGGCAGTTGCAGCGTGTAGTCACCCAGCTGCGCGCCGATCGAGCCCTGGCCCGACGTGCGCAACACGATGCCGCCACCGGCCTTCACGTTCAGGAAGCGGTCCGCAGGCGGCGCGCCGTCGGTATCGCCGTCCACGTCGAAGACCTGCTCATTGATGGCGGCCGACACCGGGTACAGCAAGTTGTTCTCGATATTGCGCAGCGTGGCCGTCGAGAAGTAGAAGAAGTAACCCGCGTTATAGGTTTGACCGTACTGCGCGATCTCGGCCGTCGTTTGGGCCGGCGCGTCGGCGCGCACCGTGTAAGTGCGCGTGTACGCCTCGACGCCCGTGCCGTTCAGGCTGGAGGCGTCGAATGCCACCGTGATGGCGTCACCCATGTTCGGGTACAGCGCCAGCAGGCCGTCGTTCTGCCCCGCCCTCGTCTGGTACAGCATGGCGTCGGCCAGTGTCGCCGCCAAGCGGATGGTGCCGTCCGCGCCCACGATGGCGTAGTACGCCGTGTCGGCGCGCACATTGCCGATCGACTGGCGGAAGTAGATCTCGTCGCCCGTGCGCAAGGCGCGCAACTGCCCCGTGCCGTCGTCCACGATGTTCATGTTGGCCAGCTTGAAGCTGCCCGATCCCACGGACGTCAGGCCCGAGCTGACCGCGCCGGCCGCGGACTCCAGCCGGTCGCGCCAGTAGTTGTGGTATTCGGCCGTCTGCGCCAGTTCCTTGTCGACCACGTAGTCGTAAACGATTTGGTTACGCGTGGACTCGACAAGGTTCTGTGCCGCCGTGATGTCCAGCGCCGCAGGCAGGTAGTTCGGATCGAAGCCCTGGTTCTTCAGCTGCTCGTGCAGCGCCTGCATCTGCGCGTTCAGACCCGCCGTGGAACCGGCCGCCTGCGTCTGGAACAAGTGCGTGGACACGGTGAACATGCCGTTCACATCGGCCGCCGCAAAGCCCCGGAGCAATTCGCCCGTGATGCCGGCGTCGGTGAACAACGCCTTCACCAGCTCCCCGCCCTCGGCCGTCTGGTTCAGCAGTTCAATCTGCTGATGCAGCACCGCCTGTTCCTTGGAGGCGAACAGCTGGATGGTGT
>CAUSDE010000061.1:0-36148 GCA_963530045.1 uncultured Achromobacter sp.
GTCATAGACCGCGTCCGAATAATCTACCCAGTTTTCCTGGACCAGCACGCAGGCCAGGCCCAGCTTGGCGGCAACGGCGGCCACCATGCGGGTATGGTTGGACTGGATGCCGCCGATGGTCACCAGCGTGTCGCAGCCTTGCTCGAGCGCTTGCGGGATCAGGTATTCCAGCTTGCGCAGCTTGTTGCCGCCGAAGGCTAGGCCGCTGTTGCAGTCTTCGCGCTTGGCGTAGATGTCGACCTTGCCGCCGAGGTGGGCAGATAGCCGGTCGAGCTTTTCAATGGGGGTGTCGCCGAAGGTCAGGCGGTGGCGGGGAAATCGTTGCAGATCCATGCGGGCTCCTGGGAAAAAGGTCCGGGCCGGGCGGGTGGCGCGGATGGGGAAATCATAGGAATCGCCGGGATTTGCGGTCAATTGCGTTATTTATCGAATTTCGGTGTTTAAAGTTATTAATATCCGCTGTCTGAAAACCAATATTTCGAATATAAAAACAAAAGCGAAATTAAATTTTCAGGGACATATCAAATGCCTGCCGCCTCGGGCCTGGACCGCATCGACCGCCACATCCTGCGCGTGCTGCAGGACGACGCGCAGATCACGAACCTGGACCTGAGCGCGCGCGTGCACCTGAGCCCGGCCGCCTGCCTGCGCCGCGTGGAAAAGCTCAAGGCCGAAGGCGTCATCCGGAAGACGGTCGCGCTACTGGAGCCGGCAGAGGTCGACATGGCCACGCTGGTCATCGTGGGCGTGGTGCTGGACCGTTCCACGCCCGAGTCCTTCACCGATTTCGAGGAAGCCGCGCGCGGTATCAGCGGCTGCCTGGAGTGCCATCTGGTGGCGGGCGAATTCGATTACTTCCTGATGCTGCGCATACGCGATCTGGAACGCTTCAACAAGCTGCACGCGGGCGAGATCATCAAGCTGCCCGGCGTACGCCAGATTCGCACGTTTTTCGTGTTGAAAGAGATCCTGTCCACGACCTCGCTGCCGGTATGACGCGGCTATTGCGCAACACTCTTGTTTGGAGTGCCTGAAAATGACGCGCTGCGGCATTTTCGATTGACGGAATTTGATGGCGCGTAGACGGCTGGATTGCAGGCGTTCGACGGACATTCCAAAGCCGCATGCAGGTATTCCGCACGGGCTTTTGCGTCACGCAAATGCAAGAAGACGCCCATAAACTCAAAGGGTTATACTTTCAACCATACGGCTATCAAGGCTTGTACGCGCCTTCTGCCCCTGCGATCCGCTTAACGGGAAGCCCGTGCTGCGGAAGGTTTTCCTGCATCGTGTCGAGTGAAGCACTCGTAAAGGTGAAGCGATATGTCTTCGGAAATAGAATCTCTATCCACGTCTTATCTCTTTGGGGGTAACGCCCCTTATGTTGAGGAGCTTTACGAAGCCTACCTCGACAATCCCGGTTCGGTACCTGATAACTGGCGCGAGTATTTCGACCAGTTGCAGCATGCTCCCGCAACCGACGGCCAGGAATCCACTCGCGACCAGGCCCACGCTCCCATCGTCGAATCGTTTGCCCAGCGCGCCAAGGCCAATGCCTTCGTGCAACGCTCGGCCGAACCCGACCTGAGCGTCGCCAGCAAGCAGGTTTCGGTGCAGTCGCTGATTGCCGCCTACCGCTCGCTGGGTTCGCGCTGGGCTGACCTGGATCCGCTCAAGCGCCAGGAACGTCCCCCGATCCCGGAACTCGATCCCGCCTTCTACGGCCTGACCGAAGCCGATCTGGACCAGACCTACTCGGCCACCAACACCTACTTCACGACCGCCAGCACGATGACGCTGCGCGACATCCTGAAGGCGCTGCGCGACACGTATTGCCGCAGCATCGGTGCTGAATTCACGCACATCTCCGACCCCGCCGCCAAGCGCTGGATCCAGGAACGCCTGGAAACCACGCTGGGTGCGCCCGCTTACTCGGTCGAAGAAAAGCGCCACATCCTGCAGCAGCTGACCGAGTCTGAAGGCCTCGAGCGCTTCCTGCACACCAAGTACGTCGGCCAGAAGCGTTTCTCGCTGGAAGGCGGCGAAAGCTTCATCGCCTCGATGGACGAAGTGGTGAACCACGCCGGTGAAAACGGCGTCCAGGAAATCGTGGTCGGCATGGCCCACCGCGGCCGCCTGAACCTGCTCGTGAACATCATGGGCAAGATGCCCGGCGACCTGTTCGCCGAGTTCGAAGGCAAGCACGCCGAAGGCCTGACCGACGGCGACGTGAAGTACCACAACGGCTTCTCCAGCGACCTGTCCACCCGTGGCGGTCCGGTCCACCTGTCGTTGGCGTTCAACCCGTCCCACCTGGAAATCGTCAACCCCGTGGTCGAAGGCAGCGTGCGCGCTCGCCAGGAACGCCGCGGCGACGCCGAAGGCAAGCAAGTGCTGCCGGTGCTGGTGCACGGCGACGCGGCTTTCGCCGGCCAGGGTGTGGTCATGGAAACGCTGAACCTGGCCCAGACCCGCGGCTACGGCACGGGCGGCACGCTGCACATCGTCATCAACAACCAGATCGGCTTCACCACGTCCGACCCGCGCGACTCGCGTTCGACGCTGTATTGCACCGACGTGGTCAAGATGATCGAAGCCCCGGTGTTCCACGTCAACGGCGACGATCCCGAAGCCGTGGTGTTCGTCACCAAGCTGGCACTGGACTACCGTCTGCAGTTCCGTCACGACATCGTCGTGGACATCGTTTGCTTCCGCAAGCTGGGCCACAACGAACAAGACACCCCGTCGCTGACGCAGCCCCTGATGTACAAGCGCATCGGCCATCACCCCGGCACGCGCAAGCTGTATGCCGACAAGCTGACCACGCAAGGCGTGCTGGCTGAGGGCGAAGCCGATCAACTGGTCAAGGACTACCGCCAGCTGATGGAAGACGGCCAGCGCACCATCGAACCGGTGCTGACCGACTACAAGAGCAAGTACGCGATCGACTGGTCGCCGTTCCTGGGCGCCAAGTGGACCGACCAGGCCGATACGGCCGTGCCGCTGGCTGAACTCAAGCGCATCGGCGAACGCATTACGTCGGTTCCGGAAGGCTTCACGGTGCACCCGCTGGTCGCCAAGCTGCTGAACGACCGCCGCACGATGGCCAAGGGCGAAATGAACCTGGACTGGGGCATGGGCGAACATCTCGCCTTCGCGACCCTGGTGTCCTCGGGCTACGCCATCCGCATCACCGGCCAGGATTCGGGCCGCGGCACGTTCACGCACCGCCACGCCGTGCTGCACGACCAGAACCGCGAACGCTGGAACGACGGCACCTACATTCCGCTGCAGAACGTGTCGGAAGGCCAGGCGCCTTTCACCGTGATCGACTCCGTGCTGTCCGAAGAGGCGGTGCTGGCGTTTGAATACGGCTACTCCAGCGCTGAACCGAACACGCTGACCATCTGGGAAGGCCAGTTCGGCGACTTCGTCAACGGCGCCCAGGTCGTGATCGACCAGTTCATCAGCTCCGGCGAAGCCAAGTGGGGCCGCCAGTCGGGCCTGACGCTGATGCTGCCGCACGGCTACGAAGGCCAGGGCCCCGAGCACTCCTCGGGCCGCATCGAGCGCTTCCTGCAACTGTGCGCCGACAACAACATGCAAGTGGTCCAGCCGACCTCTGCCTCGCAGATCTTCCACGTTCTGCGCCGCCAGATGATCCGCCCGTTCCGCAAGCCGCTGGTGCTGTTCACGCCGAAGTCGCTGCTGCGCAACAAGGATGCAGGTTCGCCCCTGACCGATCTGGCCGGTGGCAGCTTCCACCCGGTGATCGGCGAAGTGGACGACACCATCGACGCCAGCAAGGTCAAGCGCGTGCTGGCTTGCTCGGGCAAGGTGTATTACGACCTGGTCAACGCCCGCCGCGAGCGTGGCGCCGACAACGTCGCGATCGTCCGTGTCGAGCAGCTGTACCCGTTTGCGCACAAGTCGTTCGAAACGGAACTGCGCAAGTACCCGAAGGCAACCGAAGTGATCTGGGTTCAGGACGAACCGCAGAACCAGGGCGCCTGGTTCTACGTTCAGCATCACGTGTACGAGAACATGGTCGAAGGCCAAAAGCTGGGCTACGCTGGTCGTGCCGCGTCGGCATCGCCGGCCGTGGGCTACCTGGCCAAGCACCAGGAGCAGCAGAAGGCCCTGGTCGAAACGGCTTTCGCGCCCAAGTTCAAGGTCATGTTGACGAAGTAATCTCGACTTGATGCACGCGCCGCGGGCGGCAAGCGTTCAGGAACCCCGTTTCGAACCTTGCCGCGCCGCGTGACCAGAACACAACTTTACGGAACAAACAAAATGGCTATTACCGACGTCGTCGTCCCCCAACTTTCCGAATCCGTCTCCGAAGCGACCCTGCTGACCTGGAAGAAGCAGCCGGGCGCTGCCGTTGAAGCGGACGAAATCCTGATCGAAGTCGAAACCGACAAGGTCGTGCTGGAAGTGCCGGCTCCCGCCTCGGGCGTGCTGGCCGAAATCGTCAAGGGCGATGGCAGCACCGTGACCTCGGGTGAAGTGCTGGCCCGCATCGACACCGCTGGCAAGGCCGCCGCCGCTGCGACTGCCCCGGCTGCCGCCGCTCCGGCCGCTGCCCAAGCCGCCGCTGCTCCGGCTGCTGCTGCCCCGGCTTCGAACGCCGCTGCCGGCGTGGCATCGCCCGCCGCTTCCAAGATCCTGGCCGAGAAGGGCGTTGACGCCGCTTCCGTGGCCGGCACCGGCCGTGACGGCCGCGTGACCAAGGGCGACGCCCTGGCCGCCAGTGCTCCCGCCGCCAAGGCCGCTCCGGCCAAGGCCCCGGCGGCACCCGCCCCGACCACGCTGTCGCTGGACGGCCGTCCGGAACAGCGCGTGCCGATGAGCCGCCTGCGCGCCCGCATCGCCGAGCGCCTGCTGCAATCGCAGCAAGAAAACGCGATCCTGACCACGTTCAACGAAGTGAACATGCAAGCGGTCATCGATCTGCGCAGCAAGTACAAGGACAAGTTCGAAAAGGAACACGGCATCAAGCTGGGTTTCATGTCGTTCTTCGTCAAGGCCGCTGTGGCCGCGCTGAAGAAGTACCCGCTGATCAACGCGTCGATCGACGGCAAGGACATCATCTATCACGGCTACTTCGACATCGGTATCGCTGTCGGCAGCCCGCGTGGCCTGGTGGTGCCGATCCTGCGCAACGCCGACCAGCTGTCCATCGCTGAAATCGAAAAGACCATCGCCGACTTCGGCCGCCGCGCCGCTGACGGCAAGCTGGGCATTGAAGAAATGACCGGCGGCACGTTCTCGATCTCCAACGGCGGCGTGTTCGGTTCGATGCTGTCGACCCCGATCATCAACCCGCCGCAATCGGCCATCCTGGGCGTGCACGCCACCAAGGATCGCGCCGTTGTCGAAAACGGCCAGATCGTCATCCGCCCGATGAACTACCTGGCGCTGTCCTACGACCACCGCATCATCGACGGCCGCGAAGCCGTGCTGGGCCTGGTCGCCATGAAGGATGCCCTGGAAGATCCGCAGCGTCTGTTGCTGGACCTGTAATCTCGACGCTCCGCGCGCGGCGCCGCAACCGGCCTTCGGGCCTGCGGCGCCCCGGCCGGCTCTCAGCCGGCCTCCGGCAACACTGCGTCGGGCGGGGCGTGTTCCACCCCTCATCTCACCCGCGAGAACACTATGTCCAAACAATTTGACGTCGTCGTGATCGGCGCAGGCCCTGGCGGCTACATCGCCGCCATCCGTGCAGCGCAACTCGGCATGTCGGTCGCTTGCATCGACGCCTGGCAGAACGGCCAAGGCGGCCCGGCTCCTGGCGGCACGTGCACCAACGTCGGTTGCATCCCGTCCAAGGCGCTGCTGCAATCGTCCGAACACTTCGAACAAGCCAACCACCACTTCGCCGAGCACGGCATCGAAGTCAAGGGCGTCAGCCTGAAGCTCGACACGCTGATCGGTCGCAAGAACACGGTGGTCAAGCAGAACAACGACGGCATCCTGTACCTGTTCAAGAAGAACAAGGTCAGGTTCTTCCACGGCAAGGGCGCGTTCAGCGGCCAAGTGGAAGGCGGCTGGGCCATCAAGGTCACCGGCACCACCGAAGAAGACCTGGTTGCCAAGCACGTCGTGGTCGCCACGGGCTCGTCGGCGCGTGAACTGCCCGGCCTGCCGTTTGACGAAAAGGTCGTGCTGTCCAACGACGGCGCGCTGAACATCGGCGCCGTGCCGAAGACGCTGGGCGTGATCGGCGCCGGCGTGATCGGCCTGGAAATGGGCAGCGTGTGGCGCCGCCTGGGTTCCGACGTCACCATCCTGGAAGCGATGCCGGAATTCCTGGCTGCCGCTGACGGCCAGGTGGCCAAGGAAGCCCTGAAGGCGTTCACCAAGCAAGGCCTGAACATCCAGATGGGTGTGAAGATCGGCGAGATCAAGGCCACCGCCAAGTCGGTGACCGTGCCCTACGTCGACGCCAAAGGCGCCGAGCAGAAGCTGGTGGTGGACAAGCTGATCGTCTCGATCGGCCGCGTGCCCTACACCGGCGGCCTGAACGCCGACGCCGTGGGCCTGAAGCTGGACGAACGCGGCTTCGTGGCCGTGGACGCCGATTGCAAGACCAACCTGCCGAACGTCTGGGCAGTGGGTGACGTCGTGCGCGGCCCGATGCTGGCGCACAAGGCCGAAGAAGAAGGCGTGGCGGTTGCCGAGCGCATCTCCGGCCAGCATGGCCACGTCAACTTCGACACCGTGCCGTGGGTCATCTACACGTCGCCGGAAATCGCCTGGGTGGGCAAGACCGAACAGCAGCTCAAGGCCGAAGGCCGTGAGTACAAGGCCGGCAGCTTCCCGTTCCTGGCCAACGGCCGCGCCCGCGCGCTGGGCGACACGACCGGCTTCGCCAAGGTCATCGCCGACGCCAAGACCGACGAAGTCCTGGGCGTGCACATCGTGGGCCCGATGGCCTCGGAACTGATCTCGGAAGCCGTGACCATCATGGAATTCCGCGGCGCCGCCGAAGACATCGCGCGCATCTGCCACGCGCACCCGACCTTGTCGGAAGCCGTGAAAGAAGCCGCTCTGGCCGTGGACAAGCGCGCGCTGAACTTCTAAGCGACGCTTGACCTGAGCAAGACAGGGGGCGGGTTCCAGGACCCGCCCTTTTTTTATCGCCGGGCCGACCCAAGAGTAGAGCGCCCCTTTGGGGCAGCAGGCATGCCAAGCATGCGCAGCGTGGGGGCCAAGTCAAGGTTATCCGATCCACATGAACGTCCGCGAATACTACGAACAGGCATTGGCCGAGCGAGGCTATGAGCCCGATGCCGCCCAGAAGCTGGCGATCGACCGCTTGCAGCGCTACTACGACGAATGGCTCAAGTTCAAGTCGATGCGCTCGAACGCGCTGAAGAAGCTGCTGAACCGGCCCGACGTGCCGCGCGGCGTGTATCTGTGGGGCGGAGTGGGGCGCGGCAAGAGCTTCCTGATGGACGCGTTCTATGCCACCGTGCCGGTCGTGCGCAAGACGCGTCTGCACTTCCACGAGTTCATGCGCGGCGTTCACCGCGAGCTGGAAGAAGTCAAAGGCATGCAGGATCCGCTGGACGAAGTGGCCAAGCGGGTCGCCAAGCGCTACCGCCTGATCTGCTTCGACGAATTCCACGTGTCGGATGTGGCCGACGCGATGATCCTGCACCGCCTGTTGCTCAAGCTGTTCGAGTACGGCACGTCGTTCGTGATGACGTCCAACTACGAGCCGTCCACGCTGTACACCGACGGCCTGCACCGCGACCGCGTGCTGCCTGCCATCGCGTTGATCCAGTCGCGCATGGACGTGATGAACGTGGACGCCGGCATCGACTACCGCCGCCGTTCGCTGGAACAGGTGCAGTGCTATCACACCCCGCTGGACGAGCACGCGCAAGCCGCGTTGCAGAAGGCGTTCGACAGCCTGGCGGACACCCCGCCGCAGGAACCGCTGCTGCACATCGAGCATCGCGAGATCCGCGCGCTGGCGCTGGCGGGCTCGGTCGTGTGGTTCGATTTCGCCACCCTCTGTGGCGGTCCCCGTTCGCAGAACGACTACCTGGAGCTGGCGAACCGGTTCCATGCCGTGATCCTGTCCGGCGTGCCGAAGATGGGGCCGCGCCAGGCGTCCGAGGCGCGCCGCTTCACGTGGCTGATCGACGTGTTCTATGACCACCGGGTCAAGCTCATCATGTCCGCCGAATGCGAGCCCGAGGCCATCTATACGGAAGGCGCGCTGGCCAACGAGTTCCACCGCACGGTGTCGCGCATTCTTGAAATGCAGTCGCGCGAATACCTGGAATCGGAACGCCGGCTGACCGTGACGTTGTAGTTATGCCGCATCCGGCCCCTGTTGCAGGGGCCGGACGGATATAGGATTGGTAACGCAAGTCATTATCAATTAAGATTTTGAGACTTCTGGTCCCGCACCGCCGTCTCACTCGTGTCCTCCCCTTATCTCCCCGCATCGATCCCGTGCGCCGACACTGCCATCGCGCCCGTCGATGGCTTGTACCGCGATCACCGCCCGTGGCTGTTTGGGTGGCTGCGCCGCAAGCTGGGATGCGAGCACCGCGCGGAGGATCTGGCGCAGGATGTTTTCGTACGGGTGATCCAGGGGCGCAAGGCGGTGCGCGCGAACGAAGCCCGCGCCTTGCTGACCACGATCGCCAAGGGGCTGGTGGTGGACCACCAGCGCCATGCCGCGCTGGAGTATGCCTACCTGGCCTATCTGGCCACGGTGCCCGAAGCCTATGCGCCGTCTCCCGAGGCGCAGGCCGAGCAACTGCAATCGCTGATGCAGCTGGACCGCTTGCTGGACGGCCTGCCGCCCAAGGCGCGATCGGCCTTCCTGCTGTCGCAGCTGGACGGCCTGACCTATCCCGAAATCGCCCAGCGCCTGGGCGTGTCCTTGAGTTCCGTTCAACAGTACATGGTGCGCGCGATGTCCGCGTGCTACGTGGCGTTCTATGAGTGACGCCGCGCGCGGCATGCCGCCGGACCCGGTCGTGCGCCAGGCCATTGCCTGGTGGGCCAAGCTGCAATCCGGCCTGGCCGATGCGCACGACCGGGAATCCTGTCATGCCTGGCTGGAAGCGGACGCCGCGCACCGGCAGGCCTGGGACCGTTTGCAGGCCATCGGCCGCGATGCGCGCCGGGTGCCGCCGGCCTTGGCGCATGCCGCCTTGAATGCGCCTCGATCGCCCGGACGCCGTACCGCGTTGCGCGGCCTGCTGGCGTTCACCGGTCTTGCCGCCACGGGTTGGGCCGGTTACCGGCACACGCCCTGGCAGCGTCTGGCGGCCGACTTGAGCACAAACGTGGGAGAGCGCCGCACCGTGGCGTTGGCCGACGGTTTGAACATCACCCTGAACAGCGACAGTGCCGTGCGCCTGCACCTGACCGCCCAGGCGCGCGGCATCGACCTGCTTCGCGGCGAGATGCTGGTGAACACCGCAGCGCGCCCGGGCATCGGCGCGTTGCGTGTCGACACCGGCTACGGCGAGCTGTACGTCGAACAGGCCCGCTTCGATCTGCGCCGCACCGACGAGGGGTCGCGCCTGGGCGTATACGAAGGCAGCGTCGCCTTGTTGCGCGATGGCGTATGGACGCATGCGTCCGCCGGCGAACGGCTGGCCTTCGCGAACGGCGGCCAGATCGGCCGCCACGCGTCGGACCCGGACCGCCTGGCCTGGGTGGACGGCCTGGTGGTGGCCAAGGAGTGGCGCCTGGACTATTTCGCCCAGTACCTGGCGCGCCAGCGCATGGGGGTGATCCGCGTGGATCCGGCCGTCGCCGACCTGAGATTGTCGGGCGTCTTCCCACTGGACGACGCCGAACGCGCCCTCAAGGCGCTGGAGCCCGCCTTGCCGATTTCGGTGACGCGGCACACGCAATACTGGCTACAGATCGGCCCCCGTCAAACCTGACACCACCGCCTTCCAGAAAAAAGTCGCCGTCCGCAGAAGAAGTTCGCAGTCAGCAGAAGAAGGTCGCAGTCCGCAGAAGAAAGCCGCAACCTTCAGAAAAATAGCCGCCCCGCCGCCGGGCCGCCCCAAGGCGGGGCAGCCCCCTCGGGGGGCAGCAAGCACGCGAAGCGTGCGCAGCGTGGGGGCTTTCTCCCTCCGCCGCCGGGCCGCCCCAAGGCGGGGCAGCCCCCTCGGGGGGCAGCAAGCACGCGAAGCGTGCGCGGCGTGGGGGCATTTTTCTTTTGCAGGTTTTCGATTCCCGTACGGAAAGGTAGGGATAGACCACCGTACAGGGAGAGTTTTTGTGTCTGCTTCATCTCATGCGCGCCTGCGCACCACGCTGACCGCCGGCCGCATGGCCGTGCTGGCCGCCACTTGCGTGGGGGCGCTTGCCGCCGGCATGCCCGCCGCCTGGGCGCAATCCGCGCCCGCCGCAAGCGCCCAGGTCAGTTACCAGATTCCTGCGGGGCAGTTGGCCGATGCGCTGACGCAGTTCGCCCGCAGTGCCGGCGTGATCCTGTCGTTCGACCCCGCGCTGGTGCGGGGCCAGCGCTCGGACGGGCTGAATGGCGCGTATTCGGTGGGCGCTGGCTTTGCCCGTATCCTGTCCGGCAGCGGCCTGCAGGCGCGCGCGCAATCGGGCAACACCTGGACGCTGGTGCCGGCACCCGTGTCGTCGTCGGGCGACACGCACGTGCTGGCGCCGGTGACGGTATCCGGCATGTCGGACAGCGCGCTGGCACCCACGGTGGGCTATGTCGCCCGCGCCAGCGTCAGCGCGACCAAGACGGATACGCCGCTGATCGAGACCCCGCAATCGGTGTCCGTCGTGACGCGCGAGCAGATCACGGAGCAGGGCGCGCAGACCTTGAACCAGGTGCTGCGCTATACGGCTGGCGTGGCCACCGAATCGCGCGGCGCCACCGCCACGCGCCTGGACCAGTTCACCGTGCGCGGCTTCTCGGCTTCGACTTACCTGGACGGCCTGCGGGTCTTCGGCGGACGCGACGCCTTGCCGCAAGTGGACGCCTATCGCCTGGAACGCGTGGACGTGCTGAAGGGGCCGGCATCGGTCATGTACGGTCAGGGCGGCCCCGGCGGCGTGGTGAACCAGGTCAGCAAGCGCCCGCTGGAGGAGACGCTGCGCGAAGTGGAAGTGCAAGTCGGCAACTATGACTACCGGCGCGCCAATTTCGATTTCGGCGGCCCCGTGGACGAGGAGGGCAAATACCTCTATCGCCTGGTGGGCTCGGGCTACCTGTCCGACGGCCAGGTGAAGGACACCAAGGAACGCCGCTACTTCGTCGCGCCGGCCTTCACGTGGAAGCCCAACGGCGATACCTCGTTGACCGTGCTGACGAATTTCCAGCGGGATCCCGACATGGGCTCGTACGGCAGCGTGTCGTCGATGCGCACGCTGCTGTCCGCGCCCGACGGCATCCGCCTGCCGGCGGACTACTACGACGGCGACGCGAATTTCGAAAAGAGCGACCGCAAGAGCTACTCGCTGGGCTATGTGCTGGACCATCGCTTCAACGACACGTTCAAGGCGACGCAAAGTCTGCGCTGGACGCGTTCCGAGGCGAAGTACCGCAGCATCTACGGCGCGTCCAATCCGAACTTCGGCTATCTGGATCCGAATTACCTCTATCAGCAGCGCGCCTCGATCGCGACCGACGTGGATGTCGGCGCGTTGACCATCGACAACAACCTGCAGGCGCGCTTCAACACCGGCGCCTTCGGCCACACGGTGCTGCTGGGCTTTGATTACCAGCACGTCAAGACCGACACGCTGTCCGGTTTCGGCAGCGCGCCGCCGCTGTACGTGCTGAATCCGGATAACCACCAGAACATCCCGGTGCCGGCCTTCTCGACCGACGCGACGTCGCGGCAGTATCAGACGGGCCTGTATTTCCAGGACCAGATCAAGATCGACCGCCTGTCGGTGTTGCTGGGCGGTCGCTACGACTGGTCGCGCACGGTGGGCGAGACCACCACCATCGCGACCGGCCGTGTCGCGCCGTCCGCGCTGAACGCCGAGGCGTTCACGGGCCGTCTGGGCGTGATCTACAACTTCGACAATGGCGTGGCGCCGTACTTCAGCTATTCGGAGTCGTTCGAGCCGCAATCGGGAACGGGCTGGCAGAACGTGCCCTTCAAGCCCATCGAAGGCAACCAGTACGAGGTGGGCATCAAGTACCAGCCGCCGGGCAGCGCGACGATGCTGTCGTTCGCGGCGTTTGATATCCGCCGCGAGAACATGACGACGACCGATCCGGATCCGACGCACATCTGCGGCACGGCAGGCGGCCGATGCTCGATCCAGGCGGGCGAACTGCGCACGCAAGGGATCGAACTGGAAGCCAAGACCGAGCCGCTGCGCGGTCTGACGCTGGTGGCGGCGTATTCGTTGATGGACAACGAATACTCCAAGGCCAACCCCAGCCTGACCGGATTGAACCTGAAGGGCAAAACGCCGGTGGGCGTGCCGTCGCAACAGGCCTCCGCATGGGCGCGCTACCAGTTGCAGGACGGCCCCCTCGCCGGCATGGGCGTGGGCGGCGGCGTGCGCTACATCGGGTCTTCGTACGTGAACGACACCAACACCATGAAGGTGCCGTCCGTCACGTTGTTCGACCTGATGCTGGACTACGACCTGGGCCGCGTGTCGCCGACGTTAAAGGGCATGCAGGTGGCGCTGAACGTGCAGAACCTGTTCGACAAGGAATACATCGCGTCGTGCTCGGGTGATTCCTGGTGCTGGTACGGCTATCAGCGTTCCATCAAGGCCAGCCTGCGGTATCGCTGGTAAGCGGGACAAGGGAAGCGGTCCGCAAGGGCCGTTTTCCTTCGCGGCCGAGGCGCAAGGCATCGATCCCCAATTATTTGGCGTCTTCGGTAGTGAGAATGGTTATAATTCAAACTCGCCTGACAGGCATTGGCCGCGGGGCTTGCCTGCTTGGGTCATCGGACCAGTCTTCGGACTAAAGGAAAAAACCAAAATGAAATTCGCTAGGACTTTGGCCGCGATCGCCCTGTTGGGCAGCGCGGGCGCCGCGCAGGCGCACTTTGTTTGGCTGGAACGCAGCGCCGAAGGTCCGGCCAAGGCGTACTTTGGTGAATGGGCGGACGATCTGCGTGAAAAGCGCGACGGCCTGCTGGGCAAGGTCCTGGTGGCGCCGGTTGTGACCGGCGCGGATGGCAAGGCGCTGAAAGCGTCGGCCGAAGGCGCCGATTTCGTGGAATTCGGCGCAACGGGCAAGGGCGACGTCCGCCTGGCGGCCCCCATCCAGTTCAAGGAAACGCTCGTCAAGTACAACGCCAAGGCGGGCCGCGCGGACACGCAAGGCAAGCTGGACCTGGAACTGGTGCCGACGGCCGCGGACGCCAACACGTTCGTCCTGCAATTCCAGGGCAAGCCGCTCGCCAAGACCGAAGTCACCGTGTTCGGTCCGCCCAAGTGGGAAAAGCGTTTCCACAGCGACGAGAACGGCCGCATTGAAATCACGACGCCGTGGCCCGGCCAGTATGTGCTGGAAGCCGCGCACGTCGAAGAGAAGGCGGGCGAGGCCGACGGCAAGTCCTACGCCAAGATCCGCTACGTATCCACCCTGACCTTCAACGTGTCCAAGTGAAAGCTCCCGCAGCCGGCGCAGGCATGATGCGCTACCGAATGGCCGTATTTTCCAGGATGGCTGCGGCCATCCTGGGCGGCTATGTCCTTGCCTCGGCGGCTGCGGCGTGCCTGGCCGTCTGGCTGCCCATGGGGCGGGCGGACGCCGTCACCGCGGCGCAGATGTTGTCCTTCGTGTTCTACGCCTGTGGCGTGATCTGGGTCTTTGCCACGCGCAACGCCTGGCGCGCATGGGCCGGGATATTGCTGCCGGCCGCGGTGCTGGGGGGGCTCTTCCTGGCGGGGCGGATGATGGGGGCGGCATGAAGGCGGGGAAAGCAAAGGCGCAGGGTGAAGAAGGCCTGCGCCAGTCGATGTCCTGGCTGCACACCTGGTCCGGGCTGATCTTCGGCTGGGTGCTGTTCGCGATGTTCCTGACGGGGTCTCTGGCGTTTTTCCGGCCCGAGATCACGCGGTGGATGCAGCCCGAGATCGAGGTTCGGCCTGTACCTGCCGTGCAGGCCATTGAAATAGGACAACGTTACCTGAGCGAACATGCGCCGGATGCCAAACGCTGGTTCATCACACCGCCGTCGAATCGCGAGCCGTTGATTCTGCTGCTGTATCAGCTGCCCAAGCCTAAGCCTGGCGAACGCGGATTCGTGCGCGTGAAGCTGGATCCTGCAACAGGGCAGGCCGTGACCGGCCGCGAGACGCGCGGCGGAGATTTCTTCTACCGCTTCCATTTCGAACTGGAGACCGCGTTCCCGTGGGGGCGGTGGCTGGCGAGCATCGCGGGCATGTTCATGCTGGTGGCCATCATCAGCGGCATCATCACGCATAAAAAGATATTCACCGATTTCTTTACCTTCCGCCCCAGGAAAGGCGGGCAACGCGCCTGGATGGACGGGCATAACGTATTGTCCGTGCTGGGGTTGCCGTTTCACCTGATGATCACATTCAGCGGTCTAGTGCTCTTCATGGTTATGCTGATGCCCGCGGGTATCCATGCCGTGTACGAGAACCCGCGCCAGTACTCGGACGACGTCTTCAAATCGTTCAAGGTCACGCCGCCGTTGAATCAGCCCGGGACGCTGATCCCGATCGCGCCGCTGGTGGAGCAAACCCAGCAGCATTGGCATGGCCGGGTCGGCCGTGTCACCGTCAACAATCCGGGCGATGCCGGGGCCACCGTCACGCTCACGCGGGACGCCGCCGATGGTGTCTCGTACGGCCGCTTGGCACCCTACATGCGCTTTAACGGCGTGACGGGTGAATTCCAGGAAGGCGAGGACGACCTGAGCGCCACGGTGAAGACCGCGGGCGTCATCACGGGCCTGCACCTGGGGCTGTTCGCGGAACCGCTGCTGCGCTGGTTTTATTTCCTTGTCAGTTTGGCGGGCACCGCCATGGTCGGCACCGGCCTGGTGCTGTGGATTGCCAAGCGCCGTCAAAAGGCGCGGCCAGGCGATGCCCGCGAAGCGTTTTCCTTGCGTCTGGTCGATGGCCTGAACGCCGGCACCATTGCGGGCGTGGTCTTTGGCGTGGCAGCCTTCTTCCTGGCCAATCGCCTGCTGCCGGCCGACATGCCGGGGCGTCAGGTCTGGGAAGTTCGCGCCTTCTTTTCGGCCTGGGCGCTGTCGCTGATCTACGCCTTCATTTTCCAGCGGCGCAAATGGCAGGATTTGCTGGCGGTGGCCGCAGCGTCGCTGGCCCTGGTGCCGGTGGTCAATGCGTTCACCACGTCGCGCCATCTGGGCGTGTCTCTGCCGCAAGGCGATTGGGTCATGGCCGGGTTCGACCTGACCTGCCTGGCCAGCGCGTTGCTGTTTGCTTGGATGGCGACGAAGGCCGCGAGGGCCCGCAAGGCGCCAGCGAAGGTCCCTGCGAAAGCTGGGGCCAAGCCCCGCGCCAGCCAGCCGGCCGCCAAGACGGTTTCTCCCCAGGTCGCTGACCCCGAGGCGCCGCGCGCCCCGAACCCCGTCGTCTATGAACCGCGAGGTGACACGCCATGACGCTTGCCGCTTTCTGCCTGGCCTATGCGGGGTTTTCCGCCCTGTGCCTGGGCATGGACCGCCACTACGAAGACCTGTTCGATCGCGCCATGCCGCGGCGCCACCGGGTGCCGTTGCGGGCCTTCGGCTGGATCGCGCTGGCGCTGTCCTTGTGCGCCTCGGCGGCGGTCTGGGGATGGAGCTACGGCACGGTCGAATGGATCGGCATCCTCAGCATCGCCGGCCTGCTGCTGATCTGGTTCCTGACGTTCCGTCCGCGCGCCGCGCTGACCGCGGGCGGGCTCTGCGCGCTGGCGGCGCCGGTGCTGGCCGTCCTGTAGCCCGGCGAATTCGCGCGGGTGGGGCGGCAGCCCCGGCGGCGGCGTGCGCCGGCACGTTACACTGCTTGTTTCCCCTAGCAAACGCCTCTTCGCCTCTATGAATACCCGCGTCCTTACCGGCATTACCACCACTGGAACCCCCCACCTCGGCAACTACGCGGGCGCGATCCGTCCCGCGGTCCAGGCCAGTACGCAGCCCGGCGTGGACGCATTCTTCTTCCTGGCGGATTATCACGCGCTGATCAAGTGCGACGATCCGGCCCGTGTCGCCCGTTCCCGCCTGGAAATCGCGGCAACCTGGCTGGCCGTGGGGCTGGACCACGAGCGCGTGACGTTCTACCGCCAGTCCGATATCCCCGAGATCCCCGAACTCAGCTGGTTGCTGACCTGCGTCACGGCCAAGGGCCTGATGAACCGCGCGCACGCCTACAAGGCATCGGTGGACCAGAACGTGGCCAAGGGCGTGGAGCCCGACGACGGCGTCACCATGGGGCTGTTCTCGTACCCGGTCCTGATGGCAGCCGACATCCTGATGTTCAACGCGAACAAGGTGCCGGTGGGCCGCGACCAGATCCAGCATCTGGAGATGGCGCGCGATATCGCCCAGCGTTTCAATCACCTGTATGGCCGCGATTACTTCACGCTGCCCGAAGTGACGATCGAGGAAGACGTGGCGACCTTGCCGGGCCTGGACGGCCGCAAGATGTCCAAGAGCTACAACAACACGATCCCGCTGTTCGAAGGCGGCGCCAATGCGCTGCGCGCGTCGGTGATGCGCATCGTGACCGATTCGCGTGCGCCGGGCGAAGCCAAGGACGCCGAAAGCTCGCACCTGTACACGCTGTACCGCGCATTTGCGACGCAGGCCGAATCGGCCGCGTTCCGCAAGCAGCTGGAAGAGGGAATGGGGTGGGGCGACGCCAAGCAAGCGCTGTATGAACACCTGGAGGCGCTGCTGGCGCCGATGCGCGAGAAATATTTCGACCTGATCGCCAACCCGGGCCGCATCGAAGACATCCTGCAGGCCGGCGCTGCCCGCGCCCGCAAGCTGGCGGTGCCCATGATGCAGGAGCTGCGCGAAGCCGTGGGCTTGCGCAATCTGAACGCCGGCGCCGCGGCCGGCAAGGCGCAAGGCAAGAAGGAAAAGGGCAAGGGCGCACGCTTTGTCAGCTTCCGCGACGAAGACGGCGGCTTCCGTTTCCGCCTGCTGGCGGCCGATGGCGAAGAGTTGCTGCTGTCGCAGCGTTTTGCCGACCCGAAGGAGGCCGGGGCCTTGATGCGCCGCCTGCAATCGGAACCCGCAGACAGCGTGCTGCAGGCTAGTGCCGAGGGCTATGCGGCGATGATCGACGGCGTGGCGGTTGCCACGGCGCCGGCGGGCGCGCAGGCCGAGTCCGACGCGCAGTTGGCGCGTGCGCGCGAAGCCTTGGCGTCGCTGTCGCAGGAATAAAGGGCAAGCCGGCGGCGCGTGGCGCCGCTGGCGGGCATGACGTTGCGGCGGCGCTGCCGCAACCGGCGGGCGTCAGGCCAGCCGCGCGCTTGCCACGATGCGGCCGTCGCGCACCTGGAAGCGCTGCGCGCTGCCCTGGCCGGCGATTTCAAGCATGTCGCCTTCCGAATAGCCCGTGACGTTCGGGCAGTCCAGCCATTCCGGATTGATGAACGGAAAGTACTTCAGCGTGCCGCTGCCTTGGCTGGCGAAGTCGAAGGTGGTGTTGGCGACCACTTCCGGATCCCATTGGCTGGCGTCGAAGACCAGCGCGCAGCCCGTGCCGATCCGGTAGACGATGCTGGCGCCCATGCTGGCGAATCCCAGCGCGCCGACATGCAACTGCGCGCCATTGCGCAGCTCGATGATGCGGGTGCCCAGACGTTCCAGCGTGATGTGCTTGAAGGTCACTTCCGCGCCGTCGACGATCAGATGCGCGTACTGGCCTAGCGTGACTTCGTTGTAAGCGCCGCTGTTGGCGGCTTCTTTTTCGGTAATGGTTGCCGCTTCATTGGCGGCAAGCGTAATGGTATTGCGCATGACGGATGGCTCTCCGGGGGGCTCTCGGGGTAGGGCGCTGTTGTTGTTGTGCTGCGTGCCTGATAGACGGTTCGCGCCGCGGTTCGCCTGATCATGGAATCTGTGCCTGCCGAGTTCCCCTACGCCACCGGCTTTTATTATTTGGACACAATTCGATATTTTCCCTTATTTTTCTGGTTTGAGGATTGAGGCAGCGCAAGGAAACGACCCGTTTAAGGGAAAGTCCTAGGCTAAAGAAAAAAGCCCGGCGCAGTGGGCGCCGGGCTTTTCATGGGTGATCCCGGGGGATCAGCGCTTGAGCTTGGCGAACGCGTCCGCCATGGCGCTGTTCGTCGCGCCGCCGCCCGCGTTGCCACGTCCGCCGTCACCCTGGGGGCGACGGGGCCGGTCGCCGCCCTTGGGCGCATCGCCGCTGCGGCGCGCCGGGGCGGCGGTGTCGTTCAGGCGCATGGTCAGGGCAACGCGCTTGCGCGCCGCGTCCACTTCCAGCACCTTCACGCTGACCGTCTGGCCGACGCGCACCACGTCGCGGGGATCCTTCACGAACTTCTCGGCCAGTGCCGAGATATGGACCAGGCCGTCCTGGTGCACGCCGATGTCGACAAACGCGCCGAAGTTGGCCACGTTGGTCACGACACCTTCCAGCACCATGCCCGGGTACAGGTCGTTCAGCGTCTCCACGCCTTCCTTGAACTGCGCCGTCTTGAATTCCGGGCGCGGGTCGCGGCCGGGCTTTTCCAGTTCGGCGAAGATGTCGCGCACCGTCGGCAGGCCGAAACGCTCGTCGGTGAAGTCGGACGGCGAGACACCCTTCAGGGCTTCGCGCTGGCCGATGATCTGCTTCACCTCGGCCTTGATCTTGGCGACGATGCGTTCGACCACCGGATAGGCTTCCGGGTGGACCGAGGACGCATCCAGCGGATTGTCGCCGTTGGGAATGCGCAGGAAGCCCGCGGCCTGCTCGAAGGCCTTCTCGCCAAAGCGCGGCACTTTGCGCAGGATTTCACGGGTGGGGAACGCACCGTTCTCGTCGCGCCAGGCCACGATGTTCTTGGCCAGCAGCGAGTTCAGGCCCGACACGCGGGCCAGCAGGGCGGCCGAGGCCGTATTCACATCCACGCCGACGGCGTTCACGCAATCCTCGACCACGGCGTCCAGTGAACGCGCCAGCTCGCGCTGGTTGACGTCGTGCTGGTACTGGCCCACGCCGATCGCCTTGGGATCGATCTTGACCAGTTCGGCCAACGGGTCCTGCAGGCGGCGCGCGATGGATACGGCGCCGCGCAGGGTCACGTCCAGATCCGGGAATTCCAGCGCCGCGGTTTCGGATGCGGAATACACGGACGCGCCGGCCTCGGAGACCACCACGCGGGTGACCTTCAGGTCGGGGAAGCGCTCCATCATGTCGCCCACCAGCTTTTCGCTTTCGCGCGAAGCGGTGCCGTTGCCGATGGCGATCAGGTCCACCTTGTGGCGCGCGACCAGCGCGGCCAGCGTGTTGATCGTGCCGTCGCGGTCGCGGCGCGGCTCGAACGGGTAGACGGTCGTGGTGTCGACCACCTTGCCGGTCTGGTCGATCACGGCGATCTTGCAGCCCGTGCGGATGCCCGGATCCAGGCCCAGCACGGCCTTGGGGCCGGCAGGCGCGGCCAGCAGCAGGTCCTTCAGGTTGGCGGCGAACACGCGGATGGCTTCGGCTTCGCCGCTTTCGCGCAGGCGGCCGATCAGCTCGCTTTCAAATGCCGTCAGCAGCTTCACGCGCCAGGTCCAGCGGCACACCTCGCCCAACCAGCGGGCGCGCGGCGTGGCGTCCAGCGCGAACAGGCCGTTGCCCAGCTTCAGGAAGCTGGCGATGCGCGCCACGCAGGGGTGCGGCAATTGCGCTTCCAGTTCGGCTTCCAGCCCCAGGCGCAGTTCCAGCACGCCTTGCTGGCGTCCGCGCAGCAGGGCCAGGATGCGGTGCGAGGGCAGCGTGCGCAGCGGCTCGTTGAAATCGAACCAGTCGCGGAAGTTCGCGCCTTCGGTTTCCTTGCCGTCGACCATCTTGGAGTAGATCAGGCCGGTGGACCAAAGGTGCTCGCGCATGTCGGCCAGCAGGTCCGCGTTTTCGGCGTAGCGTTCGGCCAGGATGTCGCGCGCGCCATCGAGCGCGGCCTTGGCGTCGTTGATGGACGCCTCGGGGTTCAGGTACTGCGCGGCCAGCGCGGCGGGATCGCAGGCCGGATCGGCCAGGATGGCGTCCGCCAGCGGCTCCAGGCCCGCTTCGCGGGCGATCTGGGCGCGGGTGCGGCGCTTGGGCTTGTACGGCGCGTACAAGTCTTCCAGGCGCTGCTTGGTATCGGCCGTTGCGATTTCCTGCTGCAGCTCGGGCGTGAGCTTGCCCTGCTGCGAGATGGATTCAAGGATCGAGCCGCGGCGTTCTTCGAGTTCGCGCAGATAACCCAGGCGCACTTCCAGGTTGCGCAGCACGGTATCGTCCAGGCCGCCGGTGGCTTCCTTGCGATAGCGCGAGATGAAGGGCACGGTGGCGCCGTCATCCAGCAGTTCCACCGCCGAAGCGATCTGGGAGGCGCGCGCGCCGAGCTCGGTAGCGAGCTGCGCGACGATGCGGGCGTTGTCGACGCCGGCGGCGACGTTCGTGATAGCGGAAGTTTCAGACATCTCTATACGACGACAAAAAGGAAAAACAAGGGGCGGATTGTGCCATAAGCCACTGTTACAGAACGTGCCAGAGTGGACCGATCCGTCCCTGCGCGAGCCGAAGGCGAGCCCGGCACCGGGTATCATTTGATCCTTTCCCACATCAGTGTCTGGCGCCCGAACCGTAACCGGTACCGGTTCACCATAGACTCCGACCGACACTAGGCTGCCGTAATGCTGGACCTGGATATTTCCGAATTTTTTGACGAGGACGGGCCCCTGGCCACGGCCATGCCCGGCTACAAGCCACGCCCTTCGCAGGTGGAGCTGTCGCAGGCCATCGGCGACGCCATCCAGGACCGCGCCACGCTCGTGGCCGAAGCGGGCACCGGCATCGGCAAGACCTGGGCCTATCTTGTACCCGCCTTCATCCAGGGCGGCAAGGTGCTCATTTCCACCGGCACCCGCACGCTGCAAGACCAGCTCTTCGCGCGCGATCTGCCGCGCGTGCGCGCCGCGCTGGCCGCGCCGGTGACGGCCGCGTTGCTCAAGGGCCGCGGCAACTATGTCTGCCACTACCACCTGGAACGTCTGCAGGGCGACGAGCGCGCGCTGAAGTCGCGGTCCGAGATCCAGCAACTGCGCCAGATCCAGGTCTTCGCGGGCATCACCAAGACGGGCGACCGCAGCGATCTTGCGCAGGTGCCCGAAGACGCCGACATCTGGCAACGCGTGACGTCCACGCGCGAGAACTGCCTGGGCCAGGAGTGCCCGCGCATCCGCGACTGTTTCGTCGTCAAGGCGCGCCGCCAGGCCCAGGAGGCCGACGTGGTGGTGGTCAACCACGCGCTGTTCATGGCCGACCTGGTGCTGCGCGAAGAGGGCGTGACCGACCTGCTGCCCGAAGCCGACACCGTCATCTTCGATGAAGCGCACCAGTTGCCCGACACCGCCACGCGGTTCCTGGGCAGCAGCGTGTCCACGCACCAGCTGATGGATTTCGGCCGCGCGCTGGAGGTGGCCGGCCTGGCGTATGCGCGCGAGGCCGCCAAATGGAGCGACGTCAGCCGCCATCTTGAAACCGCGGCGCGCGAACTGCGGCTGACCTGTGCGCCGCTGGACCGGATGCCGGGCCGCAAGGCGACCTTCGACGCGATCCCCAACCCCGAGGAATTCGACGAGGCGCTGGCCGCCTTGCGCGAGGCCGTGGACACGGCCACCAAGGCCTTGGGCGTGGTGGCTGAAAAACACCCCGACCTGATGGCTGCCGCACGCAACGGCGCCGAAATCTCCGTGCGCCTCAAGCGTTGGGCCACGCCGGGCCGCGCCGATGCCGGCTTTGCTGACGAAGGCTGGGGCCGCGACGACCAGTCGCCCGAACCCGCAGCGGCCGACCTGGGCGACGGCCCGTCCACCCCCGCCGCCATCCTGGAAGGCGTGGCCGCGGCCGCCGAGCAATGGACGGGCCCTGCCGTGCGCTGGGTCGAGCATGGCCAGCATCACGTGCGCCTGCATTCGGCGCCGCTGTCGGTGGCGCAGGCGTTCTCCAAATACCGCAAGCCGGGCCAGGCCTGGATCATGACCTCGGCCACGCTGTCGGTGAACGGCGAGTTCACCCACTTCACCAGCCAGCTGGGGCTGTCGAGCGCCCGCACGGGCAAGTGGGAATCGCCGTTCAACTATCCCGAACAGGCGCTGCTCTTCGTGCCGCGCGGCATGCCCGAACCGCAGTCCCCGCAGTTCCTGGACCGTTTCGTCGAAACGCTGATGCCCCTGCTCGAAGCCAGCCCCGGCGGCACGCTGGTGCTGTGCACGACACTGCGCGCGGTCGACAAGGTCGCGACCTTGCTGGCCGACGCCTTTGACGACGCCGGGCACGAATGGCCGTTGCTGAAACAGGGCGAGGGCACGCGCCGTGATTTGCTGGACCGCTTCTGCAAGCTCAAGCATCCGGTGCTGGTGGGCAGCGCGAGCTTCTGGGAAGGCATCGACCTGCCGGGCGACGTGCTCACTTTGGTCGCCATTGACAAGCTGCCGTTCGCGCCGCCCGACGACCCCGTCATCGAAGCGCGCCTGCGCGCCTGCCGGGCCCAGGGCGGCAATCCCTTTTCGGAATACCAGTTGCCCGAAGCCGCGATATCGCTCAAGCAGGGCGCGGGCCGCCTGATCCGTACGGAGTCCGACTGGGGCGTGCTGATGGTGGGCGACGCGCGCCTGGTTGAAAAGCCTTACGGCAAGCGCCTGTGGCGCGGCCTGCCGCCTTTCGCGCGGACGCGCGAGCTGGAAGAGGTGCTGGCGTTCTACCGCCGCAAGCAGGAAGGCGAGGACGGGGACGCGTAGCGCCAGGCGCGCCCGCCGGTGCTGCGCCTTGCGGCAGCCAAAAAGAAAGCCCCTCTTTCGAGGGGCTTCGCTTTTCCCATGCGGAGAGAATCCGCAGACCGATCAGTCAAACGGGTTCCACCAGCTGCGATCGGCCTTCAGGCCCTTGGTCTTGAAGTCGCTGTTGGGGAAGTTCTTGTCGTAGACGCGTTGCGCGTCGTTCTTCAGTTCCGTCATGCCCAGCTTGTCGTAGGACTCGACCATCAGGTAGAGCGCCTCTTCGGTGGCGGGGGCGCCTTCAAAGTCGGTGATGACGGTCTGCGCGCGGTTGGCGGCGGCCACGTAGGCGCCGCGCTCGTAGTAGTAGCGGGCGACGTGGACTTCGTTCATGGCGATGGTGTTGACCAGCCACGCGACGCGCTTCTCGGCATCCACCGTGTACTTGCTGTCCGGGTAGCGCTTGATGAGCTCGTTGAACGCGTCATAGGACGCCCGCAGGCCCTTGGGATCGCGTTCAGCCGGATCCTGGCCGGTGATGTTGCTCATGAAGGCGCTGGCCGGCGTGAAGTTGATCAGGCCCTTCAGGTACAGGGCGTAGTCGGTGCCGGGGTGGTTGGGATACAGCTGCTGGAAGCGGTCGATCGCGGCCAGGGCCTGTTCGTTCTCGCCGTCCTTCCAGTTGACGTAGGCCAGTTCAAGCAGGGCTTGCTGGGCGTAGACGCCGAAGGGGTAGCGGCTTTCGATGGCGGTCAGACGTTCGCGTGCTTCCTTCCAGCCTCCGGAGGACATTTCGGCCTTGGCGTCGGCGTAGAGCTGTTCGGCGCTCCAGTTGGTGGTCTTGTCGTACTTGCTGTTTGTCGAGCCGCACCCGGCGATGACAATGACGGCAAATAGCGCGATAACCACGCGCAAAACCGGCCCGCTTCGGGATGCGGGGTTCGAGGGAGCTGCGGAGTGGTGAATCACGAGAATCGTATCCTTGGTGTTAGCATGGCAGGCTGATTATATGATTTGTCTCCATGTCTGATACAGCCGCCGGCACAGATCTCGTTTCCGACGATGAACTTCTGGGCCTTTCCGACGAAACCGGCGACGAAAACGCCGACGAAAACCCCAGTGAAAACCGGGGTGAACCGCAACTTGTAACGGTGCCTTCCAGCACCAAGGCCGACCGGCTGGACAAGGTGCTGGCCGGCTTGTTGCCCGACCATTCCCGCAGCCGCCTGCAAGGCTGGATCGAAGCCGGCAATGTGCACGTCAACGGCGCGCCCGGCAAAGTCCGCCAGACGGTCGGCCCCGGCGACGAGCTGCAGGTGTGGGCCCAGCCAGCGCCCGATGCGCGCGCCTTCACGCCCGAGCCCGTCGAGTTCCTCGTCGTGGACGAAAGCCCCGAGTGGATCGTCGTGAACAAGCCCGCCGGGCTGGTCACCCATCCTGGCGCAGGCAACTGGAGCGGCACGCTGCTCAATGGCTTGCTGTATCGCTATCCGGAACTGGCGTCCGTGGCGCGTGCCGGCATCGTTCACAGGCTGGACAAGGACACCTCGGGACTGATGGTGGTGGCCCGCAACGAGCGCGCCCAGACGCATCTGGTGCGCCAGTTGCAGGCGCGCAGCATGGGACGCGAATATGTAGCGCTGGCCCATGGCTGGATCGCCAACGGCGGCCGGGTCGAACGCGCGATCGGACGCGATTCCCGCGTGCCGATCCGCATGAGCGTCGAGCGTCCGGTGGCGCCCAAGCCCGCCATTACCAATTACGCGCCCGCGCGCCGCGGCCAGGTGGATCCTGGCGGCCGCGTCACCGAAGTGGTGTGCCGCCTGGAAACGGGCCGCACCCACCAGATCCGCGTCCACATGGCCAGCCTGGGCCATCCGCTGCTGGCCGACACGATCTATGGCGGCAAGAACATCGCGGGGGCGCAGCGCCAGATGCTGCATGCCCGCGCCCTGCATTTTGACGACCCGGGCGGCCGTGGCGAGGTCCAGTTCGCCGCCGCCGTGCCCGAGGACATGACCCTGGTCCAGGAAAGCATTGCATGGAACGCGTGATCGCCAGCCTGCCTGTCGTGACCGGCCCGGAATGGGCCGGCGTGAACTATTTCTGCACGACCCGCGCCGGCGGCGTGGGCGTGGCGCCGCATGACACCCTGAACCTGGGGCGCCGCGCGGGCGACGATCCCGACACGGTGGCCGAGAACCGGCGCCGCGTGCGCGACGCCGTGCCTGCCGATCCGTTGTGGTTGCGCCAGGTGCACGGCAGCGACGTCGTGGATGCCGATGCGCAGGACGTGCCGGACGAACCCGCGGTGGACGCCAGCGTCACGTCGCGACCGGGCCGCGTGCTGGCCGTCATGGTGGCGGACTGCCTGCCGGTCGTCATCGCGGATGCCGGCGGCCAGGTGCTGGGCGCGGCGCATGCCGGCTGGCGCGGGCTGTCGGGCGGCGTGCTGGAACATACGCTGGCGGCCATGCGCGCCAAGGCCCCCGCGGCCACCGGCTGGCGCGCCTGGGTCGGCCCCGGCATCGGCCCGCAGGTGTTCGAGGTGGGGCAGGACGTGCTTGACGCCTTCACGCAAGACGATCCCGCCACCGCGCGCTACTTCACGCCGCGCGCCGGTCTATCGGGAAAGTGGTTGGCGGACCTCGCCGGATTGGCGGATTTCCGCCTGCGCCGCGCCGGGGTACAAGAGGTGTCCTTGTCAGGGATGTGCACGGTGTCCGAATCGGAACGGTTCTTTTCGTACCGGCGCGACGGCGAAACCGGACGCATGGCGCTGTTGGCCTGGCTCGACCCGGTTTGATCTTGCGCAAGGCCGGCCGCCGGGCTTGAGATCTACCCTGGCGGTCTCCTTGTATACCCGCATTGACAGTCCTGGACCCGGAATGCAACATCAATCGAGCAGTCTCGATAACAAGGTGTCGAAGTGAATGCCAATCTCTCCGCCGCAGGGCCCATACCGGTGAGCGTGGCACCGGAAATCCTGGCCGATATTCAGGCCGAGTTCTCTCGCGAGTGGCAGCGCCTGTGTGACGACGCCCGCCGCGGTGCGCTTGCGCCTCTGGCCGACCGCCGCTTCGCCGGCGATGCCTGGGCCTCCAACGGTTCGCATCTGCTGCTGGCGCATACGTATCTGCTGTCGGCCCGCGCCATGCAACGCATGGTCGATGCGGCCCAGGTCAGCGAACCGATGCGAGAGCGCCTGCGTTTTTCCATCATGCAATGGGTCGACGCGCTGTCGCCGTCGAACTTCCTGGCGCTGAATCCGGATGCCCAGCAATCCATCGTGGAAAGCGCGGGCCGCGCCTTGAACGAAGGGCTGGCCAACCTGTTGGGCGACGTCAAGAAAGGCCGCATCACCCAGACCGACGAATCGCAGTTCGAGATCGGCCGCAACGTGGCGGTGACGCCTGGCGAAGTGGTGTTCGAGAACACCTTGTTCCAGCTGATCCAGTACGCGCCGTCGACCGCCACCGTGCACGAGCTGCCGCTGGTGATCGTGCCGCCGAACATCAACAAGTTCTACATCCTGGACCTGCAGCCCGAGAATTCCTTCGTGCGCCATGCGGTGGAACAGGGCTACACCGTGTTCCTGGTCTCCTGGCGCAATCCGGTGGCCAGCGATACCGACGGGGTGGACCGCGCCACCTGGTCCGACTATCTGGATGACGCCGTCCTGCAGGCGCTGCGCGTGGCCAGCGACATCACCAAGCAGCCCAAGGTCAATGCCCTGGGGTTCTGCGTGGGCGGCACGATGCTGGCGTCAGCGCTGGCGCTGGCCGAGGCCCGCGGCGAACAGCCCGTGGCGTCCCTGACGCTGTTGACCTCGCTGCTGGACTTCCACGACACCGGCATCCTGAACGTCTTCGTCGACGAGGCGCATGCGCTGCTGCGCGACCATCAACTGGGCAACGGCGGGCTGATGCCCGGCCGCGACCTGGCCACCACGTTCTCGTTCCTGCGGCCCAATGAGCTGGTCTGGAACTATGTGGTGGGCAACTACCTGAAGGGCCAGAAGCCGCCCCCGTTCGACCTGCTGTTCTGGAATGGCGACAGCACCAATCTGCCGGGGCCGTTCTTCTCGTGGTACTTCCGTAATACCTACCTTGAGAACAATCT
The DNA here is from genome assembly GCA_963530045.1 of uncultured Achromobacter sp. Classification (GTDB taxonomy): domain Bacteria; phylum Pseudomonadota; class Gammaproteobacteria; order Burkholderiales; family Burkholderiaceae_B; genus Achromobacter. The sequence continues at coordinate 27,021 of CAUSDE010000061.1, forward strand.
GAAAGTGCCGGGCCGCGCGCAAGCCGCCGGCATGCCGCTGGACCTGACGCGCCTGACGATGCCGGCGTATATATTCGGATCCCGCGAAGACCATATCGTGCCTTGGGTGTCGGCCTATGCCTCCACGCAACTGCTGCGCGGACCGCAACGCTTCGTGCTGGGGGCCTCGGGCCATATCGCCGGCGTCGTGAATCCGCCGGCCAAGAAGCGCCGCAACTATTGGGTGGCGGACAAGCTGGGCAACAAGGGCCACGACATGCCCGGCGATCCCAAGGCCTGGTTCGCGCAGGCCACTGAAGTCGCGGGCAGTTGGTGGCCCGACTGGACCCAATGGCTGTCGCGGCATTCGGGCAAACAGGTCAAGGCGCGCACGAAATTAGGCAATGCCAAGTACCGGCCGATCGAGCCGGCGCCTGGCAGGTATGTGAAGGTCCGGGCTGCCTGACGCCGCCATGCGCGGTTGGCCCAGGCCAATAAGAAGTTAATCAACGAGGCGTCCGTCGCACACAGGAGGAAGTCCAATGAGCGGAAAACTGGCTTACGTAACAGGCGGGATGGGCGGTATCGGCACCTCTATTTGCCAGCGCTTGGCCAAGGATGGCTTTCGCGTGGTGGCAGGTTGCGGCCCAAGCCGCAACTACCAGCAATGGCTGGATGAGCAGGCAGCGCAGGGCTACACGTTCTATGCATCGGTCGGCAACGTGTCGGACTGGGATTCCACGGTAGCGGCCTTTGAACGGGTCACCGCCGACCTGGGCCCGGTCGATGTGCTGGTCAACAACGCGGGCATCACGCGTGATGGCCTGTTCCGCAAAATGAGCGCGGACGATTGGCGCGCGGTCATCGACACCAACCTGAACAGCCTGTTCAATGTGACCAAGCAGGTCATCGAGGGCATGGTCGAGCGTCAGTGGGGCCGCATCATCAACATCAGCTCGGTGAACGGGCAGAAGGGCCAATTCGGCCAGACGAACTATTCCACGGCGAAGGCGGGCATCCACGGCTTCACCATGGCGCTGGCCCAGGAAGTCGCCAGCAAGGGCGTCACGGTCAACACGATTTCGCCGGGCTACATCGGTACGGACATGGTTCGCGCCATCCGCCCCGAAGTGCTGGAGAAGATCGTGGCTACGATTCCGGTGCGCCGTCTGGGCACGCCTGAGGAAATCGCCTCCATGACCTCGTGGCTGGCTTCGGATGAGTCCGGCTTTTCGACTGGCGCGGATTTCTCGCTCAACGGCGGCCTGCACATGGGCTAATGTTGGTCAGCGGGCCGCCATCGGGCGGCCCCAGGCGCTGGAAGGCCTCGGGGAGAGGGCCTTCCGGCATTACACTCCACCTTATCCGAAGTCTTAGAGATCGCCCGATCCGGGGACACACATGACGCAAGCACAAACCGGCGCCAGCCTGCGCCTGATTAAAAAATACCCCAACCGTCGCCTATACGACACCCGGACCAGCACCTACATCACTCTGGCAGATGTCAAGCAACTGGTCCTGGCCAACGAAGAATTCCAGGTGGTCGACGCCAAGAGCGGCGAAGACCTGACGCGCAGCATCCTTTTGCAGATCATCCTGGAAGAGGAAAGCGGCGGCATGCCCATGTTCTCGTCGAACATGCTGTCGCAGATCATCCGTTTCTACGGCCACGCCATGCAGGGCATCATGGGTTCTTACCTCGAGAAGAACATCCAGGCCTTCATGGAAATCCAGACGCGCATGGCTGAGCAGTCCAAGGGGCTGTACGGCAGCCAGTTCGGACCTGAAGCCTGGACCCAGTTCATGAACGTGCAGACGCCCATGCTGCAAAACATGATGAACAACTACATCGACCAGAGCAAGAACCTGTTCGTGCAGATGCAGGACCAGATGCAGGACCAGACGCGCGCGATGTTCTCGACGTTCCCGTTCACGCCCGGCAGCACGCCGCCGGGGTCGGGTCGCAAGTAATCGCAGCAAAGCGGGGCGGGCACGCCCTCCCGTTGATCCAGAAGCCGGCAGGGCCATCGCCTGACCGGCTTTTTTGTGGGCGCTCGCTGGCGCGACGCGACAGGCCGGCGCGTTGACTGAACTGAACGCAATAATCCGCCCCTTTTTGGGCCCGCGGGTTCAGGGATATGTCAGTTTTTTTCGTTACATTAATGAAAACGGTTCTTGTTTAGCTTATCGGAACCGCCATTCATTTGTGTCTCAAGGATTATGCACATGATCAAGAAAGCCTTGGCGCTGGCCATCGTCGCTCTGAGCGTGTCTGCCGCGCAAGCGGCCGAATACCCCATCGGCAAGCCGGTTGAGAAGGGCGGCATGGAAATTGGCGCGGTCTATCTGCAGCCGATCGAAATGGATCCGCCCGGGATGATGCGTCCCGCCAAGGATTCCGACGTGCACCTTGAGGCCGATATCCACGCCACCGCCGGCAACAAGACGGGCTTCCCGGAAGGCGAGTGGGTGCCTTATCTGGTCGTGAATTTCGAGATCCAGAAGGTCGGCAGCCAGAACGTGCAGAAGGGCACCTTCATGCCCATGGTCGCCAACGACGGCCCGCACTACGGCGACAACATCAAGCTGGAAGGCCCGGGCAAGTACAAGCTGAAGTACACGATCCTGCCGCCGTCCGAAAACAAGATGGCCCACTTCGGCCGCCACGTCGACAAGGAAACCGGCGTGGGCCCGTGGTTCGAGCCGTTCGAACTGGAATACGAATTCGTCTACGCCGGCACCGGCAAGAAGGGCGGATACTGATCGTGCGCCGCCTGCATCGCGTTGTTGCCGCCGCGCTGATCGGCCTGGCCGCTTTTGCCGGCATGGCACCCGCGCAGGCGGATGAATTGCCGACGTTCACCTTGAGGTTCAAGCCGGACGGCACGTTCGAGCCGGCGACCCTTGAAGTGCCCGCCGGCCGTTTCAAGATCGAACTCATCAACGAGAGCAACGAGCCGGTGGAATTCGAGAGCATTCCGCTGCGCAAGGAAAAAGTGCTGGGCCCGGGGGTGAAGTCCTTCGTGGTGATCACCATTTCCCGTCCCGGCGAGTATCCCTTCTTTGATGACTTTCACCAGAGCGTGAAAGGCACCCTGGTCGTCAAGCCCAAGGAATAAGCGGTAGCAATACATGGAACAGGTCCTCTTTATCGTCTGGCGTGAAAGCGTCGAAGCCATGCTGGTGGTGGGCATCTTGTACACCTGGCTGCGCTCCACGCCGGAAGGCAAGCGCGGGCTGAAATACCTGTGGGGCGGCGTGGGGGCCGGGCTGGCCCTGGCCGTGGCGCTGGCGCTGGTGCTGCTGGGCGTGTCGTCCTGGCTCAGCGACGAAGGCCAGGAATGGTTCCAGGCCATCATGTCGCTGGCGGCGTGCGCGCTGGTCGTGCAGATGGTGGTGTGGATGAAGAAGCACGGCCGCACGCTGAAAGGCGAATTGGAAAGCGGAGCGCGCAGTTCCGTGGCCAGCGACAACTGGTGGGGCCTGTTCGTGCTGGTGGCCATCGCCGTGGCGCGCGAAGGCAGCGAAACCGTGGTGTTTCTGTACGGCACGGTGTCGGCGGGTGAAGGCGGCAGCGACATGCTGATGCTGGCGCTGGCCGGCGTCGCGGGTTTCGCCGTGGCCTTGCTGACATTCTGGCTGCTGCAGCTGGGCGGCAAATTGATTACCTGGCGCCGTTTCTTCCGCGTGACCGAAATCCTGCTGCTGTTGCTGGCCGGTTCGCTGCTGGTCGGCGGCCTGGACCACCTGATTTCGCTGGACGTGCTGCCCACGATCATCGACCCCGTCTGGGACAGCTCGTGGCTCTTGAGCGACAGCACCGGCGTTGGCAAGATCCTGGCGGACTTCGCCGGCTACCGCGCCCTGCCGGCACTGATCTCGGTCTTGTTGTGGGTGGCTTACTGGATCGTGGTCTGGGCGCTGCTGCGCTGGGTGGGCAGCAAGTCCGCCCGTGCGCCGGCGGCCGCCCGGAGCGCATCCTGATTCCGACGTGATGCCGGACTGAACAATGAAGGTTTGACCATGGCAGCTGTACTCGGGAGGGTGACTTCCCGGATCGCCGATTTCCTCCGTGACCATGCCCCGCTGTTGCGCAAGCTGCAGTGGGGCATTGTCGCGTTGTACGCGTTCCTTTTGATCGTGCCCGTGATGCTTCCTTTGCCGGACAACACGGCATCGGTCTTCAACAACCTGACGATCGTGGCGCAGTTCGCCTTCTGGGGCGTCTGGTGGCCGTTCGTGCTGATTTCCATGCCGATCCTGGGGCGCGCCTGGTGTGGCTGGTTCTGCCCCGAAGGGATGCTGACCGAGTGGGCCAGCGAACGGGGGCAGGGCCGAGCCATCCCGAAATGGATGCGCTGGGGCGGCTGGCCTTTCGTGGCCTTTGCGCTGACGACGGTCTACGGCCAGTTGGTCAGCGTGTACCAGTATCCGCTGGCGGTGCTGGCCGTGCTGGGCGGTTCCACCGTGGCGGCCATGATCGTCGGCTGGCGCTACGGGCGCAGCAAGCGCGTGTGGTGCAAGTACCTGTGCCCGGTCAACGGCGTGTTCAACCTGCTGGCCAAGCTGGCGCCGTGGCACTTCAAGGTCGATGAAGAAAAATGGCGCCATCCGGTCATCCGGATCGAACCCATCAACTGTGCGCCGCTGGTGCCCCTTCGCCACATGAAGGGCGCCGGCGATTGCCACATGTGCGGCCGCTGCAGCGGCTATCGCGGCGCGATTGAATTGACGCCGCGTTCGCCGGAAGAGGAAATCGTGCACGTCGCCGACGGCGACGCGTGGCAAACCGCGCTGCTGTGCTTCGGACTGATGGGCATCGCGATCGGCGCCTTCCTCTGGAGCGCCAGCCCCTGGTATGTGACGGCCAAGCAATGGGCCGCGACCTGGCTGGTCGAACACGACATCATGTGGCCGCTGATGGACAACGCGCCCTGGTTCATCCTGACCCACTATCCGGACGTGAACGACAGCTTCTCGTGGCTGGACGGCGCGGGCATCCTGCTGTTCGTCGTCGGCGCGACGGTCATCGTCGGGGGCGCAAGCTTCCTGTCGCTGTGGATCGCCGACCGGCTGGCGCCCGCCGCGCCCCAGGCGGATGCGCCCGCCGTGCGGTGGATCCGCCCCGGCGTGCACAAGCTGGCGCAGGCGCTGATCCCGTCGGCCGGCATCGGCGTGTTCCTGGGCTTGTCCGCCACCACGGTCAACCTGCTCAAGCATGAAGGCGTGCAAGCTGCCTGGGCCGGTCCCGTGCGTTTCACGTTGCTGACCCTTGCCGTGCTGTGGACCTTGCGTCTCTTCGCGCGCCTGCTGGCGCCGCGTCAGGTCAGCGGATGGCGCAAAGCCGCCGCCTGGCTCGTGCTGGTGGCGGGCCTGGCGCCGTTCTGTATGGCCTGGGTGCTTTTCTTTGCAATCTGGTAAGCACTGCTTGATGGTCTGAAACCGGGCGCTGCGATACATTGGAAGGCTTAGCCGGACTGGCCGGCGGTCTTCCTCTATACGCTTTCGATGACTTCCTACGCGTTTCGCCTGCTCAACGTTTTTGCCTCCACCACCTTCAGCGGCAACCAGCTTTGCGTGTTCGAAGACGCGCGCGGCATGGACGACGCCACCATGCTGAACCTGGCGGCGCAATTCAATCTTTCCGAAACCACCTTCATCCTGCCGTCCGACTGCGCGGATGCGCGCGTGCGCATCTTCACGCCCGGCTACGAAATGAAGTTCGCCGGCCATCCCACCATCGGCACCTCGCAAGTGGTGCGCGACCTGCGCCAGACCGGCGACGCGTTGACGCTCGAGTTCAAGGCGGGCGTGGTGCCGGTCGTGGCCAGCGGCGATGCCTGGACCTTCACTGCGCCGTGCCCCGATGGCGTGCGCACGGCGCCCCCGGAGCTGGACCGCGCCGAGATCGCGGGCCTGGTCGGGCTGGATGCCGATGACCTGCTGGGCGACCCGATCTGGGTGGATACCGGCGCGGACCAATTGCTGGTGCCGTTGGCCAGCGTCGAGGCCGTGCGCCGCGCGGCGCCGGATGCCTCCCAGCTCCACCGCTGGCAGACCAGCAGCCTGGGCCGCAAAACGCTGTACATGTTCGCCTTCGACGAAGGCAATGTGCAGGACGCGCGCCAGGTGGTGGTGGCCCGCTACTTCTTCGCCAAGGCGGGCGGCGGCGTCGACGAGGATGCGGGCACCGGGTCGGCATGCGCGAACCTGGGCGGCTGGCTGATCCACAACAAGCATGCGTTGCCTGCCAGCATCCTGGTCCAGCAGGGAGATCAGATGGGCCGGCCATGCCGTCTGTTTTTGGACGTGCAGGCCGACGGCCGCATCCAGGTGGGCGGCCGCGCGCTGGAGATCGGCAGGGGCTCGATCAGCCTCTAAGGTATTGCGGGGCGTGCCGCATCGGCGCGCCGGTGCGGCGGCAACCGATCCGACGCTCCGATGCGGCACGCCCGGAAAACCGCGCGCCCAAACGAAAGCGGCGCCTGTGAGTCACAGGCGCCGCGGGCTCTCTAGGCCTCAGTCGGAAACGGTATCGGCGTTACTTCTTGTTCTTGGCCGGGTCGACCTTGATGTTGTTCATGACCTGCTTGACGCCTTCCACGCCGCGGGCCACGGTGGCAGCGTGATCGGCTTCGGCGGCAGTGCCCACCGAACCCGTCAGCGTGGCCACGCCGTTGTTGGTTTCCACGGCGATATCCAGGGCGCTCAGTTGCTTGTCGGCGACGATGGCGGCCTTGACCTTGGTGGTCACGGTCGCATCCGATGCGTATTCACCCACGGATTGCTTGGGCTTGCCGTCATCGGCCGCAAAAGCCATGGAAGTGAAGACGGCGCCAGTTCCCAGTGCAGCAGCGGCGATCAGCTTACGAAGTTCCATAGTTGTGCTCCTTTAATATCTAGTGTTCGGCGCGTCGTCCTGGACGACGCGGACTTGCAAAACTCTTGGGGGTACGCGTTTTATCAACGTGTCCTATTTTTTCCGAAGGGCGCCGCTCAGGATGGACAAGAGCGCCAGCACCAGGAAGACGAAGAACAGGACCTTGGCGATACCCGCAGCCCCGGCGGCAATGCCGCCGAAGCCGAGAACCGCCGCGATGATCGCGATGACGAAGAAAACAACGGCGTAGTGCAACATGTCAGCTTCTCCAGTGGTTTCGACCGATCAAGGCGGGTTGGGAATTCAGGGATTGCGGTCGAAGAAATCCCGGACTTCCTTCTGGGCTTCATCCTTCGTCTTGCCGTAGCGCTCCTGGATCAAGCCAGCCAGGCGTTCGGCGTTGCCTTCGGTACGGGTCAACTCGTCGTCGGTGAGTTCACCCCAGGCCGCTTTGGCCTTGCCGGTCAGTTGCTTCCACTTGCCGGCGATGATGTCGTTATTCATGGTGACCTCTCTCTGTCTGCTTGCGACACAAGGCTTATGGCCTATAAGTCCTGCAATCGCGGTTGAGTTGGACACTGATCAGCTAGCCCCTACCGTACGAGCCCGGCGGCAGCCCTGTCAAACCTTGCTGTGGGTAAATGTAACGGCGCAAAGCGCGATATCCGCGACGTTTTCAGACGGGGCGGGCCGGCAGGTTCACCCTGCGCAGGAGTTACATTTCCGCAATGTTTTGTCCCCTTTTGATCGGGGCTGGTAACGGGAGTTGCTGGGGTTTCGGCGCGTGGCCGTGCTGGCTGTCGCGCATGCGCCCCGGTATAGTCGTGGCGGAACCCGCCTTGCGGTTCACCAACAGGGAAGGGAGAGGGGCAGGTATGACGCAACGACTTTGCAGCGCTATCTTGTTGACGCTGGCCGCCATGGCGGCCGTGGGGTGCACCCACGTGACGGACCGGTATCAGGCGTCGGCGCCTGTGGAGGCCTCCCCCGGCTGATGCGGGGCAGGGCATGGCGGTAAAAAAAACGGGGCGCCAGAGCGCCCCGTTTTGCATTGCCGCGGCAGCGGCGGACAGCGGTTGGCTCAGCCCTCGGCGATGCGGCGGGCGATGTGGTCCAGCGCGTCTTCCACCTGGTCGACCAGGATCAGGCACAGGTCGCCGGGCGCCAGGCGCGCGAGCGCCGTGTCGATGGCCAGGAACTCGCCGTGGATCTCTTCGATGTGCGTCGTGCGCGGCGCGCCGACCAGGCCTTCCTGCAACAGCGCCAGCACTTCGCCGTCGGCGCGCCCGCGTTGGCATTGGTCCTGATACAGCAGCACATCGTCGAACGCGGCGCCGAGGATCTCGGTCTGCATGCGGATGTCTTCATCGCGGCGGTCGCCCGCCCCGCTGATGACGACCGAACGCCGCTTGGCGGGCATGGCGTCCACCGCGCGCACCAGGGCCAGGATCGCGTCGGGATTGTGGCCGTAGTCCGCGATCACCGTGGCGCCGCGATGCTCGAACACATTGAAGCGGCCGGGTGCCGTCTGGGCATCGTTCACGAACGTGGCCAGGCCGCGGCGGATGATGTCCCAGTCCAGGTCCAGCGCCCAGGCCGCGGCGATCGAGGCCATGGCGTTCTCTACCTGGAACGTGATCGTGCCGTTGCGCGTGAGCGGAATGTCGGCCAGTGGGAAGCGGACCTCTTCCGCGCCTTGCGCGGCAACGATCGCATCGCCGTCGCGGTACACCGAGCGCAGGCCCTGCGCGCGGTGCGTGGCCAGCACGGGATGGTTGCGGTCTTCGGCGAAGTACGTGATCGTGCCCGGGCAGCTCGCGGCCATTTCGGCCACGATGGGGTCGGCGGCGTTCAGCACGGCGGTGCCCGTGGGATGCACGTGCTGCACGATGACGCGCTTGACCACGGCCAGGTCTTCCACCGTGCTGATGTAGCCCAGCCCCAGGTGGTCGCCCATGCCGATGTTGGTGACGATGGCCACGTTGCAGCGGTCGAAGGCCAGGCCTTCACGCAGGATGCCGCCACGCGCCGTCTCGAACACCGCGGCGTCCACGTCGGGGTGCATGAGCACGCTGCGCGCGCTGCGCGGGCCGCTGCAGTCGCCGGTATCGATACGCAGGTTGTCCACGTAGACGCCGTCGGAATTCGTCATGCCGACGCGGTTGCCGGCCGCGCCCAGCAGGTGGGCGGTCAGGCGCACCGTGGTGGTCTTGCCGTTGGTGCCGGCAACCGCCACGACCGGAATGCGGCCGTCGTCGCCGTCTGCATA
>CAUSDE010000062.1:0-34377 GCA_963530045.1 uncultured Achromobacter sp.
CCTTTACCCCGCTGTCGCCGGGCGACGTCATCGCCACTGGGACGCCTGAAGGCGTGGGTTCCAGCCGCAAGCCGCCGCGCTTTCTGGCCGTGGGCGACACGCTGCAAGTGGAGATCCCGGGCATCGGGACGCTCGTGAACACGGTGGCGGACGAACCCGCCCAAGGACAAGGAGACGCGCATGACTGATGCGCTGCGGTATCTGACGGAACGGGACGTGGTGTCGGTGCTGGACATCCACCGAGCGATAGACGCGCTGCACGCCATGCTGGTCGCGCAAGGCAAGGACCAGGCACGCAACTTGCCCAAGGCGCTGGCCACTTGGGGCGACGGCAGCTCGATGCATGCATTGGGTTCGGTGCAGACGGACGGGGGCGGATACGCCGGCTTCAAGACCTGGGTTCACACCAAGGCGGGCGGCGGGTCCTTGTTCAGCCTGTTCGATGCCGGCACCGGTTTCCTGCGCGCCATCATTGAAGCGCGCGCACTCGGCATGCTGCGCACGGCGGCGATCAGTGGCGTCGCCACCCGGGCCCTGGCGCCGGAAGACGCGACCCAGGCCGCACTGGTCGGCACCGGACCGCAAGCCGTCACTCAACTGGCGGCGTTGGCCGCGGTGCGCAAGCTGCGGCGCGTGCGGGTCTACAGCCCGACGCCCGAGAAGCGCCGCGCCTTTGTCGCCAGCGTGGCGGGCAAGTATGCGTTCGACGTCGAAGAATCGACCAGTCTGGAACATGCGCTGGACGGCGCCCAGATCGTCACCTTGATCACCCGCGCCGTCGAGCCTTTCGTGGACGCCGCCATGTTGGCGGATTGCCGGCACCTGAATGCGGTGGGGGCCATCCTGCCCGCCAAGGCGGAGTTCTCCCAGGATGTGTTCGACCGCGCCGACGGGGTGGTGGTGGACGACCTGGAAAACGCCCGCCGGGGCTCGCGGGAATTGCGCGAACGATACGGCGCCGATGGGGCGCCATGGCAAGGCGTGTCGGTGCTGAGCAACCTGCTGGCGTCGGGGCAGGCGCGGCCAGAGGGCGCGCGCCTGACGATCTTCAAGGGCATGGGGATGGGCCTGTCTGACCTGGCGATGGCGCGCGTGGTGTACGAGCACGCCCGCGAGCACGGCCTGGGCGTGGCGTTGCCGCCCCAAACCCGGGAAAACCTGCTGCTTGCGCAGCCCTGAACCGAATCCAATCAACGAGACAGCCGGCCGCAGTGCCGGCGGCAACAGGAGACAAGCATGTTCGTCGACGTCAGCGGGGCCAGCCCCCGCGAACAGAACAAATGGCCGTCGGTCGTGATCCCGAAAGAGGACATCGATCTGGAAATTGCCCGGCTGATCGATGCGCCCCGGCCCGGCAACGGCCGCCGCGCCTCGCTGATCGTGCATCCGGAGGCCACCGCGCCGGGGCTGGGCCTGGCGCCCGGCACGGACGTGACCATTAACGTGGTGAACCCCGGCGAACGCACGTTCAATGTGCGCAAGAACTCCAACATGCTCGAGATCTGTATCAGCGGCGAGGGCGTGGCCACGGTGGCGGGCCGCGACATCCGGGTCGGGCATTGGGACGTCTGGAACACGCCGGCGATGCAGGTGCATTCCTACCGCAACGACGGCAAGACGCCCTGGGTGCGGCTGTCGTACTCCAACGCGCCCTTGCTGGAAAAGCTGGAGATCCATTACGTCGAGGAATTCGAGGGCGATGTCCCGCCGGCGGATGCAAACACCAAGCCCGTGCCGGCACGCGCCGCGGACGGCCCGCGGTCGCGCGACCTGGCCTTGCGTGAACAGATCACGCCCGAGGGCGCGTGGCTGATGGGCTACGAGTGGCTGATCGATATCGACGTGCTGGAATCCAAGGCGCTGCACTGGCCGTGGGCGGACGTGTCGCGCTACCTGCCGACCGTCGAAGACATGGCGCGCGGCTACAACGGCCGCCGGCTCTTCGTGCTGTACAACCCGGCCACCGAACGCCGCATCGGCACGACGCACAGTTTCTTCGCGACGATTTCCTCGTCGCCGCCGGACAACCACCATGTGCCGCACCGGCACAGTTCTTCAGCCATCAACTACTACCTGCGTGGCAACGGCTACAGCAAGGTCAGCGGCACGCGCCTGGACTGGAAGGCGGGGGACCTGATCCTGTCCGCGCCGGGCTGGGCCATGCATTCGCACCATTCGGGCACCGAGACCACGTCCGCGCTGACCGTGCAGGACCACCCCCTGCAAATCGCGATGGAGTCGCTGATCTGGCAGGAGCGCATGCAGGAGCCCATCCTGGCGCTGGGCAGCCAGAGCGGCTTTGAAAGCAACCGCGCGCAGTTGGCCGCGGCGTCCTGAACGGGCGCTCTTCCCAAGAACCGATTTCCGGATCCCCCCATGACCTTGACCGACTATTCCGACGTGTCGTCGTTGCGTGCCCGCCTGAGGGACTTCTATGACGACTACGCCTTTTGCCTGGACGAAAACCGGCTTGAAGAGTGGCCCGAATTCTTTACCGAAGACTGTCACTACCGCGTGCTGTCCCGCGAAAACCACGATGCGGGCCTGCCGCTGGGCCTGATCTACTGCATGAACAAGAACATGCTGCGCGACCGCGTCACGGCGCTGCGCGAAACCACCATGTTCGAGCCGCGTTCGCTGCGCCATTTCGTGAGCGGCGTGCGCGTGATGGAAGTGCAGGGCGACCACATCGTGGCGCAGGCCAACTTCGCGGTGATGGAGTCGCTGTCCGACCGCGAGCCCACCTTGAACATGGTGGGCCGGTACCTGGACGTGTTGCGGGTCGGGCCAGAAGGCCTGGCGTTCACCCGCCGCGACTGCGTCTACGACAACTACCGCGTGCGCACGTCGCTGATCGTGCCTCTTTGAATCCGCTGCAAGGAAACCTGCCATGACCTGTTCCGACTCCGCCGTGCTGGACACGCCTGCCGCGGCTCCCATCCATATCGAACGCCGCTGGCCCAAAGAGGGCTATACGCGCATCCCCAACTGGGTCTACACGGATCCGTCCATTTTCCAGAAGGAAATGGATATCTTCTTTGCCGGGCAGACCTGGAACTACGTCGGCCTGGAGTGCGAAGTGCCGGAGGCCGGTTGCTACAAACGCAACTGGATCGGCAACCGCCCGGTCATCATGGTCCGCACCGAGACGGGCGAGGTCACGGTGCTGGAGAACCGCTGCGCGCATCGCGGCGCGCAGATCTGCTGGCACAACACCGGCCGCGTGACCGACTTCACTTGCCCGTACCACCAGTGGAACTACGACTTGAACGGCAACCTGCAAGGTGTGCCGTTCCGCCGCGGCGCCATGGGCAAAGGCGGCATGCCGAAGGACTTCGACCCCAAGCAGAACGGCATCCGCAAGCTGCGCAGCGTGAACCGTGGCGGCTCCATCTGGGCCACGTTCTCTGACGAGGCGCCCAGTTTCGAGGACTACTGCGGGCCGGAAGTGCTGGCCGAGATCGACCACATGCTGCCGGGCAAGCCGCTCAAGCTGCTGGGCTACAGCCGTCAGCTGATCCCCAGCAATTGGAAGATGTACCTGGAGAACCTGAAGGACCCGTACCACGCCACGTTGCTGCATACCTTCTACATCACCTTCGGCCTGTGGCGGGCCGACTCCAAGTCGGAATGCATCCCCACGGGCGGCGGCGCGCACAGCGTCATGGTGTCGCACAACGAAGGCAAGAAAAAGACGTCGGCCACGACCGAAATGAGCCGCTTCCGCGACGACCTGGAACTGCTCGACCTGGAAACCGTGACGCCGCGCGCCGAGTTCAACCGGGGCCGTGTGGGCGGCGCCTGGGTGTTCCCGGCCGCCCAGTTCGGCATCCAGGCCAATTCCTTGAAGACGCGCCACGTCATTCCGCGCAGTCCGACCGAGCACGAACTGGTGTTCACCTATTACGGGTACGAGGACGACGACGAGGAGATGACGCGGTTGCGCCTGAAGCACGCCAACCTGCTGGGGCCGGCGGGATTCGTGTCCATGGACGACAGCGAGATGCTGAACCAGGTGCAGATCGGCGTGACGGGATATCCGGAGGCGCGCGGCATCGTCGAAATGGGGGGACGCGACACCGAGCCGGCCGATTACATGGTGACCGAAGTGCTGATCCGGTCCTTCTACGATTACTACCGCAAGGCAATGGGGCTGTAACCATGGAAACCTGGAAACCCGTCGCCCAGGTCGGCGACATCTCGCCCGACACGGGCACCTTGCGTGTGGTGCACGAAGGCGAAGGCGTCTGCCTGTATGACCTGCAGGGCGAGATCTGCGCCACCCAGGACCGCTGTCCGCATGGCAACGCCAGCCTCGCGGACGGCTACGTGGAAGACGGCACCATCGAATGTCCGCTGCATCAGGGCGTCTTCGACATCCGCACCGGCAAGCCGCAGTGCCCGCCCGTCACGACGGACTTGCGCCGGTACGAGGTGCGGGTCGAGGCGAACACGATTTATCTGAAGGCGGAGGCTGCGTGAACGCGGGCGCCATCGTCATCGTGGGGGCCGGGCAGGCCGGCGGCTGGGCTGCCGCCACGCTGCGCGACCGCGGCTACTCAGGCCGGGTCGTGTTGCTGGGCGACGAACCGCACGCGCCCTATGAACGGCCGCCATTGAGCAAAGCCGTGCTGGGCGGGCAAGCTCCGCCCGAGAGCACGGAATTGTTCTCCGCCCAGCGCCTGGCTCAGCTGGACGTCGAATTCCAGCCGGGCGTGTCGGCGACGCGCCTGCGGTTGCGGGAACGCCGGGTGGACACCTCCGATGGCGGTGCGCTGGGCTACGACAAGCTGATCCTCTGCATGGGCGGCAAACCGCTAGTGCCCGCGCTGCCCGGCGTCGACGGACCCGGCGTGCATGTGCTGCGCACGCGGGACGATGCATTGCGGTTGCGCGCGGATATCGGGCCCGGCAAACGCCTGGTCATCGTCGGCGGCGGATGGATCGGGCTGGAAGTGGCGGCCACGGCGCGGCAGACGGGCAGCGCGGTCACGGTGCTGGAACAGGCGCCGCGGCTGTGCGCCCGCAGCGTGCAACCGGGCGTATCGGCGCACCTGGCTGCGCTGCATGCCGCGCACGGCGTGGATATCCGGGTCAATGCAGGGCTGCGCGCCGTGCTGGCGCAGGCAGACGGCAAACCCGTCGCCGAACTGGCCGACGGCACCCGCATCGCTGCCGACGCGGTGGTGCTTGGCGTGGGCTTGCAGGCCAACGATGCGCTGGCGCGCGAGGCCGGTATCGCCTGCGAGCGCGGCGTGCTGGTGGACGAGTATTGCCGCACGTCCGTACAGGACGTCTACGCCGCCGGCGACGTGGCCGTGTCGGCGCACGCCGCGGCCGGCGGCCGGGTCCGCCTGGAGTCCTGGCAGAACGCGCAGGACCAGGGCACGGCGGCCGCATTGTCGGCGCTGGGCGAGACGGCACCGTATGTGCCGACCGGCGCGGTCTGGTCGGAGCAGTACGACGCCATGGTGCAGATCATCGGCTTCCCGGCGCGGGCGGCGTGCGAAGTATTGCGGCCGCAGGCTGATGGCCGGGCGCTGCTGTCCATGGCGCTGGATGCCGGCGGACGCATCGTGGCGGCCGTGGCGGTGGATGCGGCGCGGGATCTCCGCCAGCTGCGCAAGTGGATCGCGCAAGGCGCGGTCCTGGACCCGGCGTTGTTGCAGCGGCCAGACGTGCCGCTGGCCAGCGCCCAGATCGGATGAGGACGCCTTTGGAACATTCCACCCACACCCTGCAAGTCCAGGCCGCTTGCGCGGCGGTCGTCCTGGACTTCTTCCATGCGCTGGATACCCGCCGTCACGAGGCTGCGGCGGCGCTGATGGCGCAAGACGGCGTCTGGCTGCGCCAGGGCAAGCGGCTGTGCGGCCCGCAGGAAGTCATGGCCGCGTTGAACGCCCGCGCGCCTGAGCGCACCACGTGCCACGTCATTACGAACCTGCGCCTGACCGCGTGGGACGGCGCGCGCGCCACCGTCGCGTATTTCCTGACCGCTTATGAAAGCGTGCCGCACGAGCAGGGCGGGGCGCCCCGGCTCGTCGCCATCCGGGATTGCCAGGACGCGTTGGTGGAGACCGGCGCGGGCTGGCGCCTGGCCGACAAGCGTAGCCGGCGCCATCTGCCGCCCGAACCCAAACCCGAATAACAGCCCACGCCAGGATCGGGATAAGCAAGAAAACCAAGGAGACCAACATGGATACCCCCACCATCAAGGCGCTGGCGCGCCGGCTGGACGACGCGGAGCAGACGCGCACCCAGGTGCGCCAACTGTCGCTGGACCATCCGGACATCACCATTGCCGATGCCTATGCGATCCAGCGCGAATGGGTCGCGCAGAAGATCGCGGCGGGCCGCCGGCTGGTCGGCCACAAGATAGGTCTGACGTCACGCGCGATGCAGCTTTCCTCGCAGATCGACGAACCCGACTACGGCGCGTTGCTGGACGACATGCTGTTTGCCGATGGCGCCGAGATCCCGCGCGACCGCTTCATCGTGCCGCGCGTCGAGGTCGAACTGGCTTTCATCCTGGACCGGCGCCTGCATGGGCCGGGCGTGACCTTGTTCGACGTGCTGGACGCCGTGCGCTACGTGATTCCTGCCTTGGAGATCATCGACGCCCGGTCGCACCAGATCGATCCCGACACCAAACGCCCCCGCAAGGTGTTCGACACCATCGCCGACAACGCGGCGAACGCGGGCGTCGTGATGGGAGGCCGGCCGGTGCGCGTGGGCGACATGGACTTGCGCTGGGTGGGCGCCATGATGTCGCGCAACGCGGTCATCGAGGAAACCGGATTGGCGGCGGGCGTGCTCAACCATCCCGCGAACGGGGTGGTGTGGTTGGCCAACAAGCTGGCCGAGCATGACGTCACGCTGGAAGCCGGCCAGATCATCCTGAGCGGATCGTTCACCCGGCCCGTCTTTGCCCAGGCAGGCGACACCTTCCATGTGGATTACGGTCCGCTGGGCTCGGTGAGCTGCCGCTTCGTGTAGCGCAACCGCCAGGAGACGCCTGAGACCGATTCCCCAACCCAACCGCGCGCCCGACATACCTACAACGCAGCGGGCGCGTGTTACTGCATCCCCCAGGAGACAACCATGAACCCCTCAAAGACCCTTATCCATATGGCGGCCGCCGCCTGCGTGTCGCTGGCATCAGGCGCCGCGCTTGCCCAGCAGGCCGACTGGCCCGCGCACGCCATCACGCTGGTCGTGCCCTTTGCCGCAGGAGGCGGCGGCGACACGCTCGCCCGCCTGGTGGCTGAACCGCTGTCGCGCGAACTGGGCCAATCCATCATCGTGGAAAACCGGCCCGGCGCGGGCGGCAACATCGGCGCGTCGATCGCCGCGCGGGCCAAGCCCGACGGCTACACGCTGTCCTACGGCACCAACGGCACGCAGGCCATCAACCATTGGCTCTATAAGTCGCCGGGTTATGCCCCCAGCGACTTCGAGCCGATCTCGCGCTTTACCGTCATCGCCGCCGCGCTGGTGGTCAACGGCACCGACGACCGCTTCAAGACGCTGGCGCAGTTGCTGGACTATGCCAAGGCGCATCCCGGCGAACTGACCTGTGGGTCGGCCGGCAACGGCACCTCGTCGCACCTGGCCTGTGAACTCTTGAACCAGATGGCCGGCATCCGTGTCATGCACATTCCGTACAAGGGTGGCGGCGCGGCCATGACGGACCTGCTGGGCGGACGCATTTCGTTCCTGATCGATGTGATGCCCAATGTGTCGGGCCAGATCGCCGCGGGCAAGCTGCGGGCGTTGGGCGTGACCACGCCGGAACGGGTGGGTTCCAACCCGGATATCCCCACGATCAGCGAGGCGGGCGTCAAGGGTTATGAGTTTTTCGCCTGGGACGGGCTTTACGCGCCCAAGGGCACGCCTGTCGCGGTATTGGACAAGCTGAACGCCGCGGTGAACCAGGCGCTGCAGCGTCCTGACGTGCGCAAGGCCCTGGAGTCGAGGGGGGCCGTCCCGTCGCCCACCACGCGCCAATCGCTGGCGGATTTCGGCGCGGAAGAGTACACGCGGCTGGGCAAGGTCGTGAAGACAGCGGGTGCGGCGATCGACTGATCCGGCACGGCGACTTGCAACGCAAGCTGTCAGCGGCGGCCGCCCGCTGTCGCGGCCGGCCAGTCCGGCCGCCGCCAATTGATAAACGTGCTTACGTACGGTTGCCGGCGCGGGCGGTCTTGGACAGGTAAGGTCTTTGTAGTTCTCCCGTGCACCGCAGCAATCGTGCATGGGGGCCAGGAACCGGAGACAAAGGCACTCATGCATTCCTCGTCGTCATACAAGACCACCGCGCGGCACAATCATTCGTCTCATTGGCGGATGACCTGGCTGCAAGAGCGCAAGCAGTTCGTCAAGGCGCTGTTGTCCAACCCCTCGGCCATCGGCGCCGTATCGCCTTCCGGGGCGGCGCTGGCCGCGGCCATCACCGCATCGGTGCCGCCCATGGCAGGAAAAGTCCTGGAGCTGGGCTGCGGCACCGGCGTGTTCACCCGCGAGCTGCTGCGCAAGGGCGTTCATCCCTCGCGGCTGGTCCTGGTCGAGCAGGATTCGGGCATGAGTTCAAGCCTGCGGACGCAGTTCCCGGAAGCCTCGGTGCTGCAGGTATCCGCGCAGGACTTGTCCCGCGACCGGCACCCGGAGCTGGACGGCATCGATGCGACGATTTGCGGCCTTCCGTTGCGCAACATGAGCGGGGCGCACCATCATCAACTGCTGACCGCCGTCTTCGAGGCCATGCGGCCGGGCGGCGCGATGCACTTTTTCACCTATGGCGTGCGTTGCCCGATCTCGCGCGCCGTGCTGGATGCATGCGGGCTGTCGGCCCGCAGAGAGCGTTTCGTGCCGCTCAATCTGCCGCCTGCTTCGGTCTACCGTCTGGCCCGGCAATAGCCCCGGCATTCAGGTCGCCGCAGTGGCCGCCGACCGATGCCGTCGACGCGCCGCGTGCCGGGCAATGCACCGCTACACAACTGGCGGTTCTTAATTTCCGACTTTTAATTCATTTGGATTTCACGGCTTAGGGCCTAGATTGTGGGTTCTGTCGCGCCTGGCGCGACGACTCGCCAGGAGGCCCTTGCGCCATGAGCTACGACACCACCGAAGCCCCGATATCCGAGCGGGTCCTGCCGGCCGCGCTGGAACGGGCGCGCGCCGAAGCGCGGGACCGCCATCTTCCCTATGCGGGCGGCGTGACGCCGATTGAGGCCTGGACGCTGGCGCAGAACGGCGACGCCCTGCTGGTGGACGTGCGCTCGGCGGAAGAGCGCACGTTCGTGGGCCACATTCCGGGCACGGTCCACGTGCCATGGGCCACCGGCACGAGCCTGACGCGCAACCCGCGCTTTGTGCGGGAACTTGAAGCAAAGGTGGCCAGCGCCGGCGGCAAAGCGGCCGTCGTGCTGCTGCTGTGCCGCAGCGGCAAGCGGTCTGCCCTTGCCGCCGAAGCCGCGGCCAAGGCCGGATTTTCCTCGGTCTTCAACGTGTTCGAGGGTTTCGAGGGTGAGCTCGACGCCAATCAGCATCGCGGCTTGAACGACGGCTGGCGGTATCGCGGGCTGCCCTGGATCCAGGACTGATATGGCCGTCTTCGATCTGGAAGGCGTCGTCCGTGCGCTGGAAGGCATCCGCGCCGATTGGCGGACCTCTCAGCAGCGCACTCGCGAGCCGGGCGAACGCGAATTCCCCTCGCGCGAAGCGCTCGCCGACATCTTCGACAAACTCAAGCGCGCGCTTTTCCCCATGCGCCTGGGGCCCGTGGACATGCGCCACGAGAGCGAGAACTTCTACGTGGGTTATACGCTGGACGCAGCCCTGCGCAGTCTGTTGGAGCAGGCGCGGCTGGAATTGCGGCGCCACGCGCCCGACCATCCTGCGGTGGACGATCACGCGGCGTCGATCGTACGCCGCTTTGCGGCCGCGCTGCCCGATGTGCGCCGGCTGCTGGACAGTGACGTGCTTGCCGCCTATCAAGGCGACCCCGCGGCGCGCAGCGTCGACGAGGTGCTGCTTTGCTATCCCGGCATCCACGCGCTGATCCATCACCGGCTGGCGCACCAGTTGTACTTGCTGGACCTGCCATTGCTGGCGCGCATCGCGGCAGAAATTGCCCATGGCGAGACGGGTATCGACATTCATCCCGGCGCGCAGATCGGCCCTGGCTGCTTCATCGACCATGGCACTGGCGTCGTCATCGGCGAAACGGCCCGCATCGGGCGGGGCGTGCGCATCTATCAAGCCGTGACGC
Source organism: uncultured Achromobacter sp. (assembly GCA_963530045.1). Classification (GTDB taxonomy): domain Bacteria; phylum Pseudomonadota; class Gammaproteobacteria; order Burkholderiales; family Burkholderiaceae_B; genus Achromobacter. The sequence continues at coordinate 10,271 of CAUSDE010000062.1, forward strand.
TGGGCGCCAAGCGCTTCGTGACCGATGCGGACGGCAACCTGGAAAAAGGGGTGGCTCGCCATCCGATCGTGGAAGACGACGTGGTGATCTACGCCGGCGCGACGATCCTGGGCCGCGTCACCTTGGGGCAAGGCGCCGTCATCGGCGGCAACGTCTGGATTACGGACGACGTGGCCCCGGGCGCCACGGTCACCCAGGCGGGACCGCGCAGTACGCAGCGCCCGCGCAGCCTTCCGGGCCCAGAGCAGGAGCGGGCCGCCTGATTCAACACTGGGCAGTACCTCATGAGGGCTTCGGCCCTTTCATTTTGCTTGTCTGAGTCGTTTTGCTTGTTTGTTCACTTCGGAGATTTCAATGAGTGCCACCGTAGGCGGGACCGTCGCATTGGGCGACAACGGCGCAAGGCAGTTGGCCAATGCGACCAAGACCGTACCCCAACTTGCCACCATCAGCCCGCGTTGGCTGACGCATTTGCTGCAATGGGTGCCGGTCGAAGCCGGCATCTACCGCCTGAACAAGGTCAAGAATCCCGAAAACATCAAAGTCACGTGCACCGCGCGCGAAGACGAGAACCAGTTGCCGCGCACCTTCGTGGATTATGAAGAGCACCCGCGCGAGTATTTCCTGAATGCGGTCAGCACTGTGCTGGACGTGCACACGCGTATTTCCGATCTCTACAGCAGCCCGCACGACCAGATCAAGGAACAGTTGCGCCTGACGATCGAAACCATCAAGGAGAACCAGGAAAGCGAACTGATCAACAACCCCGACTATGGCTTGCTGTCCCAGGTGACGGACGAGCAGCGCATTTTCCCGCTGACCGGCGCGCCCACGCCCGACGATCTGGACGAACTGCTGACCAAAGTCTGGAAGGAACCTGCCTTTTTCCTGACGCATCCGCTGGCGATTGCCGCCTTCGGCCGCGAAGCTACCCGGCGCGGCACGCCGCCGCCTACCGTCAGCCTGTTCGGCTCCCAGTTCATTACCTGGCGCGGCATCCCGCTGATTCCGTCCAACAAGGTGCCGGTGGCCGACGGCAAGACCAAGATCCTGCTGCTGCGCGTGGGCGACAAGCGGCAGGGCGTGGTCGGCTTGTACCAGCCAGGCTTGCCCGGCGAGCAAAGCCCCGGCCTGTCGGTGCGCTTCATGGGCATCAACAACCACGCCATCGCGTCCTATCTGATCTCGTTGTATTGCTCGCTGGCGATATTGGCGGATGATGCGCTGGCGGTGCTTGATGAGGTCGAGATCGGCAAATATCACGACTATCCCGACACCTACAAGTAGGCCGCACGATGCCTATTGCCGATTCCTCTCCAAGTTTCGCCGCCCTGGGCGGCGGAGTGCCCGGCGCGCCTGAAGCGCCCATCGATCCTCGCGAACTTGCCCGCTTGGCCAACGCCTTCTTCACGGCGTTGCCCGGGCAGGCTGTCGGGATCACCCCGCCGGCGCCCGTGCCGCCGGGCGTGCAGGCCCCGCTGAACGTCGCGCCGCCGGGATCGCCGCTCGCCAGCCCGGCGGGGTTGGGGCCAGGCGTGCCTGGCACGCCAATTCCGCAGGGCCATGCGCCGGGCGCCAACCTGGTGCCGGCATCGCCCGCGCAGTTGCCCTCGCTGGCGCATCGCGCGCCTGCGCTGCTGCCGCATGCGCAGGCGGGCAACGGCGTTCCGGACAACGTCGTGACGGCGGTGCCGGCGTACGAACCGCGCTTCGGTTCGGGTGTCACGGGCGTGGCGCCCCTGGCCGGGCGCGCCGCTACCGTGCGCGAGGCTTCCTACTACTTCCTGGATGCCGCGCATGGCCAACCCGCCGGGAACCCGGCGGAGCAGGAGAACGTGCTGGGCGGCACGCGGGTCAGTGACGAACTGGCCGGACTGTCCTTGCCGGGATTGGGCGCTGCCGGACCCGGCCCGGCCCCAGCCAGCCCCACATTGTCGACTGCGGAGTCCAGCTACTACTTCGTGGATGCGGTGGTGTTGCCCAGCGGTTATGTCACGCCGGCGCATCCCAAGGCGCGCACGGCGCCCAGCGCGGGGGCCGATGCGCATCCGCCTTTCGACGTGCACGCGGTGCGGCGTGATTTCCCGGTGCTGCAGGAGCGCGTCAACGGCCGTCCGCTGGTGTGGTTCGACAACGCCGCCACTACGCACAAGCCGCAAAGCGTCATCGACCGTATCGCATACTTCTACGCCCACGAAAACTCCAATATCCACCGGGCCGCGCATGAATTGGCGGCGCGCGCCACCGATGCCTACGAAGGCGCGCGCGAGCGGGCCCGCCGCTTCATCAACGCGCCCGACGTGAACGAGGTGATCTTCGTGCGCGGCACGACCGAGGCGATCAACCTGGTGGCCAAGAGCTGGGGCGCGCAACATGTGGGCGAGGGCGACGAAATCATCGTGTCGAACCTTGAACACCACGCCAACATCGTGCCCTGGCAGCAATTGGCAGCCGCCAAAGGCGCACGCCTGCGTGTGATCCCGGTGGACGATTCCGGGCAGATCCTGCTGGATGAATACCAAAAGCTGCTCAATGACCGTACCCGCATCGTCTCGGTCACGCAGGTGTCGAATGCGCTGGGCACCGTAACGCCCGTCAAGGAGATCGTGGACCTGGCGCATCGCGCTGGCGCGCGCGTGCTGATCGACGGCGCGCAATCGGTGTCGCATATGCGGGTGGACGTGCAGGCGCTGGGCGCGGACTTCTTCGTGTTCTCCGGCCACAAGATCTTCGGCCCGACGGGCATTGGCGTCGTCTGGGGCAAGCGCGAGGTGCTGGAAGACATGCCGCCCTGGCAAGGTGGCGGCAACATGATCGCCGACGTGACGTTCGAGAAGACGGTGTTCCAGCCGATTCCCAACAAGTTCGAGGCGGGCACCGGCAACATCGCGGATGCCGTCGGGCTAGGCGCGGCGCTGGACTACGTGACGCGACTGGGCATCGAGAACATCGGGCGCTACGAGCATGACTTGCTTGTCTACGGCATGCGGGGGCTGGGCGCCATCAACGGCGTGCGCCTGATCGGCACGGCGGCAGAGAAGGCCAGCGTCATGTCCTTCGTGCTAGACGGCTACAGCACCGAAGAGGTGGGGCATGCGTTGAACGAGGAAGGCATCGCCGTGCGCACGGGCCACCATTGCGCGCAGCCGATCCTGCGCCGGTTCGGGGTGGAAACGACCGTGCGGCCGTCGCTGGCGTTCTACAACACCTACGACGAAATCGATCGCCTGCTGGACGTCGTGCAGCGGCTGTCCTCGGTCAGGCGAAAGGCATAAGGGGGCAAGCATGAGCGTGCAACGTCAACTCAAGCTGGGCGCGTTCATGCGCCCCGTCAGCATCCACACTGGCGCCTGGCGCTATCCGGGCGCCCATCGCGACGCCAATTTCAACTTCGAGCATCTGAAGCGCTACGCCCAGACCCTGGAGCGGGCGCGCTTCGACGCCTTCTTCATGGCGGATCATCTGGCGCTGTTGAACATGCCGGTCGACGCCTTGAAGCGCAGCCACACTGCGACGTCCTTCGAGCCCTTCACGCTGTTGTCTGCGCTTAGCCAGGCGACGCAGCATCTGGGGCTGGTGGCCACGGCGTCCACGACCTTCGACGAACCCTTTCACGTGGCGCGGCGCTTCGCGTCGCTGGATCATCTGAGCCAGGGCCGGGCCGGGTGGAACATCGTCACCACCTCCAACCCCGACGCTGCGCTGAACTTCGGCCGTACCAGTCAGCCCGACCACGCGGCGCGCTACGCCCGGGCCCGGGAGTTCTACGATGTGGTGACCGGCTTGTGGGACAGTTGGGCCGACGACGCCTTCATCCGCGACGCCGACAGCGGCGTGTATTTCGACCCCGCGCGGCTGCGGGCCCTGAATCACCAGGGCGAGCACCTGTCGGTGAAAGGGCCGCTGCACATTGCCCGTCCGGTGCAGGGCTGGCCGGTCATCGTGCAGGCGGGCGCGTCGGAACCCGGCAGGCAACTGGCCGCAGAGACGGCGGAAGTCGTGTTCGCGGCGCAGTCCACGCTGGAGGAGGGCAGGCGGTTCTACGCCGACGTCAAAGGCCGGATGGACAGGCTGGGGCGCCATCGCGATCACCTGAAGATCCTGCCAGGTGTGCTCGTCGTGGTGGGTGAAACGGACGGCCAGGCGCGAGATATCCGCGCGCATCTGGACAGCCTTGTCCACTATGAAAGTGCCATCGCGTCGCTGTCCATTGCATTGGGCTGCGATGCCTCGGCCTTTGACCCTGACGCGCGCTTGCCCCCGGTTCCCGAGACCAACGCCAGCAAGAGCGGTCGCGAGCGGGTGATCGCCCTGGCCGAACGCGAAGGGTTCACGGTGCGGCAACTGGCCCAGCGCCTTGGCGGCTACGGCGGGCTGGCCATGGTGGGCACCGCGCGCCACATCGCGGACCAAATGCAGGAATGGTTGGAGACGGAAGGGGCTGACGGCTTCAATGTGATGTTTCCGTGGCTACCCGGTGGCCTGGACGCGTTTACCGAGCAGGTCGTGCCCGAGCTCCAGCGGCGCGGCATTTTCCGTCGCGAGTACGAAGGCCGCACGCTGCGCGAGAACCTGGGCTTGCCACGCCCGGCAAACCGGCACTTTCCTCGCTGACCGGCGCCACGTCCATGATGCTTATGGGCATTAGTTTCTGCCGGATTTCGAAATCCGAAGAATGTATTTAGGCGCGGCCGCGCCCTTGTTTAGAGTGGATCGCTTCACTTCGAATACAAGGATGCAGGGTAATGCAGCGCAGCGTAGCCAGTGTGATGAATCAGACCCGGGGCGCGCATGCGCCGCGGCGGGCCGCCAGCATCGGCGCGGCGCTCTGCGCCGCGGCATTTGCGCTATTGGGCAGCGAGGCGCACGGCGCCCAGCCGCAATACGGCGGCATTCTCAAGGTCGCGCTGGAAGGGGACCCGCTTTGCGTTGACCCGCAGCAGCCCGGCAACAACACCGCGTTGAACATCGGCCGGCAGATCACGGACTCGTTGACGGATCAGGATCCCGAAACGGGCAACATCGTGCCGTGGCTGGCCACCAGCTGGAAATCCGAAGACGACAACCGTCGCTTCACCTTCGTGCTGCGCGACGGCGCGACATTCGCCGATGGTAGTCCGCTGGACGCCGATGCGGTCAAGGCCAACTTCGACGGCATCGTGAAGATGGGCGCGCGCGCCTCGCTGGCGTCGACCTACCTGGCCGGGCTGGACCGTATCGACACACCGGACCCGCGCACGGTCGTCATCGTCTTCAAGCAGCCTAACGCCCAGTTCCTGCAGGCAACCTCGACGATGAGCATGGGCCTGCTCTCCAAGGCCACGCTGGCCAAGTCCTATGAGGAACGGTGCCAAGGGCAGGTGGTGGGATCCGGTCCGTTCACCTTGACGTCGTTCGTGCATAACCAGGCGGTCAAGCTGCAGCGCCGGGACGACTACGGCTGGCCCTCGTCGCTGGCCGCCCACAAGGACAAGGCCTACCTGGAAGGCATCGAGTTCCGCATCATCCCGGAATCGGGGGTGCGCAACGGCAGCCTGCTGTCACGCCAGGTAGACGTCAGCACCAGCGTGCAGCCGCAGGATGAAAAGGTGCTGCTGGCCCAAGGTTTCCCGATCCTGGCGCGCAGCAATCCGGGCCTGGTCTACAGCTTCTTCCCTAACGAATCACTGCCGTTGTGGGCGTCGCCGGCGGTGCGCCGCGCCGTCGTCAAGGGCATCAACCGCCCCGAATTGCAGGCGATCCTGTCGCGCTATCAGCGCGCCGCCACGTCGGTGCTGGCCAAGACAACGCCGTCCTATGTCGACCAGTCGCAGGCCCTGGCCTATGACCCGAAAGGCGCGGCGAAGCTGCTGGAGGACGACGGCTGGGTGCTGGGCAAGGACGGCATCCGGGAAAAGAACGGCGAACGTCTGACCGTGCGGCTGGAATACTGGCAGGCGGTGACCTTCCTGGAACTGGTGCAGCAGCAACTGCGTGAGATCGGGGTGGACCTGCAACTGAAGAAGAGCGTGATCGGCCAAGTCAATGCTCAACGCGACACGGGCAAGATGCCGCTTCAGTTCTACAACCTGACGCGCGCCGACCCGGACATTCTGCGCACTGTGTTCCTGGCCAGCGGCCGCAATGTCAACTTCCGCGAGCCGGCCGAGGTTGACGAGGTGCTGGCCAAGTCGGCGGCCGCGCAGGATCCGGCAGAACGCCGCGCCCTGATCGCGCACGCTGCCGAACTGCTGGTGGCGGACGGGCATGCGATTCCGCTGGTGGAACTGGCAACGGTTGGCGCCACGGGCAAGCACGTGCACGGCCTGCACTACGACGCCTCGTCGCGCCTGCAGTTCTACGACACCTGGTTGCAGAAATAAGGGGATCGCATGACCAAGACCGCGGCGCTTAGCGGCTGGCGCGACGGCAGCGACGCCTGGCGCTACGCCTTCAGCCGGATCGTCCAATCGGCTTTCGTGTTGTGGGCGGCCTATACGGTGTCATTCGTGATCCTGTACATCCTGCCCAGCGATCCCGTCAGCATCATGTTGAACCAGGGCGACCAGAGCATGGTCGATCCCGCCCAGGTGGCGGCGTTGCGCGCGCAGTACCACCTGGACGAGCCGCTGCTGGTGCAGTACGGCATCGCGCTCTGGCAGGCGCTGCGGCTGGATCTGGGCGTGTCGATCCAGACGGGGCAGCCGGTGGCCGCCATGCTGGCGCAGGCGGCGCCCGCCACGGCGGCCCTTGCCCTGTGCGCGCTGGCGGCCGCGCTGGTCCTCGGGCTGGGACTTGCCTTGGCCGCCAGTTCGGCACGCAATGCGCGCCTGCGGTCGGCGCTGCAGGCGGCGCCGTCGCTGGGCGTCTGCCTGCCGACCTTCTGGGTGGGGTTGCTGTTGCTGCAGTGGTTGTCGTTCACCTTTCCGGTGTTTCCGGCGATGGGCAATGACGGCTGGCAGTCGCTGGTGCTGCCGGCCGCGACGCTGGCGCTGCCCACGGCCGCTACCGTGGCCCAAGTGCTGTCGCGGTCGCTGTCGGCCGTGTGGGGCCAGCCGTTCGTCGGCTCATTGCGCGCCAAGGGCCTGTCGCGCAGGCGCCTGCTGTTCACGCATGTGCTGCCCAACGCCACGATTCCCGTGCTGACGATGACGGGCGTGCTGATGGGCAACCTCCTGGCGGGGTCCGTCGTGACGGAAACCGTGTTCTCGCGCGAAGGCATCGGCCGGCTTGCGCAGGGTGCGGTCGCCGTCAAGGACATTCCCGTGGTGCAAGGCGTCGTGGTGTTGGCGGCCGCGGTTTTCGTGGCCGTCAATCTGGTGGTGGACCTGGCATATCCCTTGCTCGATCCCCGCATCACCCGCAACCGGGCGAGGGCGCTGGCATGAATACGCAAGCCATTTCGAGAGAATCGCTCGCCCGACCGGGCAGGCTGCTGGCGGCAGCCTCGGCCCTGCGGGCCCGGCCGGTGCTGGCGGTAAGCGTCGCGGTGATCCTGCTGGTGCTGGGCTGGGCCTTGTTTCCGCAGGCGTTCACTTCTTCCGACCCCTTGCGCGGCGTGCCGCAGGACGCATTGCTGCCGCCGTCCGCCACGCATTGGTTCGGTACCGACCATCTGGGGCGCGACATCTATGCGCGCACCGTCCATGGAACGTCCACCTCCCTGCAGGCGACGTCGCTGGCGGTGTTGATCGCGCTTTTTCTGGGTGGCGCGATCGGGCTGCTGGCGGGATTCATGGGCGGAAAGGTGGATGCCGTGCTGATGCGCGCCACCGATATCCTGATGGCCATTCCCACCTTGCTGCTGTCCATGGCGATTGTGACGGTTCTGGGATTCGGCACGGTGCACATCGCCATTGCCGTCGGCCTGTCCTATGTGGCGACTTTTGGCCGGCTGATGCGCGGCGAAGTGCTGCGCTGGCGCAGCGCGGTGTTCGTTGAAGCCGCGGTGGCCTCTGGCGTGGGCATCCGCGGCATTCTGCTGCGCCACATCGCGCCGCATGCCGCGGGGCCTGTCCTGGCTCTGGCCGCGCTGGAGTTCGGCGCTGCCGTGCTGGCCGTGTCCTCGCTCAGCTTCCTGGGGTTTGGCGCGCCGCCGCCCGCTCCCGAATGGGGGCTGCTGATTGCAGAGGGCCGCAACTATATCGCGGCGGCCTGGTGGTACACGACGATGCCGGGGCTGGTGGTGGCCGCGGTGGTGTTGTCGGCCAACCAGATCGCCCGGTACGCCCAAGACCTGGGAGAGTCGAAATGAGCGCGCACCCCCTCAACGACGTGCGCGAGGTGCTCGCGTTGCGCGAATTGAATGTCGCTTACCAGGACGGTGCCACCGGTGCCTGGCGCAGCGCCGTCACCGATGTGTCCCTAGCCATCCAGCCCGGCGAAATCGTCGCGTTGGTCGGCGAGTCCGGCTCCGGAAAGTCGACGACCGCGGCGGCGTTGATCGGCCTGCTTCCTGACAACGCCCGCCAGCTGGGCGGCAGCATTGCGCTGGAAGGGCACGAACTGGCAGACGCGCCCGAGTCCGTCTGGCAGGGCCTGCGCGGAAGACGAATCGGATTTGTCCCACAGGACCCGGGCCTGTCGTTGGATCCGGTCAGACGGATCGGCAAGCAATTGGAAGAAGCGCTGACCGTCCACGGCGTGCCGCTCGCCGTGGCGCGGCGCCGGGTGCCCGGCATCCTGGCCGATGTAGGGCTGAGCGACGTGGAACGGGTGGCGCGCAGCTTCCCGCACGAACTATCGGGCGGCATGCGCCAGCGCGTGCTGATCGGCATGGCGGTGGCGCACGAACCCGCGCTGATCATCGCCGACGAACCGACCAGCGCGCTGGACGTGACCGTGCAGCGACAAGTGCTGGACCATCTGGAAGCGCTGGTACGGCGCAAGGGCATCGCGGTCCTGTTGATCACGCACGACCTGGGCGTGGCGTTCGACCGTGCAGACCGGGTGGTGGTGATGCAAGGCGGGCGCATCGTCGAAGCCGGCGCCGCGCGTCAACTGCGCGACCATCCCCGGCACGGCTACACGCGCACGTTGCTGGCGGCGGCGCCCGGGCTGAAGCGTGACGGATTCGACTTCCAAGGGGCGCGTTCCCCCGTGCAGGCGCCGCTATTGGTCGTGGAAGGCTTGCAGAAGCGCTTCGGCGACGTGCTGGCGGTCGACGGCGTGTCGTTTCATGTTCCCCGTCATGGCACGACCAGCCTGGTGGGCGAATCCGGTTCCGGCAAGTCGACGACGTCGCGGATGGCGTTGTGCCTGGAACGGCCCACGGCCGGCCGCGTCTTGTTCGACGGCCGCGACGTGACCCGGTTGACGCGCAGCCAGTTGCAGGATTTCCGCCGGCGCGTGCAGGTGGTCTATCAGAACCCGTATGCGTCGCTGAATCCGCGGTTCACGCTGGAAGCCATCATCACCGAACCGTTGCGGGCCTTCGGCCTGGGCAATGGCGCCTCGCGCCGCGCGCGCGCCGCCGAACTGCTGCAGGCCGTGGAGCTTAGCCCCGATCTGCTGGACAGCCGGCCGGCGCGTTTGTCCGGTGGCCAGCGCCAGCGCGTGGCGATCGCCCGCGCGCTCGCCATCGAGCCCGAGTTGCTGGTGCTGGACGAACCTGTGTCGGCGCTGGACGTGTCGGTGCAGGCGCGCATCCTGGCGCTGCTGCAGCGTTTGCAAGCGGAGTTGGGCGTCAGCTATCTGTTCGTATCCCATGACCTGGCGGTCGTCAGGCAGATTTCGGATCACGTGGTCGTGCTGCGGCGCGGCCAGGTGGTCGAACAGGGGCCGGTCGAGCAGGTTTTCGAAGCCCCCCGCCATCCCTATACGCAGGCCTTGCTTGGCGATACCCCGGGCGGACGCCATGCGCGGCCCGCCGCCGCGCCTGCGCCCTTGACCCTAGACCTGGCGGCATAAGGCCGCGACACCATGACCGACCCCTTACTGTTTCCCATTGGATTGGCCCTGAACGGCATTGCGCATGCGCAGCAGGACGACGTATCCCCTAGCCGCACCGAGGCGCGCTGGCTGGACGCGCTGCGGCGCGCCGATGATGCGGGCCTGGATTTCGCCACCTTCGAAGACCGCTGGGCACGCGGCAGCGCCTCCGGCCAGAGTCCCTTGGATGCCACCTTGCTGCTGTCGCGCGCCGGCCCCGCCACGCGCCGCATCGGCCTGATCCCATCGGTGGCCGTCAGCACCAACGAACCCTTCCACATCTCGACAGCCATCGCCACGCTGGATTACGTGACGCGGGGCCGCGCGGGATTGTTGCCGCAAGTACCGGCCGAATCCGATGTCGAGGCGGCGCTGGCGCACGCGGGCAGCCGCATCTACGGCCTGCCTGACGAACGCGACGGCCTGTACCGCGACGCGGCCGATGCCCTGGATGCCGTGCGCCGCCTGTGGGACAGCTGGGAAGAGGGCGCCATCATCCGCGATGCGGACACCGGCCGCTTTGTGGACCGCGACAAGCTGCACTATGTGGATGTGGATGCCGCGACCTTTTCCATCAAGGGACCCTCCATCGTGCCCCGCCCGCCCCAGGGGCAGCCGCCCGTAGCCGTGGCCTGGCGCGAAGCGCGCGATCTCGAATGGGCTGCGGCCCATGCCGATATCGTCTTCGTGCCGCCTCCCCAAGGTGAAGCGGACTGGGCGCCCGTGCGCCAGATACTCACCGCGGCGCAAGAACAGGGCAGTCGCAGCCTGGCCCCGCTGCGTTACTACGCGGACGTGGCCGTGGCGTTTGGCCACGATGGCCCTCTGGCCGATGCCCAGGGCGTGGCGGTCCACACGGGCACGGCGCAAGCGTTGGCGGATCGCATCCAGCACTGGCGCGCACTGGGCTTTTCGGGCGTGCGCCTGCATCCGCAAGACCTGGACCGGGACCTGGACGTGGTGATCCGCGAGCTGCTACCCCTGTTACGCCGACCAGGATCGCCCGCGACGCCCACGCCCGAAGCCGGGCAGCGACCCCTTTCCTTGCGTAGCCGGCTGGGGCTGGCGCAAGCAAGCAACCGTTATGCAGCCCTGGCAGGGCAAGGAGGCCGTTAACCATGGCACAGAAGCAAGTGATCCTGGGCGCGCATTTTCCCGGCGTCAACAACATGACGGTCTGGAGCGACCCGCAGGCGGGCAGCCAGATCGAATTCGCCTCCTTTGAACGCTTTGCGCGTGCCGCCGAACGCGGCAAGCTGGACTTCGTGTTCCTGGCGGAAGGCCTGCGCCTGCGCGAGCAACGCGGCAAGCTGCACGACCTGGACGTGGTCGGGCGCCCGAACACGCTGGTCGTGCTGGCGGCGCTGGCCGCCGTGACCGAACGGATCGGCCTGGCCGGCACGCTCAACGCCACCTTCAATGAACCCTACAACCTGGCGCGCCAACTGGCCACGCTGGACCATGTGTCGGGCGGCCGCTCCGCCTGGAACGTGGTGACGTCGCCCGGCGCCTTTACGGGCGAGAACTTCCGGCGCGGCGCCTATCTGCCGCATGACCAGCGCTACGAGCGCGCCCGCGAGTTCGTCGAACTGGCCCGGCATCTGTGGAGCGGCGGCGACGACGGCCAAGGCAGCTTCGATTACCAGGGCCGGCAGTTCGCGGTCCGCGGCCGCCTGGACGTGCCGCCGCTACCCCAAGGGCACCCGATCATCATCCAGGCCGGCGATTCGACGCAGGGCAGGGAATTCGCCGCCCGCAGCGCGGACGCGATCTTCACCCGCCACGGATCGCTTGCCGAGGGGCAGGCGTTCTATGCCGACGTCAAAGCGCGGCTGCCCAAGTACGGCCGCGCCGAGCACGACCTGAAGATCCTGCCCGGCGTGGGGTTCGTGCTGGGCGATACGCCGGAAGAGGCCGCTGAACGCCATGCCGAGGTGCGACGCCAGCAGGTCAGCCTGCAAACCGCCATCGTGTTGCTGGAACAATTGTGGAACCGCGACCTGTCCGGTTTCGACCCCGACGGCCCGCTGCCGGATTTCGACCCCGACGTCTCGGCCACGACCGTGGCCAAGGGCCGCACCCGCCAGCACGACGACACGCTGGCCACGGCACGCCAATGGCGCGAACTGTCGCGCCGTGAAAACCTGGGCATCCGCGATCTGATCATCAAAGTCACGGGGCGCCAACAGTTCGTTGGAACGCCCGCCCAGGTGGCCGAAGACATGAACCGCTACGTGCAGCAGAACGCGTCGGACGGCTTTATCCTGGTGCCACACCTGATTCCTAGCGGCATCGAGGAATTCGTGGACCGGGTCGTGCCGCTGCTGCAGGAGCGCGGCGTCTTCCGCCAGGAGTATGCCGGCAGCACGCTGCGCGAGCACCTGGGCTTGTCGGCCGCACGCCATGAACCGGTTACCGGGCGCGACGTGGCGGCAGCCGCCGCCGAGGCGGTCGCATCATGAGCCGCCATCCCCGCGTACCCCTGTCGGTGCTGGACCTGGCGCCGATTTCCTCGGGATCCGATGTTCGCCAAGCCCTGGCCAACACCGTGGATCTGGCGCGTCGTGCCGAAGAGGCCGGCTACCGCCGCTATTGGCTGGCCGAACATCATCTGTCTGACGGGCTGGCCAGTTCGGCCACGCCCGTGCTGATCGGCCAGGTCGCGGCGGCGACCTCGCGCTTACGCGTCGGGTCGGGCGCCACGCTGCTCGGCTACCACACGCCGCTGGCGGTGGCGGAGGCTTACGGCACATTGGATGCGCTGCACCCCGGGCGCATCGACCTGGGCTTGGGCCGCGGATTGGCGGCGGGCCGGCGGGCGGCATCCGGCAGTGCCGCGGCGCCCCAGCCGTCGCCAGGCCTCCGCACGGTGAAGGGTCTGCTGATTCCCGCGCCGCCCGTGTCGCGGCCGCAACGCTCGGCGCGCGGCGTCGCGCGTGAGGCGATCCTCTTGCAGCCGCACGCGCAGCCCTTGCCGTTCGAACAAGCCGTGGACGCCTTGTTCGGGCTGCTGGCCGGTACCTACACGCTGGACGACGGCAGCCGCGTCCACGCCACGCCGGGCGCTGGCGCCGCGCTGGAAACCTGGGTGCTGGGGTCGTCGGCCGGTGAAAGCGCGCAGTTGGCAGGCAGGCTCGGGTTGCCCTTCGCCGTGAACTACCACGTCAGCCCGGCTACGGCGCTGGATGCCGTGGACGCCTACCGCCGCGCGTTCGTGCCGTCGGCCACGCTTGTCCGGCCATACCTGATGGTCTCGGCCGATGTGGTTGTGGGACGCGACCTGGCCGATGCGCAACGCATCGCCCGGCCTTATGGCGCCTGGGTGCAGGGCATTCGGCGGGGCGAGGGCGCCACGCGCTACCTGTCGCCGGAAGCGGCCGAGGCCATCGTGCTGGAGGACGACCTGGTGCAGGACCGGGTCAGTACGCAGTTTGTCGGCGATGCGAATGCGGTCGTCAAGGGCTTGGAGACCCTGGTCCGGGCCACCGAAGCCGATGAATTGATCGTCACCACCAATGCGCACCGGCACGAAGACCGTGTGCAGTCGCAGGAATGGCTGGCGCAGGCGTGGTTGGCAGCCTAGTACGCCGGCTGCGCCACGATCTGGACGGTGACCGGCGCACCGCGCGATACGGACCCATAGATCGGGCAGATGCGCAGGTACTCGCCCACCAGCGCGTTCGCCTGCGCGTCGTCCACGCCGGTCAGCGTGAATGCCAAGTGCACGTGGGCATAGTGGCCGGGCTGCGCCTCGTCCACCTCGGAGTCGCCAGTGACCACCACGCGCGATAAGGTCAAGCCCTGTTCCCGCGCGCTGGATTCGATCACGGCGTGTGCGCAGGTCGCCAAGGCGGCCAGCAGCAATTCGCCGGCCAGCCAGGCTTCGCCCGGTCCGCCGCGCGAGGCGGTGGCGTCGGCGACCAGATGCTGATCGCGGGCGGACAGCAGGTAACGGCCGTTCTGGCCGATGGTGGTGCTGGTGATGCTGGGCATGATTGGGGCCGCCTTGATGAGTCGGGTAGGGGAGGGTCAGGCCGCCGGGCGCGACAGGTTCAGATGGTCGCGCAGCGTCGTACCGCCGTATTCGGTGCGGAACAGCCCGCGCCGCTGCAATTCGGGAATGGCCAGCCGCACGAAGTCTTCGATGCTGCCGGGCACATAGGGCGCCTGGATCATGAAGCCGTCGCACGCGTCGGCGCGGAACCATTGCTCCATACGGTCGGTGACCGTCTCCGCGTCACCGATGAAATCGCGCAGGGTGCCCACGCCATAACGATGACCCAGTTGCGACAGGCTGAGGTTCTGCTTGCGCGTCAATTCAGCCACCTCCTTGTAGTGCCCTTGCACGCCCGGCACGTCCATGTCGGGCAGCACTTCGTCCTGCGGGAACTGCGCCAGGTCGATGTCCAGGTGATACGACAGCGTCGACAGTCCGGCTTGCGGGGTGGCCAGGCCGCTCAACAGCGCATCGGTCGCGTCTGCCGCCGCGGCGGTTTCGCCCACGATCGGCACGATGCCCGGCAGGATCTTCAGCGTGGCGGGATCGCGGCCATGGGACGCGGCGCGTCCCTTCATCTCTTGATAGAACGCCTGGGCCGACTCCAGCGACGAATGGTTGACGAAGATCACGTCGGCCCATTTGGCGGCGAAGTCGCGGCCGCGGCCCGAGGCGCCCGCCTGGATGAACACCGGGCGGCCCTGCGGCGGCCGGCTGACATTCAACGGCCCCTGGACGCGGAAGTAGCGTCCTTCGTGGTTGATCGCCTGCACCTTGGACGGGTCGGCGAACAGCGGTGCGTCTTTGTCCCGCACCACGGCGCCGTCCTGCCAGCTGTCCCACAGGCGGCAGGCGATCTCGACGAACTCGTCCGCGCGGTCATAGCGTTCTTCGCGCGACAACTGGTCGTCGCGTCCGAAGTTCGCGGCCTCTGCCTGCTGGAACGACGTGACGATGTTCCAGGCCGTGCGGCCCGCGCTCATGTGGTCCAGCGTCGCGAGCGAACGCGCCACCGCGAACGGTTCGAAGTACGACGTGGAAATGGTGCTGGCCAGGCCCAGGCGCCGCGTGGCGGCGGCGACCGTGGCCAGCACGATTTGGGGTTCCAGCCGCAAGGCGCCCAGCGCGCCGTAGCGCAACTGGCTGTCCATGCTGCCTTCGTGACGTTGCGGCACCGCCAGGATGTCGGCCAGGAACAGCAGGTCGAACTTGCCCGCTTCCAGCAGGCGGCCCAGATTGGCGTAGTACTGCGGCGACAGGATGTCGGTGTCGGCTTCCGGGTGGCGCCAGCCGCCATGGTTGCCCGAAACCGGGCCGGCCTGGACGAAGGCGGCCAGATGCATCTGGCCTTGTGATTGGTATTGGGACATGACAGGGGACGGCGCTTGTCGCGCGAGGGATAGGAAGAGGGTTCAGCCGCAAAATTATAGGGATGAAAGCTATGCCGCACGGCTATTAGCGAATAACGCACGAGTCTTTGCGCAGGCCTGCGCCAGCGGCCACAATTCCCGGTTCCGCAGCGGTTTCTCGTTGCGCCATGTCATGATCAAGCAGGCTTCCATGTTCAAATTTCTACGCCATGCGCTGGCCGCCAGCCTGGTGCTGTGCGCTGCCTCGGCCCACGGCGAAACCATCAAGCTGGGCACCATTCTTTCCACCACCGGCCCTGCGGCGTTCCTTGGCGAGGACATGAGGGACGGCATGCGGATCGCCATCGACGAGATCAACGCCGGCGGCGGCATCAACGGCAAGCAGATCGATTGGGTGTTCTACGACGCCGAAAGCCAGACCGCCAAGGCACTGGCCGCCACGCGCCGGCTGCTGTCGCAAGACAAGGTCGACATCCTGGTGGGCGGCGGCAACATGAGCGGCATCGCCCAGGCCATGGTGCCACTGGCGCAGCAGGCGCGCACGCCGTTCATCTCGACCGAAGGCGCGGCCACCATCGCCAGTCCGGCCAAGGAACGCGAATGGGTCTTCAAGAGCACGGTGGACGACAGCCAGGTATTCGCCCGCCTGGCCGATTACTTCAAGAAGAACGGCATCACGCGCATCACATTGCTGCATGACACCAGCGGCTTTGGCCAAGCCGCCGCCGATGCGCTGCGCGCGTTCGCGCCTGGCCAGAATCTGCAGGTCAACTACGAGGCCTTTGCGCCGTCCGACACCGATCTGACGCCGCAGCTCACGCGCATCCGCGCAAGCGACACCCAGGCCATCGTCTGCTGGACGGTAACGCCTGCCGGCGTTATCTTCATGCGACAGGCCAAGCAGCTGGGCCTGGGCGACCGCAAGTTGATCCACAGCTACGGCTTCGTGTCGCAGCGCTATATGGAACTGGCCGGCGCCGACGCCGCCGACGTGCTGCTGGTGTCGGTGAAGTTCCCCGTGGGCGCAGACCTGCCGGATGACGACCCTTTGAAAGCCCGTATCGCCGCGCTGACCGAGAAATTCCAGGCGAAGTTCAAGCGCGCGCCCAACCAATTCGTGGCGCAGACCTACGACGCCGTCTGGCTGGCCGCGGGCGCGCTGGCCAAAGGCCCCGAGAAAGACCGCGTGCGCGCCGCGCTTGAAGGCACGCGCCAGTACGAAGGCGTGGGTGGCGTGTTCAACTTTTCGGCCGACAGCCATTCGGGTCTGGCCAAGAGCGACATCGTGCTGATCAACTGGAAGGACGGGCGCTTCCGCTTGGCCGACTACCGGTAAGTGCGCGGCATGCTGGACGCTCAATTCATACAGCTGCTGCTGGCGGGCCTGGGCACGGGCGGCATCTACGCGATGATCGCGGTGGGCTTCAACATCATCTTCAAGAGCACCGGCGCGCTGAACTTCGCGCAAGGCGAATGGGTGATGATGGGCGGCCTGTTCGCCGCCGTGGCTGTGTCGGAGATGCCGGTGTGGCAGGCCTGCCTGCTGGCCACCGCCGCCGTGACCCTGGTGGGATGGCTGTCGGACCGCATCGTCATCCGGCCCTTGCGCAACCATGCGCCGTTGACGCTCACGTTGGTGTCGGTAGGCCTGGCCATTGCCAGCAAGAGCCTGGTGATGCTGACCTTGGGCAAGAATCCGCAGGGCTATCCCGGCCTGTCGGGAGCCCGCAAGTTCGAGGTGCTGGGCGCGCACGTGGACGCGCAGACTCTGTGGATCCTGGCCATCACGGTCGTGCTCATGCTTCTGACGCATGTGTTTTTCGCGCACACGCGGTATGGCACGGCCCTGCGCGCCGCCTGCGCCAACCCCGAAGCGGCCGCCTTGGTCGGCATCAGCCACCGGGGCGCGATCGCCGCATCCTTTGCGTTGGCAGCGCTGTATGGCGGCCTGGCTGGCGCCATCATCACGCCCATGACGCTGATGTCCTATGACAGCGGCGCGATGCTGGGCTTCAAGGCCTTCAGCGCCGCCATGCTGGGCGGGCTGGGCAACCTGTATGGCGCCTTGTTGGGCGGCCTGTTGCTGGGCGTGCTGGAAACGTCCATCGGCGGCTACCTGACCACGCAATTCAAGGATGGCGTGGCCTTCCTGGTGCTGCTCCTGATTCTGACCGTACGCCCGCAAGGGATATTGGGCCGTCCCGATGTTGTCAAAGTTTAAAGGGCGTTCCAAGACGCCCGCAGTGGCGCGGTCCGCGGGCGCGAGCCTGCGCGTGCTGGGGTTGACCTGGCTGATTCTGGCGGTGTGGCCGCTGGTGGCGCCCAACGATTATCTGGTCAGCCTGGGCGGCACGTTCTTCATCAACGTGCTGCTTGTCCTGAGCCTGAACCTGCTGGTGGGCTATGCGGGCCAGGTGTCGCTGGCACACGCCGGATTCTTCGGCCTGGGCGCCTACACAAGCGGCGTGCTGTCTGCCAGCCTGGGGTGGAGTCCCTGGGCCGGGCTGGCGGCGGCCCCCGTGCTGTGCGCCTTGGTGGCCTTGTTCGTCGGCATTCCAACCCTGCGCCTGCGCGGCCATTACCTGGCGATGGCCACCTTGGGCCTGAACGCCATCCTTTCCGTGCTGTTCGTGGGGCTGGTCGGCATCACCGGCGGGCCCAACGGACTGATCGGTGTGCCGTCGTTCACGCTGGCCGGCTGGGACCTTGGCGTGCCCGCCGCCTTCTTCTTCCTGGCGTGGACCGTGGCGGGGCTGGCGATGCTGGGCTTGCGCAACCTGGTCCAGGCGCGGGCGGGCCGCGGCCTGCGCGCGCTGGCGGCCAGCGACATCGCGGCCGCGTGCATGGGCGTGCCCGTGCTGCGCTACAAGCTGACGGTGTTTGCGCTGAGCGCGGCGCTGGCCGGTGTGGCGGGCTCGCTGTACGTGCACCAGAACAACTACGCTTCCCCCGAAACGTTCTCTTTCTTTAATTCGGTGCTGCTGCTGGTCATGGCCGCCATTGGCGGGCTGGGCCGCTACTGGGGCGGATTCCTGGGCGCCTTGCTGTTTACGGCGCTGCCCGAACTCATGCGCAGCATCCACGACGCCGAACTGCTGGTCTTTGGCGTGGCCATGATCGTGGTCGTCGGTTATCTGCCGGCCGGCTTGGCCGGGCTGCTGGACAACCGGCTCAAGCGGCGGGGAGGGCAGCCATGAACGCCTTGCTGCATGCCCAAGGGATCAACCTGGCCTTTGGCGGCTTGCAGGCCCTGGACGACGTTGCGCTATCCGTCCTGCCCGGAGAGATCCATTCCGTGATCGGCCCCAATGGCGCCGGCAAGTCCACGCTCTTCAACGTGCTGACCGGGGTGGCGCGACCGGACGCCGGCGCCATCACGTTCGACGATGAACGCATCGAACGCCTGCCGCCGCACCTGCGGGTGTTGCGCGGCATGGCCCGGACGTTCCAGAACCTGCAGATCTTTCCGGAACTGTCGGTGCTCGAGAACGTGCTGGTCGGTCGCCATGCCCGAACGCGTAGCGGCTTTCTGCAAGGGATACTGGGCACCGCGGCCGTGCGGCGTGAGCGCGAATCCGATATCGATATCGCCCACGCCAGACTAGCCGAGCTGGGCCTGGACAAGCGCGCGGCCCAATTGGCGGGCAGCCTCAGCTACGGCGACGCCAAGCTGATGGAAATCGCGCGCGCCATGGCGTCGGAACCCCGCCTGCTGTTGCTGGACGAACCCATGGCCGGCTTGCCGGCGGAAGCCGTCGCCCGGGTTGTGGAGGCCACGCGCGCCTTGAACCGCCAGGGCGTTGCCGTGTTGCTGGTGGAACACAACGTGCGGGTCGTGATGGAACTGTCGCATCGGATCCTGGTGCTGAACAATGGCCGCCGCATCAGCGCCGGCACGCCTGCCGAGGTTCGGCAGGATCCCGCAGTGATCGAAGCCTATTTGGGAGTGGCGACCGATGCCGCTTGAAGTACGAGGCCTGACGGCCGACATCGGGGCCGTGCGGATTCTGCAAGGCCTGGACCTGGACGTGGCCGAGGGCGAGGCGGTTGCGCTGATCGGTAGCAACGGCGCGGGCAAATCCACGCTGATGCGCTCGGTGGCCGGCCTGTTACGGCCCATCGGCGGGTCGATCCGCTACGGTGGCGCCGACCTCGGCCGACTGAGCGCCGACAAAGTGGTGCGCCTGGGGCTGGCGCTGGTGCCCGAAGGGCGTCAGATATTCGCCCCGCTGACCGTGCGCGAGAACCTGCTGATGGGCGCCTACGCCAAACGCGAAGGCCCGCGCGAACTGGAGCGCGTGCTGGCCGTGTTTCCGAAATTGGCGGCCAGGCTGCAGCAACTGGGCGGCACCTTGTCAGGCGGCGAACAGCAGATGCTGGCCATCGGCCGCGCGCTGATGAGCGCGCCACGCCTGTTGTTGCTGGACGAGCCGTCCCTGGGGCTGGCGCCTAAGGTCGTTGCCGAGATCTTCGAGGTGATCGGCCAACTGGTGGCCAGCGGCACCTCGGTGCTGTTGGCCGAACAGAATGCCGCCATGGCGCTGCGTGTGGCAGGCAGGGGTTACGTGCTGCGTGAAGGCAACATTGTCCTGTCGGGCAGCGCGCGGGCGCTGGCGGACGACCCTATGGTGCAACAGGCGTATCTGGGCATCTAAGCGAACGGGCCGATGCCCCGCCCGATTCGCCTACTGCGGTTTGAGGCCGGCGGACTGCACGATGGGAGCCAAACGCCGCAAGTCGGATTCCAGCGCCGACTTCAACGCGGCGGGAGTACCGCCCATCACCGCGGCGCCATCCCGTTCGATTTCGGCCTTGACCTCGGGGCGGCCCAACACGTCGTTCAACGCCTTGTTCAGTTCGTTGATGGTCCGGTCCGGGGTGCCGGCCGGCGCGATGACGCCGTACCAACTGACGTGCTGATAGCCGGGGTAGCCGGCCTCGGCGACGGTCGGGATATCCGGCAAGACCTTCACGCGTTCGGCCGACGTGACCGCCAATCCCCGCACCTTTCCGCCCTCGATGTATCCCCGCATCGTCACGCTGGTGCCGACCCAGGCCGATAGGCGGCCGCCCAGCATGTCGGGCAAGCCTTGGGCAATGCCGCGATAGGGAATCAGGTTCAGGCTCGACGTCGAACGCGCTTCCAGGTCCAGCATGGCGATCTGGATATTCGTGGTGGGATAACCAATGCTGACGTCGCCCGGTTTGGCTTGCGCCTGACCAACGAAATCCGCAAGCGTGGCGGGTCCGTTTTCGGCGACGGCGACGATATAGGGCGTCGACAGGACCAGGCCGACCGGCTTGAAATCCTTCAGCGGATCATAGGGCAGGCTCTTGTAGATGAGCGGGTTCACGGCGATATGGTCGACCAGCGTCAACCCCAGCACGCGTCCGTCGGGTTCGGCGCGCGCCACCGTCTGCAGCGCGATGTTGCCGTTGGCGCCGCCCTGGTTCTCGACCACGATGTCCGTGCCCAGCGCCTTGCCCAGCGGGCCCGCCAGCAGCCGGCCCAGGCGGTCTCCGCCGCCGCCGGGGGGAAACGGGACGATCAGCCGCATCGGCTTCCCGGAAAACGTCGATTCGGCATGCGTTGCGGATGGCGCCAGGCTTAACGCGACGGCGCACGAAATCAGCGCCAGCCCGCTGGCGCATAGACGACGGAACGTGAACAGGCTCATGCTTGTCTCCTTGGATCCGCGCCGGGTGGCGGCGGAAGGCTTCTTGAAGAAGCTCGAATGGGCAAATCAGTGGTGTGCGTGCGGCCGGCCATGGGCACCGGACCGCACGCATGGCTTATCGGTGGGCGTCGCTGCCCAGCAAGGCCTCGCGGAACCGGCTCCTCAGGTAAGGCCCGTCGCGCGGGGGAAGGGCGGTCGGTTGCGGCGCGGTGCTGACCTTGATGGCGGCCAGGACCGGCCGCGGCGCATGCAGGATGTCCTGGGCGGCGGCCTCCAGTTCGGCCTCCGTGCGCACCAGCAGCGTCGTGTCGAAACCGCAGGCTTTGGCCACCGCGGCGATGTCCACGCCGCGCCCGGCATGGGCGGGCTGCATGCCGGTCTCGGCGTAGTGCTCGTTGTCCACCACGACCACGCTCAGGTTCGGAACGGCGTGCACCGCCACCGTGGCTAGCGACCCCAGGCCCATCATCATTTCGCCATCGCCGACAAAAACGATGACGCGGTTCGCGGGGCGGGCTTGCGCCAGCCCCAGGCCCACCATCACGGCCCCGCCCATTGCGCCCCAAAGGTAGAAGTTGCGGGGACAATCGCCGGCGGCCGCCAGGTCGAAGGTGGGATTGCCCAAGCTGGAGATGGCCAGCGCGTCGCCGCGGTCGCGCAGGATCCGCGACACCACTGCCCGTCGGTCCAGCATCGCGGTGTTGTGCTCTTTCATGGATGTGCGCTCACTTGTTGAAGTTCTTGGTACCGATGACGCGTTGGCCGATCAACACGGCGACGCTGCGTCCGGTCTGGTAGGCGAAACGCGCGCCGGCGTCGACGTTGGCGGCGATCTCTTCCGCCTGGTCGGCGCGGTAGACATACACGCCCGAAGCTTCCAACACGGCCTGGGTCGATTTGCCCATGGCGATCTGCCAGGGATTGAACTCGCCCCATTCGCCGCGCATGGTCACGATCATGAAGAGCGGCATGCGGGCTTCATGCTGCAGGGAAAGCATGTTGATGCAGTTGCCGACGCCGCTTGACTGCAACAGCAGCGCGGCGCGGTCTCCGCCCAGCCACGCTCCCGCAGACATGGCCACGCCTTCTTCTTCGGTGGTGAGCGATACCGAGTGCATGCCGGGATCGCCTTCGCAAAGGCGGATGAGCGCGCTATGGCCGGCATCCGGAACATAGGAAACTTGTCGCACATCGAGCGACTTGAAGACTTCATAGATCTGCTGGGGCCAATCTGGATGTGACATTCCGATCTCAACTAACAGAGTGATTGGGGTGGGGCGCGTCGACGGCGAGCGCCTCTTGGCAATCATGGTGGATCTGATAGCTTGAATAAAGGGAATAAATATCCTGCCCAGCAGTCTATTTGGGAATGCTTTACGACGGACTGTCGCGGCCGGGCGCCGGTAGCGCGGCGCTTAGGCTTGGACGGCTAGCGGGCTTCGACCGTGAAGTCGCAGCATTCCTGGGCCAGGGCGGCCAAGGCCTGCGTGACCGCGGACACGGGTTCCTTGCGGCAAAGCGCGAAATACCGGGCGCTGGGCGGAGGGACCTCCGTGCGCAGTACCCCCAGCCGGCCGTCCCGCAGATGATTGGCAAAATAGCCGGCAGGAAGGCAGACGACGCCAAGTCCTGCGACAGCCAGGCCGGCGATGGCGATCAGGTTGTCGATCGCCAGCGAATTCGAATGGGTCATGCGTTGCTGCAGCCAGTTTTCGCACAACACGCTGATCACCGATTCGCTAGACTGGCCAAGAATCGCCATCTTGCCGATCTCTTCGATGTTGAAGCACCGGGTCTGGTCAAAGGTATTCGGGTTGCCCATCCATTGGAACTCCACCAGCGACAGCGGCAACGCGTCCAGATCCGGATGCAAATACATCTCGGGCAGGAACGCCAGATCGATTTCGCCGGCCAGCAGCAGGCGTTGCAACCGGCCGCTCAGGTCCAGGCGCGGTTGCAGCTGCAGGGAAGGGTAGCGGGCGCGGGTCTGGCGGATCAACGAAGAAATCCAGGTCATCGCCGTCATCTCGGTGATGCCGATCCTGACCGTTCCCGTCATGGTCGGGTTGCCCGCCAGCTGCACCAGGATGGAATCCCGCTGCTGCAGCATGTTCTTGGCATAGTCGTAGATGCTTTGCGCGCGGTCGGTCAACACAAGCCGGTGGCCCACGCGATCGAACAGCGCGATTTCGAACGTGCTCTCGATCTCCTGGATGCGCTTGGTGATGGCGGACTGGGTGGTGTGAAGCCGCTCCGCGGCAGCGGTGAACGTGCCAAGCTTGACCGTCCAGTAGAACGCCTCTACCTGTTTTATCGTGATCACGGTTGTGCTCATGAGCCCAAGAACGCGCCCGATTCTACTGGAGCGGGGACTGGACAGAGGGATCTCTCCCACGCATAAGGCGTAATACGCATAATGTGTATTATGTAAAGTACGAGTTATGGGTTTCCAGCCTACTCCTGGCCTGCGTCTGCCGCCCTTGGCCTTTCATCGTCCCATTCAAGACCCTGGCACGAGTCAAAACCCGGCTGCCGCGCCCGCGTTTAGCCACAGTGCCACGGTCAGCACTGCTCCCGCCTTGCGCCGTGGCTTTGCCGCGGCCGAAGCCATCCACGCTTCGGCCTGGTCCCTGCATTCGGCAAAGCTCAGTGGATAGGCAACCACGAACACGCCTACCGACTTCGCATGCCAAGGTGCGCGTGGGTGCTTGCCGGCGAACAGAACGCGTCACGCCGTCCCGTTTGGTTCGCTTGGCCCAGACCTTCAGCTGTTCTCGAGCGTGCATGGGTTTACTGGCGTCTTAGAACAGAATCGGCATCCTGAAATGTTGCTCCTGCCAATCCGCGATCACCTACTATTCAATAATTCAAGAATCGTTGTATGATTGATCCATGAATGAAGATCAAGCAGTTTTCGCCCTTGGTGCCCTGGCCCACACCCAACGTCTTCGCGTGTTTCGCGCGCTGGTGGTGGCTGGCCTGGGTGGTCTCACGCCCAGCGTCCTGGCCGACCAGCTTGGCGTTGCGCGCAATACCTTGTCCTTCCATCTGAAGGAGCTGTCGCATGCCGGCCTCGTCACGATCGAACAGCAAGGCCGGAACCTGATCTACCGCGCCGACTTCTCGCAAATGAATGGGCTGCTCGGCTACCTC
>CAUSDE010000063.1:0-34237 GCA_963530045.1 uncultured Achromobacter sp.
GGTCCAGCCGGACCTTCCTGCTGGGTCCATTCCTGGGCACCGCCCTGACGCTGCCCGTTCTTGATGGCGGCAAGCGCCAGGCCGGCATCGACGCGGCGCAGGCGGTCCTGGAAGAAGAGACGGCCCGCTACCGCGAGACGCTCCTCAATGCGTTCAGGGAAGTCGAAGACAACCTCGCCTCCCTGCGCCTGCTTGCCCCCCAGCAGGCGGCGCAAGACAACGCCCGGCAGGCGGCCGAACGGTCTGCCGAATTGTCCCGTCTGCAATATGAAACCGGCACCCATACGCAATTGGACGTCATCGAAGCGGACCGGACGCTGTTGCAGCAAGAACTGGGCACCGCCAGACTGAACGGAGAGCGGGCGCGTGCCACGGTGCGGTTGATCCGCGCCTTGGGCGGAGGCTGGGACACGCCGCTGCCCGGCGCACCAGCCGATTCCGCCGCCCGCGCGATGGTCAGTGCGCCGCCAGCATCGAAGGCTCTGGCGCCGGCTCCGCGGCTTCGGCCTTCACCCAATCGATGAACGCCTGCACTTCCGGCCGGGCTACAGCATCCGGCCGGCTGACGATGTAGTACGCAAAACGCGCGGGCCACGGGCGGTCCAGCGCCAGCGCCAGCCGGCCCGATTCGATATCTTCCCGCGCATGCGTGTCTTGTACCAGGGCAATGCCCTGGCCGGTGCCGGCCGCGCGCAGCAGTAGCAGATCGTCTTCAAAGCTTGGGCCTCGTTGCGCATCGGCACCGGCGTCCACGCCATGCGCCTGCAGCCACAGCGCCCAATCGGCGCGGTCGGAATCCTGCAACAACGGGTATTTCAGGCAATCTTCGGCTGACCGGAGGACTGGACCTTGCGCCAGCAGGGCCGGACTGGCCACCGGCAACAGCACGGGCGTCATCAGCCTGAACGTCGACAAGCCCGGGTAATGCCCCAGGCCATGACGCAACGCGACGTCGATGCGGTCGCGCTTGAAGTCCACCAGCTTGGACGACGCTTCCACCCGGACCTCGATATCGGGATGCAGCGCCGAGAACCTGCCGATGCGCGGCACCAGCCAGGACGATGCGAACGACGGCACCGTGCTGACGGTCAGCGTGCGTTGGGCCCCGTAGGATTCCAGCAGCGACAGCGATTTTTCGATCTGGTCGAAGGCGCGCAGCAACCCTGGATAGGCGCTGGCGCCGGCCGGCGTGAGCCGCACGCCATGACGCTCGCGCACGAACAGCGCCAAACCCAACCGGTCTTCCAGCAGGCGGATCTGCTGGCTGACGGCGCCCGGCGTCACGCCCAAGGCCTCGGCGGCGGCTTTGAGGCTGCCCAGGCGCGCGGTCTCGGTAAAGGCTCGCAAGGCAAGCAATGGCAGCACTGCACCCATGACGAATTCCTTTAGAAAAACTAACTTCTTATTTCGACAAGAATATCACAGACGGCGAATAAAAATGCCGGTTCTATGGAAGCTTCATGATCTCTTAAAAGATAGCCAGACTAAAATTAAAACAGCCCGCTCGAAGGCGGGCTGTTTCCGGCGACGCCAGGCCGCAAGCGGCCACGCCATCAAAGCATATGTGCCAGGAACTCCCGGCTGCGCGCGTGCTGCGGCGCCCGGAAAAACTCCGCGGACGGCGCTTCTTCCACGATGCGGCCTTCGTCCATGAAGATGACGCGGTGCGCCACTTCACGGGCGAAGCCCATTTCGTGCGTCACGACCAGCATGGTCATGCGCTCATCAGCCAGCTGCTTCATCGTGCGCAGCACTTCCCCCGTCAGCTCGGGGTCCAGCGCGGACGTGGGCTCGTCGAACAGCATGATGTCGGGCTCCATCGCCAGCGCGCGGGCGATCGCCACGCGCTGCTTCTGGCCGCCGGACAGGCGCGTCGGGTAGTTGTCGCGCTTGTTCAGCAGGCCAACCTTGCGCAGCAGCTCTTCCGCCTTCGGGATGATCTGCGCCTTCGACATGCCCTTGACCGTCAGCGGCGCTTCGATGATGTTCTGCAGCACCGTCATGTGCGGGAACAGGTTGAACGACTGGAACACCATGCCCATCTTGCGGCAGATGCGGCGCACGTCGGCGTCGCTGGCGTACTGGCTGCGGCCGCCGTCCACGGCGCGGGCCATCGTCTCGCCTTCGACCTCGATGCTGCCTTCGTCGATGGTTTCCAGATGGTTCAGGCAGCGCAGGAACGTGCTCTTGCCCGAGCCGGACGGGCCGATCACCGCCACGACCTCGCCCTGGCCCAGCGTCAACGACACCTGGTCCAGCACGCGGTTGGAACCGAACGATTTGATGATGCCGCGCGCCTGGATCATGACGGGGCGGCCGTGCGCGTGGGCGCCCGGCGACGGATTACTGGTCATATTTGGCATAGCGCTTTTCCATGTGCTGGAAGAACCACGTCAACACCAGCGTCATGAGGAGGTAGAAGGCGGCGGCGACCAGGAAAGGCGTGGTCGTGAAGTCGCGCTGCACGATGCCGCGCGCGGTCCGCAGGATGTCGTTCAAGGCCAGCACGTAGATCAGCGACGTGTCCTTCACCAGCGTGATGGTCTCGTTGCTCATCGGCGGCAGCACGCGCTGCACCATCTGCGGCAAGACGATGCGGCGCAGCGTCTGCAGATAGGTCATGCCCAACACCTTGCTGCCTTCGTACTGGCCCCGGTCCACCGACTGGATGCCGGCGCGGAAGATCTCGGCGAAGTACGCCGCGTAGTTCAGCGCAAATGCCACCACGGCCGCCGGAAAATCGGGCAACCGCACGCCCACCACCGGCACGAACGGCAGCGCGAAATAGATGAACAGCATCTGGAGCATCAGCGGCGTGCCGCGCATCAGCCAGATGTATCCGTTGACCAGGCTGCTCAGCAGCGGCCATTTCGAGATCCGCGCAAGCGCCAGGACCAGCCCCAAGGGCACGGCCAGGGCCAGGGTGATGAAAAACAGCGTCAAGGTCACTTTCGCGCCTTCCGCCATAGGCCCCAACAGGGAGAGTACGTAGTCCATTCAGTGGGATCGCGCCGCTTGCGGCAAGAAGATTCATGAGCAAGCCCGCCTGGCGCCTGGGCGCGGCAGCGGGCTGCGGGACGGCTTGGGTCAGGCGCCCGGGCCGGCAGGCCGCGGGCGCCGCACGCCGTTTACTTGATGATGTTGGCGCCGAACCACTGGGTCGCGATGCGGCCGGCGGTGCCGTCCTGCTTCATCGAGTCCAGCGTCTTGTCCAGCTTGCCCAGCAGTTCGGCGTCATCCTTGCGAACGCCGACGCCGTAGTCTTCAGTGCCGAAGTTCTCTTCCAGCACGCGGTATTCGCCTGCACGCTTGCTGATCAGGTAGCGGCCCACCACTTCGTCCACGACGATGGCGTCCAGGCGGCCGGCGGCCAGGTCCATCAGGGCCGTGACGTTGTCGCCGAACTTCTTGACTTCCTTGATCTGGGCGGCGACCGGGTCCCTGGCGATGGCGTCGGTGGCGCTGCTGCCGTCCTGCGCGCCCACGGTCTTGCCGGCCAGGTCGGCCTTCGCCTTCACGGGCGAGGCGGTGCCGACGATGATGATCTGGTGGTTGGCCATGTACGGCGCGGTGAAGCTGATGTTCTTCTTGCGCTCTTCGGTGATGGTCAGGCCGTTCCACAGCACATCGACGCGGCGACCGTTGAGTTCGGCTTCCTTGGCGCTCCAGTCGATCGGCTTGAATTCGACTTCGATGCCGAGGCGCTTGCTGGCTTCCTTGGCCATGTCGATGTCGAAACCGACGATCTGGTTGCTCGCGTCACGAAAACCCATGGGCGGGAAATTGTCGTCCAGGCCCACCACGACCTTCTTGGCGGCAGCCGGCGCTTGCGTGCTGGCGGCGGGCGCGTTGTCGCTGGGGCCGCAAGCGGTCAGCATCGTGGTTGCGGACACGAGGAGAACAGCAGTCAGTTTTTTCATAGTTATGGGTGCGCCAGGCGCAGGAATGAAGAAGCCGGAGTGGCTGGACAATCAGCCGCGAGCCGACATTTTAGCGTCACTGCGCGACCCGCCCCTCGCAGGCCCGTCCGTCCGCCGCGGGCCGCCCGTCAGGCCGCGCCGCGGCGCCCGTTACGCGGCCGGATGAAAGCGTTCCAGGAGGCGCAGGAACAGTTCCACCGAGCGGGTGCCGGGCCGGGACACCTCGGTGATGGCGCTGATGGTGTTTTCGTAGACGGGGCCGTCGGGCAGTTGCGTCAGGGCGTGCCGCCGGGACACCGAATCCGCGTAATGCTGGGGCAGCATCCCGAGGTAATGGCCTGACGACACCAGCATGGCAATCGCCTCCAGCCCCGTGGCGTCCGGGCCGCGCGCGAACCCGTACGCGCCCAGCGCATCGTGCACGAAGGGGTGCGAGCGATACACCAGCGGCAGGTCACGGGCGCGGTCCAGGCTGCCGCGCGCCACGAACAGCCGGTGCCGCTCGACGAACAGCCGCTGGTAATGGAACCCGCTTTCACGACGGTACATGCCCCGCACCGCGATCTGCACGCGGCGCTCGCGCAGCGCCTGGTCCAGATCGTTGAAAGTCATCACCGTCAGTTCCACCTTGACGTCGGGCGCCGCCTCGCGCATCGCGGCCAATGCCCGGGGGATCTGGCAGTCGGCGTCGGTGATGACGTGTTCCACCATGCCGATGGACAGCGTCCCCGACAGCACGCCCCGCACCGCGTCGATTTCGGGCCGGATGCGCTCCAGCGACTTCAGGGCGTCGCGGGCCAGTTCGAGCGCCACCTTGCCCGCCTGGGTCAGCTCGAAGCCGGACGGTCCGCGGTCGCACAGGCGCACGCCCAGCGTTTCCTCCACCTCGCGCACGTGGCGGCTGATGGAGGCCTTGGACATGTTCAGCTGCTTTTCCGCCGCGGCAAAGCCGTTGGCCTGCGCCACGGCGCAGAAGATGCGCAGGGAGCGCAGGTCGCGCTCGGTGAACTCCGGACGGGCCACGGTCGTTCCGTTTTGAAAGGTATTGAATTTTGAAACCATACCACTAAAAAAATCATTTTTCATGACCGATTCAGGGGAATACAGTTTCCCGAACCGCTGGCGCCAGGGAGCGCAGATTCCCGCGGCGGGCCCATACCGGGCCTGCCGGCCCAGCGGCCAAACATCACGATATTTCAAGGGAAAAATCATGCAGAACCTGTCCAGAAGGCGCTTTGTCACGACCACCCTCGCCGCCGGGGCGGCGTTGGCCCTGCCCGCGCTCTCGTTTGCCGAGGGCGGATCGCTGGCTGACATCAAGAAGCGCGGCAAGCTCACCGTGGGCACGGAAGCCGCCTACGAACCGTTCGAATTCGTCGAAAACGGCAAGGTCGTGGGCTACGGGCACGACGTGCTGCAGTTGATGGCCGCCAAGCTGGGCGTGCAGCTGGAACAGATGAACCTGCCCTTCCAGGGCTTGTTGCCGGGGCTGATGTCGCGCAAATTCGACCTGGTCGCCACCAGCGTGGGCATCACCCCGGAACGCGCCAAGCGCTTCGCCTTCACCCAGCCGGTGGGCGTGGTCCGGTCGGTGTTGATGGTGCGGGTGGACGACGCGTCGATCAAGCAGGATAAGGACATCGCCGGCAAGGTCATCGGCACCCAGATGGGATCGTCGTCGCAGCCGGTGGCCGAGGAGTTCGAAAAGCGCCTGAAGGAGTCGGGCGCCAAAGGCTATGCGGACACCAAGCTGTTCCAGGCCTATCCGGACGTGTCCAACGCGCTGGCGAACAAGACCGTGGACGTGGCGCTGATGCCGTCCAACATCGCGGCGGTCCAGATGCGCAAGCAACCCGGCGCATTCCGCATCGCCGGCGAAATCGGGCAGGCCAAGCTGCTGGCCTGGGTCGCGAACCCGCAGGACCTGGAGATCCGCCAGTTCGTCAACGACACCTTCGACGAATTGCGCGCATCCAACCAGTTGCTGGAACTGCAGAAGAAGTGGTTCGGGGCGCCCATGGACATTCCGCGCGCCAACTACCTGCCTGCCGGCGCCATCTGAGCGCGCCGCCATGCTGGACTGGTTGAATCAAAACGGCGCGCTGGCGCCGTTCCTGCACGGCGTCGTCTCGGGCACGGCCATCACCATCGCGGCATCGGCGGCGGCCTTCGCCATCGGCATCGGGCTGGGCGTGGCGCTGCTGCTGGCGCGGATGTCGCCGTTCGCGCCGTTGCGCGGCCTGGTCATGCTGTGGGTCAGCGCCATCCGCGGCACGCCCGCGCTGATCCACATGCTGATCGCCTACTACGTCGTGCCGCCGCTGCTGGGGATCTCCGTATCGCCCATCGCCGCCGGCATCGGCGCGCTGGCCTGTAACACCAGCGCCTACATCGTCGAGATCCTGCGCGGCGCGCTGGGCACGCTGTCGGGCGGCCAGGTGGCCGCGGCCCGCGCCCTGGGAATGCGGCGCCGGCAGATCTGGCGCTATGTGCTGCTGCCCCAGGTGTTCTACCGCGCCATTCCGCCGCTGACCAGCGAACTGACCATCCTGCTGAAAGCGTCCTCGCTGATGTCCATCATCGCGGTGCCAGAACTGGCCACGGTCGCGCGCAACGCCACGCTGCAAAGCGACCTGCCGCTGCAGGTGTTCACGGTGACGGCGGTCGTCTATTTCATCATTCTGTTCTGCCTGTCGGCCGTCTCAAGGCTGTGCGAGCGGCGCGTGTCGAGGATGCTGCCCCATGCCCATTGACCTCTCCATCGTCGGGGAAGCCATCCCCGTGCTGCTCAAAGGCTTGCGGATCACGGCGCTGGTCAGCCTCGCCGGCATCCCGCTGGGCATGCTGATCGGCACGCTGGCCGCCTACGCGGCGCAGTCGCGCACGCCCTTGCGCCCGCTGGCGCTGGGTTACGTGGAACTGGTACGCAACATTCCGTACCTGATCCTCGTCTACCTGTCGTTCTTCGGGTTGCCCAAGCTGGGCGTGCCGGCTTCCGCCATGTCGGTCGCCATCGGCTGCACGGCGTTCTACACAGGCGGCTATTTCTGCGAAATCCTGCGCGCCGCCCTGCAAAGCGTGCCGCGCGGGCAGACCAGCGCGTCGCTGTCGCTGGGCATGACGTACTGGCAGACGCAACGCCACATCGTCGTGCCGCAGCTGTTCGGCTACCTGATTCCGCCCACCACCAGCCTCGTCATCATGATGTTCAAGGACTCGGCGATTTTTTCGGTGATGAGCCTGCCCGAAATGACCTACCAGAGCAATTTGCTGACGGCCAACACCTTCGCGTACCTGGAAGTGCTGGGCACGACCGCCCTGATCTATTGGCTGTGCAGCGTGCTGATGGCCAGCATCGGCCGCCGCCTGGAATCCGTGGCGCGCCGCAGCACGCACCAGGCCTGATCCCCTTTGTCCCTCCAACAGGAACCCCAAGACATGAGCACCTATACCGTCCCTCCCCGCACCGGCCACCCGACCCTGCTGTATTCGACGCTGGCGCTGGACCTGGACAACCTCCAGGCCGACATCGCGGTCCTGGGCATGCCCTACGGCTCGCCCTATTCGGCCGCCGACTTCAGCAACGACCAGACGAATGCGCCCACCGCCATCCGTCAGGCCACCGACCGCGTCGTACGCCGCCCCGGCCACTACGACTTCGACATCGACGGCCCGCTGCTGCAAGGCCGCGAGGACATCCGCTTCGTGGATTGCGGCGACATCATCCCCGACCTGTCCAAGCCTCGCGGCGAACACTACGAGCGGGCCGAAGCCGCCGTGCGCCGCATCGCCGCCGCCGGCGCCGTGCCCATCGTGCTGGGCGGCGACCACGGCATCACCACTCCCATCCTGCGCGGCCTGGACCAGAAAGGCCCGATCACGCTGGTGCACATCGATGCCCACCTGGACTGGCGCGACGACGTCAACGGCGTGCGCGACGGGCTGTCCAGCCCCATCCGCCGCGCCTCCGAAATGGCGCACGTGGACCGCATCATCCAGATCGGCCTGCGCGCCCAGGGCAGCGGCCGCCCGGAAGAACTGGTGGCCGCACGCGCCTATGGCGCCGAGCTCGTCACCGCCTACGAGCTGCACGACGTGGGCATGGACGCCGTGCTGGAGCGCATCCCCGACGGCGGCAACTACTACCTGACCATCGATGCCGACGGCATGGACCCGGCCACCATGCCCGCCGTGGCCGGCCCTGCCCCCGGCGGCGTCACCTTCGTCCAGGCCCGCAAGCTGATCCATGGCCTGGTGCGCAAGGGCCGCGTGGTGGGCATGGACATCGTCGAGATCCAGCCGGAAAAAGACCTGAACCAGATTTCCTGCATCACCGCCGGCCGTCTGATCCTGAACCTGATCGGCGCCTCGATCCGCGCGGGGCATTACGACAAATGACCGCCTCCGCACCCATCATCGACATCCGCGGGGTGGACAAGTATTACGGCAGCCACCACGTGCTCAAGCAATGTTCCACCCGGGTGGACAAGGGCGAGATCGTGGTGGTCTGCGGG
The DNA here is from genome assembly GCA_963530045.1 of uncultured Achromobacter sp. Lineage (GTDB taxonomy): Bacteria > Pseudomonadota > Gammaproteobacteria > Burkholderiales > Burkholderiaceae_B > Achromobacter. The sequence continues at coordinate 8,435 of CAUSDE010000063.1, forward strand.
CCGTCCGGCTCGGGAAAGTCCACCCTGATCAAGACGGTCAACGCGCTGGAACCCATCCAGAAAGGCGACATCCTGATTGACGGCGACTCCGTCACCGCCACGCGCGACCTGCCCAAGCTGCGCACCAAGGTCGGCATGGTGTTCCAGCATTTCGAGCTGTTCCCGCACCTGGACCTCACGCGCAACCTGACCCTGGCGCAAGAGATCGTGCTGGGACGCGACAGCGCCACCGCGCGGGCCAAGGCCGGCGCGCTGCTGGAGCGGGTTGGCCTGTCGGCCCATGCCCACAAGCATCCCGGCCAACTGTCCGGCGGGCAGCAGCAACGCGTGGCCATCGCCCGGGCGCTGTCCATGGACCCGATGGCCATGCTGTTCGACGAACCGACGTCGGCACTGGACCCCGAAATGGTCAACGAGGTGCTGGACGTCATGGTGGAGCTGGCCGAAGAAGGCATGACGATGATGGTCGTGACGCACGAAATGGGCTTTGCCCGGCGCGTAGCCAACCGCGTGGTCTTCATGGAGGACGGCGCCATCATCGAAGACAGCCCCACCGACCGCTTCTTCCGCGACGCCGCCAGCCCGCAGGCCCAGCGCTTCCTTTCCAAGATCCTTCCCCATTGACCCGGCCCGGCGCCTCGGCGCGCCGGCCTTACGACAAGACACGCATCATGGCGCACACCCGCATCCGCAAGTTCAATACCCGCGACACCTATCCCGAGCAGCAGCTGGACAACGACCTTTGCCAAGCCGTCGTGGCAGGCAAGCTGGTGTTCCTGCGAGGACAGATCGGCCAGGACCTGGATTCCCGCGAATCGGTCGGCGTCGGCGACGTGGCCGCGCAGGCCGAAAAGGCCATGGCCAACGTGGCCATGCTGCTGGAAGAATGCGGCAGCGAGCTCTCGCACATCTGCAAGCTGACGGTTTATCTTGTCGATGTGCGCTACCGCGAAACCGTCTACCGCGTCATGGGCCGCTGGCTCAAGGGCGTGTTCCCCGTCTCCACCGGCATCGTGGTGTCGGCGCTGGCCCGGCCCGAATGGCTGGTCGAGATCGACGTGACGGCCGTCATCCCCGGCTGAATGGCGGCCCGCTGACGCGGCATGCTAGGCTTTCCCGTTACCTCGGGAGCTCAGCATGCAATTCAACATCAAGGACCGCAAGGGCCAGATCATCGGCGTGGCGGACGTGCAGACCGGCGCCAACGCGCTGATGTCAGGCAGCTTTGCGCCCACCCCGCTATTCGCCCCTTACGCGCCCCTGTTCCGCGCCTTGGAAGAGGCTGCCACGGACGCAACGACCGTAGCGTCCGACCGCTTGCAGCGGGACATCGACGGCCACGGGTTCCGCGCCGAGGGCCCCTTGCCGCTGCCCGGCAGTGCGCCCCTTGAAGGCCTGGCGATCACGAGCCGCGGCGTCAGCTTTCGCCTGAAGCCGCCCCCTGCGGCGAAGGCCGGCGCATGACGCCCGCCCTCCGCATCGGCCCGCTGGTCATTCCCTCGGAATTCGCCGTACTGCTCGTCGCCGCGGCCGTCGGCCTGCTGGCGGCGCGGCTGTTGAACCGCCACCGCGACCAGGCCCACGACCTGGGCACGGCCTTGTGGCGCGCGCTGCTGGTCGGCCTGCTGGTGGCCAGGCTGGGTTTCGTCTGGCAGTACCGCGAGCATTATCTGCCCGACCCGATCAAGATATTGGATCTGCGCGACGGCGGCTGGGCGGGGCTTGCGGGCCTTGCCGCCGCTTGGAGTTACTCCTTGTTCGCCGTCGTCCGGCGCCACGCGCCCCGCGCCGCCTTGCTGGGCGCCGTGGCGCTGGCAAGCGTCGTCTGGGTCGGCGGCGGCCGATGGCTTGCCCCCACGCCGCAGGCGCAACCCGAGCTGGCCGCCTTGGCCGTGCAACGTCTCGATGGGGCTCCCGCCGCCTTGTCCGCGTTCCATGGCAAGCCCACCGTCATCAATCTGTGGGCCAGTTGGTGCCCGCCGTGCCGGCGGGAAATGCCGGCCTTCGCCCAGGCGCAAACAGCCCATCCCGACGTGAATTTCGTCTTCCTGAACCAGGCCGAGACTCCGCCCGACGTCGCGCAGTTCCTGGCGCAGCATGCGCCCTCGCTGCGCAATGTGCTGCTGGACCCGGCTGGCGAGGCCTCGCGCAAGTTCAGCAACCGCGGCCTGCCCGCCACGCTGTTCCTGGATGCGCAGGGCCGTTTGGTCGACCTGCGCGTGGGCGAACTGTCCACGGCGTCGCTGGCGCAGCGCCTGGAGGCCATCCAGAAGGCGGAAGGCGGCTAACGCATCATCCGTGTGGCGCCGCGCTTGCCCACGGCAACGCCAGCCCCTGCATTGTCCGCTCAAAAAGATGCAGCCGCTGGCCGGCATGGGTAGGCGGCGCCTCCAGGCGCACCACCATCACCGGGCCGTCGGGCAAGGCGCGCACGGTCGCGACAACGGCTGGCGCCGCCTCGCCCGGCCGGGTCGGCATCGTGGTCCAGGCCAGCACTTCGGCATCGTCCACGGCGACTTGCCGCGCGGGGTCCTGGTCCTGCCCGCACGCCGGACACCACAGCCTTGCGGGATACACCCGGTGGCTGCAGGCGTGGCATTGAAAGACGTTCACGCTCATGCGCCCTCCGCTGTCAGCACCGCCGCGTTGGCGCACATGCCGTAGCGCAGCTGCACCATGCCATAGCCGGTCACCACGCCGTGGCGCAGTCCGCGCAACTGGCGCGCCCCCGCCTGGCCCAGCAACTGCCGCGATACCTCGACCAGCCCATGCATGCCGCCCGCCGTGCCCGCTTGCCCCGCAGACAGCTGGCCGCCAGCCGTATTGACGGGCAATGCCCTGGTCGCGATCCGGCGGGCAATGAAACCCGGCAGGTCATCCGCACGCGCAACCCCCAGATCGCACAATTGCGCCAATGCCATCGCCGGGTAGTCGTCGTACACGCTGATCACGTCCATGTCTTCAGGCCCCAAACCCGCCCGACGCCACAAGTCCGGTGCAAAGGCCGCGACTCCGGTCACCAGCCCATCGCCTTCCTGTTGATCGTCGTTGTAGCGGGCGTCGCTGGCGACCAATCGCACGCTGACGCCCTGCGGCCGCGCGCAGAGCACCAGCGCGCTGGCCCCGCTGACGACGGGCACGCAGTCCAGCCGGCCCAGCGGCGGCGCCACCACGGGCGCGTCCAGGTATTGGGTCAGGGTTAACGGCTGGCGGTAGGCCGCGTTCGGGTTATCCGCCGCCCATTGCCGTTGCGCCACGCACAACGCGCCATAGTCTTCGCGCCGCAAGCCGGTGCGCGCCATCTGTCGCTGCGTCAGCATCGCGAACAAGGGGTTCGGCCCTTCGCAGCCCAAGGGGCTCAGGTAATCCTGCGCGCTGCGGTTGTAGCCGCGCACCAGCCCGGCGAAATCGGCGCCGGTGAAGTGGTCGCCCGACACGAGCACGATGTTGGCGGCCTGCCCGGCTTCCAGCGCCAGCCACGCCTGGCGCAGCAGGTTGATGGCGCTGGCCCCGCCCATTTCGTCCTGCATGCACCAGTTCAGCCGCAGGCCCAGCCGCCAGGCCAGATCGATGGCGCGGTCCGGCCGAAGCGTGAACGACGCCACGCCCAGCCCGTCCACGTCGGCAGGCGTCAACCCGGCGCCGCGCAGGGCGTCGCCGATGGCCCGGGCCATCAACCCGGTGGTGCTGCATGACGCGTCGGGATGCCGTAACGCCGGCGTTTCCCCGACGCTGACGATGCCGGGGCGGCGGTCCACGCTCATTCCGTGTCCTCGCGAGGCGGTTCGCGCGTCAGCAGCAAGGTGATCACCGTGATGGCGGCCATGCCCACCAGGAACCACGCGACCGGCGTGGCCGATTCATACTTGCGCAGCAGCGCCATGGCGATCAGCGGCGACAAGCCGCCTGCGAACACGGACGCCAGCTCGTGCCCCAGCGCCAGGCCCGTGTAGCGGACTTCGGCCGGGAAGAGTTCCGCGAAGTACGCGGGCTGCGTGCCGATCATGGCGGCATGGCAGACCGTGTTGCCCAGGAAGAAGGCCAGGAAGATCCATACGGGTTCCTTCGTCTGCACCAGCCAGAAGAACGGAAACGCCACCAGCACCAGGCCGGCCGAGCCGATCAGGTACACCGCGCGGCGCCCGATGCGGTCCGACAAATGCCCGAACCACACCAGGGAGCCCAGTTCGACGAACATCGACGCCAGCACGCCGCCCAGCATGACGTCATTGGGAATGCCCAGGAATTTGCCGTAGGCCAGCGCAAACGCCAGGAAGATGTACGAGCCGCCGTTCTCGGCCACGCGCAGGCCCATGGCGGTCAGCACCTGGCGCGGATAGCGGCGGAAGACTTCCACGGCCGGCATGCCGCGCTTGGCCGTCTTCTTGGCCTGCACGAACTCTTCACTTTCAGGGATGTGCTTGCGGATGTAGAGGCCCACCCCGAAGATCAGCACGCTCAGCAGGAAAGGCAGGCGCCAGCCCCAGCTCATGAACGACTCCTGCGGCAGTTGCTGGGCCAGCATGAAGACGGCCGACGACAACACGAAGCCGCCCGCCACGCCCAACTGGCTGAACGACGAGAAGTAGCCGCGCCGCTTGCCGCCCACCGCCTCGCTGATGAGCAGCACGCCGCCGCCCCACTCGCCCCCGGCGGCGGCGCCTTGCAGCATGCGCAGCACCACCATCGCCACGGGGGCCCAGAAGCCGACCTGCTCGTAAGTCGGCAGCAAGCCGATCAGGAACGTGGCCGCCCCCATCAGCCCCAGCGTCCATTCCAGCGCGAGCTTGCGGCCGTAGCGGTCGCCGATGTGGCCGAAGATCACCCCGCCCAGCGGCCGCGCCAGGAAGCCCACGGCGAAGCCCGCGAAGGCGCCCATCGTGCCCAGCAGCGGGTCGGTGCCCTTGGGGAAGAACAGCTCGCCGAAGACCAGCGCCGCAGCCGTGCCGTAGATGAAAAAATCGTACCACTCCATCGCGTTGCCTGCGACGGAGGCCATCACCACGCGCCGGGTCCGCTTTCTTTTCGCCTCGTCGGCAGCGGACAACGCCGCCCCCTTGTATGCCATCGTCATTGCCGCCCCTTGGATTTTTGAATGTTCAATGGCGCGCGAGCGCCGGTTCACGCTATCGCGCCACGCGATAACCCGCGGCGTCCCGGTCCCAGGTGTCGCCGGTGATGCCTTCTTCCCGCAAGCGGAACTTGCGGACCTTGCCGTTTTCGGTGCGCGGCAGTTCGTCCAGCACGCGCAGGTAGCGCGGCACGGCGAAATACGGCATGCGGGGCTGGCAGAAATCCAGCAGGGCCGCGTGCGTCAAAGACTGGCCGGGCTTGTAGACCAAGGCCGCCATCACCTCGTCCTCGGCCAGGTCGGAACGCACCGCGTAGACCGCCACGACGGCCACGGCGGGATGCGCCAGCAGCACCTGCTCCACTTCGTAGGAGGAGATGTTTTCGCCGCGGCGGCGGATCGCGTCTTTCATGCGGTCCAGGAATCGGAAGTAGCCATCAGCGTCGCGGACCACGCGGTCGCCTGTGTGGAACCACAGGTTGCGCCAGGCTTCGACCGTCTTGTCGTCCATGCCGAAGTAGCCGGTCGCCACCGCAAAAGGCGGGGTCGCGCGCAGCAGCAATTCTCCGGGTTCGCCATCGGGCACCGGCGCGTCGTGTTCGTCGGCCACCATGGCTTCGAACTCCGGCGCCACCCGGCCCATCGTGCCCGCCCGTTGCTCGGCCAGGATTCCACCCAGCGCGAAATTGGTTTCGGTCGACCCGTAGCCTTCCAGCAACGCGATGCCGGTGCGTTCGGTGAAGGCGCCATGGAAGCGTTCCGGTACGCCTGGCGCCAAGGCGATACGCGTGCGGTGCCGCCGTTCCGACGCGGCGGGTTCGTGCGCCAGCAGCATGGGCACCATCGCGCCCAGCAGATAGGTCACCGTGGCGCCGCTGGCCTCCAGGCGGTCGAAATAGCGGCTGGCGGAAAAGCGCTCGTCGCACACGATGGATGCGCCCGTCACCAGCGCCTGGAAACAGGCGTTAAGCGCGTTGGTATGGAATAGCGGCAGGCTGGTGTAGAGCACGTCCGCATCAGTGATTTCCAGATTCCGTGCCGCGATCCTGCCCCACCAGTAGAACTGCGCATGCGGGCAACAGACCCCCTTGGAAAGCCCCGAGGTACCCGAGGTGTACAGGATGGCCAGCATGTCGCCGGGCCGGATGTCGGCGGCGGGCGGCAGGGACGCATCGGGTGGCGCCGGAGGCGGAGGACTGGCCGGCGCGGGCAGCCCATCGACCGGCGAGGCCTCGTCCAGCAGCCAGATCGCCCGCAAGCGCAACGCGCCTGCAGATTCGTCGGCGTGCATGGCGGCCAGCGCCGACAGGGCCGGACAGGACGCCGCATCCGCCACCAGCAGGACGCAACCGCTATTGGCCAGGATGTGCCGCAGCTGCATGCCGCGCGAGGCGGTGTTGATGGGCACCACCACCGCGCCCAGCCAGCCGCAGCCCAGGACGACGGAGAGGAACTCGTGCCGGTTGCCGGCCATCAGGCCCACGCGGTCGCCACGCCCGACGCCTGCCGAGGCCAGACGCGCGGCCCAGTCAGCAGCGTGGGCCGGCGCATCGCCGAAGCGCAAGGCCCCGCCCGGCGCCTGCACCCACAGGCGATCGCCCAGACGGGCGCCCTGCTCCACCAACAACGACGGCAATGTCAACGCATGCATGGCGACGCTTCCCCGGTTGTGCGGCCGCTGCCTGGCATGGCGCGGCTCTGTGGAATTAGTCTAGGAATCAACTATTTATGTGTCAAATTTATGGGTATTATTTATCTTATAAATCAGACTGATATCAAGGGCGTGCGTGGACTTCGACCTGAATCTCATGCGGGTTTTCCTGACCGTGCTGCATGAACGCAGCGTGACCCGCGCGGCGCAGCGGCTGAACCTGACGCAGCCCGCGGTCAGCTACGCGCTGGCCCGGTTGCGCGAGCGTTTCGACGACCCCTTGTTCGTGCGCACCGCCACCGGCATGCAGCCCACGCCCATCGCCTTTGCGCTGGCCGGCCCGATCGAACGCGGCATGAACAGCTTTGCCGAAGCCGTCAGCCTGCGGCAGCGCTTCGACCCCGCCACCAGCACCCGGCGCTTCCGGCTGTCCATGTCCGACATTGGCGAAATGGTCTTCCTGCCGCTGTTGATGGAACGCGTGCATGCGTTGGCCCCGCGCCTGCAGGTCGAGGTGCTGGAAATCCCGTTGGAGCAATTGCCCCAGGCGTTAAAGGACGGCGAGGTCGACCTGGCCATCGGCAACCTGGCCGGCCTGGGCCGCCACACCCGCCACGCAGACCTGTTCAGCGAGCGTTATGCCTGCATGGGGCGGCGCGGCCATCCGGTGCTGTCTGCCGGCCTGACGCGCGGACAGTTCAAGCGCCTGGACCATATCCTGGTGGCCTCGCGCGCCAGCGCGCACCGCCTGCTGGACGACGTGCTGGGCGAAGCCGGACTGCACCGCCAGCCCTACCTGACGCTGCCGCACTTTTCGGCCGCCGCCGAAATCGTGCGCCGTACCGACCTCACGGTCACGCTGCCCTATCGGGCGGCCATCTGGTTCAACCGGGACAACGCGTTCGAGATCCGCCCCTTGCCGCTGACCCTGCCGCCGCTGTGCGTCACGGTGCACTGGCACGCGCGCTTTGAAAGCGACCCGGGCACGACGTGGCTGCGCCGTCTGGTCGAAGAAACGCTGGCTGACCGCAGCCCGGCCTGATTTGATCGATTAACGCAACAGACCCTGGCATAACAGGGCGTAGATACGCGCGCTTCCTGCAACTAGACTGGCTCCCTTCTTACTTCCCACCAGGAGCCCGCCATGTCTGTCTTTTCCGCCCTGCGCCGTTTGCTGCAGACCGCCGCGCTTGCCGCGCTGATCGCCCCGGTTCACGCCGCCGGCACCGGCCTGACGCTGACCCATTTCAACCCTGGCGACGACGCCATCTTCCAGGTGTCTTCGGTGCTGGTCAGCGGCCAACGCGACGCCATCCTGATCGACGCGCAATTCGGCAAATCGCAAGCCGCAAAGGTGGTCGACATGGTGCGCGCCAGCGGCAAGACGCTGACCACCATCTACATCAGCCACGGCGACCCCGACTTCTACTTCGGCCTGGACACCGTGCTGGCGGCCTTCCCCGACGCGCGCGTCGTGGCCACCGAACCGACTGTGCAGCACATCAAGGAAACCGTGGAGGCCAAGATCGCGTTCTGGGGGCCGAAGCTGGGCGCCGATGCGCCGTCCAGGGCGGTCATCCCGCAAGTGCTGCAAGGCCGCACGCTGACGCTGGAAGGGCAGACGCTGGAGATCACCGGACTGGACGGCCCGCAGCCGGATCGCACCTTCGTGTGGATCCCGTCGCTCAAGGCCGTGGTGGGCGGAGTCGTGGTGTTCGGCAACCTGCACGTGTGGATGGCCGACACGCAAACGCCGCAATCGCATCAAGATTGGCTGGCCACGTTGGCGCGCATCGAGCAACTGGCTCCCGTCACCGTCATCCCGGGCCACTACGCGCCGGGCGCACCGCTCAACCTGGAATCCGTCCGCTACACGCAAGGCTATATCCGCGCCTTCGACACGCAAGCCGCGAAGGCCGCCGACAGCGCCGCACTGATCGCCGCCATGAAGGCGCAGTACCCCGAGGCGGGCGCCGCCGCGTCGCTGAACATCAGCGCCAAAGTCGCCAAGGGCGAAATGAAATGGTGACAGGCGCTGCGGGCGGCTAAGGGAGCCCTTTGCCGCCTGCTCCTGCTTTGTTAAGCGCTACCCCATTGCCGCCAGCATCAGATCCAGGTTCTGCACCGCCGCGCCGGAGGCGCCCTTGCCCAGGTTGTCGAACACCGCGGTCAAGAGCACCTGGCCGTGCAGCTCGTTGCCATAGACCGCCAGCCGCAGGTCATTGGTGCCGTTGAGCGCCTGCGGATCCAGATGCGTGTGCGCCGCGGCTTCCTGGCGGTCCACCACCTGCACATGCGCCGTGCCGGCGTAGCGGGTCTGCAGGCAGTCCTGCAATTGCTGGCTGGTCACGCCCGCCGGCAGCAAGCGCAGTTGCAGCGGAATCGTCAGCACGATGCCCTGGCGGAACGCGCCGTAGGCCGGCACGAACACGGGACGTTGCGTCAGGCCGGCGTGCGCTTCGATCTCTGGCGTGTGCTTATGCGCCAGACCCAGGCCGTACAACTGGAACGCCGGGCCTTTCGCGCCATCCGGCCCCTCATAGGCGTCCACGCTGGCGCGGCCGCCGCCCGAATAGCCCGACACCGCGTGCACCACGGCCGGGTAGTTGGCAGGCACGAGGCCGGCCTGGATCAAGGGGCGCAGCAAGGCGATGGCGCCCGTCGGGTAGCAGCCCGGATTGCTGACGCGCGTGGCGTGGGCGATCAGGTCCGCCTGCCCCGCGTCCATCTCGGGAAAGCCGTACACCCAGCCGGGCGTGGTGCGATGCGCCGAGCTGGCGTCGATCACGCGGACCTTCGGGTTCACGACGGACGCCGCCGCCTGGCGGGCCGGCTCGTCGGGCAGGCACAGGATGGCCACGTCGCAGGCATTGATGGCTTCGGCGCGGCGTTGCGGATCCTTGCGCTCGGCCTCGGGCAGCGTCAGCAGGCGCAGGTCGGCGCGGCCGTTCAGGCGTTCGTGGATCTGCAGGCCGGTCGTGCCTTGGTCGCCGTCGATAAAGACAAGAGGATGGGTCATGACGTGCTCCGTCCCGATCGGGAGGTGGGGTTGTGGATGGCGCCGCCGCGGGGATTCGCCGCGGGGCAAGTGCGTATCATCGATCTGCAGGCAACATAAGAAAAGTCGAATATCATGACCATTGGATTCATCTTTCCTGAACGATAAAGCCATGCGCGAAATCAGCCTGGACCGCCTGCGCACTCTGGTGGCGATTGCCGACCTGGGGTCTTTCGCGGATGCCGCCCGCGCCTTGCACCTGGCGCCCCCTACCGTCAGCCTGCACGTGGCCGACCTCGAGGCCCGCATCGGCGCGCCGCTCCTGACCCGCAAGCGTGGCCAGGTGCGGCCCACCACCATCGGCGAGACCCTGCTGGACCGCGCGCGCCGGCTGCTGGCCGAAGCCGACCAGGCCCTGGACGACGTACAGCGCCAGGTACAGGGCCTGTCCGGCCGCGTGCGCCTGGGCGCCTCCACCGGCGCCATCGCCCATCTGCTGCCGCAAGCGCTGGAAAGGCTGGGCCGCGACCACCCCGGCATCGACGTTCAGGTGGCCGTGCTGACCTCTCAGGAAACCTTGCAGCGCCTGCATGACGGCACACTGGACGTGGGGCTGGTGGCGTTGCCGCAGCCACCCATCGACGGGCTGGTGCTCAAGCCCTGGCGCCGCGACCCGGTCATGGCGTTCCTGCCCGCTGGCTGGCCGGCGCCGGCTCGCGTCACGCCGGCCTGGCTGGCAGGCCGTCCGTTGATCCTGAACGACGCCACCACGCGGCTGTCGCGCCAGACCGGCGAATGGTTCGCCGGCGCCGGGCTGAACCCGTGCGCCCGCATCCAGCTGAACTACAACGACGCCATCAAGAGCCTGGTGGCCGCCGGCTACGGCGCCACGCTGCTGCCGCACGAAGCGACCGCCCCGCAACCGGACCCGCGCATCATCATGCGCCCGCTGCGGCCTGCGCTATGGCGCCCCTTGGGCATCGCGCATCGCGCGGAAAAGGTGGAACAGGCCACCCGCCACGTGTTGGACGTACTGTGGGAACTGCGCGCGGCAAGCGGCGGATGAGCCGCTCACGCCGCCCGGCGCAAGTACGCGGTGCGCTCGCTTTCATCGCGTAGGCGGCGCGCGCGCGACCGGAACAGGTCCTTGCGGCCCACAATGCCCAGCAAGCGGCCCGTCGCCCGGTCCACGATCGGCACGCGTCCGACGCCTGACAGCGCCATGCGGTCCGCGATCCGGCTCGCCAGCTCGTCGGGATAGCCGATCACCTGCTCGCGTCCGGCCAGCGCCTGTGCCAAGGTGCGCGAACCGTCCAGCGCATCCAGCGCCCACGCCAGCGAGTCGGCGCGCGTGACCTCGCCCACGACGACGCCTTGCGCGTCCACCACCGGGTAGCTGGTGTGCACGGGTTGCAGCGTCGTGAAATGCGCGACGGCCTGCGCCACCGTTGTGGTGTGCGGCAGCGTATCGACCCCCTGGGTCATGATCGCCGACACGCGCACCAAGTCGAACGGATCCACATGGTATTCGCGGCTGATGTGATGGCCGCGGCGCGCGATCTTCTCCGTCAGGATCGACCGCTTCAACAGCAGGACCGTCACGCCATACGCGAAAACGCAAGCGGCCAGCACCGGCAGCAACGCCGCCGTGTCGCCGGTCAGCTCCACCGCGAACAGCGTGGCGGTGAGCGGCGCGCGCATAGTGCCGCCCATCATGGCGGCCATGCCCAGCAAGGCCCAGAAGCCCGGGTCCGCCTGTGGCAGCCAGGGCGTGGCCAACGCGCCCAGCGCGCCGCCGAAGATCAGCAACGGCGCCAGCACCCCGCCCGAGGTACCCGACCCCAAGGCGATGGACCAGATCGCCACCTTCACCACGAGCAGCAGCAACACTGCCTGGAAAGCCAGGTCGCCCGCCAGCAGGTGGCGGATGTTGTCATAGCCCACGCCCAACGCGGCGGGGTCGATCATGCCGCCGATGCCGATCGCCAGGCCGCCGATGGCCGGCCACCACATCCAGTGCAACGGCAGCTTTTCGAACAGGTCTTCGGCCGCGTACACCAGCGTCGTCAGCACGCCCGAGCCCAATCCCGCCAGCACGCCCACCGCCGCGCAGGCCACGAGGTGCCAGGGGGTAAACGACAAGGCGCCCGCATAGGCGAAGACCGGTCCGGCGTCCAGCACGAAGGCGCGGGTGGCGGCCGCCACCAGCGCGGCCATCGCCACGGGCAGGAAGCTGCGCGGCTTCCATTCGAACAGCAGCAGTTCAACCGCCAGCAGCACGGCGGCCAGGGGCGTCGCAAAGATGGCCGTCATACCGGCGGCGGCGCCCGCCACCAGCAACGTCTTGCGTTCGGCGTCGTCCAGGTGGATGGTCTGCGCCAGCAAGGACCCGATGGCGCCGCCGGTCATGATGATGGGCCCTTCCGCGCCGAACGGCCCGCCGGTGCCGATCGACACCGCGGACGACACCGGCTTCAGGATCGCCACCTTGGGCTGGATCCGGCTCTTGCCGATCAGGATCGCTTCCATGGCTTCCGGAATGCCATGCCCGCGGATCTTCTCGGACCCGTAGCGCGCCATCAGCCCGATAATCAGGCAGCCCGCGACCGGAATGAAAACCGAGCGCCAGCCCAACGCCCCGGTCGTGATCGGCAGGTCGGCGAACGAGAATCGGCCGTGGTAGGCCAGGTTGGTGCACAGGGAGATCAGTCGCAGCAAGGCCCAGGCGGCGGCCACGCTGGCCAGCCCCACGGGAATGGCCAGCGCCATCAACAGGACGACGCGGCGGTCAGTGGTGAAATCGCCCAGGCGGGTGGCCGCGACGGCAGGCGTTTGCGATGGCGCGACCGGGGTGGATGCGGGACAGGTTGGCATTGTCGATAGGAAAGTTCGGGAAACAGAGGGAAAGCGGCAAGAAAAGCGACGGACCTTGCGTTTGGTCATTTATATCGTATCACGACATATATTAGAATCGGCTCGTGAAAACGTCTCCGTCCCCCACTCCGCTGTCGCCCGCCGATTACGAACTGCTGGCCGACTTCCGTTACGCGCTGCGCACCTTCGCCGCCTTCAGCGAAGGCGCCGCCGCTGAATTGGCGCTCACCCCGCAACAGCACCAGACCCTGCTGGCCATCAAGGGCACCCGCAAGAGCCCGGCCGGACGGCGCGGGCTGTATGTGGGCGAAATCGCCGACCGGCTGTTGATCCGCCCGCACACCGCGGCTGAATTGGTGGGCCGGCTGGCCCGCCTGGATCTGGTCAGCCGCAAGGCCGATCTCGAGGACGGCCGACGCGTCCAGGTCGTGCTGACCCCAAAAGCCGAGCGCGTGCTGGAAAGCCTGTCCGCGTCGCACCTGGAAGAATTGCGCGCGATGCGGCCCCTGCTGGCTCGCTTGCTGACGCGCATCGGCGACGACGCCGACTGATCCCGGTGCGCCGGCGTGGATCGCGGGTCGTCCGCCTGCGCGTGATAAATTGTCGTCCCCCGATATATTCGAAACACGCGAGGAGATCGTTTTGGGTGTGGCAATCAAGCGCTGGCTGAGCTCGTTCGCGCCAGCGCCCGTGGGCGTCAACCGGCGCGAGAAGCTGTATGGCGTCCTGGGCGCGCTGGTGGGGCTGTTTTGCACGGAATGGGTGGGCCGCCACGCGCTGGGCAGCGCCAACCCCTGGTTCATCGCCCCGATGGGGGCATCAGCCGTGCTGCTGTTCGCCGCGCCTGCCAGCCCGCTGGCCCAGCCCTGGTCCATCCTGGCAGGCAACCTGGTCTCGGCCGTGATCGGGGTGTTCTGCGCGCAGCTGATTCCCGTGCCCGGCCTGGCCGCCGCCGTGGCGGTGGCGCTGGCCATCGGCGCCATGTTCAGCCTGCGGTGCCTGCATCCTCCCAGCGGCGCGGTGGCGTTGACCGCCGTGTTGGGCGGCCCGTCGGTCGCCAGCCTGGGCTATGGCTTCGCGCTATGGCCGGTGGGGCTGAATTCCCTGATCCTGCTGTGCATCGCCGTGGCCTTCAATGGCGCGCTCAAGCGCAACTACCCTCGGCGCCACGCCGATCCGGCCCCCGGCCATCACACCCGCGACGCCGCCCCCAGCGCCCGGCTGGGCTTTAGCCGCGCCGACCTGGACGAAGCCCTTTCCCAGCGCGGCGAACTGCTGGACATCAGCAAGGAAGACCTGGAAGACATCGTGCTGGCGGCCGAACTGCGCGCCAGCCTGCGCCGCTTCGGTGACGTGTCCTGCGCGGACATCATGTCGCGCGACGTCGTCACCGTGCAGGAACAGGATCCGCTGGACTACGCGATCCGGCTGTTCGACAAGCACCGGCTGCAGGCGCTGCCCGTGCTGGATTCCGCCGGGCGCTACGCCGGCATGCTTGCGCAGGCTGACGTGCTGGCACGCAAGAGCCGGCTTGCGACTGCCACGGTGGATGGGGTGCCCGCCCAGGATCTGCTGGTGGCCGACAGCATGCGCAGCGAAGTTCCCTTCGCCACACCCGGACTGCCCGTGATCGAATTGGCTCGCCCCATGTCCGACAGCCTGCACTGCGTGCCCGTGCTGGATGCCTCGCGCACCTTGCACGGGCTGATCACTCAATCCGACCTGGTGGCCGCGCTGTACCAGATGGCGGTATCGGCCAGTTCGCAGGCGGACGCCGGCTCCGGCAAGCGCGTCGCGTAAACCCTCCGTAGCCCTACGGATTCCTGTCCGCACTGGCCGCAAGGCATAATTTCAGGCGTGAATCCCCTATCGCGCACGCGCGCCCTCTTCTGCTGGCTCATCCTGTTCTGCCTGGGCGCCGCCTGGATCGCCCGCCAGGAATACGTCGACCAATACGACCGTTTCTTCCAGAGCACCAGCATCGCCCAGCGCATGTTGAGCCAGAAGACGGTCCAGCACGAAGCCGTGCTGGCCACGCTGGCCGCGCTGTCGCACCCGCCCGCCCCGGAGCGCCTCTACCCCAGCCTGCAGCCCGCCTTGCCACAGTTGCTGGGGCTGGGCTATCTGGCCGACGGCGCTTGGGCCGGCAGCCTGGCCGCGCCGCCCGGCCTGTCCGCCGCCGTCGAGCGCGCGCGCCAGTTGGGACGGCCCGTCGCCTTGCCCGTGGACCCCGCCCGGTATTGGTTGATCTCGCCATCCAGCTGGAGCCTGCTGCTGGACGCGCGCCAACTGGTGCCCGCCGCCGACTTTCCGCCCGGCTTGGCCAACCTGAGCCTGACCCTGGACCAGACGGCGCTGCCGTTGCTGGACAAGCAGCCGGACGGCCCGCCGGGCTTGACGATGACGCTGCAAAAGCCGCTGGGCGCGGCCAGCCAGCCTTTCCAGATGCACAGCGCGCGCACGTGGACGCCGGCTGCCTGGCCGTGGACGGCCTGGCTGGCATGGGCCGTGGGCAGCGCCTTGCTGGTGGCCGGCGCCGCGGCCTGGCAACGTTCACGCGCCGACGCGCGCCGGCAGCAGGAGCAGGCGCGGCTGGCGGCGATGGCGCGCTTGAGCACGCTGGGCGAAATGGCCGCCGGCATCGCCCATGAATTGAATCAGCCCCTGACCGCCATCCTGGCGCACACCCGTGCCGCCGGACGCCTGCTGGACGACGAAGAAGAACGCCCCGCCGTGCGCCATGCCCTGCTGGCCAGTTCGGAACAGGCCAAACGCGCCGCGGATATCATCAGCCGCATGCGCGCGCTGGTGCAGCCCAGTTCGCCCGCGCGGCGCGAAGCGCTGGACCCGGACGCGCTGGTGGCGTCGCTGCGGTTCCTGCGTGAACCGGACCTGGCCCGCCAGGGCATACGCATCACCTGGCACAACGCCAGCCCCGGCGCCCGGCCGCTGGGCGACCGCGTGGCGCTGGAGCAGATCCTGCACAACCTGGTCCAGAACGCGGCGGACGCGCTGGCCGACGCCGACGGCCAGCGCCACATCCAGATCGAAGGCCGCGCCGACGGCGATGCGTATCTCTTCACCGTCAGCGATACCGGCCCCGGCATCGCGGCCGATGCGCTGCCGCGGTTGTTCGCGCCTTTCTACACCACGCGCCCCCAAGGCATGGGCCTGGGGCTGGCCTTGTGCGACACGCTGGCCGGGTCCATGGACGGCCGCGTCGCCGCCCGCAACCTTGCCCCCGCCGGCGCCTGCTTCACCGTGACCCTGCCACGCTCGGGAGCCCGCTCATGACCCCCCCAGACGCCCACACCCACGCCTTATCCCCCCAGGTCTATCTGGTCGACGACGACGACGCCGTGCGCGACGGGCTCGCGCTGCTGCTGCGCAGCGTCGGCCTGCGCAGCACCGGTTTCGGCGACCCGCTGGCGTTCCTGGCGCAGTTGCCCCCCAGCGCCATCGGCTGCGTCGTGCTGGACATACGCATGCCCGGCATCAGCGGGCTGGACGTGCTGAGCCGCCTGGCCGAACAATCGGACTTGCCCGTGGTCATGCTGACCGGCCACGCCAACGTGGACCTGTGCCGCCGCGCCTTCAAGGGCGGCGCCATGGAATTCCTGCAAAAGCCGGTGGATGACGACGTGTTCCTGGACGCGGTGCAGGCCGCCGTGCGCACCCACATCGCCAGCCGCGAACGACTGGCCGTGACCCAAGCCGCCGCCGAACGCCTGGCGCGCCTGTCGGGACGCGAACACGAGGTGCTGGAACGCATCGTGCAAGGCATGAGCAACAAAGAGATCGCGCGCGAGTTCGACCTGTCGCCACGCACCGTGGAAACCTACCGCGCCAACGTCTTCGCCAAGCTGGAAGCCGATTCGCTGGCGCAGCTGATCCGCCAATACGCCACCTTGCTGGACTAGCCGCGACCGGGCGCCCTCCGTAGCGCTACGGAGAGGCCCGCGTATTCGGGCGTATACCGCCCGCCGCGCGTTTTGGCCACACTGACTGCTCCTACCGAATGTTCCCGAAAAGGACGCAGACCATGAACCGCTACACGCTTGCCACCTTGCTCTCCACCCTGGCTTTTGCCGGCGCCGCCCACGCCGCCGTGCTGAGCGAAAGCAATCTGTCGATGGCCGATGCGCAGAAGCTCGCCACCGCCACCGTCGCCGCCTGCCAGGCCAAGGGCTACAACGTGAGCGCCTCGGTCGTGGACCGCGCCGGCCTGCTCAAGGCCTTTGCCCGTGCCGACAACGCTGGCCCGCACACCATTGAAGCCAGCCGCGCCAAGGCCTTTACCGCTGTCTCCGCCAAGACCCCGACGCTGACCATGATGGAAAACGCGCAGAAGAACCCGGGCGCGGCCAATCTGACCGACATCCCCGGCTTCCTGCTGTTGGGCGGCGGCGTGCCGGTCAAGGCCGGCACCGCAGTCATCGGCGCGATCGGCGTGGCCGGCGCCCCCGGCGGCAACCTGGATGCCCAGTGCGCCGACGCCGTGCTGGAAGAAAACGCCGCGATGTTCAAGTAATGCGTGGCTGGGCGGGCGCCCGGACGACGCGCAAGCCCGCCCAGATTCCCGCGAAGCAGGCCGCGCCGAAGACCCAGCCGGACAGCGCCCCGGCCATCACCCCGGACAGCAGCGTGCCCACGGTGCAACCCAGCGCCGTCATGCCGCCCCAGCCCATCAGCACCCCGCCCGCAAAATTGCGGGCGATGTCTTTCACGGACGGCAACCTGGGCCGGAACGCGCCGGCCGCCAAGGCCGCCGCCCACGCCCCCGCCACCAGCGCCACCACGAACACGCCGTTGTTCGACAGCAGCATGCGCTTGACCACGGTGGCGCAACCCGCAAAGGTGTCCAGCCCTTCCAGTCGATCCGGCAGCCAGCCCGTGCCCGCCGCGGCCGTGCGCGCCAAGCTGCCCAGTTCGGCCGTCACGCCCAAGGGCGCAATGCGCAGATAGGCAATGACGCCGATGAAACCCACCAGGATGCCGCCCACCGCGGGCGGCCAGCGCTCGCGCAACACCGACTGCCAGGGCGAGGCGCCCACATCAGCCTGACGCGGCTGCGCCCCGCCGCGGCGGAACACCGCCCAGCCAATCGCCGCCAGCAGCGCGCCCTGCAGCAGCAGCGTGCCGCCATAGCCCAGCCGCTGCGGCAGCCACACCACCGGCGCCTCCTGGATCAACGCCAGATACAGCGCGTTCCACGTCGCGAATCCCAGCACGAAGCCCACGCCCGCACCCAGCAAGGCAAACGGAGAGGCCAGCGCGCCTTCGCCCAGCCGGTAGAAATGCGCGCTGATGCAAGAGCCGGATACGCGCATGCCCACGCCAAAGACAAAGGCCCCCGCCACCAGCGCCATGCTGACCGGGCCGATGTGCGCGCCCGGCGGCAGCCGCGCGGGCGAAGGCACGGGCAGGAATGCGCCGAACACCGCGTGATAGCCCAACGTGCCCACGCCCAGCGCAACCAGCACCGCGAACATGCCAGACGTCTCTCTTTTGTCGATGAAGTCCCGCGCAATGCAATAGAAGCAGAAGCGCGAGCGTTGCAGCACGATGCCGAACGCCGCGCCCAACAAGACGGACAAGGACAGGTTGCGCCCGCCCTCGGGCAAGGGCGCCAGCAGCCAGGCCGCCACGAAAACGGCCGCCAACACCGTGGCGGCCGACACCAGACGTAGGGTGCTCACTCAGGTCTTGCCCCACACCGTGCCCGACGGGTTGCTGATGGGCGACCCGACGCTGTTGCCGTATTCGGTCCACGAGCCGTCATAGTTGCGCACGTCATAGCCCAGCAGCTTGCGCAGCGCAAACCACGAATGGCTGGACCGTTCGCCGATGCGGCAATACGTAATGATGGGCTTGGTGCCATCCACGCCGGCGGCCTGATAGATCGCTTTCAGTTCGTCCGCCGACTTGAACGTGCCGTCTTCGGCCACGAGCTTGCTCCAGGTCACGTTCACCGCGCCCGGCACGTGGCCGGCGCGCACCGCCAGTTCCGGCACGCCATTGGGCGCAAAGATCTTACCGTTGTATTCGTCGGCCGAGCGGATGTCGACCAGCACGCCGTCCTTGTCCTTGCGGGCCACGGCCAGGACGTCCTGCAGATGGGCGCGCAACGCCGCGTTGGGCGGCTTGATCTGCGCCGTGCCGGCCGCCTGGATCTTGGCGCTGTTGGACAGGGGCCGGCCCTCGGCCTCCCATTTCTTGCGTCCGCCGTCCAGGATCTTCACGTTGTCGATGCCGTAGATGTCGAAGATCCACGCGCCCCAGGCCGCAAACCAATTGTTGTTGTCGCCGTACAGGATGGTCGTCGTGTCGGCGTTGATGCCGGAGCGCGCCAGCAACGCCTGGAATTGCTTGGGCGGCGCGATGTCGCGGTTCACGGTGTCGACCAGATCGGTATGCCAACTGACATTCGCCGCGCCCGGGATATGGCCGCGTTCGTACAGGCCCGGGTTCACGCTCACCTCCACGACCCGAACCTTCGGATCGTTCAGGTTCTTCTCCAGCCACTCGGTCGTGACCAGGTACTTGGCATGTTGCGCCGTCGCCGGAAAGGCGATGAAAGTGGCCAGCGCGGCAAAGGTGCCGACCAGCAGCTTGCGTGGGGACATCGGATTCTCCTGAATTCGGCTACTGGGCGAGCCGTTTGAATCCGGACGATATCGGCTTGCCCGCCGCAGGCGAACGACATTGTTTTCATATTCTGATTACTTATTCAGCTTACAGTCAGGTCAAATCAACGACATGCGACACTGCACGACATTGCTCCGATCCTCGACTTGCGCCAATGCCCCTGCCGCCCTGCTCGCCGTTGCTTGAAGACCTTCTTCGCGCCGTACCGCGCCGCTACCGCGTTCCGGAGACGCTTGACGAGGTCGCGACGATGCGCAACGGCGGTTCGTCGACCGCGCTCGCCATCACCTTGGAACAAACCCGCCAGGCGCTGGCCGCCGGGACCACCCCCGACGCAGCGACGAAACGGGAATTCATCCAGGCACTGGCAAGATTGATCCATGAAGCCGTGCGCGCAGACGGCGGCGACCCCGCCTTCCAGGCCATCGTGCTGCGGCACCGCGCGCCGCAAGTACGCGAATTCGCGCATCTTTCCACCACCGCCGAACAGGACCGCCGCCAGATCCATGCCGCCGTCAACGGCATCGCGCACCCCGCCAAGTTGCAACGCATGACGCCGGGCCAGGACCGGGACGCGTTGGCGGCATTGCAGGCCGCAGCGGCCGGCGCGTCGTGGAAGACGCTGTCCGAGGCCGCGCAGCGGCTTCGGGCCATGCAGGAGAAAACCGAGGACCCCGCCGTCGAACGCGCGTTGGCCCGCCTGCTGGACGCCCCTGCCCTGGCGCGTTTGCAGCGCCTGGACGCCTTGACGCCGGATGGGCAGGTGCGGCTGTACCAATCCTTATGGGATCGCCACGGGCCACGCTCCGGCAGCCAAACCGCGGCCGCGCAAGGTTCCGCCGCACAGCGCCGAGGCGCGGCCGTCGAAGCCTTGGCCAAAGCGGCACTGGACGCCTTGTCCCGACGGCTGAACGACGCCCAAAGCGGCCCGCCGCCCTTCCGCGTGGTGACCTCGATGCTGGTGCCGGCATCGATACCCGCCAGCGCCGAACGCGCCAAGAGCGAGTGGGACGCCGTGCTGCTGCGCCAAACGCACACGGACGCCGCCACGCCCGTTTGGGACGTCTGCCTGCTGCTTGAAGCGAAGGCGTCCATCGACGCGGCGACCGCGGACCTGCCCCGCCTGCAGCGGGGTTTGCGCCTGCTTGCACATGCCGACGAGCACGCCGTCTATCCGTTCCAGACCCGGCAAGGGGTCGTGCACCTGCGCGGCGCATCGCTCAGGGCGCTGCCGGCCGATTCGCCCGATCTGGCTCGCACGGTGCTTTATTGCTGCGATGCGCCCGCCGACACCGCGCCGCGCCTGCTCAGCGCCGCCAGCCGGATGCAACTGCTGTCCGCGCCGGCCAGCGTGGCGTATGCGTGCCAATTGACGGACAAGCAGCAGCCCGAACCCGACGCGCTGGAACCGGTATGGGCGCAATTGCTGGAATCGCCCCAATGGACGCCGGTGCTGCACCAGTACCCGATGCTGCGCCAGGTACGCGAATTGATGGTCCACGTGGATGACCTGTTGGCGGCGGTCTAGCGGCGCCGGCCTTGCGCCAGACCCTTAGTCCCCGCCCTTCGCGATCCCGTCCAACGCACGGATCTCCGCGCCCGGCAGCGCCAGCTTCGCCGCGGCCAGGTTCTCGCGCAGATGGGCCACCGACGACGTGCCCGGGATGACCAGAATGTTGGGCGCGCGCTGCAGCAGCCATGCAATCGCCACTTGCATCGGTGTCGCCCCCACGCGTTGCGCCACGTCGGTCAGCGTGGCGGATTGCAGCGGGCTGAAGCCGCCCAGTGGAAAATACGGCACATAGGCGATGCCATCCTGCGCCAGCGCATCGATCAGCGCATCGTCATGACGGTGCGCCAGGTTGTACTGATTCTGCACGCAGACGATGTCGCATAGCCCGCGCCCTTCCTGGACCTGCGCGGCGGTCACGTTGCTCAGGCCAATGTGCCGGACCAGGCCGCGCTGCTGAAGCTTCACGAGCGCCGCCAGGGGCGCCGCGATCGAACCTTCCTCCGGCCCGTGCACGCCGAACATGATGCGCAGGTTCACGACGTCCAGCACATCCAGCCTCAGATTGCGCAGATTGTCCTCGACGGCGCTTTCCAGGTCTGCGGCGCCATCGGCGCGTATCCAAGACGCGTCCGCGCCCCGGCGGGCCCCGATCTTGGTGACCAGCACCAGATCGTCCGCATAGGGCGACAGCGCCTCGCGGATGATCTGATTGGTGACGTGGGGCCCGTAGAAGTCGCTGGTGTCGATATGGTTGACGCCATTGGCTACGGCCTCGCGCAGCACGGCCAACGCCGCTTCGCGGTCGCGCGGTGGCCCGAAGACCCCCGGTCCGGCCAGTTGCATCGCGCCATAGCCCAGGCGCTTGACCTGGCGGCTTCCCAGCGCGTAGGTGTCTTGGTCTTTGGCTTCTTGGTGTAGCGGCGGCATGTCGGATCTCCTGGGCGAAACGCACAGATTAGCCCTTTCCGCAGCCGTGGATAATCAGGCAAAAATGGCCCTGACGCACAGCGTGCATCAAGGCCCTGCCGTCCGATCCCCGCCTGCCTACCCCGCCGCGATCAGCCGGATGCCGCAGCCGCCGTCCCGTTCCAGTTGCGCCACCAGCCCCAGCTCCCAATCCAGGTACTCGCGGAACCCCTGGTCCCGGGCCGACAGGTCATCGAACAGATACGGGCTGATGCTCTGGTCGTCGTCGCCGGTCAACACGCCCTGCGCCCCCGTTGCAAGCGCCAGGCCCTGCCCCTTCCAGGCCCGCGTGCCGCCCAGCAAGTACTGCACCGGGCGCTTGCCGCGCCAGGCCAGTTCGGCCGCCACGGTGCTGGCCAGCACGCCGTCGGACGACGTCACGACAACGGTACGTTGATCGTCCGGCGACAGGAACTCCGCCAGGCGGTCCGGCGCCGCGAAACGCGCGCCGGGCACATGGCCGCGCTCATAGGCCACACGCGAGTCCACGTCGAACACGATGGCCTCGTCCGCATCCAGCGCAGTCCGCAGCGCCGCTGCGCGCAGGCCCGGGGCGTCCGGCCGATGACGCAGTACCCGGCGCGGCTCGGGGCCGCTTTGCACGGGCGCCAGCGTGGGCGGCTGATACAGATAGACCTCGACCGCGCCCAATTGCGCCAGCCAGGCGCCGGTGGTCAGCGCGCGCACGCCGTCCCAATCCGCCAGCACGACGCGCGCGCGGCGCGTCGCCAGGTACTCGTCGGTGGCCTGCACCAGTTGGCCGCCCGGCGCCCAACGCCAGCCTTCCAGATGCCCGGTCTCGTATTCCTCGCGGGTGCGCACGTCGAACTTGTAGAGTGTGCGCGTCGCCTGTTCCGCCTCGAACGCGGCGAGCGTCGCCGCGTCGATGTACCCGATGCCGGCGCGTTGCGCCACGTCGCGGGCTTGTTCGCGCGCGGCGGCCAGCGCGGCTACGCCCGGCTCCGGCAACGCCGCGTGGCGGCCATAAGCCAGTTCCCGGCCCGACAGCAGCCATTCCATCGTGCCATTGCGCAAGGAGGCGACGCGGTTCGGGATGCCGGCGTCGATCAGCGTCTGCGCCCCGACGATGCTGCGGGTTCGGCCCGCGCAATTGACCACCACGAAGGTCTTGGGATCGGGCGCCAGTTCGCGGATGCGGTAGACCAGTTCCGCCCCCGGCAGACTGTGCGAGAACGGCAGCGTGAAGTTGTGGAATTCTTCAGGCGTGCGGCTGTCGACCACGACGATATCGTCGCCGCGCGCCACGCGCTCGTGCAGCTCCTCGACGTCGATCCAGGGCGTGTGCTTCTCATGTTCGATGACCTCGCCGAACGCCTTGCTGGGCACGTTCGTGCCCGAGAACAGTTCCAGGCCGGCGCGCTCCCAGCCGTCCGTCCCGCCGGCCAGCACCGACACGTCGGTCCACCCCAGGCGGGTCAGCTTGGCCGCGGCCTGATGCGCCTGAGTCTCGTCGTCGTCCACCAGCACGATGCGGGTGTCGCGGCGCGGCACAAGTCGGTCGGCCAGCAGTTCCAGGCGCCACAGGGGCGCCGGCACGGCATGCAGCAGGTGGCGGCGGGCATAGCGGCCGGCTTCCCGCACGTCCAGCACGGCGATCTCGGCCTCGCCGCGCAGTTCGTCCTGCAGTTCCTGCGGCGACAGGCGTGCATGGTAGATGGCTGCGGGCGGCGAAAACGTCCGGTACGTGCCGCCCGCGGTGCTTTCGAACACCACGCGGCCGTGCAGCCGGTCCAGCGCCAGCCCATAGAAATGCAGATGCGCGCCGGGCTCGTCACCGACCAGTTCGATGGTGTGCACGTCGCCCGTGCCCAGCACGATCGAACCGCCAGGGCCGACGTCCACGCGCCGCACATGGGTCAAGGTATCGCGCAGCGGATCCTGGGTGGACGCGCGCGCATAGACCTCGTTGCGCTCGTTGCCGTTCACCCCGGCGATGATGGCCCACGTCGTATGGTCATGCGGCGGCTGCGCCTTGCCCGGGTCGCCCAGCGACAGGTACAGCGCATAGCCGCCGTCGATGTCCTCGGCCAGACGATAAATCGAGGTCGGGCGGCCCGGCACGACGGCAAACGCTTCGGAGGAAAACAGGTCGCGGCGTTGCCCCAGCGCTTCCAGCAGCGTCGCCACCCGGGCCAGTTGCGCGGCCGTGGCTTGCGCCGCATCGGGCGCCAGTTGCCTGACCTGGGCGATGAAAGCGCGCACGGCCTGTGCGCGTTCGGTGTGCTTGCTGAGGGCCGGCGCGGCCGTTTGGGCAGAGGTGCTCATGGGATGACCTGGACTTCCTGAAATGAAGAGAAGTCCAGGCTACGTGCGCGCCCCGGACGCAGCAACGTAGAAATGCGTCTATGGATATGCGGCTTGCGGTGCGACGCGGCGTCAGGCCTCGCCCTTCAACTCGCGGTCCACGACGTCGCGCGTCAGCGTCGGCACGAACATCTCGATGAAATGGAAGGCGTAGCCACGCAGCCACGCACCGCGGCGGATGGCCAGCCGCGTCAGGTTGATCTCGAACAGGTGGCGCGCATCGAGGGCGGTCAGGCGGGTATCGCGTTCGGCGTCCCAGGCCACCGCGGCCACGATGCCCACGCCCAGTTCCAGTTCCACATACGTCTTGATCACATCGGCGTCCATCGCAGTCATCACGATATCGGGCGTGATGCCCGCCCGGGCGAAGGCCTCGTCGATATGGGCGCGCCCGGTATAGCCGCGCCCATACGTGATGAGCGGATAGCGCGACAGTTGCGACAGGCTGACGCCGTCATGCTCGCGCGCCAGCGGGTGGCCGCGCGGCACGATGATGCTGTGGCTCCATCGGTAGCAAGGCAGGTTCACCAGCCCGGGATAGTCCGCCACGGCCTCGGTCGCCACGCCGATGTCGGCCTCGCCTTCCAGCAGCATTTCAGACACCTGCTTGGGCGAGCCCTGATGCAGATGCAGCACCACGTCGGGATAGCGCTGCCGGAATTCCTTGATGACGGGCGGCAACGCGTAGCGCGCCTGCGAATGCGTGGCCGCGATCGACAGCACGCCCTTGCGGCTGTCGGCGTATTCCGCGCCCGCGTGCCGGATGTTGTCGGCGCATTGCAGGATCTGCTCCACCAGCGGCAGGATCAGTTCACCGGGCGGCGTCAAACCGATCAGCCGCTTGCCCGAGCGCACGAAGATGTCGACACCCACCTCTTCCTCCAGCTCGCGTATCTGGCGGCTGACGCCGGGCTGGGACGTGTGCAGGCTTTCGGAGACGTCGGTCAGGTTGAAGTCCTGGCGCACGGCTTCGCGCACCGACCGCAGTTGCTGGAAATTCATCGCGCGCCTTCAGCCCAGAAAGGCCAGTTGATTGCCGGACGGGTCCTTCACATACATGACGCGCGGCAACGCATCGGGCAGCGAACAGACGGGGTGGTGCCCGGCCTGGCGCAAGCGCGCCAGGATCTCGTCGTAGGCAGGAGTATTGATGGCCAGATAGTCGGGCTTGACGGCGCGGCTGACTTCGGCCACGGGCGACAGGGACAACGTGGCCCCACCCAGCGAAAAAAGCAGACGCTGGCCATCGGCGCCCGCCACCTCTTCCAGGCCGATCACGCGGTGATAGAAATCCCGGACCGCTTCCGCCCGGCGCGACAAGAACGGAAGCTGTACCGATTCAATCGATAGAAATGGAGTCATGCCCTGCTGCCAGCCATGGAACAAGGCAAATTCTAGTACCCGGGGGTACAACCGGACAAAGAGGTTGTAATTGCTTCTACATAGCCAGAAACCCTAAAGCGCAAGGCTTATTTGCATATGCCTCAGGCGCTGCGGCGCAGTGCGTCACGCGTGGCAGCGAAAGCGCGATCCAGGTCATCGATCAGATCCAATGGGCTTTCCAGGCCGATATGCAGGCGCACGACAGACGCCTTTCCCGCGCCCTGCTGCCAGAAGCTGTGTTCGGCCAAACGCTCGGGCGAGGCCTCCAGCGCCAGGCTTTCATAGCCGCCCCAGGACGCGCCAATGGAAAAGTACTTCAACGCATCGATGAAGCGCGACGCGGCCGCCGGATCCGGGTTGCCGAACGCGAACGA
>CAUSDE010000064.1:0-32939 GCA_963530045.1 uncultured Achromobacter sp.
TCCTCGGCCTGAGCGCCGCCGCCACCATCATCCCCATTCACGCTGAAGCCACCGGCCTGAACGGCCAACCGCCGCGCCGCCCCGGCATCCCCGGCAAGCGCTACGGCATGGTCGTCGACATGCGCAAATGCATCGGCTGCCAGTCCTGTACGGTCAGCTGTTCCATGGAAAACCTGCCCCCCATCGGACAGTTCCGCACCACCGTCCTGCAATACGAAGTCACCCCCGACGACGGCAGCCCCTGTGCCATGGTCATGCTGCCGCGCCTCTGCAACCACTGCGACAACCCGCCCTGCGTACCCGTCTGTCCCGTGCAAGCCACCTTCCAGCGGGAAGACGGCATCGTGCTGGTCGACAACGAACGCTGCGTCGGCTGCGCCTACTGCGTGCAAGCCTGTCCCTACGACGCCCGGTTCATCAACCATGAAACGCAAACGGCCGACAAGTGCACGTTCTGCGAACACCGCCTGGAAGCCGGCCTGCTGCCCGCCTGTGTGGAAAGCTGCGTCGGCGGCGCGCGCGTCATCGGCGACATGAACGACCCCGAGAGCGCCATCTCCAAGCTGCTCGTCGAACACAAGGCGGACATCAAGGTCCTGAAGCCCGAAATGAAGACCGACCCCCACGTCTATTACATCGGCCTGCCCGATGCGTTCGTGCACCAGGTCGACGGCCAGGCCGGCGTGCGCCTGGCTGGCGGACATTGAGCCATCACAGGGGACTTTCATGCAGATCTCGGAATTGCTCACGCCGGCCTATGACGCCGCCTGGCTGCCTTGGGCCGTGCAGTACTTCTTTCTCATCGGCATCAGCGCCACCACCGCACTGACCGCCGCCTTCGCTGCCTTCGGCCAGGCCGGATCGTCCGCGCGGCGGCTGCTGCCTGCGGCCGCCACCGTGCTGCTGGTGACCGCCGTCGCCGCGCCCGTGTCATTGCTGGCCGACTTGCACCAGCCCGGCAGGTTCTGGCACTTCTACGCCCACTTCACGCCATGGTCGTGGATGTGGCTGGGCGCCTTGCTGCTGCCCGTGTTCGTGGGCCTGGCCGTGCTGTTCTGCGCCGCATGGTGGTGGGGCCGCATTGCCTGGGTGCGCCTCGTGGGCGCGGCCCTGGCGCTGTCGGCGGTGTCGATCCTTGTCTACACCGGCGCCGAAGTCATGGTGCTGCGCTCGCGGCCCTTATGGCACACCGTGTTCCTGCCCGTGAACTTTGCCCTGACGGCCTGGCTCGGGGCGCTGGGCGCCATGTTCCTGGTTGGCCGGTGGCTGCCCGGCGGGATGAAGGCCTTGCCGGTGGGCATGCTGCGCCAGCTCAGCCTTGCCGCCGTCGTGCTGATGGCCGTGGGCGCCGGCGCCTGGGCCGTGCTGGGCACGCTGGGCGTGGACCCGTCGTTCGACGCAGCCTTGCGGCTGTTCGCCGAATTCCCCATCTGGCGCATCAGCCTGGCGGGCGCGGTCATCACGGCCTTCTGCATGATCGCGCTGCTGCAGCGCCCGGCCCAGGCGCTGGCCGCGCCGCTGCCGTCGGCCACCCTGGCGCTGACCATGCTGGCCGCCGCGTGGATCTTCCGCTGGGTGGTGTTCATGAGCGTGCAGGGCGTGCCCAAGTATGGCGCGGGGCTCTACCTGTACGACATGCCCTGGGGCAGCGATGGCCTGCTGGGCATGGCCGGAGTGCTGGGTCTGTGCGTGGCGCTGGTCACGGCAGTGACCTGGGCGCTGGAGCGGTTCCCGGCGCGCCGGCGCGGCATGGCGGCCTGACCGACCCAAGCCCACCAAGCGGCAAAAGCGGCCGCAAGACGAAAGCACATGGAAGACGAAGCAATGGACAAGCAACACGAAGACGACAAGCCTGGCGCGGCCGATGCGCCCGACAATGCGCTGCAAGACGCGGCGCGGCGCAAGTTGATGGTGCGCGGCGGCATGGTCGCCGGCGGCATGGCGGCCTTTGCGGCCGGCTATGGCGAAACCGTCACCCGCGCCGTCAAGGGCCTGGCGCACGGCACTGCCGGCGTTCCCACGGCGCATGCCGTGCGCGGCAATTCGCTGACGGCGGAATTCCGAATCGACCCGCTGACCGGCGCGCTGGCCGCCCAGCCGGGCCAGACGGTCAGCCCGTCCAGCTGCCTGGGCTGCTGGACCCAGTGCGGCGTCCGCCTGCGCGTGGACACGAAGGAAAACCGCATCCTGCGCGTGGCGGGCAACCCTTACCATCCGCTGGCCACCACGCGTCCCGCCGCGATGGAAACGCCCGTGCGCGAGGTCTATGCGCAGCTGGGCGGCGAGAACGGCCTGGAGGGCCGCGCTACGTCCTGCGCCCGCGGGTCGGCCATGCTGGAACAGATGAACAGCCCGTTCCGCGTGCTGCAACCGATGAAGCGCGTCGGCGGGCGGGGCGAAGGCAAGTGGCAGACCATCTCGTTCGAGCAACTGGTGCAGGAAGTGTGCGAAGGCGGCGATCTTTTCGGTGAAGGTCACGTGGAAGGCCTGCGCGCCGTCTTCGACCGCGACACGCTGCTGGACCCGGACAATCCGGAGTACGGCGCCAAGGTCAACCAGTTCCTGTTCACCGACGCCTCCAACGAAGGCCGCACGCCGCTGATCCAGCGCTTTGCCGCGCAGTCCTTCGGCACGGTCAACTTCAGCAACCATGGCTCCTACTGCGGCCAGAGCTTCCGCGTGGGCGCAGGCGCCGCCCTGGGCGACTTGAAGGGCATGCCGCACGGCAAGCCGGATTGGGACAATGCGCGCTTCGGCCTGTTCATCGGCGCGGCGCCGGCGCAAGCGGGCAACCCGTTCCAGCGCCAGGCCCGGCAATTGGCCGAAGCGCGGGTGCGGCCGGAGGAAGACAGCTTCACCTATGTGGTCGTGTCGCCCATGCTGCCCGCGTCCTCCAGCCTGTCGGCTGGCTCAGGCAACGAATGGCTGCCGGTGAATCCGGCCAGTGACCTGGCATTGGCGATGGGTCTCATCCGCTGGATCCTGGACAACGACCGCTTCGATGCCCGCATGCTGGCGCAACCCGGCCCCAACGCCATGAAGGCGGCGGATGAAGCCGCCTGGACCAACGCCACGCATCTGGTGGTGGCTGAACCGGGCCATCCCAGGCTGGGCAGTTTCGTGCGCGGCGCAGACCTGGGCTGGCCGCGGCCTGCCGACGCCGACGACAAATGGGAAGACGTCTACGCGGTGCGCCTGGAAGATGGCACGCTGGCGCCGCACACGACCGCGTCGCCGGCCACGTTGTTCGTGGATGAGCGCATTGCCGTGCCCGGGATGCCGGGCGGGGCGGACACCGTGCGCGTCTGCTCGTCCCTTGCCTTGCTGCGCGAGGAATCGCACCGCAAGTCGCTGGACGAATACGCCGGACTTTGCGGCGTGCCGGCGGACAAGATCGCCTCGCTGGCCAAGCGCTTCACCAGCTACGGCAAGCGCGCCGTCGCCGACGCGCATGGCGGCACGATGAGCGGCGCGGGCTTCTATACGGCCTACGCCATCGCCATGCTCAACACGCTGGTGGGCAACCTGAACGTGGATGGCGGCCTGGTGCTGGACGCCGGCCCGTTCCCGCCTTACGGCCCCGGTCCACGCTACAACATCGCCGGCTTCGCAAACCGCGCCACGCCCAAGGGCGTCGCCTTGTCGCGCAACCGCTTCCCGTACGAGAAGTCCAGCGAGTTCAAGCGCAAGAAGGCGGCGGGGCAGCCGGCGTATCCGGCATCCGCGCCCTGGTATCCGGCCACGGGCGGTCTCAGCTCTGAAATGCTGGCGTCCGCGCTGGCGGGGTATCCGTACCGCGCCAAGGTCTGGTTCAACCACATGAGCAATCCGATCTACGGCATCGCGGGCTTGAAGGGCGTGATCATCGACAAGATGAAGGATCCGCGCATCCTGCCGCTTTCGGTATCGATCAACCCGTTCATCAACGAAACCAATGCGCTGGCCGACTACATCGTGCCGGACACGGTCACGTATGAAAGCTGGGGCGTGTCGGCACCTTGGGCCGACGTGGTGGCCAAGGCATCCACCGTGCGCTGGCCCGCCGTGCAGCCGCGCGTGGCGCGCACGGCCACCAACGAGCCCGTCTGCCTGGAAACCTTCCTCATCGCTTGCGCCAAGCGCCTGGGCATGCCGGGCTTCGGCCAGAACGCGATCTCGGACAAGGACGGCGCCCAGTACGCGCTGGACACGCCCGAGGACTTCTTCCTGCGCGGCATGGCCAACATCGCGTTCTCGGCCGGCCGCGCCGTGCCCGAGGCCAGCGACGACGACATGGCGCTGACCGGGGTGGATCGCTACCGCAGCCTGCTGCAGAGCAAGCTCAAGCCCGGCGAATGGCGGCAGGTCGCCATGCTGATGAGCCGGGGCGGGCGCTTCGACAAGATGGAAGACGCCTGGGTGGACAAGGGCCGGAACCGCCATACGCGCCAGGCATACGCCAAGCCTCTGCAGGTCTGGAGCGAGGAACTCGCGGGCTTTCGCCATGCGATGACCGGCGAACGCTACAGCGGCTGTCCGACCTGGTATCCCGCGCGCCTGGCCGATGGCCGCGACGTGCGTGCCCAGTACCCGGCGCAGCAATGGCCGTTCCTGCTCAGTTCGTTCAAATCGAACCTGATGAGCTCCATGTCGATCGGCGTGAACCGTCTGCGCCAGGTGCATCCGCACAATCCGGTGTCGATCAATCGGCAGGACGGCGAACGCCTGGGTCTGCGCAACGGCGACCCCGTGCGCATCGTGACGCCGGGCGGCGCCGTGACCGGGCTGGCCTTGCTGCGCGACGGCATCCAGCCGGGTGCGGTCGGCATCGAGCACGGCTATGGCCACACCGAGCTGGGCGCACGCGCCCACGTGGTCGACGGCAAGCCCATGCCGCATGATCCCGCGCTGGCGGCAGGCGTCAATCTGAACGACCTGGGGTTCGGCGATGCCACGCGGGGCGAGCACGCGAACGTCTGGATCGACTGGGTGTCCGGCGCCGCGGTGCGCCAGGGCCTGCCGGCGCGTATCGAACGCGCCTAGGCCAGCGTGGCCGATGCCGAGGCGTGCTAGCGCACGACGGTGTCGGCCACCAGTTCCAGGCCGTCCGCGTGGACCGCGACATCCGGCAGCACCCCGCTCAGGTCGCCCGGCCGGGCGGCGGCCGTGCCCGACCGGCTGATGCGGATCTCCACCTGCACGCGGTTCGCGCGCGACAGCGTGGCGTCCGGCGACATGGCGCTGCTGTCATCCAGCACAAACGCGCGCGGCAGGTCCGAGACGCGCAGCTGCAGAATCGCCAGCGGCATGCGCGAGCCTTCGATGGGCCGTGCCAGGATGAATACGGTATCGCCGGGCTGGACTTGGCCGCGCAAGGCATCCGCGATGCGGGCTTGCCCGCTGATGCGGGCGGCGGAAGGGGCGCCGGCGGGCTTTGCCGCGGACGGCGCATCCGGCGCGGCCTGCTGTGTGGCGCCTCCCGCGGCATTCGCCGCAGCGGCTCCCGTGGCCGGCGGCGTGGACGGCGCGCCGGTTGCCATCGCGCGGGCCTGGGCGATATTGGACTGAATCTGCCGCGCGGCCTCGGAGTCCGGCGGCAGCAAGGCCTGCAGCCGTTCCCAATGGGCCAGCGCCTCGGCGGCATCGCCACGCCGCAACGCCATCATGCCTGCCAGCGCCAAGGCCTTGGGCTGATCCGGCTGCGTGGCCAGCGATTGCGCCACGGCCGCGACCGCATTGGCGTCCGGCACCCCCTGATTGGCCGACAGCAAGGCATCGGCCATATCGGCCAGCACGGCGGGTTGGCCGGGAACCAGGCGCAACACCTGCTGATACGCGGCGACCGCGTCGGTGTATCGGCCAAGGGTTTCATACGAGCGCGCCAGCGTGTACCAGCCGTCGGCGTCGTCGGGCGCGTTGCGCAGCCGTTGCGCCAGCGCATTGATGGCCACTGCCATGTCGTCGCCCGAGTCATCCGCATGCGGTTCGGCAGTGCGCGCCATGACCGACACGTCTGCCGCCGCGCGGGGATTGCCCAGCTTGCCGTACAGCAGCACGGCGGCCACCGGGATCAGCACGCTAAGCAGGCAGGCGGTTGCCACGCCGGCGCGCTGGCCACGCACCGGCGCGGCCTGTCGCTGGCG
Source organism: uncultured Achromobacter sp. (assembly GCA_963530045.1). GTDB lineage: Bacteria > Pseudomonadota > Gammaproteobacteria > Burkholderiales > Burkholderiaceae_B > Achromobacter. The sequence goes on from CAUSDE010000064.1 coordinate 6,123, forward strand.
TTGGGCCAGGTCTTGCAGCAGGTCGCGCTGCAATTCGTCTTCGGCTCGCGCCAAGCCATCGGCGGTGAGGCTGCCGTTCTGCATGTCGCGCCGCAATTGTTCGCGCTGGGCCAGGTAGAACGCGCGCACGTTGGCGTCGGAGGCCGTGTCAACAGGCGGCGCGCGGCGCACCAGCGGCGGGATCAGGCACAGCAGCGTCGCCAACAGCAGCAACAGGACGGCGAGCCAGAGGGTTGTCATGGGCCGGTATCCAGGAAACGAGCGGCGCGGGCGCGTTCGTCGGCCGTCAAGGGCGCGCGGGCGCCCGACCGGCGTTTCAGCGTGCGCAGCAACACCCAGAAGCCCAGCGCCAGCAGCGCGAACGGTCCCAGCCACAACAGCCACGTGATGGGTTTGAACGGCGGGTCGTAGCGGACGAAATCGCCGTAGCGGTCTTCGAAGAAGCGCATGATCTGCGCATCGCTGCGGCCATCGGCCAATTGGGCATGGATCAGATTACGCATGTCGTGCGCCAGCGGCGCATTGGAATCGGCCAGCGTCTGGTTCTGGCAGACCAGGCACCGCAGGCCGTGCGCCAGCTTGTCGGCGCGTTGCTGGTCCGCGGACGACAGGGGGGGCAGCTCGGGCGGCGCTTGCGCGGCGGATGCCGGCGACCCCGTCAAGCTCAGGGCCAGCAACGCGGCCGCCAGATGCCCGTGCGTTCTCATCGCAACCCCTCGATCAACGGCTGTATGCGGTTGCGCCAGATGTCGGGCGTGATCAGGCCCAACTGCTTGTAGCGGATGCGCCCGGCGCCGTCGATCACGAAGGTCTCGGGCACGCCGTAGACGCCATATTCGATGCCGACGCGGCCGTCGGTGTCGCTGGCGGATGCGATGTAGGGGTTGCCGTTGCGGGCCAGCCAGGCCAGCGCGTCCTCGGGTTTGTCCTTGTAGTTCAACCCGTAGAGCGGAATACCGTGGCGCTGGGCGGCTTCGCGCAGCACCGGCAGTTCTTCGCGGCAGGGGCCGCACCACGATGCCCACACGTTCAGCAGCCAGACCTGGCCGCGCAGCGACTGCACGTCCAATTGCTGGCCGGGCGCTTGCAGCAACGGCAGGCTGATCGCGGGGGCGGGCTTGTCGATCATCGCCGACGGCACCGCGCGCGGATCCCTTGACAGGCCCATCGCCAGGAAGACGGCCATCGCCATGAAGACGCCTAGCGGCAACAGGTAGCGCAGCATCAGTACCCCTCCCGCGCCGGCCGGGGGGCGGGGGCCGCCTCGCCTTCGGGGCGGCGCGCTGGCGCTTCCTGGGCGCGGCGGTAGCGCTTGTCGCTGGCGGCCAGCAGGCCGCCCAGCGCCATCAGCAGGCAACCGGTCCAGATCCAGGTCATGAAGGGCTTGACCTGGATGCGCACCGTCCAGGCGCGGTCGCCAACGGGTTCGCCCAACGCCACGAACAGGTCGCGGGTAAAGCCGCTGTCGATGTCGGCCTGGCTTAGCGCCATGTCCTGCACGGTGTACAGGCGCTTTTCGGGATACAGCGTCACCACCGGTTTGCCGTTGCGCGTGACAGGAAATACGGCGCGTTGCGCGCTGTAGTTCGGCCCGGCGGCGGGCGCCAGGCTGGCGAAGGTGAACTGGTAGCCTCCGGCTTCCTGCGTGGCGCCCAGTTCCATGCGCAATTCATGCTTGACCTCGTAGCCGTTGGCCAAGGTGACGCCGGCGATGAAAATGCCCACGCCGGCGTGCGCCAGCAACATGCCGTACCAGGCGCGTGGCTGGCGGCCAAGGCGGCGCAGCCAATGGCCGTCCCCATCCGTCAGCCGCTGCCAGGCGTGCGCAGCGGCGCTGGCAACCGACCACCCCGCCAGCCACAGGCCCAGCACGATCATGGGCGAGCCCAGCCGCAGCGGGCCCGGCATCGCCAGCGGCAGCAACACGGCGGTCGCCACGCTGACCCCGAAGGCCGCGCGCAGCCGCCGGCCCAGGTCGGGCATGCCAGCCTGCTTCCAGCGGGCCATGGGGCCCACGCCCATGAGGAAGATGGCCGGCGTCATCAGCGGCACGAACACGGCTTCGAAATAGGGCGGGCCGATGGATATCTTGCCCCAGTCCAGCACGTCCAGCACGACGGGATAGAGCGTGCCCAGCAGCACCGATCCGGCCGCAACGGTCAGGACCACGTTGTTCGACAGCAGCAGGGATTCCCGCGACAGCAGCGAAAAGCCGCCGCCCAGGCCGACCGTCGGCGCGCGCCAGGCGTAGAGCGTCAGCGAACCGCCGACGATCACGGTCATGAAGGCCAGGATGTACAGCCCGCGGCCCGGATCCACCGCGAAGGCGTGGACGGAGGTCAGCACGCCGGAACGGACCAGGAACGTTCCCAGGATGCTGAGCGAAAACGTGCAGATCGCCAACAGCACCGTCCAGCTGCGGAAGGCTCCCCGGCGCTCGGTGACGATCAGCGAGTGGATCAGCGCCGTGCCCGCCAGCCAGGGCATGAACGAGGCGTTCTCCACCGGGTCCCAGAACCACCAGCCGCCCCAGCCCAGCACGTAGTAGGCCCAGGCGCTGCCCAGCAGGATGCCGATGGTCAGGAAGGTCCAGGCGGCCAGCGTCCACGGCCGCACCCAGCGCGCCCACAGCGCATCCAGTTCGCCCGACAGCAAGGCGGCGATGGCGAAGGCGAAGGCGACGGAAAACCCCACGTAGCCCATGTACAGCATGGGCGGGTGCACGATCATGCCTGGGTCCTGCAGCAGCGGGTTCAGGTCGCGGCCGGCCATGGCCGGCGGCATCAGCCGTTCGAAGGGGTTGGACAGGAACAGCAGGAACAGCAGGAAGCCCACGCTGATCCAGCCCATCACGGCCAACACGCGCGCGGCGAAGGCCAGGGGCAGGCGGCGGCTGAACACGGCGACGGCGAGCGTCCAGGCGGTCAGCAGCAGCAGCCACAGCAGCAACGACCCCTCGTGTCCGCCCCAGACGGCCGCGAAGCGGTAGGCGGCAGGCAGGTCGGCGTGGGAATTGCCGGCCACATACAGCACCGAGAAATCGTTGTGCACGAACGACCAGGCCAGGCAGCCGAAGGCCAGCACGGTCAGACAGAACTGGCCCACGGCAGCGGGCCGCGCCACGCGCAGTCCGGCCTGCCAGCCGGTGGCGGCGCCCACCAGCGGCAGGGTGGCTTGCGCCAGCGCCATCAGTAGCGCCAGGATCAGGCTGAACAGGCCGATCTCGGGGATCATCGGGGCTGCCCCTGCATCGCGTTGGCAGCCGTGGCTTGCCCGGCGCGCTTGATCGCATCGGCGGCCTCGGGCGGCATGTAGTTCTCGTCGTGCTTGGCCAGCACTTCCGTGGCGCGGAACACGCCGTCGGCGTCCAGCTTGCCCGCCACCACCACGCCTTTGCCCTCGCGGAACAGGTCGGGCAGCAGGCCTTGATAGGTCACGGGCACGGTGTGCGCGGTGTCGGTCACGATGAACCGCAGGGTCAGGCCGTCGGCTTCGCGACGTACCGAACCTGGCTCCACCAGTCCGCCTACGCGAAAGCTCCCAGTCCGGGGCGCTTCTTTCGCCACTACCTGCGTCGGGCTGAAGAAGAACACCAGGTTCGATTGCAGGGCGTTGAGCACCAGGGCGGTGGCGATGGCCAGCAGCCCCAGACCGCCCGCGATGGCGAACATGCGGCGCTTGCGCGGTGTCATGGGCGCCCCTCGCCAGCTTGCCTGCGCGTGGCCTGGCGCCGGGCGCGTGCGCGGCGCCACAGCACAAAGGCCTCTGCGGCCATCAGTGCCAGTGTGATGCCATAGGCGCCCAGGATATAAGGGCTGTGGCCTTGCAGCGAGAACAGCGCGTCCCAGCTCATGGCGCCTCCGGGGCGGGGCGGCCCCCGCGGGCCGCCCCGGGTTCGCGTTCGGCGATGATGCCGCGCACTCGCGCCAGCGCGATTGCCGCGCTGTACAGCCAGAAGGCCGCCACCATCAGCAGCATGGCGGCGACCATGATGCGCGCCATGCTGGGGGCCGACGTCAGGTTGATGGACGCGCCCTGATGCAGCGTGCTCCACCAGCGCACCGAGAAATAGATGATGGGCACGTTGACGACGCCGGCCAATAGCAGGATGGCGCCGCCGCGGTCAGCGCGGCGCGTGTCGTCGGTCGCGGCCTGCAAGGCCATGAAGCCCAGGTACAGGAAGAGCAGGATCAGTTCCGAGGTCAGCCGCGCATCCCAGACCCACCACGCGCCCCAGGTGGGCTTGCCCCACAATGCGCCGGTCCACAGGGTCAGGAAGGTGAAGAGCGCGCCGGTGGGCGCCAGCGCCCGCATCATCATGAACGACAGGCGCGTGTTGTAGATCAGGCCCAGCGCGGCATACCCCGCCATTACCAGGTACAGGAACATCGACATCCACGCAGCTGCCACGTGGATGAACAGGATGCGGTAGACCTCGCCTTGCTGGCTGTCCGTGGGCGCGACGACCAGGCCGACATACAGGCCCGCGCCGGCAAAGAGGACAGCCGCCAGCGCCAGCCCCGGAATCAGGCGACCGGCCAGCGGATAGAACACCGCGGGCGAGGCATAGCGCAGCCAGCCGGCGCCAGCGGTTGCCGGCGTGGCGGGGTAGGGCGAATCGAAGGCGGGTTGCTTGTGCATGGGGCCTCTCAGTCCAGCGCCACGCGCAGCGCGGCGGACGCGCTCCAGGGGCATAGCAGGATTGCCAGGCACAGGCAGGCGCCCAGCAGCGACAGTTGCGGCCCGGCGCCCAGGCCCGCGTGCGTGGCGGACACGGCGCCCGCCCCGAAGATCAGCACCGGCACGTACAGCGGCAGCACCAGCAGGGGCAGCAGTGCCCCGCCGCGCAGGCCCAGCGTCAGCGCCGCGCCCAGCCCGCCCACCAGCGCCAGCGTGGGCGTGCCCAGCAGCAGGGACAGGACCAGTACGCCGATCGCCTGCGGCGGCAGGCCGAATTGCAGGGCCAGCACCGGGCTGGCCAGGATCAGCGGCAGGCAGCCGCTGACCCAGTGCGCGGCGAGCTTCACCCCCACCAGCAGCGGCAGCGGGTGCGGCGACACCAGCAGTTGTTCCAGCGCGCCGTTGGCATGGTCTTGCGCGAAGGGGCGGTGCAGGCTCAACAGGATGCCCAGCAACGCGCAGACCCACAGCACCCCCGGCCCGATCGCCAGCAGCAGGACGGGATCGGGACCGACCGCCAGCGGGAAGAGGGAACCCGCCACGATGAAGAACAGCGTGGCGCCCAGCGTATCCGCAGGCCGCCTCCAGGCTAGCCGGATGTCACGCAGCGCCAACTGAGACAGCGTAGCCAGCATCCGCGTAGTCATCCATGTTCAAGGTTTGCGTGCGGGCGGCGGCGGTGCCGGGCGCGCGGTGCGACGCCACGACTGCTGCGCCGCCCGCGTCCAGATGCGCATCCAGCGCCCGCCACAACTGGGCCAGGCTGGCCGCGTCCAGGCCCGCGTCGGGTTCGTCCAGCAGCCACAGGGGCTTGCCGCCCAGCACCACGGCGGCCATTGCCAGCCGGCGGCCCTGGCCTTGGGACAGCCGAGCCGCGGGCAGGTGCACGCTGCCCTCCAGGCGCCAACGGCGCAGGCCCGCCGCGATGGCGTCGTCGTCTTGCGGCGTTCCGGCCACATGCAGGCTGTAGCGCAGGTTCTCCAGCGCGGTCAGTTCGCCGCACAGGCCGTTGGCGTGCCCCAGGAACGCCACGCGCGCGAAGTACGCCGCCGTGTCGTGGCGCACCTCCCGGCCCTGCGAGCGCACCGTGCCGGCAAGCGGGCGCAGCAGGCCCGCCAACATGCGCAAGAGGCTGGTCTTGCCGCTGCCGTTGGCGCCCTGCACATGCAGGAGCTGGCCGGCATGCAGGTCGAAATCCACCGGACGCAGACCTTCTGGCTCGCTGCAACGGCCGCCGCGGGGGCTGCGCAGCCCGCAGGCCGCAAGCAGGGGCGGCGGGGCGTCAGCGGGCCGCATTCGCCACCTCTTTGGACGCCCTGGCCGGCGGCGTCGCCTCAGAGGTCTGGCCAGGCGGGATGTGCGGCAGCGTATGGGCGATGCCCTTGTGGCAGTCGATGCAGGTCTTGGTCTTGTCGGCCAGGTACGTGGAGTGCATGTTCTGCGCGCGCACGCTCTGGCGCGTGAAGTCCATGTACTCGTAGTTGTGGCAGTTGCGGCATTCCAGCGAGTCGTTGGCCTTGAAGCGCGCCCATTCGTGCTGGGCCAGTTCCAGCCGCTTGTCCACGAACTTTTCGCGCGTGTCGATGGTGCCGAATATCTTGCCCCAGACCTCCTTGGACGCCTGCATCTTGCGGGCGATCTTGTCCGTCCAGTTGTGCGGCACGTGGCAGTCCGAGCACAAGGCGCGCACCCCCGAGCGGTTGGTGAAGTGGATGGTGCCCTTCAGTTCCGCGTACACGTTGTCGCGCATTTCATGGCAGCCCGTACAGAACTTTTCGGTGTTGGTCAGTTCCATCGCGGTGTTGAAGGCGCCCCAGAACAGGATGCCGCCGATGAAGCCGCCGATCGTCAAGAAGCCCAGGCTGAAGTGCACGCTGGGGCGGCGGATGATGTTCCAGTAGCGCTTGAGGAGCTTGAGCATGGCGGCATCGATCCCTTACTTCTTGTCGGTGGCCGGCGCGGTCAGGCGCTTGAGGATCACGTCGATGTCCTGGTAGGTATTGGACACCAGCGGCTTGGCCTCGGCCTGCGGCACGTGGCACTGCACGCAGAAATAGCGCCGTGGGGATACCTCGGCCAGCACGTTGCTGTCGCGGTCCATGTAGTGCGTCACGCTCAAGGGCGGCGCCTGGGTTTCCTCGGTGTTCACGCGGGCATGGCAGGCCAGGCAGCGGTTGTAGTTCTTGTCGATCTGGTAGCCGTCGATCTTGTGCGGGATGGTGGGCGGCTGCATCGAATAGGTGCGCATCCGCTTGATGTCCTTGTTTTCGATCGGGCTGATCAGCGGCGGATCGGTTTCCTCGGCGATGGGGGTGGGCCCGCGCATGGGGTCTTCGACCTCCAGCGGCGGAGCGGCCCAGGCGGCCGAGGCCAGAAGGATGCCGATGGCGATGGTGGCGGCGCGTCGTTTCATGGCTGTCTCCCGGGGCCGCTCAGACCTTGACGATCTTGACCGCGCACTTCTTGAAGTCGGTCTGGAAAGAGATCGGGTCGGTGGCATCCAACGTGACCTTGTTGATCAGCTGGCCGGCGTCGAACCACGGCACGAAGACCAGGCCGCGCGGCGGCTTGTCGCGCCCGCGGGTCTCAAGCCGCGTGCGCATCTTGCCGCGCCGCGACTCGATCTCGACTTCCACGCCGCGCCGCAGGCCCATCGCCTGCGCGTCGTCCGGGTGCATGAAACAGACTGCGTTGGGAAAGGCGCGGTACAGCTCGGGCACGCGTCGCGTCATCGAGCCGGAATGCCAGTGCTCCAGGACGCGGCCGGTGGACAGCCAGAACGGGTATTCCTTGTCGGGCGATTCCGGCGGGGGCTCGTAGGGCAGGGCGTAGATGACGGCGCGTCCGTCCGGGTTGCCGTAGAACTCGAAGCCGGCGCCCGCCTTCACGTAGGGGTCGCTGCCTTCGCGGTAGCGCCACAGGGTTTCCTTGCCGTTGACGACGGGCCAGCGCAGGCCGCGGGCCTCGTGGTAGGTGTCGAAGGGGGCCAGGTCGTGCCCGTGGCCGCGGCCGAATTCGGCGTATTCCTCGAACAGGCCCTTTTGCGCATAGAAGCCGAAAGCCTTCGCTTCCTGGTTCTCGTATTCCGCGTTCAGTTCGCTGTTGGGGAATTTGTTGACGCGGCCGTTGGCGAACAGGATGTCGAAGAGGGTCTTGCCCCGGTACTCGGGCTTCTTGGCCAGCAGGTCGGCAGGCCAGACCTCTTCCACCTTGAAGCGCTTGGAAAACTCCATCAACTGCCACAGGTCGGAACGCGCGTCGCCCGGGGCGTTCACCAGCTGATGCCAGAACTGGGTGCGCCGTTCGGCGTTGCCGTAGGCGCCTTCCTTTTCCACCCACATGGCCGCGGGCAGGATCAGGTCGGCTGAAATGGTGGTGACCGTGGGGTAGGCGTCCGACACCACGATGAAGTTCTCGGGGTTGCGGTAGCCCGGCAGGCCTTCATTCATCAGGTTGGCCGCCGCCTGCATGTTGTTGTTCACCATGACCCAGTAGGCGTTGATCTGGCCGTCCTTGAGCATGCGGTTCTGCAGCACCGCGTGCGCGCCCACTTTGTCGGGAATCGTGCCGTCGGGCAGTTGCCAGATCTCTTCCGCATGCGCACGGTGCTTGGGGTTGGTCACGACCAGGTCGGCCGGCAGGCGGTGCGAGAACGTGCCCACCTCGCGCGCGGTGCCACAGGCCGATGGCTGGCCGGTCAGCGAGAACGGGCTGTTGCCCGGCGTCGAGATCTTGCCGGTCAGCAGGTGGATGTTGTAGACCATGTTGTTGGCCCACACCCCGCGCGTGTGCTGGTTAAAGCCCATGGTCCAGAACGAGGTCACGCGGATCTTCGGGTCGGCGTAGAGCTCGGCCAGGTCCTGCAATTGCTTCTGCGGCACGCCCGTCAGCTTGGACGTGTACTCCAGGTCGTACTTCGAGACGAACTTGGCGAAGTCGTCGTAGGTGATGGGCTTGGATCCGCCCGCCTTGTCGGCGTTCTTGGCCGCCTTCTGCAAGGGGTGGTCGGGCCGCAGGCCATAACCGATGTCGGTGTTGCCTTCATGGAACACCGTGTGCTTGTCCACGAAGTCGCGGTTCACGCGCTTGGTCTGGATGATGTAGTTGGCGATGTAGTTCAGGATCGCCAGGTCCGTCTGCGGCGTGAAGGTCAGCGTCAGGTCGGCCAGTTCATACGAACGGTGCTCGAAGGTGGACAGCACCGCGACCTTCGTCTTGGGGGCGGACAACCGCCGGTCGGTCACGCGTGTCCACAGGATGGGATGCATCTCGGCCATGTTCGACCCCCACAGCACGAAGGCGTCGGCATTCTCGATGTCGTCATAGCAGCCCATCGGCTCGTCGGCGCCGAAGGTCCGCATGAAGCCCACGGCGGCCGATGCCATGCAGTGCCGCGCGTTCGGGTCCAGGTTGTTCGACCGGAAGCCTGCCTTCATCAGCTTGAGCGCCGCGTAGCCTTCCCAGACGGTCCACTGGCCCGATCCGAACATGCCCACCGCCGTGGGTCCCTTGTCCTTTAACACCCGCTTGAACTGTTCGGCCATCACGTCGAAGGCCTGGTCCCAGGACACCGGTGCGAATTCACCGTCCTTGGCGTACTTGCCGTCCTTCATGCGCAGGAGCGGCGTGGTCAGCCGGTCGTTGCCGTACATGATCTTGGACAGGAAGTAGCCCTTGACGCAGTTCAGGCCCTTGTTGACCTCGGCGTTGAAATCGCCGTGCGTGGCGACGACCTGGTTGTCCTTGACCGCGACGTTCACGCCGCAGCCGGTCCCGCAGAACCTACAGGGCGCCTTGGACCATTTCAGCTTGGCGGCCTCGGATTCGGTCACGATGTTCTGCGTGTACCCGACGATGGGGATGCCCGCCACGGTGGCGGCAGCCGCGGCGGCGGATTGCTTGATGAAGTCTCTACGAGCCATGGACATCGTCAATCTCCTCGTTCATCGCGGCAAGCGTGTCGGCATGCTGGTAGACCAGCGCCGAGGCCAGCACGCCATCGCAGCGCTGGATCTCGGAGATCCGCGCCATCATGTCGTCGGTGGAGGGCGCTTCCAGCGTGACCACCAGCTTTCCGGTGTCGGACGCGCCATGGATTTCGGATCCGGCCACCGCCAGGATGGCGGCGCGGACGTCGGGCAAGCGTTGGGGCAGGGCATGCACCACCAGGCTGGCGATGTGCAGCTCAGGGGGCGCCGCGGGGGGAGGGGGGGAGGCAAGCGCGGACATGGAAGGATTTCCGTCGCGTCGCATCAGCTGCCCGGGGGGCCGGCGAGCAGTTGATAGAACCAGACGATGAAACCGTAGCCCGCCACGATGATGACCGTGAGGACGGGGGCCATGACAGCCGTCAGGAACAGGAAACTTCGAAGCTCCTGAGGCTTGGTGTACCCATCAGACTCGTTTTGCACACACCACCTCACTACGACAGTTGGGGTATTGCGTTTAACGTGCGGATGTCGAAGTTTTTAGCAGTGGTTTTACATGGCGTCAATGTTGCATCACGGCGAAATAATCGCGCCGCAGCGCTATATACAAAGGTGCCTGACGCTTTGCCGGAACACCGCCCGGCACGCGTCAGGCACCTTGTATTGATTCGCGTTGCGGATTAGCCGATGGCGCCGTAGATGCGGCGCGCATCCGCTGCCGTGGCCAACGGGCGGCCCAGCGCGCGCGCGCCTTCGGCGGCCTGGCGAACCAGCGCCGCATTGCCGGGCGCGATGCCGCCGTCGCGCAGCTTCAGATTGTTCTCGAAGCCCACGCGCATGTGGCCGCCGAACGCGGCCGCCGTCGTGACGCACGCGTTTTCCTCGGCGCCGAACGCGCAGATCGCCCAGGGCAGCGAGTGGTCGTACGCCGCCAGGAAGGGCAGCAGGTCATGGGCCGACGACGTCTGGCCCACGCTGTAGCGGCCCAGCACGAACAGCACCGACCAGGCGCCCGGCGGCACCAGCCCGCGCGCGCGCAACGACTGCCAGCGGCGCACATCGCCTTCGTCGTACAGGATGATCTGAGCCATGATGCGGCGCTCGGCCACCCAGGCCAGGAACGCCGCCAGTTCCGTTTCGGGGACGTCCGGCACGGCGATTTCACGCAATCCCATGGACACGGCTTCGGGCTGCAGTTCGCGCACCAGCGCGATCTGCTCGGCCGCCTTGTAGACGCCGGCGGCTTCGCTGGTGACCTGCACCAGCAGTTCGCGGCCCACGGCGCGGTCCACGGCAGCCAGCGCTTCGCGGTAGGCGTGCGCGCACAGCAAGTGGCTGCCGTCGGGCTTGCGCACGTGCATGTGCATCATGCCGGCGCCGGCGTCCAGGCAGGCGCGCGCTTCTTGCGCCAATGCGTCGGGCGTCATCGGCACGGCAGGATGGTCGGCGGCTTTCTTGTAGGCGCCATTGGGCGCCACGGTGATGATGACAGGGGATTCGGCCAGCGCGGCGCGTGGCAGGGGGGCGGCGTTCAAGGCTGGATCTCCGGCAGTTCGGGGCTGATCAGGTCCAGGCCGGCGCGCAGCAGGCGGTCGTAGCGGGCGCGCTCGGCGGCGATGGTCTCGGGCGTCCAGGCGTAGAAGCCTTCACCGGCCTTCATGCCGTAACGGCCGTCGGCGGCGCGCTCAGTCAGGCAGCGCGCAGGGTGGTCCGAATTGCAGAAGGTCGGATACATGGTCGCGCCCGCCGCGGCGTGCACGTCGATGCCCGCGTGGTCGCGTTGCATGACGGGGCCGGCCGCCAGGAAGCGGAAGCCGAAGCCGAAGCGCACGGCGGCGTCCACGTCTTCCGGCGACGCGATGCCGCGGTCGATCAGGTCGAAGGCCTCGCGCGACAGCGCGTGCTGCAGGCGGTTGGCCAGGAAGCCCGGCAGGTCCTGCTTGACCTTCACCGGCACGCTGCCGCAACGGCGCATGAAGGCGATCAGCGAATCGGCGCAGGCGTTGTCGCTGGCTTCGCCCAGCACCACTTCGACCAGCGGCACCAGGTGCGCTGGCATGAAGAAGTGCAGGCCCAGCATGCGGCCGCGCGTGTCCAGGCCCTGGCCGATGGCGCTGATGGGGAAGCTGGAACTGTTGCTGGCCAGGATGGCGTCTGGCCGGGCGCGTTTTGCCAGGTCCGCGAACAGGGCCTGCTTGATGTCCAGGCGTTCGGGGATGCACTCGATGACGAGATCCACGGTAGACCAGTCTACGGCGTCCAGGCTGGGGGCCGTGGCCAGCAGCGAGGCATTGGCTTCGCGGCCGATGGTCTTCAGGTTTTCGGCAACGCGGGCGGGCAGGCCGGCCGCTCGCTCCGCGTTGGATTCGATTACGGTCGTCCGGCAGGCCGCGCGGGTCAACACGACCGCCACGTCGGCGCCCATCGTGCCGCCGCCCACTACCACTGCATGCGCCGCGCCCGGGTTGGGCAGCGCTTTTGCGTCCGTTTGCATGGTTTGCTCCTCTCTTCGATCGTCGTTGGGGGCGAGTGTAGAGAAGCCGCTTTGATTGATGAATCAGATTTTTTGGATAGAATGATCGTTAAAACAGATCAATAGAGACAGGCAGGCCGGCATGCAGATCAATCTTTCGATGCGCGATATCGACACCACGCTGGTGTTGGGCCGCACGCTCAATTTCCGGCAGGCGGCCGCGCAGTTGCACCTGTCGCAATCGGCGCTTTCCACCCAGGTCCAGCGCATCGAAGAGGCGCTGGGCGTGCGCCTCTTCGACCGCACCACGCGCACGGTGCGTCTGACGGCGGCGGGCGAGGTCTTCATGCAGCAGGCGGCGACCCTGCAGGTGGCGTTTCGCGACGCGATCGCGGCCGTCAGCGGTGTCACCAGTGCCGAGCAAGGGCAAGTGTCGGTCGCCGCGTTGCCGTCGCTGGCTGCCCGGCTGTTGCCGCGCGTGCTGATGGCCTACCGCCAGGCGCATCCGCACGTGGCGCTGAAAGTGCGCGACACGCTGTCCGGTCCCGCCTTTGATCTGGTGCGCGCCGGCGAGGTCGACTTCGCGCTGACGGCGGCCGACCCGCAACATGCCGACCTGCACTACGTGCCGCTGATGTCCGACAGCTTCCTGCTGCTGATTCCCGAATCCCACCCCTTGGCCAAGACGCGCGGGCCGCTGCGCTGGGCCGACACGGCCACCGCCGCGCATGTATCGATGGTGCAGCCCAGCAGCGTGCGGCAGTACACCGAATGGGCATTTCTGCAGAACCGCATCCGCTTCACGCCGGCGTTCGAAGCCGAGCATCTGACGACGATCGTGGCCATGGTCGAGTGCGGCTTCGGCGTGGCCGCCCTGCCGGAGATCGCGGCGGGCGCGGTGTCCCAGACGGCCATCGTCCAGCGGCCGTTGACGGGGCCGGTGGCCGAGCGCTCGATCGGTCTGGTCACCTCGCGCAACCGCAGCTTGTCGCCCGCCGCGGCGGCGCTGGTGCAGACCTTGAAAACGTACCTGGCGGCGCATCCGCGCTAGGGCGCGGAAGGCGCCGTCCAGGGCCGTTTTTGATTTCTCTCAAGCGTCCCGTCAAAGCCCCTCGACACCCGGTTGCCGATGGTATTATTCTCAGTACACTAACTAATCGGAGCTGCCTCAACGTGCCGGATGTACAGAAAAAGACGACGTCCCAGAAGCGCGTCGCACCTCAGAAGACAGACAGCAATATTTTCGATCCGGCCAAGCAGGTGCTGTGGTCGCGCCCGGGCTATCTGGTGCGGCGCCTGAACCAGATCCACTACGCCATGTTCTACGAAGAGTGCAAGACGCAGAACGTGACGCCCGTGCAGTACGGCGTCCTGACGGCGCTGTCGCTCAGCCCCTGGCTGGACCAGACCGCCATCGGCATGGAATTGGGGCTGGACCGCACCACCACCGCCGACGTGGTCAAGCGGCTGCAGGAGCGCGGCTTGGTGGAACGCCGCGTCAATCCGACCGACAAGCGTTCGCGCCAGGCGGTGATCACCCAGGAAGGGTTGCGCATCATGGGGCTGCTGCAGCAAGGCATGGCCCGGGCCCAGCAGCGCTTGCTGGAACCCCTGTCCGCGCGCAACCAGGAAATCTTCATGAAGCTGCTTTCCACGCTGGTCGAAGCCAATAACCAGTACAGCCGCACGACGCTCAAACCGATGTAAGGCAAAGGGGGGCGCGCGTGCGGCGCGACCCCCCTTTTTTCATTCCTTCAACGCATTCGCCTGGGGCACATTGCGGGCGGCTTGCCCGTCCCCCAGCGAATTTCGCACCCAGATCAATTCGGCGGCGATCGCCACGGCGATTTCGGCCGGCGTCTTGCTGGCGATGCGCAGGCCCACCGGGCCATGCAGCCGTTCGATCTGATGGTCTTCCAGGTCAAACAACCGCAAGCGCTCGCGCCGCTTCTCCTGGTTGGCGCGCGAGCCCAGCGCACCGACGTAGAACGCGGGCGACTTCAACGCTTCCAGCAGCGCCATGTCGTCAAGTTTGGGGTCATGGGTGACGGCCACGATCGCGGTGCGTTCGTCGGTGCCGATCTCCAGCACGGCATCGTCGGGCATGCTGGTCAGCAGCGTGGCTTGGGCCGCGTTCCAATCGCCGAAGAATTCCTCGCGCGGATCGCACACCGTGACGTGGAATTCAAGCGTTGCGGCGATGTCCGCCAAGACGCGGGCAGTATGGTTCGCGCCGATGATCAGCAGCCGCCAGCGCGGGCCGTAAACGCTGCGGAAGCGCCGGCCGTCGAAATCGGGCCCGTCGGCGGGACCGGCCGGCGAAATCGCGGTATGGCCATCAACGAGATCCACCGTGCGCTGGATCAGGCGGTGCTCGCGGATCGATGCCAGCACGCGGTCCAGCCATTCGGTGTCGTGCAGCCGTTCGCTGATCAGGCGCAGCGTGCCGCCGCAAGGCAGGCCGAAGCGCGCGGCCTCGTCCCGTGTGACGCCGTAGGTCAGGCGGGCAGGGGCGTCTTCAAGTTCGCCGGCGCGGGCGCGCGCAATCAGGTCGTCTTCGATGCAGCCGCCCGACACCGAGCCGACTACCCGGCCGTCGTCGCGCACGGCCAGCAAGGCGCCCGCCTGGCGCGGCGCCGAACCCCAGGTCTGCACCACCGTCACGAGGTGCACGCGTTTGCCCGCCGCGACCCAGCTTCGGGCTTGTTGCAATACGTCCAGATCCAAAGCGTTCATTGGCTTCTCACACAGGAAAGGCCTAGTCGACGAAGGGGCGCCGGCACGGCCTATGTGCTCACTGTACTGATGATTATCGGGCGTGTCTCTAGTGTCTATCCCTACCTGGCCGGCCGTGTTTTGGGCATGGCGCTTGCCCCGGGATTTCCCTAATTGGTCAGTACGCTGATTATAAAGTCAGTATACTGACGTAAATTCGGAAGCCGCGACGGCACCGGTTTCCATAGGGGAGACTGCCGTCCGGCGTTCCGGTTGTTCCGATCAAATAGTCAGTGTACTGATAAAGATACTGACATGCCGTGGCGGGGCAGGCGTCGCGCCATCACACTGGGAGCAGGGGAATGAGCAAAGTGCGCAAGATCGCGTTCGAGGAGCACTACACCGCGGTCGGATTCAAAGACTATTCAAAGAGTTTTGCGCAGCATATCGATCCGGCCGTGCTGGCCGATCTGGCGGCGCGCCTCGTGGATTTCGATGAAGTCCGATTAAGCGAAATGGACCGCGCCGGCATCGACTACGTCATCCTGTCGCAGACCGGGCCCGGCGTGCAGGCCGAAGCCGATGCAGCGGTGGCGGTCAACCGGGCCAAGGAGAACAACGATTTCCTGGTCAGCCAGATCGCCCGGCATCCGACCCGGTACGGGGGCTTTGCCACCTTGCCGATGCACGACCCGCAGGTTGCCGCGGCAGAGCTTGAGCGTTGCGTCAAGCAGCTGGGCTTCAAGGGCGCGCTGATCAACGGCCACACCAACGGCGTCTACTACGACGATCGCGCCTACGACCCCTTCTGGGAGCGCGTGCAGGAACTGGATGTGCCGATCTATCTGCATCCCACCGACCCCTATGTGGTGCCGCAGGCTTACTCGGGCCATCCGGAGCTGGTCGGCGCGTCCTGGGGCTGGGGCGTCGAGACGGCCACGCACGCGTTGCGGCTGCTGTTCGGCGGCGTGTTCGATCGCTACCCCGGCGTCAAGCTGATCCTGGGCCATATGGGCGAGGGCCTGCCGTTCCAGCGCTGGCGGTTCGACAGCCGTTTCGCGGTGTATTCGCACGGCATCAAGCTGGCGCGCGCGCCGTCGGAATACCTGGGCAGCAACATCGTCATCACCACGTCCGGCGTCTGTTCGCCTCCCACGCTAGTGGCCGCCATTGCCGAAATGGGCCGTGAGGCGGTGATGTTCTCGGTGGACTACCCCTACGAATCGACTGCGCTGGCCGCCGAGTTCATCGAGCAGACGCCGATGGACGACGCGACCCGCGACCTGATCTGCCACGGCAACGCGCGGCGCCTGTTCAAACTCTGAACCCACCGGAAAAAGGAGCAACCATGCAGAAACCCTTCCGTATCGGCCAGATCGTGCCGAGCTCGAACACCACGATGGAAACCGAAATTCCTGCGATGCTGCTGGCGCGCCAGCAGATCCGGCCGGAGCGCTTCACGTTCCATTCCAGCCGCATGCGCATGAAGAAGGTGGTCAAGGAGGAGCTTGCGGCGATGGACGGGGAATCCGACCGTTGCGCGGTGGAGCTGAGCGACGCGCGGGTAGACGTGCTGGGCTACGCCTGCCTGGTGGCGATCATGGCCATGGGCCATGGTTATCACCGGGTGTCGGAAAAGCGCCTGCAGGCACACACGGCCGCCAACGGCGCGGATGCGCCGGTCATCACCAGCGCGGGCGCGCTGGTGGACGCGCTGAAGGTGATCGGCGCCCGCCGCATCGTGGTGGTGGCGCCCTATATGAAGCCGTTGACCGAGCTGGTGGTGGACTACATCCGCAACGAAGGCTTTGATGTGGTCGACTATCGGGCGCTGGAGATTCCGGACAATCTGGAAGTGGGGCGCCACGATCCGGCGCGCCTGCCCGAAATCGTCGCGCAGATGGACACCCGCAATGTGGACGCCATCGTGCTGTCGGCCTGCGTGCAGATGCCGTCCTTGCCGGCCATCGCCAAGGTCGAGGCCCAGACGGGCAAACCGGTGATCACCGCCGCCGTGGCCACGACCTACGCCATCCTGAAGTCGTTGAACCTGGAGCCGGTCGTGCCCGGCGCCGGCGCGCTGCTGTCGGGCGCCTACTGAGGAAGACGGCCATGAGCACCTATCTCTACGGGGCAAACGTCCACGCCAACGGCATCCGCCAGCACTATCTGCGCTACGGCGGCGGGCACACGGCGGGCCGGGACGCGGTCGTGATCGTGCCGGGCATCACCAGCCCGGCGGTCACATGGGGCTTTGTGGGCGAATGCTTCGGCAAGACGTTCGACACCTACATCCTGGACGTGCGCGGCCGCGGCCTGTCGGAAGCCGGCGCCGCGCTGGACTACAGCCTGGACGCGCAAGCCGCCGACGTGCTGGCGTTCGCGCAAGCGCTGGGATTGGAGCGCTACAGCCTGGTGGGGCATTCCATGGGCGGGCGCATCGGCGTGCGCGCGGGCCGGACGCGCCCTGCGGGCCTGCGCCGGCTGGTCCTGGTCGACCCGCCGGTGTCCGGCCCCGGCCGCCGGCCGTATCCGGCCAAGCTGCCCTGGTATGTGGATTCCATGGCGCAGGCCCGCCACGGCATGGACGCGGACGCCATGCGCGCGTTCTGCCCGACCTGGACCGATCCGCATCGTCAGCTGCGCGCCGAATGGCTGCATACCTGCGACGAACGCGCCATCGTCCAGAGCTTCGAGGCCTTTCAGACCGACGATATCCATGCCGACCTGCCGCGCCTGAACGTGCCGGTCCTGCTGGTGACCGCGGAAAAGGGCGATGTGGTGCTGGATGCGGACGTGGCGGAAATCGCGCAGTTGGCGCCTGGGACGCAGCACCACCGGGTGCCCGCAGCCGGTCACATGATCCCGTGGGACAACGAGGAAGGCTTCTACGCGGCCTTCGGCGATTTCCTGGGCGCGCCGTTGGCGCGGGCCTGAGTCGCCGGACTTTCAAGAGAAGGAGGCAACCATGCCTGTAAGCGACTATGAACTGGTGAAGGCCTGGCAGCAGGTGCTGACCTTGTCCAACCTGCAAGCCGGCCAGACCGTGACGGTGCTGACCAGCGCGGCGACCCACCCGCAGACGCTGTCGACGGCGCTGATCGCGGCGCAATCGATGGGGGCGGTGGTCAACCGGCTGGACTTGCCGCCCGTCAATGGCGAGAAGGCGCTGAGCCGCGATTCGCTCGCCTACCTGGGCACCACGCCGCTGACCGGGAACAAGCCCGCGATCGCGGCGCTGAAGGAAAGCGACCTGGTGCTGGACCTTATGACGCTGCTGTTCTCGCCGGAACAGCACGAAATCCTGGCCACCGGCACCAAGATCCTGCTGGCGGTGGAGCCGCCCGAGGTGCTGGCCCGGCTGGTTCCCACCGAAGCGGATCGTACGCGAGTGAAGGCGGCGGCCGCCCGCATCGGCGCCGCGCGAGAGATGAGCGTGGTGTCGGCGGCAGGCACCGATTTGCGCTGTCCGCTGGGCGAATTCCCGGCCATCAGTGAATACGGCTTCGTGGACGAGCCGGGGCGCTGGGATCATTGGCCCAGCGGCTTCGTGCTGACCTGGCCGAACGAACGCGGCGCCAACGGCAAGATCGTGATCGACGCGGGCGACATCCTGCTGCCGCAGAAGCTGTACGTGCGCTCGCCCATCGAACTGACAGTGCAAGACGGCTTTGCCACGCGGATCGAAGGCGGGATCGATGCGGAGCTGCTGCGCGAATACGTGGCGTCATTCCGGGACCCCGAGGCCTACGCGATCTCGCATATCGGCTGGGGCCTGCAACCGCGCGCGCACTGGACGACCCTGGGGCTGTACGACCGCGAGGCCACGATCGGCATGGACGCGCGGGCGTACGAGGGCAATTTCCTGTTCTCACTGGGCCCGAACAACGAGGCGGGCGGCACCCGCACCACGACCTGCCATATCGACATCCCGTTGCGCGCGTGCACGGTGCGGCTGGATGGCGAGGACGTCGTTCGCCACGGCAAGGTGCTGGACGGCACCGCCCGCCACGGATAGGCCACGGCGCCCAGCCACTATTGATCAAGGAACCCGCTTCATGAATGACGATATCTCCGCCTATGCGCGCCAGGGCTTTGGCGCCGCCATGGCCCCCAAGCCGCCCTACGGCCTGCTGATCGTGGACCTGGTCAACGGCTTCGCCGACCCGGCCGTATTCGGCGGCGGCAACATCGCGCCGGCCATCGCGCAGACCACGCATCTGCTGGCGCACGCACGCAGCCAAGGCTGGCCGGTGGCGCACAGCCGCATCGTGTTCGCGGACGACGATGCCGACCACAACATTTTCACGTTGAAGGTCCCGGGCATGCTGACGCTGAAGGAAGCGCATCCCAACAGCGCGATCGTCCCTGAACTGACGCCTGCCGCCGGGGAACTGGTGGTGCGCAAGACGGTGCCTTCGGCGTTTTTCGGCACCGGCCTGGCGGCGTGGCTGTCGCAGCGCGGGGTGCAGACGCTGCTGGTGGCGGGCGCCGTCACCAGCGGCTGCGTGCGGGCAAGCGTGGTGGATGCCATGCAGTACGGCTTTCGGCCGCTGGTGGTGTCCGACTGCGTAGGCGACCGCGCCATCGGCCCGCACGAGGCCAACCTGTTCGACATGCGCCAAAAGTACGCCACCGTGCTGACCTGCGAGGATGCGGTGGGCGCCACCCGAGGCTGAACGGGCCGGTCGTTGTCCAATGGAAAAGGGGTTGCGCCGCCCGGCGCAACCCCTTTTTCTTTGGCGCCCCGATGGACTACACGGGATACACCAGATCGTTGGCCAGGATGGTGGTGTCGTACACCACTTGCCGCTCTCTCAGCTTGAGCACGCCGTCCTGCTTCGTAAAACGGTCGTAGTAGGTGCCCGCGAGATGCAGCGTCGTGGGGCCTTCCACCAGGGTCTGCATCAGCATGAAGGCGGCCTGGGCCTCGATGTCGCCGTCAGGCGATTCACTGATGACGCGGGTGTTGCTGACCAGGTGCAGCATGTAGCGCGGGGCGAACATCTGGGTGCGCGAAATGGCCACCGCCCGGTCGTGCATCATGGCGCGGCCTTCGGAGTAGACCAGGCCGACGGGCAGGCCCAGCTCGGCGTTCTCGCGCGCGGTCACGCGGTACAGGCCGTCCTCGGTGAAGAAGGCGGGCCAGGCCTCGACCTGGCCGGCGTCCAGCGTGGCGCAGTAGTCGGCGTGGAATTCCTCGATTTCCTGGCGCAACGCGATGGCGCGCGCCGGGTCGATCTTGCGGGGGGAAAATTCGAATCGGGTTCTCATCTGTCTCGGTTCCTGCCTTAGAAGCCCATCACGCCGCGGTAATAGCTGTACATCGAGCGGATCGCGGCCTCCGAGATCAACGTGTTGGACGTGCCTTGCTTGCCGGACTCCAGCTTCAGCACGTTGACGTCCGTGCTGGCGCGCCGCACGCCTTCCTGCACGAACTTCATGGCCTCGTTGTCTTCCAGGCCCAGGAATCCAGCCGGCCCCATCAGGTTGCCCTGGCGCAGGCGATGGCGCTCCATCTCGGGCGTGTCGTCCTCGTAGCCGAACATGGTCCATTGCATGATCATGCTGTCGGGCCCGTTGGGCACGATCTGGCGCACGCCCAGCGTATTCATCTCGCGTTGCACGATCAGGTTGGGCCACACCGTCTGCATGGTGACCGACCAGGGCGAATCGAATTCCTTGACGAACTCCAGGAATCGGTCGTCCTGCAGGTGCAGGCCGTCATGGAAGGAGCGCATTTCCTTCTTGTTTTCTTCGCTGACGGTGGCGTACTTGTCCTCGCTCTTGGCCGAGGCCATGGTGCCGTGGCGTCCATGGACGGAATCGACCAGCATCGCCGACTTGTTGCCGGCCACCAGCAGCCCGAACACGACCAGGAACGAGTGCAGCAGGGTCGCGTGGTACGGGTCCTTGAGGTTCTCGTGATACATCTTCCAGTTGCACGGCAGCTCGTTGCGGTAGTAACCGTGGATCTTGAGCTTCTTGCCGGGAAAGACCGTGTCGAAATCGGCCAGGATCTCGGGCGTCAGGTATTGCTCGATGGGTTCGACCTCAGCGCTGTACGAGGCGAAGATGACGCCGTTGCGCGTGGTCACGTGCAACTTGCGCAGGCCGTGCTCGTCGTTCTTGAAGTCCTTGGGCATGCCGCCTTCGCGGTTCACGCCGCGCTTGAAGGGAATGCCCTGCAGATTGCCCTTCAAGTCGTACGACCATTGGTGATAGGGGCAGACGAACTCTTTGGCATTGCCCTGGCTGTTGCGGCAGAACTCCGCGCCCCGGTGGGCGCAGCGGTTCTCGAAGACGTTGACCGAACCGTCCTCGGCGCGGGAGACCACGACGGGCGTCGGTCCCACGTAAGAGCGCTTGTAGTCGCCCGGATTGGGCAGTTCGGCTTCCAGCGCCACGTAGTTCCAGGTCTTGCCGTGGAAGATCTTTTCGACTTCCTGGTCGTAGACGGCGCTGCTGGTATAGACCCAGTCGGGGATGTAGTGCAACGCGTCTTCCGGCCAGACACAGTCGGCCAACGCTGCGTCCTTGGCGGCTACCGTGCGGCCGATGACGGTTTGTGATTGGTACATGAAAAGCTCCTGTCGAGGCGGGGCAACAATGGAATTCAGGACGCGGCGGCGTGCTGCTGGCAGGCTTTCACCAGCGGCTTGAGGGCCACGGTTTCGTCGGCGTAGCGCTGTGGATCGATGCGCAGGCCTTGTTCGAACAGCACGCGCAATTGGCGCAGGTCGCCGCCGGCGTTGATGGCGATGGCGTGCACGGGAATGCCGTCGCGGTGGCCCAGCCAGATGAACTTGGGCGCATCGGCCTGGCTGTGGAGCGCGCCGCGGCAGGCATAGGCCAGGCCGGGTTGCGGCAGGCCCAGCATCTGGACGTTGCAGCCGAACTGGTCCGTCCAGAACCACGGGTAGGGCTCGCCGGGCGCGGGCTGGCCCAGCATGCCGGCGGCGGCGGCACGCGCCTGTTCGTTGGCGTTCTGCCATGACTCCAGCCGGAGCGCCATGTTCAGGTGACGCCGGTGCTGGCTGGCGCAATCGCCCGCGGCGTAGACGTCGGGATCGCTGCTGCGGCAGTTGGCGTCGACCACGATGCCGCCGTTGGCGGCGTCCAGCGCCAGGCCCGCCTGTTCGGCCAGCGACACCTCGGGCGCGAGACCGATGGCCACCACCACCACGTCGGCGTCGAGCGTGGTGGCGTCCTCCAGTTCAAGGGTGAAACGCGCCGGGTGCTTCACCGCCGCATCCGCGTGGGGGTGCGCGCTGCTGCCCGCAATGCGGGCGCTCAGGCGCAGCGTCACGCCGGCATGGCGGGCGCGTTCGGCCAACCAGTCGGACAACGCCGGCGGCAACACGCGTTCCAGCAGCCGAGGCGCGCTTTCCAGCACGGTCACCGCCGCGCCCAGGGCGCGCGCGGTGGAGGCCACTTCCAGGCCCAGGAATCCGCCGCCGATGACCACCACGCGCGCTTGCGGCGTCAGGCCCGCGCGCAACGCGGCCGCATCGTCCAGCGTCCTGATGTAATGCACGCCGGCGGTGCCGCGGGGAAAGGCGGGCAGTTCGCGCGCCCGGCCGCCGGTGGCAAGCAGGCAGCGGCTATAGCCCAGGGCGCGCCCATCGACCAGGTGCACCCGGTGGCCGGCGGGATCCAGCCGGACCACTTCGGCGCCCGTCAGCAGCGTGATGCGCCGCGCGTCATAGAAGTCGCGGGGATGGACCGCCGTCTGCGCATGCGCCTCGGCCGATTGCAGCACGGCCTTGGACAGGGGCGGGCGCTCGTAAGGGGCATGCGCTTCGCGGCCGATCAGCGTGATCGGCCCTTCGTGGCCCAGGTCGCGCAGGGCGGCGGCGGCCACCGCGCCGGATTGGCCGGCGCCGATGATGAGGATCGAGTCGGCGTCACCCATGGTCAACCCTGCACGTCCGCGTAGATGTCCTGGCCTTCGACCTTGACCGGGTACACGCGGATGCCGCTGGTCGCGGGCGCGCACATGGCCTGACCAGTGCGGATGTCGAACCTGGCTTGATGCAACGGGCATTCGATGCAGCCGTCTTCCAGATAGCCGTCGGACAGCAACGCATAGGCGTGCGTACAGACATTGTCCGTTGCGAAGAATTCGCCTTCGCTGCGATACAGCGCAAGCTGCTTTTCGCCGGCCGCGACGGGGATGACTTCATCGTCGTCGGTCAGCTGGTCGGTGGAGGCAATGCGGATCCAGTTCATATTGTCTCTAATCAGTATGCTGAGTAATGTGGTCAGTGTACTGCTCAAAAAAACAAGTCAGGAGCTAGGGATTTCCCCGACGCGGCGGTCGCCGGCGGCCTGCGAAGCGCGCCTATTATGCACGCCACGCGAGCGCGTGGGCGCGCCGGTTTCCTCTATATGGAAGGACTACCCGTAAACGTCGCCAGGACTATGCCGCAATGCGCGTCAAACAGGCCGGAAACGCAGGGTTTCCGCGGCTTTCGGAGTGGGGATTAACCTTGTTGACACTCAAAATTACTGTCAGTATGCTGATCAACAATTCAGTGTGCTAACGTTTTTTCGGGTGTACGGAAGCGGCGTTGGCATGGGTTGAGGCGGGTCCAAGGGGACTCAATCGAATAGATCGGGAGCACTACATGCAACGACGCCGTTTCCTCGCACAAGCCGCTGGCGCAGCCGGCGCCGGCCTTGCCACCGTTGGCATGCCCGCCATCGCGCAGTCCGCGCCGGCGGTGCGCTGGCGCATGTCGACCAGCTGGCCCAAGAGCCTGGACACCATTTACGGTTCGGCAGAAGACCTGTGCAAGCGCGTGGCGCAATTGACGGACGGCAAGTTCGAAATCCGCGCATTCCCCGGCGGCGAACTGGTGCCGGCCGCGCAGAACATGGATGCGGTCAGCAACGGCACGGTCGAGTGCAACCACGTGCTGAGCACCGCGTACATCGGCAAGAACACCGCGCTGACGTTCGACACCGGCTTGTCGTTCGGCTTGAGCGCGCGCCAGCACAACGCCTGGGTCCATTCCGGCGGCGGCCTGAAGATGCTGCGGGCGCTCTATAAGAAATACAACATCGTGAACCACGTCTGTGGCAACGTCGGCGTGCAGATGGGCGGCTGGTACCGCAAGGAAATCAAATCGCTTGCCGATCTGAAAGGCCTGAACATGCGCATCGGCGGCATCGGCGGCATGGTGCTGTCCAAGCTGGGCGCGGTGCCGCAGCAGATTCCGCCTGGCGATATCTATCCGGCGCTGGAAAAGGGCACCATCGACGCAGCCGAATGGATCGGGCCCTACGACGACGAGAAGCTGGGCTTCAACAAGGTGGCGCCTTTCTACTATTCGCCCGGCTGGTTCGAAGGCAGCGCATCCATTACCAGCATGGTGCACGACAAGGCCTGGGAGGCTTTGCCCCCGGCCTACCAGGCGGCGTTCGAGGCCGCGGCTGGCGAACAGACCATGCGCATGCTTGCCAACTACGACGCGCGCAACCCGCTTGCGCTGCGCAAGCTGATCGCGGGCGGCGCCAAGGTCAGCTTCTTCCCCAAGGAAGTGATGGACGCGGCCTACAACGCGTCGCAGGAATTGTGGGTGGAACTGTCAGCCAAGAATCCGGACTTTGCCGCGATCTACCCCGACTGGAAGAAATTCCAGGCCGAGCAGGTGGGCTGGTTCCGGGTGGCCGAGAGCCCGCTGGACAACTACACCTTCGCCGCGGTGGCGAAGGCCCAGGCCAAATAAGACCCAGGAGACAGAGGGTAGTCATGACGACAGAACACGCCAGTACGCACGGCAGGCCGGGTAAGCCGCAAGGGGTGGGCGCGCGGGTCCCGCGCAAGGAGGACGCGCGCCACCTGCACGGCAAGGGCAATTTCGTGGCCGACATGGCCATGCCCGGCTTGAGCGAAGTCGCGTTCCTGCGCAGCCCGCTGGCGCATGCGCGCATCACGGCGGTGCGCGTGGCCGACCAGATCGCGGGCAATGTGTTCCTACGTCAGGCGATGCCCGATGCGCGCGACATCGTGGCCGATTCGACGCTGCCCACCTATCAGGCCTCGGCCCAGCCGCCACTGGCCTCGGGCAAGGTGCGTTTCGTCGGGGAACCGGTAGCCATGGTGTTTGCGCCTAGCCGCGCCGAAGCCGAGGACTACGCCGAACTGATCGAGGTCGACTACGACGATCTGCCCGTGTATGCGGACGTCGGCAGTGCGCAGGCGGCCACGAGCGACCTGCTGCACGAGCAGTGGCGCGACAACGTCTTCGTTACGCTCAACGCCGACAAGCAATTCGAGGATTACGCGGCGCAGGCCGAGGTGGTGGTGCGCCGCAAGATCGACCTGGCGCGGCAGTGCATGGTGCCGATGGAGGGCAAGGCGGTGCTGGCCTACTGGGACCACCAGGCCGACCAGCTGGTGGTGGTCAGCGCCACCCAGGTGCCGCACATGATCCGCAGCGTGCTGGCCCAGTGCCTGGATCTGGAGCAGGGCCGCGTGCGGGTGGTCTCGCCGGATGTGGGCGGCGCCTTTGGCTACAAATGCGTGCTGCAGCAGGAAGAATTGTGCGTGGCCTGGTTGGCCAAGACCTTCAAGCGGCCGTTTCGCTTCATCGAGGACCGCCGTGAACATCTGACCGCGGGCGCCAATTCGCGCGAGCACCATTATGAAATGGTGGCCTACGCCGACCGACGAGGCAAGCTCCTGGCGCTGGACGCCAAGATCACCATCGACGGGGGCGCGTATTCGGTGTGGCCGTTCACCATCGGCCTGGAACCGGGTCAGGCCATCGGCAACCTGCCCGGGCCGTACGCGTTCAAAGGCTACCGCTGCGTCACGCGGGCGGTGGCCACCAACAAGCCCGGCTTCGTGCCGTACCGCGGCGTGGCGCGCACCGGCGTGTGCTTCGCGATGGAACTGACGATGGACGCGATCGCGCGCGAGGTCGGACGCGAGCCGTGGGAAGTGCGCCAAGAAAACCTGGTGCAGGGCGACCAGATGCCGTTCGTCAACGTGACGGGCAAGCACCTGGACAGCGGCGACTATCCGGCCAGCTTGCAACAGGCCATGGACATGATCGGCGTGGCCGCGGTGCGCGAGCGCCAGCGCCGGGGCGAAGCCGACGGCCGTCTGATCGGCGTGGGCCTGGCGACCTACACCGAGCAGGCCGCGCACGGCACGTCCGTGTTCGCCGCCTGGGGCACCCCCGTCATTCCGGGGTTCGACCAGGCCACGGCCCGGGTCACGCCGGACGGCGGCTTGGAACTGCGGGTCGGCGTGCATTCGCACGGGCAGGGCATGGAGACCACCTTCGCGCAGATCGCCAATGAAATCCTGGGCGTCGACGTGGGCAGCATCAAGCTGCTGCACGGCGACACCGGACAGACGCCGTTCTCCACCGGCACCTACGCGTCGCGGTCGCTGGTGATGTCGGGCGGCGCGGTGTCGCAAGCCTGTAAGCGCCTGCTGCCGAGGCTGACCCATATCGGCGCGCACCTGCTGCAGGCCGATCCCGCCAGCGTGGCGTGGAACCAGGACCGCCTGGAGGCGGGCGGCAAGTCGGTGTCCGTCAAGGATGTGGCCGACGCCTGGTATCTGCGGCCGCAACTGCTGCCGCCCGACGTGGACCCCAGCGGCCTGGAGGTCACCGTGGGCTACAAGCCCAAGGTCGACACGGGCTGCTTCACCTACGCCACCCATGCGGCGGTGGTGGCGGTCGACCCGGGCACGGGCGGCGTGGAGATCCTGGATTACGTGGTGGTGGAGGATTGCGGGACCATGATCAATCCCATGGTCGTCGAAGGGCAGACCATCGGCGGGGTAGCCCAGGGCATCGGCACCGCCTTCTATGAAGAGACACCCTACGACGAGAACGGCCAGCCGCTGGCGTCGACCCTGGCGGACTACATGCTGCCCGGGGCCACGGAAGTCCCCAACATGCGGCTGCATCATTTCGAGACGCCGTCGCCGCACACCGAATTCGGCGCCAAGGGCATGGGCGAGGGGGGCGCCAGGGCGGCGCCGGCCGGGGTGGG
>CAUSDE010000065.1:0-32639 GCA_963530045.1 uncultured Achromobacter sp.
CCGCGGAACAGGCCGGCGGCATGACGGACGACATCGCCGGCGCCACGCGCATGGCGATACAGGCGTTGGCGGCATCCGCGGACGCCGTGCTGCTGACCTGCTCCACGCTGGGGCCCGTCGCCGACCAATTGTCGGCGACGCTTGCCGTCCCCGTGCTGCGCGTGGACCGCGCGCTGGCACAGGCAGCCATCCGCGGCGGCCGGTCGATCGTGGCGCTATGCGCGGTCGCGACGACGATGGCGCCCACCCGCGCATTGTTTGACGCGCTGGCCCGAGACTCGGGCGCGACGGTGGATGTGCGCCTGGTGGAGGGCGCCTGGGACCACTTCAAGGCAGGAGCGACGGACGCCTATCTGCGCGCCATCGCGAACGCCGCGCAGGACGCCTACGCGCAGGGCGCGGATACCGTGGCCCTTGCGCAGTCCTCGATGGCCGGCGCGGCCGCGTTGGCCGCTACACACCAGACGCCGTTAAGCAGCCCGGCCGCCGGTTTGCGCGCGGCGATGGCGGCAGCGGACACGACGAACGCCTGAGGCCGGATTCAAGGCTGGGGATTCGCCCCGTAAACCTGCAACCCCAGCCGGGACAAGCGGTCGGGATATTCCCAGAACGCGTGGTCCAGCGTCTCCATCTCTTCCTGCTCGGCCTCGGTCATCGCGCCGTAGATGTCGTTTAACTGCACCACCTCGGGCGAGGCTTCGAAGCGGTCGATCAGCCCGCGCATGCGCGACAGCACCGCCAGCATGTGCGTGGCGCCCACCTTGCGAAGCGCCTGCAAGGCCAACTGGCAGGTCGGGTCGCCCCAATTGCACAGGAACTGCATGAAGCCGCCATTGTTGATGTCGGCTTCCATCCGCCATAGCGCCACCAGTTCCTGGTCAGCGAGCGACAGGCGGTCCAGCTTCCATTCGGCCGCGGCCAATTTCGCCATCGCCTGCTCGTAGCGCTGATCCCACAACAGATCGTGCACATTCAGCATGCCCTCGGCCGAGGGCTCCAGCAGCGCGGGCCAGACCACGCCAAAGCCATCGTCCACCAATTGCCATTGCCCGCGTTCTGCGGGCGTCGCGTTTTCCAGGCGGATGTGGCGTTTGATCGGTTCGCGCAGCGTGTGGCCGCTGGCCAACGTCAGCAGCAGATGCGTGTCGGTCAACGCAATGGATTGAATGCGGTACGGAGTCAATGACATGTCAAAACCGAAGAACAAGAACCGGCGAACCTTACCGGGACCGCGCATCCCTGTCGAGGCGCCGGCGCGTAGGCAGCGCTCGCATCAGGCCGCACACTGTTACGTCCTCGGGCCGAAGCCTTCTGCTACCGTAGTCTTGCCTGCACCGTGCCACTGGCCCGGCTCCCACGACAGAGACCGACTATGCCACGTCCTTCCGAGTCCGCCCCCCTGATCGGCGTGATCCCGCCCTACGTGCTGGACCGCCTGGCGCAGCATGCCGACGCCCGCGTCAGCATGCCGGCCGTCAAGACGCTGATCATCGACCAGCAACAGCGCAGCTTGCGCGAAATGGCGGAACAGCCGCCACGCGCCACGCTGGCCCCCACCCGCGACGCCGCGCCCGGCGGCACGCCGCAACGTGCCGTGCATGACGCCGACAACACCACCACCCTGCCGGGTACGCTGGCGCGCGCCGAAGGCCGCCCGGCCAGCGGCGACGTTGCGGTGGATGAAGCCTATGCGCATCTGGGCGCCACGTACAAACTGTTCTGGGACATCTACAAGCGCCACTCCATCGACGGCCACGGCCTGCCGCTGGTGGGCACCGTGCACTATGGCGAAGACTATGACAACGCCTTCTGGAACGGCGCGCAGATGGTGTTCGGCGACGGCGACGGCGAAGTCTTCAACCGCTTCACGATCGCCGTCGACATCATCGGCCATGAACTCACGCACGGCGTCATCGATTCCGAAGCCGGCCTGCTCTACCAGGGCCAGTCCGGCGCGCTGAACGAATCGCTGTGCGATGTCTTCGGCGCGCTGGTCAAGCAGTACGCGCTGGGCCAGACGGCCAGGCAGGCGGACTGGCTGGTGGGCGCCGGACTGTTCACCGAAAAAGTCAGTGCCCGCGGACTGCGCTCCATGGCCGAACCCGGCAGCGCCTACGATGACCCGCTGCTGGGCAAGGATCCGCAACCCGGGCACATGCGCGATTACGCCGACACGCCGCGCGACAACGGCGGCGTGCACATCAATTCCGGCATCCCCAACCGCGCCTTTTTCCTGGCCGCCACCACGCTGGACGGCCCCGCATGGAAAGGCGCGGGGCAAGTCTGGTACGACACGCTGTGCGACAAGCGCCTGCGCCACGATGCCGACTTCAAGGCCTTCGCCGCCCTGACGCTGACGGTGGCCGCCGAGCGCCACGGCGCGGCCGTGCAGAAAGCCATCGGCCAGGCCTGGGCGGCCGTGGGAGTCCTGTCATGATCGAGCTGCCTCCGCTGGACCTCGTGCTGCTGGTGCGGCTCAGCCGCGAAGGCGGGCTGGCCTACCTGCCCGGGTTTTCGCAACCCCGCAGCATCAATCTGTCGACCTGCCCCCCCGGCGTGCGCCAGGACGTGTGCGACGCCCTGCAACGCGCCGCCCCGCTGGCGGTGGCTGAATGCGCCCAGGGAGGCGGCGACCGGCGCTACTTCCACATCGAAATGGTGATGGACCGCGACGACCAGACGGCCGTCAGCTTCGACGTGCCGGAAACGGATGCGCCCGAAACGCTGGTGCGCCTGTGGAAGGCCCACGCCGAACCCATGTGATCGCCGGGGCGCGCGTCAGT
This sequence comes from uncultured Achromobacter sp., assembly GCA_963530045.1. Classification (GTDB taxonomy): domain Bacteria; phylum Pseudomonadota; class Gammaproteobacteria; order Burkholderiales; family Burkholderiaceae_B; genus Achromobacter. The sequence continues at coordinate 2,784 of CAUSDE010000065.1, forward strand.
GCGCGGCTGGCACCGGCCGCGCGGCGTGCTCGCGGAACCCGCCGATCTGCATCGCGCGTCCGGCATACAGGCCGATGACGGCCATTGCCACGCACAAGGCGGCGCATGCGCCCAGCGCCACGCTCCAGCTGCCCAGGCGGTCATGCAGCGCGCCCACCACGGCCGGGCCCGACGCCGCAAACAGATAGCCCACGCACTGCGCCATGCCCGACAGCGCCGCAGCCTGCTGCGCGTGGCTGGCGCGCAAACCCACGAACGCCAGACCCAGGATGATGCCGCCGCCCGTGCCCAGGCCCAGCAGCACGATCCACAGCGTGGCCCAGCCGGGTGCGGCGATCAGGCCGGCCAGGGCCACGAACGACGCCGCCGCCGAGCAGAACGCCGCGCCGCGCTGGTCCTTCAAGCGGCGCACCACCGGCGCCAGGAACAAGGCGGGGCCGGCCGACATCAGTTGCAGCAGCCCGTGCAGCGAGCCCGCCCGCTCTGCCGAGTACCCGGCATCCAGCAGGATGGCGGGCAGCCAGCTCACCGCCACGTAGAACACGAAAGAATTGATGCCCAGGTAAAGCGTCACCTGCCAGGCCAGCGGCGAACGCCATAGGCGGCCGCCGTGCGGCGCATGCGTGGTCGTAGAGGCCGGCGCAGTGTGATTGGACAGCTGCGGCAGCCACAGCAGCAGGCTGGCGACGGGCACCGCCACCAGGCACAGCGTTGAAAAGCGCCATCCGCCCATCGACAGGTTGGCCAACGGGATCGCGATGGCGGATGCCACGCCCGCAGCGATGCTCATGGTCAGCACGTAAGCCGACGTCAACCCGGCCACGCGCTGCGGAAAGTCGCGTTTGACCAGGCTGGGCAGCAGCACGTTGCCGATCGCGATGCCCGCGCCGATGATGGCCGTGCCCGCATAAAGCCCCCAGGCCCCGCCCAGCGTGCGCCCGACGATGCCCAAGGCGATCAGCAGCAGCGCGCCGAACAGCGCGCGCTCCAGCCCGAAGCGGCGGGCCAGCCCCGCCCCGAACAGCGACACCACGGCGAACGCCAGCAGCGGCAAGGTGATCAGCATGCCGGCGGCGGTCGACGACAGGCCCAGTTGTTCGCGGATCATGCCGATCAGCGGCGCCACGCCGGTGACCGGCGCGCGCAGCGCCATGGCGATGCAAAGCATGCCCGCGATCAGCAGCACCGGGCGGCTGTTGGGGCGGATGTGGGAAGGAATGTGAGTCATGGCGGCAATCTGTGAAATCCAAAGCCAATGCGGAAAAAACCCGCATTTCAGAGGTCATAGCTTACGCACGCGGCGCTTTACCGAATTTCGAGACAATGACAAACTATCCCTGAATTCTGCCAACCTGCCCCCTCGGCGTCGCCCCATGCATCACGCCCATTCCCCGCCGCCCGCCTTCGATCCCAACGCCGCCGCGCAGTGGACCTTCGCCATGCCGGTCCATGCAGCCGAGCAGGACAGCGAGTCGCCCACCCATCATCACCCCATGGGCCAATTGGTGCTGTCGCTGCGCGGCGGGGTGACCTGCTCGGTCCCCCAAGGGCTGTGGATGGTGCCGCCGCAATGCGGCGTGTGGATTCCGGGCGGCGTGCCGCACAGCAATCGCGTCACGGCAAACGGACAGGTCTGCTTTCTGTTCGTCCCGGCCGGCACGCCCGGCCTGCCTTCCGCCTGCTGCACCCTGGCGATCTCGCCCTTGGTGCGCGAACTGATCGTGCACCTGGCCGACCTGCCGCCTTCCGACACCACCACCACCGCCAACCGCAAGCTGGCGGACGTGCTGGTGGAACAGCTGTCGCGCATGCCCACCGAGCACCTGCACTTGCCGCTCTCGGACCACCCTCGCCTGCGCCAGATCGCCGGCGCCTTGAATGCCGATCCCGCCGACCGGAGCACGGTCGCGGAATGGGGCAAGCGGGTGGCCATGAGCGAACGCACGCTCGCGCGCCTGGTGCAGCAGGAAGTGGGCATGAGTTTCGGGCGCTGGCGCCAGCAACTGCACATCATCCTGGCCTTGCAGCGCCTGTCCGCCGGCGTGTCCGTGCAACGCACCGCCGAAGACCTGGGCTACGAATCGGTCAGCGCGTTCATCACGATGTTCAAGAAGACATTGGGCAAGACGCCCGCGCGTTACTTCGCGGACAAATCGGACGCGACGGGCGGATAGTCCAACTCACCGGACTTCATCTCGCCGCGGACGCGGGCCTCGCGCATTTCCGCCTGCACCTGCTCGCCGGTCTTGCCGGTGGACGCGGGAACGTCGGGCGGGTAGTCGAGTTCACCAGACGTCACCATGCCTGCTGCCCGGGCGGCCGCCAATTCTTCGCGGACCTGGCTGGCCGTCTTGCTGCGGGTGGCCCGCACCTCGACCGGGTATTGCTGTTCGCCGTAAGTGACCAGGCCCGCGGCCTTGGCCTCCATCAGTTCGGCGCGCACCTGTTCGCGAGTCTTGCCTTCGGCGTGAGCGGCGCCGCCCGCCAGGGCCAGGCACAGAGTCAGCGTGGAAAGTTGGAACATGTTCATGGAATTCCTTTGCAGTGATCAAGTGCCGCCATGGTCGTCCGAACACCCCCCGAGATAAATCCCCTGCCGCGCAATCCAGCGTTGTGCCGCACGCAAGCCGCGCCGCGTCGGGGGTCGCCAGCCTTGCACGCGACGCAAGCCTGCATTGCGCCGCGCCCGGTGTTTCGCAAGGACGCATCTCCCTAGACTGAATGGCTCCTGTCTTCCAAGGCGCTATTTCCATGCAGTCTCCCTCATCGGCCTTTGGCCCGCGCATCCTGACCGGCCTGTCCGGCGTGTTGCTGGCCGTCATCCTGGCCGGCCTCAACGAGAACGTCACCAAGATGGCGCTTCCCGACATCCGCGGCGTGCTCGGCATCAGCGTCGACCAGGGCACCTGGTTCGTCGCGGTGTATGCGGCCGCCTCGGTCTGCGCCATGGCCTTCGCTCCGTGGTGCTCGGTCACGTTTTCGCTGCGGCGGTTCACCGTCGCGGCGCTTGCCGCCTTCGCGCTATTCGGTGCCCTTTGCCCCTTTGCCCCCAACCTGCCCGTGCTGCTGCTATTGCGCACCTTGCAAGGCCTGGCCGGCGGCGCATTGCCGCCGATGTTGATGACCGTGGCGCTGCGCTTTCTTCCGGCCAACATCAAGCTGTACGGCCTGGGCGGCTATGCGCTGACCGCCACGTTCGCGCCCAGCCTGGGCATTCCCCTGGCGGCCTTCTGCACCGAAGTGCTGGGCTGGCGCTGGGCGTTCTGGCTGGTAACGGCCCCCGCGTTGCTAGCCATGGCCGCAGTCTGGAAAGGCCTGCCGCAAGATCCGCTCAAGCTCGAACGCTTCCGCCAGTTCGACTGGCGCGGCTTGCTGCTGGGTGCGCCCGCCCTTGCGATGCTGGTCATCGGCCTGCTGCAGGGCGACCGCCTGGACTGGTTGAACTCGCCGCTCATTGCCTGCCTGCTGGGCGCCGGCGCCGTGCTGATGGTGCTGTTCATGGTCAACGAATGGTCCCATCCGCTGCCGTTCTTCAAGATCCAGCTCTTGCGCCACCGCAACCTGAGCCATGCCCTGGTGACCCTGGGCGGCGTGCTGATCGTGCTGCTGGGCGTCATCCTGATACCCGCGAGTTTCCTCGCGCAGTTGCGCGGCTATCGCCCCCTGGAAACCGCGCCCGTGCTGTTGACGATGGGCCTGCCGCAACTGATCGCGCTGCCGCTGGTCGCTGCGCTGTGCAATCTGCGCGCGGTCGACTGCCGCTGGGTGCTGGCGGCCGGCCTGGCGCTGCTGGCCGCGTCCTGCGTGCTGGGATCCCGACTGACCCCCGTCTGGTCGCGCGAACAGTTCTATCTGCTGGAGGCCGTGCAGGTCTTCGCGCAGCCCATGGCCGTCATCCCCTTGCTGATGCTGGCGACCGGCGGCCTCGCGCCCCAGGACGGCCCCTACGCATCCGCCTGGTTCAACACCATCAAGGGATTTTCCGCCGTCGCCGCCACCGGCCTGCTGGACGCGCTGACGACCTGGCGCCGCAACACGCACGCCAGCCAGCTGGCCGACCAGCTGGGCAACTTCCCCTTGAGCCTCGGCGGCGAAAGCGCGGCGGCGCTGTCCCGCCGCGTGCAGGAACAGGCCGCCGTGCTGACCTCCGCCGATCTGTATCTGTGCATGGCCGGCGTGGCCGTGCTGCTGATCCTCCTGATTCCCTTTGTCGCGACCCGGATCTATCCGCCTCGCGCCGCAACCTGACATCGAGTCCCTGATGACGACACCCTTCTTACGCACCCTCCTCCCCCGTACTGCCGCGCTGGCCGCGCTGGGCCTGCTTGCCTATGGCGGCTGGTCGTGGTCCGCCTCGACCGCCACCGAATCCACGGACGACGCCACCATCACCGCCGACCACACCATCGTCGCGCCGCAAGTCTCCGGCTTCATCGACGCCGTGCTGGTGGACGACAACCAGGACATCAAGCAAGGCCAATTGCTGGCCCGCATCGATGACCGCGACTACCAGGCGGCCTTGACCGCCGCCAGCGCCGAACTGGCCGTCGCCGCCGCCCAGCTGTCCAACGCGGCCGCCACGCTGGAACGCCAGCAAGCCGTGATCGACCAGGCCCGCGCCGTTACCCGCGCCGACCTGGCTGATATCCGTTTCGCTGAAAGCGAGCTCCAGCGGCATCGCCGTCTGGCCAGCGAAGGCGCGGGCACGCAACAGGTGTTTGAACAGGCCAAGAGCCGGCTGGAGATGGCGCAAGCGCGCCAGGCCGAGCACCTGGCCACATTGCAGGCCGCCCGCAAGCAGCAAGAGGTGCTCGCCGCGCAGCGCGACGCCGCCCGTGCGGGATTGCAACGCGCCCAGGCTTTGAAGGACCGCGCCGACCTGAATCTGTCGTATACCCGGATCACCTCGCCTATCGACGGCACGATCGGGCGCCGCGCGCTGCGCGTAGGCGCCTATGTCAGCCCGGGCACGGCGATCCTTGCTGTCGTGCCGTTGCAGAACGCCTATGTGGTGGCGAACTTCCGCGAACGGCAACTGACCCATATGCGCCCCGGCCAGACGGCGACGATCACCGTCGACGCCTATCCCGACGCGCCGCTGCACGGTCGCGTGCAGAGCATCGCGCCCGGGACGGGGCTGAGCTTTTCCCCCGTGGCGCCCAGCAACGCCACCGGCAATTTCACCAAGGTGGCGCAGCGCCTGCCGGTCAAGATCGTACTGGACGCCCTGCCCGACAACGCGCCACGGCTACGCGCCGGCATGTCGGTCGAAGCCGTGGTCGACACCGTGGCCACGCTGCGCGGGGACGTCCAATGACACACCGCCTGATCTCTCGCGCACTGCTCTTATCCGCGCTGCTCGGCATCGGCGGTTGCGCGGTCGGCCCCGACTTCGTCGCCCCAGAAGCACAATTGCCGGCGCAATGGCGAGCGCCCGCTGCCCCGCCGGCGCCCAGCGTCCCGGTGCAGGAGAGCCTGACCACCTCCTGGTGGGACAGTTTCGGCGACCCGACGCTCACCGCATTGATCATCGACGCCACTGCGGCCAACGTGGACATCCGCATCGCCTACGAACACCTCCGGCAAAGCCGGGCCGCGTTGGGCATCACGGAAGCCGGCGCCTTGCCCCGCGCGGGCGCTGGCGCCAGCTACCAGCGCGGCCAGAACAGCGGGACCGGCCTGGCCGATCCGTCGGGCCGCGACGGCCGCTCGTCCTTCAATCTCTGGCAAGCGGGCATGGACGCCAGTTGGGAACTGGACCTGTGGGGCCGGGTCCGGCGCGAAGTCGAGCAGTCCGGCGCGCAGTCGCAAGCGGCGCTGGAGGCGCAACGAGGCGTGGTGTTGTCGATCCGCGCCGAGACCGCGCGCAACTACATCCTGCTGCGTGGCGCGCAGAACCAACTGGCCGTCTTGAACAAGACGCTGGACAACGCCAATCACAACCTGGCGTTGACCCGTTTGCGCCAGCGTGAAGGCGTCGCCACCGAACTGGACGTGTCGCAAGCCGACGCGCAGGCGGCGGCGATCGAAGCAGCCGTCCCGCCGCTGGTGCTGCGGGTGGATCAATTGATGAATGCGCTGGCGCTGTTGCTTGAGCAGCCACCGCACGCGCTGCACGAACGGCTGGCGGCTGCGGCGCCGATTCCCGGCGGCCCCGTGCGGGTGCCGGTGGGCATGCCCAGTGAACTGGCTGAACGCCGGCCCGACATCCGCCGCGCGCAGGCCACGCTGCATGCGGCGGTGGCCGCCATCGGCGTGGCCGAGGGCGACTTCTATCCGCGCATCACGCTGTCTGGCAACCTCGGGTTGCAGGCCCTGCAGTTGCGGGACCTGGACACGGACAAGGCCGGCATCTTCGGCGCGGGCCCGGCGCTGCGCATTCCGCTCTTCGAGGGCGGCCGCCTGCGCGGCCGGCTGCGGCTGCGCGAGTCGCAGGCGCGGCAAGCCGCCCTGCTTTTCCAAAAGACCGTGCTTGCCGCCTGGCATGAAGTCGACAACGCGATGACCGCCTATCAGACCCAACAGCTGGCGCACGCCAGCCTGGAACGCGCCTCGGCCAGCGCGCGCCGCGCCCTGGTCAACGCGCAGCGCCAGTATGCCGCCGGCGCGTCGGACTTCGTCAATGTGCTCAGCGCGCAGAACGCCGTGCTGGCCAGCGATCAAGCCCGCGTGTCCACGCAGGCCGCGGTGTCGCTGGCGCTGGTGGACCTGTACCGGTCGCTGGGCGGCGGCTGGCAATAGCCCTGCGCGCCGCGCGCCGTCACCAGCGATAGGTGACGGTGGCCATGACGGTGCGCGGCGCCCCGAAATAGCATCGCGTATTGCTCAGGCACACGCCGACGTAATCCTTGTCGAACAGGTTATTCACGTTCAACGCGACGGACGCGTTGCGCCATGGGCCGCCGAAGGTGCGCAGGTCATAGCGCAAGGCGGCGTCCACCAGCGTGTAGGACGCCAGTTCAATCGTGTTGGACGCGTTGCCATAGCGCTTGCCCACGTACCGCACGCCGGCGCCCGCCGACAAGCCCGCCAGCGCGTCAGTGAAGGCGTAGTCCACCCACGCGGACGCCTGCGAACGCGGGGTGATGCTGACCTGGTTGCCTTCGTAGCCGTCGTTGCTGCGCTTGTACTCGGCGTCGGTGTAGGTGTAGGAGGCCAGCACGCTCAACTGGCGGCTCAGTTCCAGCTTGCCTTCCAGCTCGACGCCGCGCACGCGCGTCTCGGCGGACTGCACGATGAAACCCGGGTTCACCGGATCCGTCGTGGCCATGTTGCGTTGGGCCACGTCGAACAGGGCGACGCCGACAAAGCTGTTGTGCCCGGCGGGTTCAATCTTCACGCCCACTTCGTACTGCCTGCCGGTCGTCGGCTTGGCGGGCGAGCTGGGATAGATCAGGCCCGACGTGGGCTGGAACGATTCGGAGTAGCTGGCGTAAGGCGTGACGCCGTTGTCGAACAGATAGGCCGCGCCCACGCGTGCCGTAAAGGCGTGGTCGGCGCTGCGTGTGGTGGTGTCCGACAAACGGTCCATCATGCTTTGCCGGACGCGGTCCCAACGCCCGCCCAGCGTGTAGGCCCAGCGGCCCAGGCGGATCTGGTCCTGCGCATAGACGCCCAGGCGCTCCTGATGCTGCAGGGCGTCAGTGACGGGCAAGTCCGGCCGCTGGATGGTCTGCCCATAGACGGGATTGAACAGATCGATGGGCGGCGCGCATTCAGCGGTGCCGCAGATCCAGTTCAGGCTGTCGTAGCGCTGGCGCGAATACTCGATGCCGGTCAGTAGCGTGTGGGTCAGCGCGCCCGTCGCGAAACGCGACGTCAGCGTCGTATCGACATTGATGTCGTAAGACGTCTGGTCGGCATCGAACAGGCGACGGCGCAACGTGCGGCGGTCGGCCAGCAGGCCGTTGCCGGTCACCGTGTCGAACTCCTGATGCACCCGCGTGTAGCGCGCGTTCTGCTGCAGCGAAAAGGTGTCGTTGAACGTGTGCTCCAGGCTGTAGCCCACGGCGGTCTGGTCGCGCAGATAGTGCTCGCGGTCCGGCTCGCCCACATAACGGTTGCGCGGCACGCTGCCGTGGGGGTTGTCGTTCAGGGTGCCGTCGGCGGGCAGGTATTGCGGCAGGAAGCCGATCTTGTCCCGCTGGTACTGCGTCAGCAACGTCAGGCGCGTGGCCGCGCTGGGCTGCCAGGTCAGGGACGGCGCCAGGAACACGCGGTCGTTCTTCACGTAGTCCACGGCGGTATTGCTGTCGCGCTGCAGGGCGACCACGCGGTACAACCATTCGTCGGTCTCGCCGACGGGACCGGTCAGATCGACCGCGCCCTGGAACCGGTCCTGGTTGCCGGCCTGCAATTGCACTTCGCCTGCGCGCTCGGCGGACGGCCGCTTGCTGATCATGCCGGTCAGCCCGCCCGGACCGCTCTCGCCGTACAGCACCGACGCCGGGCCGCGCAGCACTTCCACGCGTTCCAGGCCGAAAGGCTCGCTCTGCCAGATCGGACCCAGGCGCAGCCCGTCCAGATAGGACGAAGGCGAACTGAAGCCGCGCAGCGAAATCCATTCGATCTGGTTATCCATGCCCAACTGGTCGACCGACACGCCCGGCGTGTACTGGATGGCCTCCGTCACCGTCTGCACGTTGCGGGCGTCCATTTCCTTGCGCGTCACGACGCTGACCGACTGCGGGTTCTCAAGAATGGACGTGTCGGTCTTCGTGCCCGTGGCGCTACGCGAGGCCACCAGCCCCGGGGCCGGTCCCCAGGCGTTCTCGGCAACACCCGCCCCCGTCACCGTCACGGTTTCCAACGTGGCGGCGTCTTCGCCGGCCGGCCGGACCACGATGGCGCCGCTCTCCTCCCTTGCGGTGAGCCGCTTGCCGGCCAGCAAGGCCTGGACCGCCTGCATCACCGTCATGCGGCCCGACACGGCGCCCGCGCTGCGGCCTGCCACCACGCTGGCCTCGACCAGAATGGGCGTGCCGCCCTGGCGCGCCAGCGTGTTCAGCGACTGGGACAGCGCGCCGGCAGGCAGGTCGACGTCGACAGCGGCGGCCTGGGCGGCGGCGGCCACGCTCGCCGCGCCGATCGAGGCGGCGAAGAGGCTGCGGATCAGGAAGCGGCGGGTCGCGCGCGGCGGCGCCAGGCGGGTCGTGCCGGTCATGCGGGTCTTGCGGGTCTTGCGTTCGATCATGGTCAATCCTAGGGAAGGTTCTGACCATGAAAACGAACGAGCCGCGATTTACCGGACAATTATTTTCGGGCGGCGCGAACGATGCGCGCGCCGCCCCCGGCCAACCTTTCGACCATGACCGGCAGCACGCCCGGCAGCGCCGCCAGGAAGCGCGCCGGTTCACGCGCAGGGAAGCTCCCCGTCACGCGCATCGCCTGCAATGCCGGATCGGCGGGCATTTCGATCGGCTGTTCGCTCCACGCATTCCATTGGGCCACGGCCTCGGCGAGCGGCGTGGCGTCGAACGCCAGCCATCCGTGCCGCCAGGCCTCGTGCGTGCCGCCTGACACGTTGCGCACGCTTTCCAGCCCGGCCGGCGCCGTGCGCACCATCTGTCCCGGCTGCACCAGCACGCCGTCGCCGGAGGCGTCCCGCCCCCAGACGCGCACCAATCCGCGTTCGACCTGCACCTGCATCACGCCCGCGCGCGCGCTGACGCTGAACGCGGTGCCCACCACCTTGACCATGCCCCAAGGCGTGCGCGCCACGAAAGGCCGACCGGGTTCCGACCGCACGTCCAGATACACCTGGCCCTGCGTCAACGTGAGCTCGCGCGCGTCGCGGTAATAGGCGACGCTGGCGCGCGTGCCCGCATCCGCCTCAAGCATCGTGCCGTCGGGCAACCCCAGCGACCGGACTTCGCGCCGGGCGGTCTGGATGCCCAGCCGGTAGAGCGCTTGCGGCTCCTGCCAGCGCAGCAGCGACCCCAAACCCAGCGCCAGCCCGCCGCCTGCAAACGCGCGCAACAGCGCACGCCGGTTCGGCGCCGCGGCTTGCGGTTTCGGCAGATAGGACTGCAGGGCCTCGCGGACCGCGCCGTCAGCCGCCCATAGCCGTTCGGCCCGCATCCAGGCCGCCTGGTGACGCGCATCCTGCGCTTGCCAGGCCGCCAGTTGCCGGCGCGCCTTGTCGGCCGTGGCGGCGTCGCCGCCCGCGATTCGGGTCAGATAGGTCAACGCCCGTTCGATCATCACGGGCGAGGGTTGCGGCGCAGCCGGCGGCGCGGCGTCAGGACGAGGCACGGTCCGCCCTTGCCTGCCACGCGGCGCAATCGAGCACCGCGCGCACCACGTGTTTTTCCACCGCGGCGATGCTCAGGTCCAGATGCTGCGCGGTCTCCGCATGCGTATGGCCGTAGACCCTCACCATCAAGAAGACCTCGCGCCGCTTCCTGGGCATGACCGCCAGGCGCGCCAGCAGGCGTTCGGCTTCCTGGCGCGCACTGACGACGCGGTCGGCGCCCGGCACGATCGCCGGTGACACCACGGCCAGCGTGTCCAGCATGGCCTGCTCGGCGCGCTTGCGGCGCGCCTCATCGATGATCAGGTTCTTGCCGACGCGATACAGCAGCGCGCGCGGCTCGGCCAGCAGCCCGGCTCGCAGCTCCAGGCCCAGCACGCGGGCGTAGCTTTCCTGGACCACGTCCGACGCGTTGTCGCGGCAGCGCAAGGCGCGCGTGAAAAAGCCGATCAGCTCTTGGTAGTAGCGTTCAAGCACGGGACGGGTCAGTCGGGGCGTGCGCAAGGCACAGGCTAATTATGAATGGTTCGCATTATCACACAAGCCACTCGCCCCGCGTTCGCGCCACGCCCCTCCCGCGCTGCGCGCTTACGCCTGCTTCGGACCCGCCACGATGAACAGCCGCGGAAACGGCAGCAGCACCGTGCCGTCGGCAAGCGCCGGGTAGGCCTCGGCGATCAGCGCCTGATAGCGCGCCAGGAAGCTGGCCTGCTCTGCGGCATCCAGCTTGTCCAGGTAAGGCCGCAATGCCGTGCCCTTGAACCACTCCACCACCGCGGCGGCGCCCGCCAGCGGGTGGTGGTAAGTGGTGCGCCACACGTCCAGCACGCCGCAATGCGGCTTGAGCAGTTCGTAGTACCAGGCGGCGCTGTGGCGCGGCGGGTGCTTCACGCCGCCCGTCTTCGCCGCCCACGGCGCTTCGCCGGCCACCTGGCGCGCCAGGCGGTGCGCAGGCTCTTCCATGTTGTCGGGCGTCTGCACGGCCAGGATGCCGCCCTGGGCCAGCTTGCCGACCAGACGGGGGTAGAGCGTCGCGTGGTCGGGCACCCATTGCAGCGCCGCGTTCGCCAGGATCACGTCGTACTGTTGCGGCGGGTTCCAGGTGGCGATGTCGGCCAATTCGAAGTCCAGCGCGGGCAGGCGCTTGCGGGCGGCCTGGACCATGTCTTCCGAACTGTCCATGCCGGTGACTTTCGCGTCGGGATAGCGGCTGGCCAGCACCTCGGTGGAATTGCCCGGGCCGCAGCCCAGGTCCACGGCCAGGCCGACGGACGGATTGGGCAACGCGGCCACCAGATCGCGCACCGGCCGGGTGCGTTCGTTTTCAAAAGCGGAATACTGCTTGGCGGACCAACTGTTGTTGCTCATGACGGCTCCTTGCCGGACGACTGTGTACGGTTGGACTCTACGCCTGGCGTATCCATATTACAAATATTTGGATAGCTATCTAATCATATTAAAAACATATGGCATGCGCGAAACGAAAAAAACCCGCCGGGATCAGCCGGCGGGTTTTCCACTGCGATGATGCGTTGTCGCTTACTGCGCCTTCAGTTCCGCCGACCGGGTCTTCCACAGCGAGAACAGCACGCCGCCCAAGATCAGGCTGAACGTCACGCCCAGCGAAATCGCGGCCGGCACCTTGCCGATGAAGCCAACCAGGAAGATCTTCGTACCGATGAACACCAGGACCAGAGCCAACGCGTACTTCAAGTAGTGGAAGCGGTGGATCATCGCCGCCAGCGCGAAGTACAGCGCACGCAGGCCCAGGATGGCGAAGATGTTGCTGGTGTAAACGATGAACGGGTCGGTCGTGATGGCGAAGATCGCCGGCACCGAGTCCACCGCGAACACGAGGTCCACGAATTCGATCAGCACCAGGGCCAGCAGCAGCGGCGTCGCGAAACGCACCTTCTTCGACGTAGCCGGATCCGTCTCGGTCACCACGAACGCGTTGCCGCGCAGGCCTTCCGTGACGCGCATGTGGCGCTTCAGGAACTTCAGGATCGGGTTGGTCGCGATGTCGGGCGTCTGGTCCGCGATCATCCACATCTTGATGCCCGTGAACACCAGGAACGCGCCGAACAGGTACAGCAGCCAGCCGAAATTACTGACCAGCGCGGCGCCCAGGCCGATCATGATGGCGCGCAGCACGATCACGCCCAGGATGCCCCAGAACAGCACGCGGTGCTGGTATTGGCGCGGGATCGCGAAGAAGCTGAAGATCAGCGCGATGACGAAGACGTTGTCCATTGACAGCGATTTTTCGATCATGAAGCCGGTGTAGTAGGCCATGCCGCTGGCCGCGCCCAGCTGCCACCAGACCCAGGCGCCGAACAGCAGCGCCGCGGTGATATAGCCGGCCGACAGCAACAGGCTTTCGCGCACGCCGATTTCGCGGTCTTCCTTGTGCAGCACGCCCAGGTCGAAGACCAGCAAGCTGACGACGATGCCGATGAATAGCAGCCAACTCCAGGTCGGTGTCCCCAGAAAATCGGCCATGAAGAAGGTGATCAAAGTGTCCATGAATGCCCCGCTGTGTTCGAAGGTGCCCATCATCCGGATACGGGCCGCATGGAGAAATCAGCCTGAAAGTAAGTTAAGGTTCGAAAAAACCGAAGTGAGCACGATCATGCTGAACTACCGCCATCTGTACTATTTCTGGATGGTCGCCAAGGAAGGCGGCTTTTCCCGCGCCGCCGAACGGCTGGACATGGCCATCCAGACCATCAGCGCCCAGGTGCGCGAACTGGAGAAGAACCTGGGCCACCAGCTGCTCAAGCCCGCCGGCCGCGGCGTGGCGCTGACCGACGCCGGCAAGGCCGCTTTCGCCCGGGCCGAAGAGATCTTCCAGATCGGCCATGTGCTGCCCCAGGAAGTGCGCGCTGCGGCCACCAAGCCCGTCATCCGACTGTCGGTGGGCTTGTCGGACGGCATCTCCAAGCTGGCCGCCCACGCCCTGCTGGGCCCCGTGCTGGATACCCCGGACTTGCGCCTGACCTGCCATGAGGGCGAGGTCGAGGAACTGCTGGGCGAACTGGCCCAGCACCACCTGGACCTGGTACTGGCCGGCCAGGGCGCGCCCGCCAACCCCAACCTGCGGCTGACCAGCGACCGCCTGGTGTCTTCGCCCGTGGACTGGTACGGCCCGGCGCGGCTGGTGCGCAAGTCCGAAACACAGGATTTTCCGCGCTGCCTGGAGCGGTTGCCCGTACTGCTGCCCACCGGCCATTCCGTGCTGCGCCAGACCCTGGACCGCTGGTTCAACGAACAAGGCGTTTTCCCCAACGTGGTGGGCGAATTCGAAGACAGCGCGCTGATGTCGGTGTTTGCCGCCCGGGGCCTGGGCGTATTTCCGCTCAGCCGGCTGGGCGGCGACGACATCGGACTGTTGCGCGGTTTACGCCCCCTGGCCCGCTGCGACGATGTGCAAGAGGAAATCCACGCCATCCGCAACCGCCGCGGGCAGCACCACCCGCTGGTCCAGGCGGTGCTGGCACATGCCAAGACTTCGGTTTTTTCTTAATGTTTGTCACAGCTACTCTGGTTTTTCAGAAATAGAATCCGCTTTATCGTGGACCCTCTTTTGAAATCGGAGTACCACTGCAATGAAAAAATTCATCTGGCTCGCTTTTGCCGTGCTTGCCGCACTCTGGACCGGGCTGGTAGCGCTGACCTTGCAACTGACCGACTGGGTCCTGGCAACCATCGCCACCGCCCAGGTGCCGGGCACGGCGCTGGACACGTCGCAATGGGTAGCGCCCGCCTGGGCCGCCGGCTGGGTCGACCCGGCCTGGCTGCAAACGCTGCAAGGCGGCCTGGTCTGGGCCGCACAGGGCCTGAACCAGATCCTGCCCGTGGCCGGCAGCCTGGGCACGCTGATCTCGGTGCTGGGCTGGATCATCTGGGGCTTCATCATCGCCGGCCTGCTGGTCCTGGCGCTGATCCTGAGCTGGCTGGCGGGCAAACGCCAGCAGGCGGCCGAGGCTCCGGGACGCCAAGTGGTGTAATAAGGCTGGCAACGCGCCACCCGGCACGCTGCCTCCCTCAAGGAGCGTGCCGTGCCCACCCGATCTGCCTCAGCCCTGACGTTGTCCCTGGCGGTCCTGCTCTCCGCAGGCGCCACGGCCTCTGCGCAAGCTTCCCCCAGCCCCTCCGGCGTGGAAGTCTGCACGGTGACGGGCACCTCGGGGCAATACAGCGTGCGCGTGCGCAATACCGGTACGGCGCCGCTCACGCGCGTCGACGTCACCGGCGTCCGGCTGGATGGCGGCGGCCAGGCCAAAGAACCCCTGACCGTCAGTCTGACCGACATCCCCCCCGGCAAATACAAGACCGCCATCCTCGCGCGCCATGAAGAATCGGCCGCGCTGGACAGCATCGTCACCTATTCCGCCGTAGCGGGCACGGAAACGCCGCAGCACGAATTGTTCGCAGGCAAGGTCGCGCACGTATCGCCCGGTTCCGCCCTGCAGTACACGCTGGCGCCGCTGGCCGTGCGCGGCTGGACGGTGGCCTATGGCTCGGCGACATCGCCACGGCTGGAAGCCGGCAGCGCCGTCCTGCTGTCCTACCCCGTGCGCAGCGGCAAGAAGCCGGCGACCCGTCCGGAGGCTGGCCGCACGCCGTCCGCCGTGGTGCCGCTGGCGCCCTGCCGCGAACCCGGCAAGAAGTCCTGATCAGGTGCCGCTCAGCAGATCGCGCTCGTTCAGCAGCGCATAGACGATTTCGGGCTTGTTGTCGAAGCCGCGGCGGATCGCGGCGGGAATCGCGGTGCGCGTCTTGCGGCACAGGCCGGGCGCGTCGTCCAGCTGGATCGAGATGCCGCGCGAGGTGCGCACTTCGTTGTCGCTGGGCGTGATGCGGATCACGATGCCCAACTGCGCCTGGATGCGCCCCTGCATGGCGCGCAAGTCCTCCAGGCTGGCGATGCTTTCCAGCCGCGCCACCAGCCGCTTTTCCTCTTCCTTGGTCAAGCGCAGGATACGGATGTCGGCGGCCGGATCGGCCAGCAGCCGTTCGCGGTCGCACATACAGGCGCCCGGCGGACATTCTTGGCGGATCGGGAACGAGAGGTTCATGGACGGTTGCGGCACAGCACCTGCGCAGACATTGCGCATCGTTCGATTCTACCCAGGATGACGGGCCGCCCGCGACGGCGCACTGCTCGTTTTCCCGCAATCGGCTGCGGTATATTGCCCCACTCGATTCGAAGCTGGGGAGACGCGGGTGAAACGGATGCTGCTTGCGGGCGCGATGACCGCCCTGGCATTGCAGGGGCAAGGCGTACAGGCGCAAGCCGCCGCGCGCGACTACCCCTACCCCATCAAGGCCGGCCTGTCGGGCGTGGTGAGGATCAGCGGCGGCGATGCCCAGCGCGCGACCGTGCGCGTGGGCAACGGCCCCGAGCAGCAGCTAGGCAACTTCGACGACGAAGAAGTCGACCAGATGGCATCCGTGGACATCGACCACGACGGCTACCGCGACCTGGTGCTGGGACAAAGCGGCGGCGGCACGCAGCTCATCACCCGGCTGTTCCTGTACCGGCCCGCCACCGGCACCTTTCAGGAAATCCGGCACCCCGACGAAGCGAGCCCCTGCCGGGGCTTCGTCAATCCGGTGTTCGACGACCAGCAGGCGCGGATCAGCGTAGGCTGCCGCTACGGCGCCGCCAGCCATGGCGGCGAGGAATATGTGCTGCGTCCCGACGGCACGGTGCGTGCCACCTCGTGGACCACGCAGGCGTTGTTCGGCCTGGACGACGCGGCGGCTGAACTGACCTACCGGTTCCGCGAAGACGGCTCGATCGAGCACATCGAAATCGAAGGCGAAGGATCCGCGCTGGAGGACGGCACCGTGCCGGTCAGCAAGCTGGACCTCTACGACACGCCTGACGTGAACGCCAGGCCGACGATGACGGCTGCCGAAGGCGAACCCCTGGACGTGGTGGCGATCCGCCCGCGCGACTGGCTGCAGGTGCGCTATGCAAGCAAGACGGCGGGCGAGGTCCTGAAATGGGTGCGCTATGGCGATCTGCGCGTGGACAAGCATCAACTCCCGGCGCATCCGCCGCAAGGCGGCCTGGAGCTGGAGCTTGCCGACACCTTGGGCGACTGGAACGGCGAGGACGGCGGCACCTTCCTCCTCAGCGTAGCCAACCGCGGCGAGGCGCCGGTCCAATTGAAGGCGCCGCGCGTCTGGCTGTTGCTGACCAACGCGCAAGGCGACCACATCGTGCACCCGCTGTACCAGCGCGAAGGCGATACCCTGCACCCGGCCAACCCGCTGGGCTTTGCCCGCGACGCCGTGGTCTGGAGCCAGGACGAAGACGGCAAGCCGGCCTACCTGGTGAACGACAACGGCTACGGCAGCGTCCCCTTCCTGCCCGCGCTGGCACCCGGCAAGTACCGCGCCGCCGCCGTCGTCACCGACCCGGGCAATCTCGCCCAACCCCTCGTCTCCAATGAAATCGGGTTTGATTACCCGCTGCCGAAGCGGCCGCCCTCGCCGCAGTAGGCGCGGCCGCATTCACAGGCTACCCGCATGCGATCCCCTACCCGCCCCTTTAAAACCCGCCCAGTCCGTCGCCTGGCCTTCCTGCTCTTCGCGCTGCTGCTCGCCGCCGCCGCGCTGGCGGCCACGGGACTGCTGACCGCGGCCCGCCCCGCCGACGTGGCCGTCGTGCTCGGCAACACCGTGCAGGCCGACGGACGGCCTTCGCCCCGGCTGGCCGCCCGCCTGGACCGCGCCTACGACTGCTATGCGGCGTCGCAATGCCGCATCCTGTTCGTCAGCGGCGGCGTGGATCCGGCCGGCGCAGACGAAGCTGCGGCCATGCGCGACTACCTGCTGGCGCGTGGCGTGCCCGCCGACCGCATCGTGACCGACAGCGCGGGGGTGGACTCCTGGACCACCGCGCGGCACGCCAGCGCCTATATGCGCGAACACGGCTACACCCGCGCGCTGGCCGTCACCCAGTACTTCCATGTGCCGCGCACCCTGCTGGCCCTGCGTCGCCAAGGCGTGGCCGATGTCAGCGGCGGCTATCCGCGCTTCTTCGAATGGCGCGACCTGTACTCCGTTTTTCGCGAGCTTCCGGCCATGGCGTGGTATGCGCTCCGACCGCTATAGTGGCGCTCTTGCCGTCAAACAGAATGCGTTGAACAACCCAAGGACCCCGACGCCGTGAAGATCTTCCACAACCCCGTCCATGACAAGCATGCTGGCCGCCAGGAGATGTTCCGCGGCAAGCTGGTCCCCTGCCACGAAACGCCGGCTCGGCTGGAGTACGTGCTGGTCGCGTTGCGCCAACGCGGCATCGGCGATCTGCTCGCCCCCTCGGCGCCGGACCTGGAGCTGATCAAGCGCGTGCATACCCCGCGCTACGTCGACTTCCTGGCAAGCGCATGGCGGGACTGGGTCGCGCTGGATCCGGCCAACGCCGACATCGACATCCTGCCGTCGGTCTGGCCCGTGCGCGGCTTCCGCCACGATATCGAGCCCACCAATTTCGCGGCCCGCGTCGGCCTGTTCTCGTTCGACAGCGGCTGCCCGCTGACGGCCGGCACCTGGGAAGCCGCCACCGCCGGCGCGGCCTGCGCCATTGATGCCGCGCGCGCCGTCGCCGCATCGGGCGGCCCGCGCGCCGCCATGGCGTTGACGCGCCCGCCGGGCCACCACGCCGGCGCCGACTTCTTTGGCGGCTACTGCTTCTTGAACAACGCCGCGCTGGCCGCGCAAGCCTTGCGCGACGCCGGCGCCGAACGCGTCGCCATCCTTGACGTGGACTATCACCACGGCAATGGCACGCAAAGCATTTTCTATGAGCGCGGCGACGTGCTGACGGTCTCGGTGCATGGCGACCCGACCACCGAATACCCGTTCTTCCTGGGCTATGCCGATGAACACGGCGCCGGCGCGGGCGCAGGCGCCAACCTGAACCTGCCGCTGGCCGCGGGCACCGGCTTTGCCGCGTGGACCGACGCGCTGGAACAAGGCCTCGCCGCCATCCGGGCGTTCAAGGCCGACGCGGTCGTGATCGCGCTCGGCGTGGACACCTACGAAGGCGATCCCATCTCCAAGTTCAAGCTGAAAAGCGCCGACTACCTGCAAGTGGGCCGCCACCTGGCCAGCCTGGGCCTGCCCGCGGTCTTCACGATGGAAGGCGGCTATGCCGTGGCCGATGTGGGGATCAATGTGGCGAACGTGCTGGAGGGCTTCGGCGCCTAAGCCGCCTGAGCGACCGATGAGGGCTTCGGTGGCAAGGCCGCCAAAGCCCTTATCGCTCAATCACGCGTTTCCAGCACCTTGTTGATGCGCAGCGCCAGCAGGGTGCACGCGGCGCCCGACAGCAGATAGACGCTGACGGCCACCAGCCCGAAACGCGCCGACAGTCCCAACGCGACCAGTGGCGCGAAGGCCGCGCCGATCAGCCACGCCATGTCGGACGTCAGCGCCGCGCCGGTATAGCGGAAGCGCCGCGTGAAGTTCGCAGTAACCGTGCCCGAGGCCTGCCCATACGACAGGCCCAGCAGCGCGAAGCCCACCAGGATGAATGCATCCTGCCCCATCGGCCCGCCGCCCAGCAGCCACGGCGTGAACAGCGCGAACACGGCGATCAGCACGGCCAGCAAGCCCAACGTGGTGCGCCGGCCGATGCGGTCGGCCAGCCAGCCGGATGCCACCGTGCCCAGGATGCCGATCACTGCGCCGATGATCTGCACGATCAGCACGTCCGAGATCTGTTGCGTGGCGCTGACCGCGATCCAGGACAGCGGAAACACCGTGACCAGGTGGAACAGCGCATAGCTGGCCAACGCCGCGAACGCGCCGATGAAGAGGTTGTAGCCTTGCGAACGCACCATCTCGGCAATGCTGATGGGTTCGAGTTCGCCCTCTTCCAGCAGCTGCGTGTATTCCTCGGTGACGACCAGGCGCAACCGGGCGAAGAGCGCCACCACGTTGATGGCGAAGGCGACGAAGAACGGATAGCGCCAGCCCCATTCCAGGAAATCGGACTGCGTCAGCGTGACGTGCAGATAGAGGAACAGCGCGCTGGCCACCATGAAGCCGACGGGCGCACCCAGCTGACCCATCATCGAATACCAGCCGCGACGGTTGGGCGGCGCGTTCAGCGCCAACAACGACGGCAACCCGTCCCATGACCCGCCGAACGCCAACCCTTGCAGGCAGCGGAACACCGCCAGCAACGTGATCGCGTGCGCGCCGATGGTGTTGTAGCTGGGCAGGAACGCCATGCCCACCGTCGCCGTGCCCAGCAGGAAGAGCGCGACCGTCAGCTTTGTGGCGCGGCCCCAACGCCGCTGGATCGCCATCGACAACGCCGTGCCGATGGGACGCATGATGAACGCGAAGGAGAAGATGACGAAGGCCCATAGCGTGCCTTCCAGTTGGGGTTCGAAGGGGAAGAAGACCTTCGGAAAAACCAGCACGCAGGCAATGCCGAACACGAAGAAATCGAAGTATTCGGAGGCGCGTCCCACCACCACGCCGACGGCGATTTCACCCGGGGCCACCTTGGCGTGGCTGGCCCCGCCGGCCGTTGGCCCCGGGCCGGGAACAGCGGGGGCATGACCGGGATATTGCGTGGTGGTCGACATGGGTTTGCTCACTGTAGGAGGTCCGAAATACGCCACTGCCCTGCACACTTTTGTTCTTTTTACCCTAGATTTTTCGCGGCTTCCAGCGTAGTGTTGCGTTTACCTCCCACGGTTACGTTTCGAGGTATGGCTATGCCGTCCTTCACAAGGCTCCGCGGATTGATCCTGATTGCCGCCCTGCCATTGCTCGCCGGATGCAATGCGGTGCTGCTGTCGCCATCAGGCGATGTCGCGCTTCAACAGCGTAATCTGATCATCATCTCCACCGGCTTGATGTTGCTGATCATCGTGCCGGTGATCTTCCTGACCTTCCTGTTCGCGTGGCGCTATCGGGCCAGCAACAAGCAAGCCCACTACGACCCGGAATGGAACCACTCCACGATGCTGGAGCTTCTGATCTGGGCAGCGCCCCTGCTCATCATCATCGCGCTGGGCGCGCTGACCTGGGTCAGCACACACCAGCTCGATCCCTACCGCCCGCTTGCCCGCCTGTCCGAGGGGCGCGAGGTGCCGGCGGGCACCAAGCCGCTTGTCGTCGAAGTGGTGGCGCTAGACTGGAAATGGCTGTTCCTGTATCCCGAGCAAGGCATCGCCACCGTCAATGAAATGGCCGCACCGGTCGACCGCCCCATCCAGTTCAAGATCACGTCGTCGACCGTGATGAATTCCTTCTTCGTGCCGGCGCTGGCAGGCCAGATCTACGCCATGCCCGGCATGCAGACGACGCTGCACGCGGTGATCAACCACCCCGGCGAATACGAAGGCTTGTCCGCCAACTACAGCGGCTCGGGCTTCTCGGGCATGCGCTTCAAGTTCCACGGCCTGGACCAGCAGGGCTTCGACAAGTGGGTGGCCGATGCCCGCGCGTCCACCGGCAAGCTCAGCCGCGACGCCTACCTGAAGCTTGAGCAGCCCAGCGAACGCAACCCGGTGCAGCACTACGCCGCCTACGCGCCAGGCTTGTTCGACGCCATCGTGAACCGCTGCGTCGAAGGCAACCGCATGTGCATGAAGGATGCGATGGCCATCGACTCGCAAGGCGGCATGGGCATCCCGGGCGCGCTCAACGTCACCACGCTGGACACGGAAACGCGCGAGCGCCTGGGCCTGACCGGCACGCCGCCGCGCAAGTATGTAGGCGCCATGTGCACGTCCACCGAAGGGCTCGTGTTGTAGCGGCTTGCCGCAAGTCCGTCGCGACACGGGCCGGCCGATGCAGGGGCTTCATGAAATTGTGGTCTTTATGCTGGAATCGAGATGCCTGATCAACCTGACCTCATCAAGCTGATCTTCGGTCGACTGACCTGGGACGCCATCCCCCTTCACGAACCGATCCTGCTTGCCACGTTCTTCATGGTGGCAGTCGGCGGCATCGTCGTGCTGGGCTCCATCACTTACTACAAGAAATGGGGTTACCTGTGGCACGAATGGTTCACCAGCATCGACCACAAGAAGATCGGGATCATGTATGTGATCCTGGGCATCGTGATGCTGCTGCGGGGCTTCGCCGACGCGATCATGATGCGCCTGCAGCAGGCGGTGGCCTTCGGCGATTCCACGGGCTACCTGCCGCCGCACCACTACGACCAGATCTTCACCGCGCATGGCGTGATCATGATCTTCTTCGTGGCCATGCCGCTGGTCACGGGGTTGATGAACTACATCGTGCCGCTGCAGATCGGCGCGCGCGACGTGGCCTTCCCCTTCCTGAACAACTTCAGTTTCTGGATGACGACAGGCGGCGTCGTGCTGGTGATGATGTCGCTGTTCGTCGGCGAGTTCGCGCGCACTGGCTGGCTGGCGTATCCGCCTTTATCGGGGATCATGCAAAGTCCGGACGTGGGGGTCGACTACTACATCTGGGCCTTGCAGATAGCGGGGGTGGGAACCCTGCTATCCGGCGTCAATCTGCTGGTCACCATCGTGAAGATGCGCGCGCCCGGCATGACCATGATGCGCATGCCCATCTTCACCTGGACCGCGCTGTGCACCAACGTGCTGATCGTGGCCGCCTTCCCCGTGCTGACCGCCGTTCTGGCCCTGCTGTCCATGGACCGCTACGTCGGCACCAACTTTTTCACGGCGGACTTCGGCGGCAACGCCATGATGTACGTGAACCTGATCTGGATCTGGGGCCACCCCGAGGTCTACATCCTGATCCTGCCCGCCTTCGGCATCTTCTCCGAAGTGGTGTCCACCTTCTGCAGCAAGCGCCTGTTCGGCTATGCGTCCATGGTGTACGCGACCGTGGTGATCACGGTGCTGTCGTACCTGGTCTGGCTGCACCACTTCTTCACCATGGGGTCCGGCGCCAGCGTGAACTCGTTCTTCGGGATCACGACGATGATCATCTCGATCCCGACCGGCGCCAAGATCTTCAACTGGCTGTTCACGATGTATCGCGGCCGCATCCGCTTCGAAGTGCCGATGCTGTGGACCATGGGCTTCATGGTCACCTTCGTGATCGGGGGCATGACGGGCGTGCTGCTGGCCGTGCCCCCCGCCGACTTCGCCCTGCACAACAGCCTGTTCCTGATCGCGCACTTCCACAACGTCATCATCGGCGGCGTGCTGTTCGGGCTGATGGCCGGCATCACGTACTGGTTCCCCAAGGCGTTCGGCTACAAGCTCGACCCGTTCTGGGGCAAATGCTCGTTCTGGTTCTGGCTGGTGGGCTTCTACGTGGCGTTCATGCCGCTGTACGTGCTGGGGCTGATGGGCGTGACGCGCCGCGTGAACCACTTCGAAGACATGTCGCTGCAGATCTGGTTCCAGGTGGCGGCCTTCGGCGCGCTGCTGATCGCGTGCGGCATCGCCAGCTTCATCATCCAGCTGGTGGTCAGCTATCGCCGCCGGGACCAGCTGCGCGACGACACCGGCGACCCCTGGGACGGCCGCACGCTGGAATGGTCCACGTCGTCGCCCCCGCCCAACTACAACTTCGCGTTCACGCCGCGCGTGCATGACCTGGACGCCTGGTGGCAGATGAAGCAGCACGGCTACCAACGGCCGCAACAGGGCTTCATCCCCATCCACATGCCGAAGAACACCTGGGCCGGCATCGTGCTGGCAGCCATTAGCGTGGTGATGGGGTTTGCGCTGATCTGGCACATGTGGCCGCTGGCGGTGCTGTCGTTCGTGGCGCTGATCCTGGTGTCGATCGTCCATACCTTCAACTACAAGCGCGACTACTACGTGGCGGCCGACGAGGTCGTACGCGAAGAAGACGCCCGCACACGACTGTTGGCGAAACATGTCTGATACCTTGGCCCCCACCCTGCCCGGCGGCACCACGCCGCCCCCGGAGCCCGTGTTCTACGTCGCGGGCGAACACCATCCCAAGAACGGCACCCTGCTGGGGTTCTGGGTCTACCTGATGAGCGACTGCCTCATCTTCGCCTGCCTGTTCGCGACCTACGGCGTGCTGGGCCGCAATTACGCGGCGGGCCCATCGGGTGCCGACCTGTTCGACCTGCCCCTGGTGGCGGTGAACACCTCCTTGCTGCTGCTGTCGTCCATCACCTACGGCTTCGCCATGCTGGAGATGCGGCGCAACCGCATCGGCGCCACCCAGTTGTGGCTGGCGGTCACGGGCATCCTGGGGCTGGGCTTCCTGTCGCTGGAACTGTATGAGTTCGCGCACCTGATCCACCAGGGCGCAGGTCCGCAGCGCAGCGCCTTCCTGTCGTCGTTCTTCACGCTGGTCGGCACGCACGGCCTGCACGTCACCTTCGGCATCGTCTGGCTGGTGACGATGATGATCCAGGTGCAGATGCACGGCCTGATCCCGGAAAACCGGCGCCGCCTGATGTGCCTGTCGATGTTCTGGCACTTCCTGGACCTGATCTGGGTAGGCGTGTTCACCTTCGTGTATCTGATGGGAGTGCTGCCATGAGCTCGCACATGGAAAACCTGGCCCATCACGGGCATGGCGGCCACGGTCATGGCGGCGGCCACGACCACCACGACGACGATGACGGCGCGGGCCACGGCACGCTCAAGAGCTACGTCACGGGCTTTATCCTGGCGGCCATCCTGACCGCCATCCCGTTCTGGCTGGTGATGGACCGCGTCTTCGCCAATTCGCGCACGACCGCGCTGGTGATCCTGGCCTTTGCCGTGGTGCAGATCGTGGTCCACATCGTGTACTTCCTGCACATGGACGCCAAGTCCGAGAGCGGGTGGAACATGTTGGCGTTAATATTCACGCTGGTGCTGGTCGTAATCACGCTCAGCGGGTCAATCTGGATCATGTATCACTTGAACTCCAATATGATGCCCATGTCCACACACGACATGCGGAATATGCCCTGATGGCAGCAGTAAAAGACACTCACTCCGGCGACACCTCCCGTAATCCGCGCAGCACAACCACCCTGGTCATCCTGGGGGTGGTTGCTGTCGCGCTCTTCGCGGGCCTGTGCGCCCTGGGCACCTGGCAGGTGCATCGCCTGGCCTGGAAGCGCGACCTGATCGCCCAGGTCAACCAGCGGGCCCATGCGGCCACCACGCCGGCGCCGGGCAAACGCGATTGGCGCTCGCTGAGCTTCAACAATGCCGAATACCGCCACGTGGCAGCCTCGGGTACTTTTCAGTACGACCGCCAGACGCTGGTACAGGCCGCCACCGAGCTGGGCAGCGGCTACTGGGTCATGACCCCGCTGCAGTTGCCGGACGGCGGCACCGTGCTGGTCAACCGCGGCTTCGTGCTGCCGGAATGGCGCAAGAGTCAAGCCACGGCCACGCAGCCGCCGGCCGAGGGCAGCGTCACGGGCCTGCTGCGCATGGGCGAACCCGGCAGCGGCTTCCTGCGCAACAACGATCCCGCCGCCAACCTCTGGTATTCACGCGACCTGCCGGCAATCGCCGCCGCGCGCGGCCTGACCGACGTGGCGCCGTATTTCATCGATGCCGACGCGGCGTCCAGCCCGGGCCGCGATCCCGCGAAGGCGCCTGTCGGCGGCCTGACGGTGCTGACCTTCCCGAACAACCATCTGGTCTACGCCATCACCTGGTATGCGCTGGCGCTGATGATCATCGTGGGTGTGGTGATCTTCGTGCGCGAAGAAAGGCGCGCGCGCAGCAAGGCCTGAGGCCCTGCAAGAAAAAAGCTCCCTCGGGAGCTTTTTTTACGGCCGCGTCGTGAAATGGCCCTGGCCGGGCATCACCCCACCCGGCCGAGCATTCAGCGACCCGCCCAGTCAACACTCCCCGGCGCCGGGCACGTCCACGAACCTTGCAGCCGTTCCCGGATCTGCGCCAGGCTTTGCTCCACCAGCAGGCTGCCGTCGCGGAACACCGGCACCAATGCGCCGCCCTCGGCTTGCTCGGGCGTCTGCTGGTCATGCAGCACATAACCCGTCGCCGTTTCATCGACCCGCAGCAGGCCCTTGGCCGAGCGCTTGACGCCCGAATCGGTCACCGGGTCCTTCACCAGTTCCTCGGGTTCGCCGTTGACTTCGGCATACGTCGCCTTCAACGCCCAACCGAAGGTGTCGCGCGTCAGGTACTGGTAGGTGTACGACCCGATGCCCTGGACGACATTGCCCGAGGCGAAGCCCTTCTTTTCCAGCCTGACCAGGATGTCGCGGCCGCGGGCCAGTGTGATCGAATCGCCGTAGATGAGGCCCACATGCGGGTCCAGCAGCTTGTAGCCGCGCGCGCTCTCCACGCCGCCGAAGGTATCCCACAGGCATTGCACCGCGCCCTTCACTTCGGCTTCGCGCAGCGCTTGGCCTGCGCGCGCGTCCTCGTCCAGCAGCCAATAGGCGCCGGTCGCGGCATCGCGCACCGCCTCGAAGCCGTCGCGGCGTGCGGCAACCATTGCCGCAGTGTCTGCCACGCTGGCGACATCGGTGCAGAAGTAGCCAGTCAGGATCTTCACGGGGTCGCCTGAATCGGGGCGGAACACGACCTTGGCGTTGCCGAAGGCGTCGGGCCGGCGCGCCAGGATCTCCGGCTTCAACGCGGCGGCAAAGTCCGTCACCACCTGCCAGAAGTCCCAGGTGTCCGAGACCACCGACACGATGCCTGCCGGATAGACCTGCGTGACCAGGCGACGGATCGTTTCGATTTCGCCCTCCTTGCTGCCCAGGCACATGACCGAGTGCTCAGTGGCCGGGACGGAACCGCCGATCAATTCGCGGTCGGAGTCCGCGCCGTAGAGGTCTTCCAGGTAATCGATGGCCGGGATCGTGTCGGTGCCGGTGAACGACAGCAGGTGCCCGGCGCCGCACTTGCGGGCGTCGTGGAGGCCCGCCATGCCGCGCATCGAGAAGTCGTGTCCCTGCCAGTTCACGAAGTCCATGGGGCTGCCCGTCAGCCGGGCGAAGTAGGTCAACAGCTTGCGGTATTCGAAGGCGATGGTCGCAACCGTCGACGCCTTCCAGGATTCGCAACTGAACAGCGTTTCGATATAGGTCACCAGCCACGCGAAGTCCGGGTGGGTGTTGACGAAGGTCACCGGCGGCACGCGGATATCCACGCGCGCGCCCTCGGGCACCGAACGGATTTCCAGCGGCAGGTAGCCCAATTCATACAACGCCTGCAGGTGGTCCACGGTGACGGCGCCCTTGCCCAGCGCGTTGTCCACGCGGCGCTGGTACTGGCGCACGGCAGCGCCGGCGGGCTTGCCGAAGAATTCGCGGTCGAACAGGTCGATCAGAATTTCCTTGATGAAACCCTGCAGGCCGAACCAGACAATCTTGCCGTCGAACAGTTCGGGCAACACCGGCGCCAGCCGGGCCGAACGCGGCGTGAAGTTGGCCAGGATCTTGTTGGTGCCCTGGGGATACTGGAACGGGTGGCCGGTCTTGTAGAAGTCGGCCTGTAAGAAGGGATTGATGCCGTTCTTGACGGTAAGGGAGTCGCGGGTGTTCATGGCTCGGTTTCCTTCTTAATTGACGAGCACCGGGGCGCCAGCGCCTTCGGTGCCGGTCCAGTCGAATGCGGTGAAGATGCCGGCGTAGCGGGCGTTCAGTTCGCCCAGGCCCTTGCTGAAAAGCCCGTGCGTGACGTACAGGTAGAGCGGCTGGCGCGTCTTGTCGCGCAGGGCGGCCGCCAGTTCCAGGAAGGTGCGGCCGCCGTCGCAGATGTCGTCGACCACCAGCACGGGTTGTGCGGGGATGTCGTCGGGCACCCGGGTTTCGGTGATGCGGCCGGTCTGCGGGTCGCGGACCTTTTCGGCGAAGCGCACCTCGCCCACGCCCAGCTTCTTGGCCAGGGCCTGCACGCGCTTGCGGGCCCCCGCGTCAGGCGCCATCAGGGTCACGCCATCGGCAAAGACCGGGGCGGCCAGCGCGTTCTTCAGGAAGGCGGCGGCGTCGACCACACGCACGCGCTGCAGCAACGCCGGCGTCACATCGCTGTGCGGTTCGACCACGGTCACCGTGGCGTATTGCTGATCGTTGATCAACTTGCAGAACACGGCCGCCCCCAGCGCCTCGCCCGGATTGCAGACACGATCCTGCCGGGCATACGGCACGTACGGCATGTCCAGGTGCACCGGCACGGCCGGGTTCAGGCGGCGCAGCGCGTCCGTCAGCATCAGCAACTGCATGACATCGTCGGCCGACTTCAACAGGGCGTGGATGTGGAACTCGCTGGCCGCATCGGCCTGGACCTGCAATCCCTCAGGCACCGTGACCTGGCTTTCGCCCCCGGGGAACACGAACGCGGCCGGCGTCTCGCTGTGGCGTTGTCCTTCTACTACGGCAGTGATGGTGAACATGATCAGCCCTTAGTGGCACTTTAAAACTAAGTGAAGCCAGTATAAGCCTACTTATTGTTTATTTGCAACTATCTTGAATTGAGCGCGGTCCCGCGCTTATCCGACGCTGCGGTCGAACAGGGCGAAGTCCTTCAAGCGGTACAGGCGCGCGGGACGCTGCGCACCCAGCACGTAGTCCTCGGTGGCTTCCAGCACGCCCCACGCCTCCATCTTGCGGCGGAAATTCGATTTCTCCAGCCGCGTCTGCAAGATGGCCTCATAGGTGTGTTGCAGCGCCGTCAGGGTAAAGCGCTCCGGCAACAGGAAGAACGGCAGGGTCGAATAGCTGGATTTGCCGCGCAAGCGGGCCACGGCGGCCGCCACGATGTCCGCATGGTCGAACGCCAGGGGCGGCAACGCGTCCACGCTCACGAATCGGAACCCGGCCTGCGTCGCGGCCTCCAGTTCAACCGCCGGCACCAGCGCCACGTAGGAAACGGACAGCGACCACTTGCGCGGGTCGCGGCCCGGTCCCGAGAACACCTGCAACTGCTCCAGGTAGCGCGGCTCGAACCCGGTCTTGTCCCGCAGCACGCGGCGGATGCTGGCTTCGGTGCTGGCGTCTTCGTCGACATGCACCACCCCGCCAGGCAGCGCCATGGCGCCCTGGTAGGGCGCGCGGTCGCGCTGATGCAGGGCAATTTCCAAGCCGCCCGCCCGCAAGGTGAGCAAGACGGCATCGACAGTGACGAGGGGCAGCGGATAGTCCACGGGCGGCTCCGTAAAGATGGCTTCGGGGCAAGATGCCACTATGGCATGCGACAGTCAAACGGGGCGCAGCGCAGCGGAGCAAGGAGTCGGTGGCCAGCGGTCAGGAATTAGCAGAAATAGCCGGAACATCCAATGCAATAAGCAGAAAATAACGGAAATGTTTTACACTGGGGTCTGGGGACACCGCTAGGCGCTATGCCGAGCGTGCTGTTCCCTTTGTTTTTTCCAACCCAAATCCCCAGGAGATCCCCGGATGAAAAAGACGCTGCTCGCCGCTGCGATGCTGACCGCTTTTACAGGCATCGCTCAGGCAGAACCGTCAGTCACCCTCTATGGTGTCATCGACACCGGCATCGGCTACAACAAGATCAAAGGCGACGGCTACAGCGGTAGCAAGCTCGGCATGATCAACGGCATCCAGGCCGGCTCCCGCTGGGGCCTGCGCGGATCCGAAGATCTGGGCGATGGCCTGCGCGCCGTCTTCAAGCTGGAAAGCGGTTTCGACTCCGGCAACGGCCAGCGCGGACAATCCGGCCGCCTGTTCGGCCGCCAAGCCACCATCGGCCTGGCCAACGACGCCTGGGGCCAGCTGGATTTCGGCCGCCAAGCCACGATCGGCTCGAACTACCTGGCCGACATCGATCCCTTCTACACCAGCTACACCCAATCCAACCTGGGCCTGGGTTTCAGCGCGGCCAACACCATGCGCTGGGACAACATGGTCATGTACCGCACCCCTTCGGTGAACGGTTTTGAATTCGGCATCGGCTACTCGTTCAACGCGGACGACACCACCGCCGACCAGACGGGCTTTCGCACCGCCGACAACACGCGCGGCATCACCGCCGGCCTGCGTTACGTGCAAGGCCCGCTGAACGTCGCGCTGACGTACGACCAGTTGAACGGCTCCCATCGCAGCGCCACCGTCGACCAGGACGCCACGCCGCGCCAGTATGCGCTGGGCGTGTCGTATGACCTGGAAGTCGTGAAGCTGGCCGCCGCCTATGGCCGCACCACCGACGGCTGGTTCGTCGGCCAGGACCTGCCCGCCGGCACGCCCTTCAGCGACGAGTTCGGCACCAACCGCTTCGTGAACGGCTTCAAGGCGAACGCCTACATGCTGGGCGCGACCCTGCCCGTCAGCGGCGCCAGCAGCGTGTTCGCCTCGTGGCAACACGTCGCCCCGTCCAACGACAAGTTGACGGGCGGCGACGCCAACATGAACGTCTACAGCGTGGGCTACACCTACGACCTGTCCAAGCGCACCAATCTGTACGCCTACGGTTCGTACGGCACGGATTACGCGTTCATCGACGGGCTGAAGAGCACCGCCGCAGGCGTAGGCATCCGCCACCAGTTCTAAGCGCCGCACAGCACCAAACCGCGCCGGCCTCTTACGAGGCCGGCGGTTTTTTTTTTTCGGGGGCGCCCCCCCCGAAAAAAAAACCCCAGGGGGGGCGCCACCCCCCCCCCGGGCTAACCGCGGGCCCCCGGCAGGTATTACA